>CAVETY010000001.1:0-372728 GCA_963618945.1 Bacteroidaceae bacterium
GCCCGCCGCCCACTAAGTGTGCGTCACTTCCAATATGTCAATGTGCTTGCGCTTCTTTTCGTCGGCCTCGTGTGAGGCTGTTTCGTTTCCGAAAGCGAGTGCAAAGTTAGGTGGATTTTTCGGATTGGCAAGGGGCGGGTGGGATTTTTTAGGTGTTTTTCTGATGGAGGTTGGGCGGGAGGCGTGTGTGTCAGGTGATTGGGAGGGGTTGTTAAGGGAGGTTAAAGAGGGAATGAGAGGGTTTTGGAGGGGTTGCACTGAACAGGAAGAGCCGGCGCATTGTCGTTCCACACATAAGAATGCACATCACGCGTAGTTCTTTGTCCGCCAAGATAGACCTTCCGTCTCCCTCTGTCAAGATCTACATAAGCGTGCTTTTGCCCGCCTCGGTACGGTCAGAAACTGTGATATTGAATATTATTGGTCTTGTTATACTTGCCAGCCACATCTGTACAAGCCTTACGGCAAATTGAATAAAACTTCGTGGTAACTTTCCATAGTTGTACCTTAACACCATTTTTGACATCGGATGTGCAATATCTGTTGTTTCCATGCTCACTCACACAATCTGATATAATACTTTGCGCTGACTGTATTGATTGCTTTACAGCATCGAGATTAGCATCGGCTTCCCTTTTTCCTTACACAGATGCCTGCGCACAATCCTTTAGTGATTTCGTTAAGCGTTCTTTGGTTCTGAATGATTCTTCTTATCATTACAAAATGTTCAACATTGGTTTCGGTGTTATTTTTCTCTTTCCTGAAAGAGTGTTTGTCAAGTGCGTTCTTTAACTTACTGCGGTGAGCAAGAACAGAATGGACAAAAAAACAGAGGGACAAAACGCGTTAAAGCGGGCTGGGCGGGCAATCGAGATGATATGGAGGCACAACACTATTTAGTAATAATGACTTTAGATGTTCGGTGTGACGGACGGAGGGAAAGAGGGCAGAACGAATTGTTTTGGATTGGGAGGATGAATGTGGAGGTTGATTGTTGATACCATATTAATGGTATGCGAATGACAATGACGGGTTATTGGGAGCGAGGGGTGAAAGACGTAAATTTGCGACATTAACAGAGAACAAAGAGTCAGGCTCTTAGGCGTGACCGACCAAGACTGAGAAAATGTATAAGTTACCATCATCACTGACGGCCGACATAGACTACACGGCCGACCTGATAAAGCAATATAAAGAGGGCAAGATAACAGGCGCCCAGCTGAAGAGCAACCGAGTGCCCATGGGCATTTATGAGCAGCGGGCGGATGGCCATTTCATGCTGCGCATACGTTGCACAGGCGGACTGATAAAGCCCGAGCAGTTGAGGTGCGTGGCCGAGGTGGGCAAGGACATAGGCTGCTCACACATACACATTACCACACGTCAGGAGGTGCAGATTCACGACGTGGACATTGATGACGCCATCCCGAGCCTCCGCAAATTGCAGGCGGCGGGCTTAGGCACTCAGGGCGGTGGCGGAAACACCATCCGCAACATGCTGGTCAACGACCAGACGGGCGTGACGACCGAAGAGGCGTTTGACGTGACGCCGTGGGCGCAGGCGCTGACCACTCGCCTGATTGCGGAGAAAGACTCATTCACCATGCCGCGTAAGCTCAAGATAGCGTTTGACATAGATGCGAAGAGCGCAAATTTCGCCTTGGTGAATGACTTCGGTTTCATAGCGAAGAAGCAGGACGGGGTTGAGGGCTTCGAGTGCTATTTGGGCGGATCGGTGGCATCTGACCCTCATTTGGGTTGGAAAGTGTTCGATTTCCTGCCAGCCACAGAGATATTCAAGGCCGTTAAAGCTGCGAAGAACTTCTTCAACGAGAACGGCAACAGGAAAAACCGCCATAAGGCGCGAATCCGATACATATTCTATAAGCTTGGCGACCAGGAGACCATAGACCTGTACCATAAATATTATGACGCACTGAAAGATGACGCGAGCCTGACGCTTGAGCCAGATGCGGAAGTGCTGCCGATAAAGACACCTGCCGAGCCTGAATCTGACGGGATTGACCAATTCGCTTTCGGACTGTGGAAATTGCGCTACGCCAAGCCGCAGCCAAACGGATTGTGGAATTTTGTGATACCTGTGCTCCATGGCAACGCCCCGGCCGAGACATTCATCAAGATAGCGGATATCCTGACGGCATACGGCGAGGACGTAATCCGCTTCACGCCAAGGCAAGACATGCAGGTGCGTAATGTGCCGGAGAGCCATTTGGCGGGATTGTATAAACAGTTCAAGGCCTTGGGCTTCGACATGGACGAGCCAGTGGTAATCAGTCACATAGCGTCATGCACAGGGGCTGACACTTGCCGATTGGGCATCTGCCTGCCCAAGGGTGCCGTGGTGGCCATAGATGAAGCCCTGAAAGAGAGTGGACTGGACTTGGACAAGGCATGGGACGTGAACATCAACCTGAACGGCTGCACGAACATGTGCGCACAGAGTGTTTGGGCAGGGCTGGGCTTCTCGGGGCGCATTGGGCGTTCGGGCGACCACGCATACCCAGCGTATACAGTGTGGGCGCAAGTGAAAGGAAGTCATCAGCTGGGCGTCAACTTGGGTTGGATTTCAGCACGCAGCGTGCCGGCCTTCGTGGTGGATTATATTGCCACATACATCAGCAAAAAAGAGCAGTATGGCAGCCACGACGAGTTCCTCAAAGCTGAGGGCGAGAGCGTCATCAAGAGCTTGATAGAGAAGCACAAGCCCGTGCCGACATTCGCAAAGGACAAGAACTACTTCTTTGACTGGGGCGCGGAAGAGATATTCAGCCTGTCAAGCCACGGCAAGGCGGAGTGCTCAGCAGGCCTCTTTGACATCATTGAGCTTGATGAGCAAATAATAGTCAACCAATTCAAGAAATTGGAGGCACCGGGGGCAAATATTCCCGAGGCACTGAAAGAGATGGCATTCTCGGCGAGCCGAATGTTGCTCGTGACCCGCGGTGTTGAGCCGAGGGATGAAAAAGAGGTGTATGACCAGTTCATCGAGCTGTTCATCAACGCCGGCATAGTCTCAAAAGAGTACACAAGCATTGTGCAGGACGCAAAGGCAGGCAAAGACCTGACCAGCCGCAGAGCAGAGGTGGAGAGTTTGGCACACAAGATAATAGAGCTGTATAAAGGAATGGACGACAGCCTCCAGTTCAAGACTGCGGACCTGCCAGCCCCAGAGGCTCTGCCAGTAGCCGAGGCGAAAACCGAGAGTGCACCAGCAGAGGACACTCAGACGACGGGAGGAGACACCCCGGCCGTGAAAAAAGACTTCCGAGGTGTGGCATGCCCAATGAACTTCGTCAAGACCAAGATAGCGTTGAGCCCCATGAAGAGTGGGCAGATACTCGAGATATTGCTTGATGACGGAGCTCCGATACAAAACGTGCCGGGCTCAGTGCGCGGAGAGGGGCATGAGGTACTCTCCACAACAATGATTGACGGCTATTGGAAAGTGCTTATCCGCAAAAAATAGGCGGAGAGGCCTTAAACCACAACACACTGACAGCACCGACCGCCACACACATCACAGCGTGTGGCGTGTCGGTTTTCCACTTTAACCGAAGGAGATGGAGGAGAACGCATTAACATTCCTGCCTATATCGCTACGCGCGGGCAACATACTGATTGTGGGCGGGGGGCGCGTGGCCACACACAAAGCCGGCATATTGAGACGCTACACCCGCGACGTGCGCATCATTGGCGCAAGCCTGATTGACGAGATAAAGAGACTCGGGTTTGAGTACGAAGAGCGGCCGATTGAGAAAGAGGACATCCGCAAAGCGAGGATAGTATTCATTTGCACGGGCGACAGGGAGCTGAACCGCGAACTCAAAAAAGAGGCGGAGCGGTGGCATGTATTGGCATCGGTATGCGATGACCCTGAGCTGTGCGACTTCACTTCGCCTGCCATCTGCTCAGTGGACGGAGGTGTGACGATAGCCGTGGCGAGTGACGCCCGCGACGTGAGGCGATCCATCAGGATTAGAGACAGAATCAGAGAGTTGATAGAGAACGGGACATTGTCAACAGAATAAAAAAGGAAAAGAGAAGTATGACACAGCCCATGAGAGTAGCGGCACGAGGCAGCAAACTGTCCATTCTGCAAGTAGAGGAATTTTTTTCGGCATATCCGGATATTCCTTACGAGCTGGAAATAATAACCTCGCTTGGCGACAAACACAAAGAGATAAGCCTATTGACAGGCGAGGCACCGACCGACATATTCACACGCGAGTTGGACCGGGCCATATTGACCGGCCGTGCCGACATGTGCATACACTCCGCCAAAGACCTGCCCTACCCTCTTCCACAAGGGATAAGCGTGGTGTGCCTGACCCGAGCCAAAGACCAGAGCGACAGCCTTGTGAGCCGCACGGGCAGAGGATTGAGCGAGTTGCCTACTGGCTCCGTTGTGGGGACGAGCAGCCCGATGCGCAGGCGTGAGCTGCTCCGCGTCAGGCCGGACCTTGAGGTGCGGGGGATACGCGGCACCATAGAGGAACGCGTCGCACAAGTGGAGAGAGGTGACTATGACGCAGCCATAGTGGCCACATGCGCGCTGCAACGCCTTGGGATGGAAGACAAAATAACAGAGCGTCTGCCCTTTGCCACCCATCCGCTTCAGGGGATGTTGGCCGTGACCGCCAAAAGTGAGAGGGCTGACGAGATGCGGCAACTCTTCAGCAACGGAAACTTGATGAACACTCAGGGGAGAGTAGACATAGTCGGCTTTGGTCCAGGAGACCCTGAGCTGTTGACCGTCAAGGCGATAAAACGCCTGCAGTCGGCCGATGTGATAATCCATGACGACCTGATTGACATATCATATCTTGACCAATACGCAGCCCGAAAAATATACGTCGGTAAGAGAAGCGGCAGACATAGCGCAGAGCAAGACGAGATTAACGCCATCATGCTAAGCGAGGTTCGCGACGGACACCACGTAGTCAGGCTAAAAGGGGGAGACCCCGCCATCTTCGCCCACACGGGTGAGGAGACGGAGTACCTGAGGCGCAACTTGGTGGAAGTAAGCGTCATCCCTGGCATATCTGCGGCCTCGGCCATGGCGGCGGAAGTCGGATTGGGCTTGACACACCGCGGTGTTTCGGGTTCAGTGGCATTCATCAATGGACACTCAGCTGAGTTATCAAAGGCTGATGCGGACACGCTGGTCTACTACATGGGCGGCTCAAGGCTGTGCTCGATAGCCGCGGGACTGATAGAGAAAGGGAAACCTGCGGACACGCCAGCTCTGATTGTCAGTCACGTAGGTCGGCAGGACAGACAAGAGTATGAGACCACATTGGAAAGACTTAGCCAAGGGGACGACGGACAGTTGCCGACACCTGTTATTTGCATGATTGGCGACGTCGCCGCTCTCAGACACAAGGCTGCTGGGGGAAGGACACTTTACACAGGAAGCGTATGCCCCGACCCCAATTTCATTTGGACACCACTAATAAAACTGACGGCCACGAGCGACACCAGCGCATTGAGACAGAGCGCACTGGAGGTAGCCACATACCAATACGTCATATTCACAAGCCGTCATGCGGCCCGTTTTTGGGCGGAGGCGGCAGGTGACGACTTCGTGATGCCAGAGGAGACAAAAGTGGTGGCCATAGGAGAGACAACCGCCAACGAATTGGCTGACCTTGGAATCAGAGTGGACATGATGCCGGAGACGGATGATTCGCATGGCATAGTCAAATTGATGTCAGCGCAAGAAAAGGGACGCGTCTTAATTCCGCGCTCTGACAAAGCCTTGCCCATAATACCCGACGGGCTGAGGGCTTCGGGTTTTGACGTGACAACCATCGCGGCATACGAGAACACAGTAAACAAGAGCGCACGACGGGTTAAAATGGACGACATAGATACAATCATATTCACATCGCCATCCACCATTGACGCGTTCATAGAGATATACGGAGCCATTCCGACAGACAAAAACATAGTATGCCGCGGACAGATAACCGAGGCACACTTAGACAGCATAAAAAACACAAAGACAACAGAATGAAAAGATTTCGCCAGACCCGCGTGAATCAAGCCACGCGTGACAGTTTCGCAGACGTCAGCCTGTCAGTAGACGACCTCATCATGCCATATTTCGTGGTGGAGGGTGAAGACATTTGCGAGCCGGTGCCCTCTATGCCAGGCATCAACAGATTCTCAATAGACAGATTGACGGAGGACGTCCGTGAGCTATATGCCGCAGGTGTGAACAAAGTGCTGCTTTTCGGAGTACTGAGTGATGAGGCAAAAGACGAGCGCGGCAGCCAAGCTTATACGCTCGACAACCTGGTGGCCCGCACAACAAAAGCCTTGAAAAGCGCCATGCCTGGACTCGTGGTCATAACAGACATCTGCCTGTGCGAATACACGAGCCACGGACACTGCGGACTGCTGACGCCTAACAAAGCGGAAGAGGGCTATTTGGATGTAGACAATGACAGCACCTTGCCTTTGCTCGCCGAAATGGCATATACACACGCATTGGCAGGAGCCGACATCGTGGCCCCGAGCGCCATGATGGATGGCCAAGTGGAGGCCATACGCGCCCGACTGGACCAAGATGAGCGCACCAAAGATTGCAAAGTGATGGGCTATTCGGCCAAATACGCGTCAGCATTCTACGGCCCGTTCCGTGACGCGGCAGGCAGCGCGCCTGGCACATCGACACCGAGTTGGCCCGACTATCGCCTACCAGCCAACCGCAAGACATACCAGATGGACTATAGAGCGAAAGATCAGGGACTTGACGAGGTGGAGGCCGACCTGAGCGAGGGAGCGGCCTACGTCATGGTTAAGCCAGCCATGCCATACCTTGACGTCTTGGCCAGAGCAATGGACAGGTTTAAGCTGAACACGCCCGAGAACCCCATCAAGATGGTGGCTTATCAAGTCTCTGGTGAATACGCCATGCTTTGCGCGGCCGCCCAGAACGGATGGTTAGACCGCGACAGGGTTGTCTATGAGAGTCTTATCGCCATAAAGCGCGCTGGCACAAGCCTGATAATAACCTACTTCTCAAAAGAGGTGGCTGAGAAGAAATTGACACTCAACGGATACCTGAAATAGAGGGGGAAAGAGCAAGGTATAGAAACATCCGCCCGGATGATTTCCTTAGCGACGAGATGTCGTCGAAAAGGAGTCATCCGGGCTTTTTTGTGTCATGATATGACGGGTGAAAAGGTTAGGAGGGAAGGGTTGCGCAAAGCATAATTATGCGCCATTTTGACATGAATTATTATCAAAACCGTTTGGATATAAGACAAAAAGTCATACACGATAAATTTACCCACGCTGTACACAAGGTTATTGAGAATAAAAGTATATAACTGACAATCAAATTATTGAGTCATAATTTCAAAAGAAATAGCCATTAATCTTTGGACAAAGGTCTGGCATTGGCACTCAGTTTGCGATATAGGAGGTCAGAAAACAAAAAACAAAACGAATTATGGATTTCAACAACTTCACGGTTAAAAGCCAAGAGACAATAAACAAGGCGGCCCAGACGGCCACCTCGCACGGTCAGCAGGCGTTGGAACCACTGCATATACTGCGTGCCATAATGGACACAGCGCCCGACGTGACAAACTTCGTATTCAACAAATGCGGCATAGCGACCACCGTGTCGCAAACCGTAGACGCGGCCATCAACTCGTTGCCGCGAGTGAGCGGAGGCGACGGGCAGCCATACTTGAGTGGAGATGCCAACACATTGCTGCTTAAAGCCCAAGAGCTGAGCAAGGCAGAGGGAGACCAGTTTGTGTCGGTTGAATTCATGCTGCTTGCCACACTGATGGGCAAAGGCACTGCCGCCCAGATATTAAAAGACGCCGGGGCGACAGAGAAGGATTTCCGCGCAGCCATACGCGAATTGCGCAAAGGCAGCAAAGTGACCGACCAGAACGCCGACAACAACTACAATGCGTTGAGCAAATACGCCATCAACCTCAACGACCGCGCAAGGACGGGTAAACTCGACCCTGTGATTGGCCGCGATGACGAGATTCGCCGAGTGCTTCAGATTTTGAGCCGACGCACAAAGAACAACCCTATCCTGATAGGTGAGCCTGGCGTAGGTAAGACAGCCATTGCCGAGGGACTCGCCCACAGGATTATAGCGGGAGACGTCCCTGAGAACCTGAAAGACAAAGAGATATTCTCGCTTGACATGGGCGCCCTCATTGCAGGAGCCAAGTATCAGGGCGAGTTTGAGGAGAGGCTCAAGAGCGTGGTTAAAGAGGTCGTCTCGGCCAATGGGCGCATAATTCTCTTCATTGATGAGATTCACACCCTTGTTGGCGCAGGTCAGAACAACGGCGCCATGGACGCGGCCAACATATTGAAGCCGGCCTTGGCACGTGGTGAGCTTAGGGCCATTGGCGCGACAACGCTTGACGAGTATCAGAAATATTTTGAGAAAGACAAGGCTCTGGAGCGACGATTCCAAACCGTCATGGTGGACGAGCCGAGCGAAGAGGACGCCATATCCATCTTGCGAGGCATCAAAGAGAAATATGAGAGCCATCATAAGGTGAGGATCAAGGATGAGGCCATCATATCCGCAGTGACGCTCAGCCGCAGATATATCAGTCAGCGTTTCTTGCCAGACAAGGCGATTGACTTGATAGATGAGGCCGCAGCCCACCTGAGGATGGAGATGAACTCCGTGCCTGAGGAGATAGACAACCTGGAGCGCAAGCTCAAGCAGTTGGAGATTGAGAGGGCTGCCATCCTGCGCGAGGGCGACACCGACAAGATTGCCGAGCTTGACAAAGAGATTGCCGAGCAGAAGCAACAGTGTACCGAGCACAGGGCTCAATGGAAAGCCCAGAAAGACGTCATCGAAGAGATTCAGCAGAAGAAGGCCGAGATAGAGAACATAAAATTCGAGGCCAACAAAGCTGAGCGCGAAGGCGACTACGGACGCGTGGCTGAGTTGCGATATGGCAAGATGTCGGCCGCAGAGAAGAGCATAGACGAGCTTAACGACAAACTCGCCCACATGCAGGCTGGCGGCGCACTCATCAAAGAGGAGGTCGATTCGGACGACATAGCCGAGGTTGTGTCAAGATGGACCGGCATCCCTGTGAGCAAAATGCTTGAGAGCGAACGCGCCAAGTTGCTACATTTGGAGGACGAGCTGCATAAGCGTGTCGTTGGTCAGGATGAGGCCATCCGTGCCGTGTCTGACGCCGTACGCCGTTCACGCGCAGGGTTGCAAGACTCACGCAGGCCGATTGGCTCATTCATCTTCATAGGCACCACGGGTGTCGGTAAAACTGAGCTTGCCAAGGCACTTGCCGAGTTCCTCTTTGACGACGAGCAGCAGATGACCCGTATCGACATGAGCGAGTATCAGGAGAAGCACAGCGTCTCACGACTGATTGGCGCGCCCCCAGGATACGTAGGTTACGACGAGGGCGGTCAGTTGACCGAGGCCGTCAGACGCAAACCTTACTCAGTCGTCTTGCTTGACGAGATTGAGAAAGCTCACCCTGACGTGTTCAACATCCTTCTGCAGGTATTGGATGACGGCAGGCTGACGGACAACAAAGGTCGTACGGTGGACTTCAAGAACACCATAATAATAATGACCTCGAACCTCGGATCGAACCTTATCCAAGAGGAGTTTGAGAAGAGTGGCAACACGATAACGCCCGAGTTGATAGAGAACAGCAAGCGCGAGGTGATGACCTTGCTGAGGCAGACCATACGCCCTGAGCTCTTGAACCGAATAGACGAGATTGTGACCTTCACTCCGCTGAGCCAAGATAGGATCCGCGAGATTGTGGGCCTGCAGTTCGCATCAGTCCAGAAGACCTTGGCGGGCAACGGCGTGACCATCAACATGACCCCGGCCGCCATCGACTGGTTGGCCCGCGTGGGCTACGACCCTATGTTTGGCGCACGCCCTGTGAAACGAGCCCTCCAGACCTACGTCTTGAACGACCTGTCCAAACGAATCCTGTCAGGCGACGTGGACAAAGAGCGCCCGATGACAGTGGACGTGGAAGGCGACGGGCTCGTCTTCAAGAACTAACGCCGAGATGGCGCTGAACCAAGATTAATAAACAGAGAGGCGTCCCGCCGCACCAGAAATGGCGCGGCGGGACGTTTTTTTATGCTTAAATGGATACGAAAGGGGCTAATCTGCCCCAAATGGCCACAAACTGAGGGACGAGTGGTCAAAAAATAGATTATAAAAGACTATTTTAGCGGAAGAGAAAAGGATGAGAAGATGAAAGAACTGATAAGAAATATATTGGCCATTGTGGCCATAATCCCCATGGCGGCATTGTGGGGGACGACGGGCGAGACACACTACTTGTTCCCGGAACTTGGCGCTTTGGCCGTGGGCCTGTTGGTGATAAACAAACGCGCATGGAAGATTGGCTATGCGCAGAACTTGATATTAGTGTTGAGCGGAGCCCTTGGCACACTTGTCGAGATATATTTAGGTCAATGGGGTTGGGCATTGACAGTGCCTGTGACATTCTTAATCACGGGGCTGCTGATGACAATCTGCCGCACATTCATGCCGCCCGCTTTGGCTGCAGCCTTACTGCCCGTCATAACAGAGACAGGGAGTTGGGTCTATGTGGCATCGCTCACCGCGTTAGTGTTGTTCACAACCATATTGCAGAAAATATCCGAGGCAACGGGTATACGTAATGTCCAGACGCCTGCAATAGACGCAAGTGGCAGCAGATTGAGTGTGTGCGTAATCGCCAAATGGGTTATACTCACAGTCATCATAATGCCCATCGTGGCATTGGCGATAGTGACAGACCACAGGTTCATCATGGCGCCGCCCGTCATTGTGACACTTGTCGAGTTCTCGAATTCAAGGAGCGGTTTCCGTCATCGCCCTTGGCAAGTGCTGCTCATGCTGATGTTGGGAGCAAGCTGCGGATCATCAATGATGATATTGTCGCAAGGGAGCGGATTTTGGCTGAGCATAGCATTCGCGCTCACACTATGCGTCTTTGCCATATTCAGAAAATATTACGCGCCGGCTGCTGCTGCGTGCCTCTTGGCAGGGTTAGTGCCTAACAGTGAATTGACCTTCTATCCGATAGAGATTGGATTGGGAGGCGCTTATGCCATAGTGTGCTCATCTGTCTTCTACATCATCAACTGCAGATGGATTGGCGGTAGAGGCGATAAAAAGAGCGGCAAAGAGAACTGATTGAAGAGTTCTCCCTGCCGCATTTTTGAGAATAAATCAGGATTGGGCCACTGGTAAAATGCCAGGTCAATTACTACGGATTAAGTTTAGCCCACAATTCGGACAGTCGCGCAGCCACATCGGGTGACAAGAGAACGCCCGAGTGCCCGCATCCCCAATCAATCTCGGGGATAGCCTCACTGAGTTGAGCCAACGATATGCATGGTTTGCCATCAACAGGGGCGCAGTGACGGCAAGAAATGTCCACGTAATGACGGAATGGACGCGAGCCCTTGCCATCATTCCAATCAGGGGCAAGATAGGGGGGCGTGACAATCTCACCGCGGAAGACAATGCCGGCAGTGCCATCGGCTTCACTCTCCTTGCCGACACGCACCATGAAAAAGAAATCGCCGAGTTTAGCATCCTGCCAATCATAGATACTCCAGTCCATGGCGAAATCATTGTTCTTGGCAGTCATGCCGGCATAGGCGTCACGCGTGAAGGAGCTGATGTCGGGATTCCATCGCAGGATATAGGTCTTGGGGTGGAAATTAGCCTTTTGAGCGGCTGCGAGCCAGAGGTCCTCCCAGTCATTGGGTGGCATTTTTCGCACTGCCAACTGGAGACTGTCGACCGCCTCAATGTATGGAGACTCAGCCGCCAAAGAGTAGAAATCACTTTGACTAATGACCACAGGTGTGGCATGGAGGAAGAGAATGACAGTGTTGCAGAACGGGACCAGCACATCCTCTGAGTTATCAATCTTGACAAAGATGCGCCTGTTGCCACCCTCGCCAAGCGAGAAGCACCAAGTGCCGTGGTAATCAAGGTAATCCCACTGCAGAGCAATGAGACGCTCAATGACATGATCCACCATTTGCCAGACAGATGCGTCGGGCATATCTCGCCTCATGTCCCTGAGGTTGATGTTGAGCGAATTGTTGACACCATTAATGGCCAGATGCTCAAAACTCTCGGCATTGAGCATGAGCCGCACATTGCGTCGCCTGTTCTCATAGATGGACTCCTCGAAATCGGGAGCATCTACATCAACAGCCTCCTTGTTGCGATAGATGGTCAGACCGTACTTTTGTGACACATAGCGAAGAATGACACAGGCAAGATGGATATCGGCCTTAGACGCGACATACGGGATGCGAATAATCTCGGCGCCATCACGAGAGAACATATCGATGCCCTGTGACGACTTACCCTGAATGGCGAGGCGTATATTATTGTCCATATTACGGACATCGCCCTCCTCTTCATCCTCATCATCGCCAAAGGACTCATCGTCTATATCCTCCTCATCATCGTCATCAATGTCATCATCGGACAAATCATCATCGTCGTCGTCATCAGGCAAATCAACGTCATCATACTCATCCTCATCATCCAGATCATCTGGCACAATGTCGTCATCGCCATTGAAAATATCCGACAAGGGGAGTGGGATGGCACCTATGACACCATCTATGAGAGAAGGCACATCTTTTCGCAACTGAGAGAAATCGACATCGCCGAAGAAGACGAACTCATCGACTATAATATTCTGAGTGAGGCTATTAGTCTCGGCAATCATCATCTCCATATTATCATCAAAGAAGGGACGCTGATTGTCAAGCACCTCGACCAGGAGACCAATGACAGGATAGAAGATCCACCGCGAAAGGACTACGGCGTTTGCCGCCTCAAGGGCGTCGGAATAGACATCGAGCTGTCCGGCGTAGATGCCGGCATAGTGTGAGCTCTCTGTATTAGTGACCTCGGCCTTACCCATTGGGCATGTCTTGAAATCGACAAGGACATCGCCAGCCGGAGTGTGCCAAACGAGGTCCATGCTGCCGTTGAGCAGGTGACCATATCGGTTGAGGGAGAATGGGCGCTCGTGGTATATATGTTCGGCAGGGCCATAGAGGTCAGTCAGAGTCTGCTTGACCACATTCCAAGTATCAATAAGTGCTTGGGGCTGAGTGATTGTCTCCGTCAGACCATAGGACTCAATGACATTTTGAGCGTAGGCTAATTGGCGCTCGACGGCATAGTCGTCAACATAGGCGAAAATCTGATGAATACAGTTTCCGACCTCATCCATCTTGAAATCACCAGTCAGAGGCATCCTCTCACTGACGGGCAACACCCTGCCGAGCATGGCATAGCCGGGAATACGGCTTGGCTGGAGGTCGCGCAGACTACGGCTTGAGGCGGAGGCGTTGGCCACCAACATGCGGCGGTATTCATCGCCCAAATCATTGGACGGCTGACTCATCACGTCATCCCAATCGTCGGCTTCTTGAGCGCAATCGCTGAAAACCTCGTCAGTGCCGAGAAGATGAGACTTGTCCTCGCCGACACCCGTCACGCCGAGAAGAGTGAACCAAGCGAGAGGAGACTTGGAATCCTTAAGGACCAGGGTGAGACAATTTTGCGGGCGCGTCATGCCGACATAGAGCAGATTGGCATTTTGCGATACCTCGTTGCGCCTCACTGTGGAGAAGAGCGGGGACTCTGTGATTAGAGAGACAATCTCCTCATCAGTCACCTTCTTTTTACCCCCAAAGATCCAAGGGGCCACACGGATGATCACATCGGGATAGAGGTTGTCGGCCTCGGGCTGCGAGACATATTCGCGGTGGATGCCAAAGACATATTGGTTGATTAACTTAGACTGATCGTCAAAAGAATCATTCTCCATGTCGCACAGGAAGACACGCTTCCATTGCAAGCCCTTGGACTTGTGATAAGTTAGCACTTGCACGCCATCAGGGTCTCCGCCGCAGAGGACTTCACTGCTATTGACATAATTGATGAAACCTGAGAGAGATGCGGGTCTGCCATTTTTGGCGCAACGCTCCTCAAACCTGCAAGCCTCTTCAATCAGAGCGTTGAGACACGAGATTTGGCTTGCGGGATCGTCAAACTTCTTGACCTCGTCAAAGAGCCTCAGCTCGATTATCATGGACTCGACGAGCGCGCCCACCGACTGTTGCGCCATATAGGCTGGCAGATTGGAAGCCCTGAGAATGAGTTGATTCATATTGAAGAGGCTTCCGCCCTCTTGCGAGTCATCATCATTATCGGACCTCCTGTTTTCATAACTCGCCCTCTCTATTATCTCAGACAGATTGCACCTCTCCTCCGTGAGATAGGCAATAGTAGCCTTGGCCAACACATTGCGAGGAGAAATGACAAGAGCGAGCAGGGCAAGCAGAAGCTTAGTCGCCTTATAGTCACGCAAAAGAAGAGACGCAGCATTGCAAGGGATGCCAAGCCTTCCGAGTTCAGCCGCGACACGATACACATCTTTGTTCCGACGGCAAAGAATGGCTATATCGGATGGTTTATCTTGACCTGAACGGACGATATAGGCCACTTTCTCAGACAGAGTGGCGGACCATTCATCAGCTTTGCCCGGCGCATCGCAATAGCAGAGGTCTGGCAGTTGGACCTCCTCACCTGGGAGAGGTCGTTTGGGCTCAAGGACAATATTCTCGACAGGCATCTTGCCGTCATAGAGATTGGCGTAGACCTGCGAAAAGACCTTGTTACAAAGATGGACAATGCCGGGTTGTGAGCGCCATGAGTATTTAAGCGTCTCAGTGGCGCAACCATCCTCGTGACGTTCGATTTTGCTTATGACGGCTTGTGTGAGTTCAGTAGCCGAGCCACGGAAGGCATAGATGGCCTGTTTGCTATCGCCCACCCAATAAGATTGCGTCATGATATCCGACAGGTGGTCGAAAATCTTCACCTGAATGGGAGAGCAATCCTGATACTCATCAACAAACAGATATTTGTAGGACGCGCTTAACTCCTTGAGGACATCGGGCATTTCGAGCAGACGCACGAGATATTTCTCCATGTCATCGTAGTCCAGGATGTTGCGCTCGGCCTTGAAAGCCGCATAATTATCCCTCCATCGCTCGGCGAGGCGGAAAATCAGATTGATATACTTCTCGACCTCGGCGAAGACCATCGGACTGTGGTATATGTTGGCGCAACGAGAGATAAGATCCTTGACATCATCATCGAGTTCCGCGCCTTTGATACCTGTGCATTGCGAGCCGAAACTGGCATACCAAGCCACATCGCGGCTCCTGACTTGACGGAGCAGGGACTTGGCGAGGTCGAGCCTTTTCTCGTTGGTGGCATTGGGTTTCTTGGCTTTTTGCGCATAGGCTTCCCATGTGCCAATGATGCGGTTGAGGGCATCGGACAAGACATCCTCGGAGGGGAGTTGAACTGCGTCTGAGCTTACGAAACGCCTGAAGAAATCGCAAGAGGCGGCCTTGCTCGCAGTGTAGTCGGACACCTCATAATTTGTGGAGAGTGCCACAATGGAGTTAAGATCCGACATCCAAAAGTCATAGATGACATTTCCAAAGCCATCTGACACAGAGAACTCGCGTGCGAAATGATGCAGGAAACGGAGTTCGGAATCGTCTGGCAAATCGGCCACTGATTGAGCCACATAGGCGGCCTGATCCTCCTCATCCATAACATTAAGCTCGGGCGGGAGACCCAAGAAGAACCAAAACTTCTTGATGAGCTGATATGCCACACCATGGATGGTGCCAATGAGCGCATAGTCTATCTGCAAAGCCTCGGATGTGAGACCTCGGGAGAGGAGCATAGACTTTGCTTTAGTCCGCATCTCAGCAGCCGCGCGCTCAGAGAAAGTAGTCATGATGACCTGACTTGGGAGTGCGAGGCCTTGCCCCACCAGGTCAGCCAATTCAGAAGTGAGCGTATAGGTCTTGCCGCTGCCGGCACCAGCATTTATATATTTGACATTCTTCATGTAGGGACTCGTAAATATGGTAAAGAGGTCGAGACAAGACAAAGATAACGAAAAAATCCCCCTCCGTCCACACCATAAAGGGACGGAGGGGGTGAAGAAAAAATAAATTGCGTCTTGGGGCTACAACAATCTGCGCCCTATGCCATTAGAATATAATCCTCGTGATGCCGAAAGCGACAAGCGTTGATACAGTCACACTAACGAGTCCCGGCATCATGAAACTATGGTTGAGCAGATATTTGCCAATGACCGTGGTGCCAGAGCGGTCGAAGTTGACGGTGGCGATATCTGACGGATAGTTGGGGATGAAGAAATAGCCATAGACTGATGGGAGGACGCCGAGCAAAATAGAGCCATCAATGCCGAGCTCATAGGCGAGAGGCAGCATGGAGACCACGACAGCGCCCTGAGAATTGATGAGGACTGAGACGAGAAAGAATACCAAGGCGATGGACCATGGATAAACTTTAACGAAATCGGCGAGAGCCAACTTCATCTCATCAAGGTGGTTAGCGAAGAAAGTATCGGAGAGCCAAGCGATGCCATAGATGGCCACGACAGCCGTCATGCCACTCTGCCAGACAGCGCCGGACACTGCAGCCTTGGGTTTAGCCTTGCAGAAGATAATCATGAGGGCGGCTGCCGTAATCATGACAATCTGGATGACGAGATTCATCTTGAGGGGCTTGCCATCATAGTCGGGTAGCATCTGTGGAAAGGCAGCATAGGCAACGATGAGAAGGAGTGCGGCGAGGAAGATGCCGACAGCGAGCTTAGCCTCCTTCTTTATGGTCTGGCCAAGAGTAGTAGCAGTGTCGCCATACATATACTTGTAAGTCTCGGGGTCAGCGCAACGAGCCTGGAAAGCCGGATCCTTGTCCAAGTCGAGGCCGCGGTGGTAAGAGGCTGCAGCAGCAGCCATAAGACCGCAAAGGCAAGCGGGGATAGAGACCATTAGCACCTGCGGGATGGTTATCTCAAAACCATAGGAGGCGGAGATGGTGGTAAAGGCGACGACAGCCGCCGCAATGGGCGAGCAAGTGATGCCTACCTGAGAGGCGATTGACGCCACACCGCAAGGGCGCTCGGGGCGAATGCCCTGTTTGAGCGAGATGTCGCAGATGATGGGCATGAGAGTATAGACCACATGACCAGTGCCGACAAGGACAGTGAGGAAGAATGTGCAGAGCGGCGCGAAGATGGTGATGCGATCCGGATGCTTACGTAGCAGCCTTTCCGCGATCTGAATGAGCCACGTCATACCGCCGGAGGCTTGCATGATGCCGGCGCACGTGACAGCGGCGATAATGATATAGATGACGTCGGTCGGAGGGTTGCCAGGGACAAGTCCAAGGATAAGAACCAGAACCGCGAGGCCTATACCCGAGATGGCGCCGAGTGCCAAACTTCCGTAACGCGAACCTACGTAGAGGCACAGAAGGACAATAATTAACTCAAAGATTGTCATAAGTAACGTTCTACTGTTTTAACTAATTCGTTCTTTGCTTGTTTGTAACATGCAGCGATGTCATACAGCAATCTATATCACATATCGCTGCGTTAAGTAATACTAATTTACGGCCAAGTAACGTTAAGCCCAAAACAGAAAGGCGTTAAAATAGCGGGATTTATGCCGCAGAGCATAAAAAACTGGTCTTTTTATAGCAAATCGAGTCCGATTCGGCCACCACAATTCATCTGACGGAACTGAGATGGCGTCAGCCCGGTGACCCTTTTGAAAAGAGTGCTGAGATGAGCAGCGGAAGAGAAGCCCATCTGATCTGCAATCTCACCAGGTCTAAGTTCTCCATTCTCCAAAAGCTCCTTGACCTTCTCAATTCGCTGGACGATATAAAACTGCTCCACAGTCCGCCCCTCAACATCACGGAAAAGGGCGGACAGCTGGGAATAATCAGAATGAAAAGCCTCGGATATGAGAGTTGACAGATTTCGCTGCGGGGAGCCGTCTGCACGTCTCGCCTCATCGCGAAGGATGGCTCTCATGCGATCGACTGTCACCTCTTCCCTGTCATCAATAAGTTGAAAGCCAACCTCTTCCAATCCTTCCTTAAGAGCGAGCAATTGCTCTTCTGAGAGGGGTTGCGACAACGTTGCCACACCAAGGCTCACGGAGACCACATGGGCACCCAAATTGCGGAGTATGGACGAGACCACCATCTTGCAGCGGTCGCAAACCATATTCTTTATGTGAACCTGTACCTCCATTTAGTTTTCTGTCAATGTTACTTGATTGCGGCAAAGAGCATTAGACCAGCTTCTCCATCCAAATCATATCGTACCATCGGCCAAATTTATAGCCCGAGCGGTGGAAATGAGCCACGAGGCGATAGCCCTGGCGCTCGTGGAAACGCATACTGGCGTTAGTGAGATAGGGGTCAGCCACTTGGATATATGTGATGCAGGCGCAAATGCTCTTAATGCCTTGGGTGATGAGACGGCTCTCCAGTTCATGGAGGAGTGATGCGCCGACGCCACCACCGCGCACATCTTGGCGGACGTATATGCTCGTCTCGCAAGCGAACTGATAGGCGGCGCGCTCCTTGAACTTGCCCGCATAGGCATAGCCCACAAGAGAGCCATCAGCCTCACTGACAGCCACAAGATAGGGGAAATGTCCGAGAGTGGAGGTTATGCGGCGGCGGAACTCGTCAACCGTAGGCACATCATATTCAAACGTGATAGCAGTGCCTGTCACATAGGGCGCATAAATGGCCAAAAGCTCCTCGGCATCATCAGGAGTTGCCTCACGGATAGTCACATTCATCTATTTAGCAGTTGACTTGTTACGTTTTTTCCAGAGCTGATAACTGTTAACCACGTTCTGCCAGAGGACATAGGCTCCTGGGGCAACACAAGAGAGCGGGTTAAGGTAGGTCTGCGACATCCAGATAGCGAGGACCGTGTTTTTCTGACCAAGAGCCTGTCCGCCACTAATCCTGTCGCCATAACGGCCGCCAGTCACCTTGCCGAAAAGGAACTGCACAGCGCAGGCAGCCACAGCGACCAGAGCGAGCGAAAGAACCACGAGCATCTCATCAAAGTCATCGACAATACTTTTGGCGGTCTTGCCCATGACCATTGCCAAAGCCAAAGCCCAGATGTAGAAAGCGAGGCCGGAGTGGTCGCGCAGCCAGTCATGAGCCTTAGGCAGCCAAAGACGCAGAGCCTGCGCCATGATGAACGGGAAGATGAGCAAAGGGAAGACCTTGCCGAGGATTATGAGGAAGGCGTCAACGAACTCAAGGCCACCGGACTGTGCGTAGACAAGGGGGAAAACGAGGGGTACATATATAGCCGTCATGATATTGTCCATGAGGGTAAACGTGATGAGCGTCTCGGCCGAGCCTCCAAGTTTATGAGTGATGACAGCGGCGGCCGTTGCCGTGGGACAGATGAGGCAGACCATGGCACCCTGCGCCAGGACGGCAGACAAAGGGGCGAGTGCGATATAGGCTAACGAGGCGCAGACAATCTGAAAGAAGAGCAGCCAGAAATGCCACTTGCGGACACGGAACTGGCGCGGATTGACACGGCAGAAAGTGAGAAGCAGCTGGGCGAAGATGAGAGCCGGGGTCAGATAGGCGTCAATGGCCCAGACCGGCTCATGAAGAGGCTGAAGGAAAGAAAGATTATGGAAAGCGACGTAGAAAATCACGCCAGCGAGCATTGCAACAGGCAGAGTCCAATTGCGCAGAAAAGAGACAATGCGATCCATCGTTAAGAGTTATACCAATAGCTTATTTTCGGAGAGACTGAACACGTCTGACCTCGGCGCGAAGATAATAAAAATGGGGGTGTCGAGTCATGGGACGCGGAGCCGTGTGATGAAGAATTGGTGACAGGCGGGCGTAGCTTCGTTGAAGGAATATGGAAAAATGCTATTTTTGTAAAATTTGACCTTACAGCGCGTCCATGAACATATTCTACTCGCCATCCTACAGCGGCTACATTTTCAAAGGAATTGAGGGCTCGACTCCATCAGACGTACTGATGGACACAAAGATAGTGGGCACATCGGGACTATTGGGACACATAGAGGAGCGGATGGGGCTGCGCACACGTGACATATCGCCAGCCTTAAGGCTCTCAACCTATTTCGCCGCCATGAAGAGGCACGTGTCCGACAATCCCGAGAGCGTGTTGGCAAAATCATTTAGCACATCGGAGATGGGGACTGCGAAAGAGGTCCTTTCGTGGCGTGACGAACTCGTGATGGACGGCTATGACTTCAGCAAGCCGGCTGTCAGTCCGCGTCTTGAGGCGATAAACGACATCGAGAGGCACTTTCAGGAGCTCATGGCGGAGCCTGGCTTGGCAGACCGGACGTGGAACGCAATCAAGTGGTTAGAGGGGACGGAGTCCATCCGGTTTGACGACATGATCATCATAACCACAGTAGACATCGAGCTGATGCCCCCGACCATACGCCGCCTGTTGTCAGCCTTGGAGGATCGCGGCGCACAGTTGGCTCGCAAAGATTTCGAGAGGGAGGGGTTCTGCCCTTACACGATACTCCACTTCAGCGACAAGCGCGAGGCTGATGAATATGTGGCATTCCACAGCCACGAGATAGGCGGCGAACTATGGATTGCGGCTGACAACAAAGCCCACGACAATTGGATGAACGCATTGGGAGGCACGCCAATGGGCAGCTGCTCAACCGTTTTGGCGTCGCAGATAAAGCAAATCATGCTGCAATGCATATCCCTGCTGCGCGAACCGCTCGACATACAGAACTTACTCGACCTGCTGTATTCTCCATTTGAAATCATCCCCAACAAACTGCGGTGGCGGTTGGCTCACGCCATAGCCAAGACCGGGGGATATCGCAACGCCGAGTGCGAAAAAGTGATAAACGACTACATCGGGACCGGCTTTGAGAGCGAAGAGGCATCTGGAGACACAGATATCGACCCGCGGCAAGCTGAGAAAGAGCGCGACAAGCGAATGGCCGACGTGGAGAGATTCCTGCCATCAGTGCGAAGGTCAGAAACCGACGCCGACCCGAAGAGAGTTGACGCTGAGCGACTATCCTCAATAGTGAGAAGTGTCGCCGACATCGCCTTAAAGGCACTAAACGGACCGAACCCGGCACTCCGCTCATTGCCTTGGAACACACTCACTGACATGGCGGCCACCATCTTGACAGCCATAGCCACAGAGACCGACGAGAGCATAGAGTGGAGCAAAGTCGACTCCTGGACCTCATCACTCCTTGCGCCAGAGACACAGACCCAATATCCGGCATTCAAGGACAGCACGACCCTCATCAACGACCCAGTCAAGATGATCGCCCACTCAATGAAGACCATATGGCTCGACGCTGTGGGCGAGATACAGGCAAAACAGGATTGCCAATTCCTGATGCCATCTGAGCGCCAGGCCTTGGCTTGTGATATGACCTTTTGGGAACCTGAATTGGAGACACGATATAACTTCGACTGCATGACCATGCCGTTGAAGCTGAGCGAAGAGGTTGTGTTCGTGACCTATGACAGAATAGGCAGCACGCCGGTGCCACCCCACCCCATCATGCTGCACTTGGAGCAGATGGCCAAACAGAGTGGCATGGACATGGCCGACGTGACGTCAAATCCCAAGACAGAGCCTGAACTCACGAGCAAAGTCTTGCCCATCGACAACTCGGGCGGAGGCTATTACGTAGAGCTAAAAGACCCCAAAGCTGTGATCAAATGGCCCGACAAACTGAGTTACACGTCACTTAGCGACATCATATTCCACCCATTGGACTACGTGATGCAGACAATGGCTGGCATACGCCCGTCGGGACCTGCCGAGTTGCCCAATGAGCACATAGCCAAGGGTAACGTGGCTCACGCCGTGATAGCCAAGCTGTGCGAGCCTCGCGATGGAGACGAGGAGACCACGGCGGACCAGATTGAGGAGAGGATGCGAAAAGAGTTCAAGGAGCTGTTCCCCATAACACTCGAAGAGCATGGCGCATCGCTCAACAGATCGGACAACCGATTAGAGGTCAAATTGTTGGAAGAGCAATTAGAGAAAAGCATCGCCAACTTGGCCAATATAATAAGGGCCAACCACTTGGTGGTGACGGCGTGTGAGCGACCAGTGGAGACCAGCCTCGCCCTCCTTGACGAGGAGAGTGACGAGAGCGACATCTGCGGCACAGTGGACATGGTGTTGCGCGACACGAGGGACGGCTCGACCGTGGTGCTTGACTTCAAGTGGGCGAGGAGCTTAAAGCCATATCGCCGTATGCTACACGACAACGTGGCCATCCAGCTTGAGCTGTACAAACAGATCTTAGCCAACGTGGACCACAAACACATCAGCCGCACGGGCTACTTTGTCATGCCCATGGCTAAAGTGCTCAGCTTGGACGACTTTGCCGGGCCAGACTGCGAGCGAGTGACTGCGACGAGTGACGCCAGCGTCATTCATCAGATTGTCAACTCATTCCACTACCGATTCAAAGAGATATCGGGAGGAAAAATAGAGATGGGAGAGGAGAAAGAGGCTGACGGGTTGGACTATTTCACAGATACGACAGACCTCAATCTGCTGCCACTTCCACTAATAAAAAAAAGCAAGAAGGACGACCCCGACATCAAAGACGGCAACCGATTCTCCAACTTCAACATGTTCAGGGAATAGGAGGCCGGCCAACAAAAAGATAATCAACGAAAAATAACTATATATTAATCACAGATCAGACTAAGAAAATGAAGACCAAAGAAGAAATCGTAGAAAACTGGCTGCCACGTTATACAGGCCGCGAGTTGAGCGAATTCCCTCGCTACATATTACTGACCAACTTCATGAACTACGTCCAAATGTTCGCTGACATGTTCGGAGTAGAGGTCAAGGGCGGCAACATGCCCAACGCGATGACCAAAGACGTGGCCATAATCAACTTCGGCATGGGCAGTCCCAACGCGGCAACCATCATGGACCTCTTGGCTGCCATCCACCCGCGCGCCGTGCTTTTCCTCGGCAAATGTGGCGGAACGAAGAAGAAAAACGAGATAGGCGACTTCATTCTCCCGATAGCCGCCATCAGGGGCGAGGGAACCAGCAATGACTATATGCCCGCCGAGGTGCCTGCGCTCCCGGCCTTCTCATTGCAGCGCGCAGTCTCGGGCGCCATACGCGACAAAGGCTACGACTATTGGACAGGCACCGTCTACACCACCAACCGCCGCGTGTGGGAGCATGATGACAACTTCAAGCGCAAGATAGAGACAATGAGATGCATGGCGGTGGACATGGAGACCGCCACGCTCTTCACCGTGGGCTTCCACAATGAGATTCCCACGGGCGCATTGCTCCTCGTGTCTGACCAGCCCATGATTCCCGAGGGAGTCAAGACCACGGCGAGTGACAAGAAAGTGACCTCCCAGTTCGTGCGTCCTCATTTGGAGATAGGCATATCGGCCCTTTTGGAAATAGAGAGAGAGGGCAACTCTGTCAAGCATCTGAAATTCTGATGGCGACCCTTACCCAAGACGACATACTCAAAGAGCTGCGGGCTGGCACCTACCGGCCGGTCTATCTGCTGATGGGCGAGGAGCCCTACCCCATTGACGTCATCTCGGACTATATTGAGCAAAACGCCATGCCCGAGGCCGACAAGACCTTCAACCAGACCATAGTCTACGGGCGCGACACCAACGGGCGCAAGATAGGGTTGGAGTGCGATCAGTACCCCACCTTTGCCGAGCGCAGGGTGGTGATTGTGCGCGAGGCTCAGTCTACAGCCCAGATTGGCGAGTTGGAGGGCTATGTGAGTCATTGCCTTCCATCAACCATCCTTGTCCTCTGCCACAAATACAAGGCATTGGACAAGCGGTTGAAGCTGTACAAAGCCATTGAGAAGGCAGGCGGCGTCATCATGGAGACGAAAAAGCTCTATGACAACCAGATGCCGGCTTGGATAAGCCAGTTCGCCAACAAACACGGCTTTGCCATTGAGGACAAGGCGGCTGACCTTCTAGCAGACCACGTCGGCACAAGCATGACAGACGCGGCCAAGGCGATAGAGAAAGTGAGGGCCGCCGTTGGGCCTGGGCTCAAGTCCATCACGGTGGACATGGTGTCCACCCACGTGGGCATAAGCAAAGAGTATAACGCCTTTGAGCTGCGCGACGCATTGTTCCGCAAAGACAAGGCCAAGGCCCTGACCATAGTCAAAGCCATGGGTCAGAACGAGAAAGCCTACCCTGTGCAGGCCATCATAGCAGCGCTGTACAACGGATTCGACCACCTCTTCACCTACTGCTTCACCAAGAGCGTGAAGAAGAACACTGACGAGGCCGTGAAAGCCGCCATGGCAGTGGGCGAGCGCAGCGCCTTCATGGTGCAAAGGAACTTCGAGCCGGCGTCGCGCCTCTATACGGCTACTGACTGCATGCGCATAACAACCCTTTTGGCTGAGTATGACATGCGGTCGAAGGGATTCAACTGGCCGGACACGACGAACCGCGACATGCTCGTTGACATAGTGACTCGCATCATAGGCTGAGCCACCTCTCAACTTTTGTTAATGGGAATGGCTTGGTTTGCTCTTCTCGCTAAAATTACTAACTTTGCGAGGTTCGTGTACGTCAGGGGGCAAACCTCGACCGGACAGGGACAAAATACTTCACGATCTCATAAAAAACAGGGCGCGAGCCGTGGCATCTCCACCACCCACGCCAAATAGAAAGGTAGTCATGGCTAAAATAGTGACAAAGCATTTCCAGTACACGGGCACTGACGATTTCGATTTGACCATCGACGTTCAGCTCAACGACTTCATCAAGAACGAGGGTATCTCGCCCGAGGATGTCATAGACATCAAATATGAGGGGCACTCAGCTCTCGGCGTCAACACATACTCTGCCCTGCTCATCTACAAGAAGGCGTAAGGTGTAAAAGCCCATCGGGCAGACCGAAAGAGACACAAAGTCGGGACCGGCATCAGAAAAATGCCGGTCCCGACTTTGTTTGTTAGATGTGTGTTGAGGAATTCTTAGGTGCGAAGCCTAAAGGGGGAGTTTGGTGCAGGATAATTAGTGCCGATCATAAACTGTGCGGCATCAAGTTGCGCTTGAGGGAAGGCCGCACAGAAAGCGTTATACTTTTACAAGCTCTTCGGCTTTGGCGCAAAGATACTGATAGGGCTTCAAGCCAATGGTTCTCTCTATATTTCCGTTTTTGTCAACGAAGAAAAGAGTGGGGACTGAGTAGATATTGGCGACTTGCGCAAACTCGCCGTACTTGTCCACATCCACCCTGATGACCTTCAACCGCCCTTCATAAGATTCCGCCACCCGACCTAAAAGAGGCATGAGCGAATGGCAGGGGCCGCACCAAGTGGCGTAGAAATCAATGACCGCGGGCTGATCGCCTGTGTAACCGAAACTCCTGAGATAAGGGAGATAAGTGCTGATTGTTTCCATACTATCTTATTTTTTAAGTTCCATAATCTTTGAGGGGCAGGCCGTGACACATCGGCCACATTTGAGGCAGTCCGGATGCAAGTATCCTGTCTCGTCGCCGCGGCTATCATAGGGGGTGAGTTGCATGGGGCAAACACGGGAGCAACTCTTGCACTTCATTTGGCAGGTGTCCGCCACATGAATTTTTGTGAACCCTTTGGGAAGCGGAGAATTGCGCGGAGAGAGCCATGCAGAAAGCGTGCCCATGGGGCAGAACGAACACCAAGTCCTGGGAGCGTAGACAAAAGAGAGGACCACACCCACGATTGTCGTCACAAGAATAACAAACCAAAACACCTTGCCCATGGCGTTAACGTCGCCCCATGCAAAATACATCTGCACCGCGAACACAGAGAAGATGAACAAGACCATGAAGAGACGGAAACCGAACGACCTGACAAATTTAGGGATTGGGCGGTGAGGGGAATATTTAGCCAACAGCCTGTCGAACGCGTTACCTCTTGGACATGCGTTGCCGCACCACCATCGCCCTTTATATATGGCAATGGCCACAGGGGCGACCATGCATATCAAGGCGACAAATCCGACTACAGGATAGAAATAACCGGCTACAAAATACGCCAAGAGAATCCAGTACAGAGGATACCCCTTTTGAGGGGCAAAACGATAGAATTGCTTATTTGCCATTAGTTCTTTGTTTTAGCTTTTGCGAGTGCATAATTACTCAATCGGCAATATGGACGCAAACGATAAAACAGATAGGCAAATCGCTTATATCAATCAGAGTGTTATAGGAAACTTGCTAATCTTCTGATTGACCATTGATTGCGGGATGATTGACTTAACAGATTCAGCCAAAATATTCAAGAGACGCTCACGCACGAAATTACGATGCACGACAAACGCGATCTCACGCATCGGCTCCGGGTTGACAAGAGTGCGGACATTAGCTTGCTGACTTTCGGAAAGAAGAGGGACATGCAACTCGGGGATTATAGCATAGCCACCGTTTTCGTCAACTATCTTGATGAGCGTCTCTACACTGCCGGCCTCATAAATGGCCAAATGGCTGGAGCCGCCATTGCAAAAAGGAAAGATGCCGCGATTGGGGCAATAGCCCTCGCGAAGCACCCATACATCACGAACAGGAAGACGGCCAGTCACCAACTCCTTTTCATTATAAATGGTCGCATCGGGCGAGACATAGGCAAACAAGCGTTCATGATAGAGAGGGATTTCAAGCAACTCACTATTAGACACAGGCGTGGCCAACAAAGCGACATCGATCTCACCACACTCAAGCTGTGAGATAAGGGACGAGACACGCGACTCATTCACCTGCAATTGAATGTCGGGGTAATTAACGGACAGATATTTAAACATCTTTGGCAAGAGATAGGGAGCCACGGTGGAGATGACCCCGAGCGAGACCTTGCCAACCGCCTCACCCTTGCGCACGGCGACAAGCTCCCTCACTTGCGCAGCATTGAAAAGCAAGCGCTTGGCCTGATTTATAATCTCCTCGCCAATAGCCGTTGGTTTGACAGGGTGACTGCTGCGATCAAAAATAGTCACGTCAAGTTCATACTCAAGTTTTTGAATGAGAG
This sequence comes from Bacteroidaceae bacterium, assembly GCA_963618945.1. GTDB lineage: Bacteria > Bacteroidota > Bacteroidia > Bacteroidales > Marinilabiliaceae > W3P20-009. Next base: position 27,055 of record CAVETY010000001.1, read on the forward strand.
AAGAGAGAGTCGACTGCGTGACATTGCACGCCTCGGCAGCCTTTACAAAGTGGCGATATTTGTCAACCGCCACTATATATTCCATTTGTTGAAGTGTCATAGGACGAAAATGTTATTCGATTAATGCGATATAAATATAACAAATATCGGTTTTAAAGATAAGTTATATTACAAGTCCAAAGGGAAAACCTGATAAACTGATAAGCCTATTGCAACATTTTCAGCCTATTCATCATGGCGCACGATGAATGAGCTATATAACCATTATTACAGACCGATGACTTATGCCACACATGATTAGTTGCCGCAACGGAACAAAAAAAAGACTCCGCCCGAGGACTGTGACGCAGTCTTCGGGCGGAGCTTGTATTATCGGCTACCAGTAATTGGCAGGCGTGTTATTGACTAATTATTCCTGAGGGAGGATTGGTCTACATCTTGGGGTCGGCGCCATACTTGTTGTCACCATGGTCACCATCGAGGAGAGAGAAAACCAAAAGCACTATCTGACCAATAATGGGGACGAATATGAGAAGAATCCACAATCCACTCCTGCCTGTGTCATGAAGACGACGGCATTGGACCGCAAGTGAAGGAATAACAAGGGCGAGGTTAACAACAATTATCAGAAAATTGACGATTCCGTAGAAAACTCCCGAACCTGAAGCAACGGAAACCTCCGAGAGGATACAAAAAATTACGCCAATGATGGCCGTCACCAAACAGAACAGCCAATACTCGCGCCTGCGGGCACGGCCGCTGAAGTTAGCGAAGTCGGTAGTAACACACTTTTTGAAGATTTCAATCATGGCCTGAGATGTTTTAGAAGGTTTTTGATTAAGTCTTATACAAGTCATCGATGCAGCCGTTTTTATAAAGCTGCCATCTTCTTGACGTCAGCGAATGTACTAAAAAATATTAATTGACACAATAGTTATATGTAACATTGACAAGATTTGAGAGAAGATGTATAGGTGGGGTGAAATGATGATTTAGCGATAAAAAAAGTCCGATGGCAGTTTTGCCATCGGACTGAATGGTTTAATCAAAAACTCTCTAAAAGTCGTGAGACTCTCAGTTAGTCTGATTGCCTCATTTACTTAGCCTTGCCCTGGTTAGCAACAGCCTCCTGGAGCTTCTTGATCTCCTCGGGGTCGCCAACGAAGTAATCCTTAGTGAGCTTGAAGGTGTTCTCATCGAACTCGAAGCAGTAAGGAACAGCGGTGGGAAGGTTGAGGGAGATGATATCCTGGTCAGAGATGCCCTTGAGGAACTTGATGATGCCACGGAGAGAGTTGCCATGAGCTACGACAACAATGTTGTCGACCTTCTTGAGCATGGGGAAAATCTCGCTCTTCCAGTAAGGGAGTGCACGCTCGATGCAGTCCTTGAGGCTCTCGGTGCGAGGGATCTCGCAGTCGGGGACATAGCTTGCGTAGCGGGGATCCTTGGTGGCGCTGCGATCGTCGGTGTCAGGGATTGGGTTGGGAGCCACGTCATAGCTACGACGCCAGATCTTAACCTGCTCGTCGCCATACTGCTTAGCGGTCTCAGCCTTGTTGAGGCCCTGGAGGTCGCCGTAGTGCTTCTCGTTGAGGCGCCAGCTCTTCTGGACGGGGATCCAGTCGAGATCCATCTGGTCGAGGACGTTATTGAGGGTCTTGACGGCACGCTTGAGGAAAGAGGTGTAGGCGATGTCGAAAGTGAAGCCCTGTTCTTTGAGGGTCTTGCCAGCCTTGACGGCCTCTGCGATGCCAGCCTCGGTGAGGTCGACATTGGTCCAGCCGGTGAAGCGGTTCTCGAGGTTCCACGCGCTCTGGCCGTGGCGGATAAGGACGATTCTCTTCATTGTTATCTGTTTGTTATTATGTTCGTAGATAAACTACGCAAAGATAATTATGTTTGTTGACTTTTGTGGGCAACTTGCCGCATTAAGTGCAAAAAAGGCGGGGTGGAAAGCATCGGGCGGCGGAATTGTGCTAAATTCGCCCGCTCGACTTGCATAACACTGGACCTTACAATAAAGTTACAAACGTAAATCATGTTGTTTAAAAAAATGGCTGATATATATAATTCACAGACAGCCAAGGCTTATCTATTCACCTTCCTAATGGCGCTCCTCTACGGAGCATGCTTCACAATCACCGACTTTTACGACCTCGACTTCAACAGCCTTTCAAGTTTTTGCATACTAGCACTGCAATGGGGTGTGGTAGTTCTTGCCACATTCTGCCTCATGCTGATTATAATGTCCAACAGATATGTGTTCGCCACCCTGTTCCCATTGCTGACAACTCTGAGCGTAATCATGGCATATTACAGGGCGACAGCAAAGGTGCAAGTGACGGCTGAGACCTTGGAGCTTGCGCTTGTCAATGACGTCCGCACTTGTATGGAGGTTGTAGCTCCGCTACTTGTAGTCATAACGATAGCTGCTCTCGCGGCGTCAATCGCTTTAGCGTGGTTCAGATTCAAAAAGATAAGGTTTGGCAAACCGCACTATATTATTGCACCTATGATTGGAGTCATACTGTTAGCTGGCTTATTCTCGACACCTCGCTTGGGGCTTCCAATCAGCAACAGAATACCATTTTCTTTGTTCAAAGCTATATGGGACCAAAGCAACAGTAGAAAAAACTTAGCAAAAGAGCGTCCTGAGTTTGACGGACAAGTGGCGTGCGAGGCTGACAGCATGACCGTCATCATGATAATTGGCGAGACTGCCAGGGCCAAAAACCTCAGTATAAACGGATATGAGAGGGAGACGACGCCTCTGCTCCAGCAGGAGAGAAATGTAGCCTCACTTCCTTTCGTCCACACACAGTTTGGTTGCACACATTTGTGCGTACCCTACATGTTGACGCGAGCAGACTCGGCAAGAATCGACCTCATGTATCAAGAGAGGTCATTCATTGACATTTTCAAGCGTGGAGGGTATGCCACGACATGGGTAGCCAACCAGGAGAAAGTAGGGACGTATGAATATTTCATGGCCGAAGCCGACACGACAATATGGATAAACGGCGGCAAATCTGTCTATGTCACTACCGAATGGCTTGACGACGATATACTGCCGCACATTGAAAACGTGCTGACGCAGAGTGCGGGAGACTACAATCGCAAACTTATAGTGCTCCACACAATAGGCTCACACTGGTATTACAATGGCCACTTCACAAAAGAGTATGAGAGATGGAAGCCAACGACGGACAGTAAAGTCACCTGTTCTAACACTCGGGAACAGATGATCAACTCGTATGACAACACCATACTATTCTCTGATCACTTTTGGCACGAGGTGATAAACAGAGTACGCCAGCGCAACGCCATAATATTATATCTGTCAGACCATGGCGAGAATCTGGGCGAGGACGGACGATGGTTGCACGCCAGCGACCATCCGGCGTTGCGCAACCCGGCATGCTGGATATGGTACTCAGACCTATGGGCGGAACGATACCCTGACAAGGTGCAAAAACTCCAGGACCGCAAAAACGAGCCACACGATGCGGCTTTCCTCTTCCACTCAATCATAGATGCGGGCGACATTCAAGCCGATTGCGTTGAGGAGGAGTACGACATCTTCAGATAAACGCTATGTAATTAGCAGACAAGGCAGAAAATAATCCGCCCCGCCAAGCATAAGATGTAATGCTTGACGGGGCGGATTATTTATCTCAGAAGGGCGACAGATTACTTCTTCTTCTTTTTCTTCTTGTCCTTCTTTTTGCCGTCCTTATGGTTCTTGCGTTTGTCGAGGACACTCTTGGGAGGGATGCCACCCGAGTCTTTTCGACCTCGGCCATGGCCGGACTTGCCTTTGCCGCCGCCCAAGCCCATCCTGGCCTTTTTGCCGCCAAGGCCTGCGCTTGCGCCAGCGAGAGCGAGTTTGCGCTGTTGCTCAAGGATAGAGCCGCCAGCCGCGAGAACCTTCTGGTTTTGCTTCTCAATGTCGGTGAGAGGAGAGCCGGCGATGGCCATGTCGACCTGCTTCTTCTCAAGGTTGGCATTGGCTATGCGCACACGAATCTTGTCGCCAAGTTGGAAACGTTTGCCCGTGTTACGACCTACCACGCAATAGTTCTCCTCATCGAAGATATAGTGGTCGTCATCCATGTCGCGCAGGCTGATCATGCCCTCGCACAGATTCTCATCAATCTCGGCATAGATGCCCCACTCGGTCACACCGGATATGTGAGCGTCAAACTCCTCGCCAAGACGCTCAATGAGGAACTCGCACTGCTTGTATTTGATAGAGTCGCGTTCAGCCTCGGCAGCCATAACCTCCTGAGCGGAACAGTGTTCGCACATCTCCTCATACTTCTCCTTGTTGGCGCTCTTGCCACCATTGAGATAAGAGAAGAGGAGACGATGCACCATCATGTCCGGGTAACGACGGATTGGGCTGGTGAAATGAGTATAGAACGGGAAAGCGAGACCATAGTGACCCACATTGTCGGTGGAGTACTTAGCCTTGGCCATGGTGCGAAGAGCGAGTACCTCGACCATGTTCTGCTCACCCTTGCCACGGCACTCAGCGAGGACGCGGTTTACGGCATTGTTGATCTGCTCCTCTTTCTGTGGCATGGCCTCATAGCCGAAGCGGCGAATGAAAGAGGCGAACTTGGCATAGCGTTCCTCAGACGGCTGATCGTGGATGCGATATACGAAAGTCTTGGGCGTGCGCTTGCGGCCAGTCGTGTTGAACTCATCCTTGCCGACGAACTCAGCCACACGGCGGTTGGCGAGAAGCATAAACTCCTCCACCAGCATATTACTCTCCTTGGCCTGCTTGAAATAGACAGAGAGGGGCTTGCCGTTCTCATCAATCTCGAAGCGCGGCTCAACACGATCAAAGCTTATGGCACCAGCCTCAAAGCGGCGCTTACGCATCTTCTGGGCCAGTTCATTGAGTTTGAGCACCTCGACCTTGAAATCCTTAGGGTCATCGCCCGGGTTAACACCCTCGATGATGGCCTGAGCCTCCTCGTAGGTGAAACGGCGGTCGCTCTTAATGACTGTCTTAGCAATCTTGGTGCTAAGAACATCGGCATTGTCATTCAGCTCAGCCAAGACAGAGAAAGTGAGCTTCTCCTCGTCCGGGCGGAGTGAGCAGAGGAAATTAGAGAGTCGCTCTGGGAGCATTGGCACGACGCGGTCGACAAGATAGACCGACGTAGCGCGGTTATATCCCTCGTCATCAATGATTGTGCCCGGGGTGACATAGTGAGTGACATCGGCAATGTGCACACCGACCTCCCAGTTACCATTCTCAAGTTGACGGATTGAGAGAGCGTCATCGAAGTCCTTGGCATCCTTAGGGTCAATAGTGAAAGTCGTGACCTTTCGCATGTCAATGCGCTTGGCGACCTCCTCGTCCGTAATGCCCGGGTTAATCTTCTCGGCCTCGGCTGCGACGTCATCCGGGTAAGAGTAAGGGAGACCATACTCAGCCAAGATGGCGTGCATCTCAGTCTGGTTGTCGCCAATGTTGCCAAGCACCGCAACAATCTCGCCCTCGGGGTTCTTGCCGCCCTCGGGCCATTTGGTCACCTTGGCTATAGCCTTTTGATGATTTTCGGCGCCACCGAGCTTATCGAGCGGGATGTAGATGTCGTGTCCACCTGTCTGACGCGGGTTGCAGACCAAGAAAGCAGCCTTGTCAGTCACATCGAGGATGCCGACAAACGTCTCGCGCTTGCGCTCAGTCACCTCAACAATCTTGCCCTCGGGTTGGCGGCCTGCCTTGCGCTTGAAGACTTGCGCAATGACCTTGTCGCCATGCATGGCCGAGCCCACATTACTGCGGTCAATGAAAATATCCTGAGGTTCAGCCTCCTTGTCATCAGGCACCACATAGGCCGAGCCGGACGACGTCATGTCCACCGTGCCGGACACGGAATCTGAGCCTGAGCCGCCACCGGGCATGGCGAACTTGCCAGGCTGAGCCGTCTCGCAGAGAACACCAGTCTCCGCGAGTTTATATAGCATATCTTGAACCTCCTCGCGGTCCTTCTTGCTCTTGTAGCCAATGCCCTCGGTTACATCCTTATAGTTCCAGGCATTGGACATATTGTCCTGAAAAAACTTCAAAATCCTATCTTTCAGAGCATTGTCATGCTGCTCATCAGACTGCTTCCTTTTAGCCATAAAATTCTACTATTCTATATCGTTGTAAATGTAACGAATTTTTCTCACCCGAGGTTATTAAAATCATGTTTCATTTCATACTTTAGCGTTTTTGAGAACACTAAGTTTCCGATAAAAGATACTAAAGCGATGAAGACAGAATTTGCGATTATAGCCGCCGTGGCTTTGGCGATGACGGCATGCACGGGAGGCAAAGAGGGCAAGACAGACCCCTTCGCAGGCAAGACCTTTTGCGTGCTGGGCGACTCGTACTCAACCTTTACAGGGGCTGTGAACCCGGACACCAATTACGTGTGGTATGACGCGGCCCAAGTGCGTCGCGGCGGCACGGACGTATGCCAAGAGAGCCAAATGTGGTGGAGCATACTGTCGGACACATTAGGATTGAAGCTAACTCAAAACAACTCATTCTCAGGCTCTACCGTAGGGTATCACGGCTATGACGATGACAAGGATGGCGTGAGCGACGACTACTCGGACCGCGCATTCATAACGCGCATGAGCAACCTCGCCAAGTCGGACTACATACTCGTGTTTGGCGGCACCAACGACAGCTGGTCCAAAGCCCCGGCGGGGACCTACGACCCCGAGATGACATTCGGCCGCGACAGCCTATACACATTCCGTCCCGCAATGGAGAGACTCATAGCAGGATTGCAGAGCTGCCAGCCCGAGGCCAAGATATTCGTGATAATAAACAGCGAGCTTCGCCATGAGATAAGCGAAAGCATGCAGGCCATAGCCGACCGCCGTGGAGTGGAATACATTGTCCTCTATGACATTGCCAAGCACTGGGGGCATCCGACCATAGATGGTCAGAGAGCCATAGCAGAGCAGGTTGTCAGAGCCATGAGGCGGTAACGTTAAACGAAGACTTGTCGAAGTTCCTCATGACCGTGACAGAGGCCTCGCCATTTTCCAAGAGACGGATTTTCATGTCAATACCTGAAATCCAGTTGGTGAAGAGAAGACGAACATCAAGCTCATCATATGAGAGCCAGCCATAGGAAGCAGCGACCTTGAAAGGCTTATCGAAGCCAGAGAACGAGTTGAGCGTCGAGCCGCGCGGATGAGGAGGGAAAGTGGTCGGGACTTGAGACATTGCCCAAGAGGAGTGGGCGCAAGGTATTGGCACTTGTCGGTCAAGTGAGTCGGTAACAGTCATGGTCAACTTCTTGGCGGACTGCGAGATTGAGAGGGACTTCCAACCCATGCGGTTGGGGGCGAGAGTTACGGTCAAGGCTTGACCTTTCTTCAGCCTGCGGCTTGTGGACTCGCCTTGTGGTGTCGGATGCGAATATTTAGCCAACTTGCGCTGCAAGGCTTTGGAATCGTGAGACTCAGGCAGAGGCGTGGAGGAGAGGGAATGACATACGAGGTTGAAGAGAAAAGCCTGTTCACGATTGCCAGGAGCGGCAGCAGTGATACATTGAGTGATGACGCACACCATATCCTCTTGGGGCATCACTATGATGAATTGCCCATAGGCACCGTCTGCCCTCATGGAGCCAGGCTGAGCGCACGCCCACATCTGATAGCCATACCCGCATTCCTGCACGTGTACAGTCATCATGTCGCCCACCCATTGGGCAGGGATGAGCTGACGGCCTGCGTAACGACCTTTTTGCAGGAGGCATTGACCGAACTTGGCCATGCTCTCCGCCTGAAGATATAATCCCCAGCCGCCACACGATTCGCCCTCGGGGCTTGTCTCCCAATTAAGTTCAGAGATGCCAAGCGGTTCAAAGAGACGAGGGCGGAGATATTCAAGCAGAGAGGCACCGGAGACACGCCCCACAATGGCTGAGAGCAGATAGGTGCACATGGAGTCATAGGCGAAGCGTTCACCAGGCTTGGCAGTGACAGGCAGAGCTAACAGATCGCGCACCCAACGGGTGGAGTTCTGACGGACACTATCAGTCGGAACAATGCCAGACTGCATGGTGAGCAGGTCACGCACTGTGAGACTTGCAAGCCAAGGCGACACACTATCTGGCAACTCATTGGGGAAGAAAGAGATCACCGGGTCTGAGACGCTGAGCAGTCCCTCACCCTCGGCAATGCCGACAGCGGCTGCGGCAAACGTCTTGGAGCATGAGAAAAGCGTGTGACCGTCAGCTGGCAGAAAGGGAGACGGGTGGAAATCGGCAATCACAGAGCCATGGCGAAGGAGAACAATATGATGAATCTCCGCTTCATGAATAGCCATGACGGAATCGATAAACGCCGCCACATGAGACGATTGCACACCTTGCGCCTCGGGAGAAGAGCGAGGCAACTCACCAACCTGCGCCAACAGGTTGCCCGAGGACAACAAAGTGATGGCGAAGAGAGAAACGACTTTTGCAATAGCGAAACGGAATATACGCATGGTTTGTATATTTTAAGAGTGAACCAATAGCAAATATAGGCGGAAAAGGCATAACTTTGGGGAAGAAGAACAGAAACGAAGAAAGAGAAAAAGCCGTGAAGACACGCCTTGAGCGAATAATGGACACATCAGACATCCATTACCGCGACTGCGAGCGCCTATACTTAGAGGCCTTTCCCGCCGACGAGCGTCGATCGGCCGAGGAGGAGCGCCGCCTGACAGACACAGAACCTCATTTCCACCCCCACGCCATATTGCATGACGGCCGCTTGTGCGGATTGGCCAACACGTGGCATTTCGCCGGCGTACGCTACATAGAGCACTTGGCCATAGAGCCGAAGATGCGCGCGCACGGCATAGCGTCGGACGTGCTGACAATACTCAAAGGTCAAGGAGACCCGATAATCTTAGAGGTCGAGCCACCCGACACAGAAGAGGCTCGCCGCCGCATAGCCTTCTACGAGCACAACGGGTTCAGAATGCTGCGAGTGGAGTATGAGCAGCCATACGAGGATGCGGCAGGCAAGAGGGAGAACCTGAAAATGGACCTTATGGTCTGGGGCGAGATTCCTAACCTCGACGAGGTGATTCACGAAATACAGAACAGCTAACTGAGTGCGAAAACCTAATCGCGCATCAGGCTATGATATAGAGAAAGAGGGTGCGGAGTCCATTGGATTCCGCACCCTCGGTTGTTAATACAGTGTTGAGATACTTAGACGAAGATTGCTAATTGCTACGCTATTAGATGAATAATCACGGTCTGAGTCTCACATCCTTCCTGCTCCCATTAAAGATCGTCGTAATTGTGGTTATAGCGAATACATTTATAATCCCTTTCGCGCAACCACTCAAGAAAAGTGATGTCACGGTCGAGATAGCCAAGTTCCTTCAAGTTCGCCTTGAGCGCATCCGCAAGGCATTGGACGTGATGCTCGGGGTCATAACTGCCTTCCACACCATGTCCAACGACAAACTCGTCGAAGTCATAACGCACAAAATAGAGCAAGTCCTCAGTGTCAGTCTCAAACATGAAAAGTTCGCCGGCGCACGTGAACAGATTCTCCTCCCTATCTTTCATAGTCTCGAAGAAATAACGTTCGTTCTCAGAGACATAATGATTCTTCATAGACTCAAAGAGTTCAACATCAGCAGGCCATAATTTATTTTTCTCCATATTTTCGGAATTTTTTGGTTATGTAATCTTTAATAAAACGCACAGGCGCTGTAACACCTGTAATCGGAACAACAGGCCCATAGATTAAAATAAGTGTCGGATTCAATTGCCGATCAATTTCCCTTAGAGCAATTTTCCTTAGAGCATAATGCCACAACACATCATCCGCTTTGCGACGAAGATGCCCGACACCGCTAATGGCGACTTCGTAACGAAGTTAAGAATAGATTTTAAATACGCAAACAATGTTGATATTTTCTCTTAATTTCCTGAAAAGCATGCGGATAATAGCAAAGAACATCTTCATAAATTGGCTATCTGTTGACAGAAAAAACAGCCACAAGGTTGTGGGCTGAGAACAATATACTCAGGCGAGAACGGTCAGATTATCCCTTTTCGCCCTCATTTGGCACAGCATTGTGCCGAAATGGCACAACTGCCTATATATCACTCTTGTTATATTCGCGATACAATTCAGACACAAAGACAACAGATGAAAACCAGAAGAAGATGGGGGCGTGCGCTGATATTGTCAGCGCTCACCCCGATTCTTCTTTCCGCTTGTGAATGGTTTGACTACCACCCCTATTGTGTGGACATAAGTGGAGAGACGGGCGTCAACGCCAAGAACATAGCTCGCATTGAATCAATCACAGAGGGGCGCAAGACATTCCGCTTCGCACTGATTTCAGACACCCAGAGGTGGTATGACGAGACGGAGGATCTCGTGGCTGACATCAATAGCAGGAGCGACATCGACTTTGTGGTTCATGCCGGCGACTTGACAGACTTCGGAGTGAACAACGAATTTTTGTGGCAGCGGGACATATTGCAGGGGCTGGACGCGCCATACGTGGCGGTGATAGGCAATCACGACTGCCTTGCCACAGGGAAACAGACATTCGGGCGCGTGTGGGGCGATATGAACTTCGCATTCACGGCAGGAGACATCCGCTTTGTCTGCCTGAACTCAAACGCCCTTGAGTTTGACTACTCCAACCCGGTGCCTGACATGGAGTTTATTTACAGCCAGATAGACAACTTCCCGAAAGATTGCACAAGATCCATAATCCTTCAGCACTGCCGCCCATATGACGATGAGTACAACAACAACATGGCGCGTTACTGCCACGAGGTTGAGAAGCGGTTGCCGGGGCTTATGTTCTGCCTCTCGGGCCACATACATCGCTTGACTCACGACGACCTGTTTGACGATGGCGTGATATATCACACGACGACATGCGCAGCCGACCGCGCATACCTGATTTTCGACATCAAAGAGAACGGATATGAATATGAGACTGTTACTTTTTGAGTTCGCGATGGTGGTTGCCGCGGTGATTGCACCCGTTACGACTGTCAGGGCGGAAGAGACAACCAGAATAGATTCAATTCCCGAGGGAATGACAGCCTATGACGTCCGCTTGGAGCGCTACATCGAGAGGCACGCCAAGATTGCCCCGCACTACACAAAGATCCAGTTCGCGGGAAGCATTGGCATGCTGTCGGCTGCGGCAGGTTGGGACTATGGCAAAAACGAGAGGTGGGAGACTGACATAATGGTGGGCTTTGTGCCACGATTTGAGAGCAACAGGGCTAAACTGACATTCACACTCCGCGAGAACATTGTGCCATGGAGCATACCCATTGGCCACTCGCCTGTGGATTTCAGTCCGTTGAGAGCATCGGTGGGCGTTAACGCCATAATTGGTCATGAGTTTTGGAAGCGCAACCCGGATCGTTATCCTGACGGGTATTACTTCTTCTCGACCAAGTTCCACTTTATAGTGGGTTTTGGCCAGCAATGGACGCTGAACATCAGTCGCGACAGGCGCAAGATGTGGCGCGCAGTGGGAGTGTTCTATGACTTCTCGACCAACGACTCATACGTCTTGAGTGGATTTGGCAACAAATACATCAAGTTCAGAGACGTGTTTCATTTAGATATAGGTGTGAAGCTTCAGATTCTATAAATAGTTTGTTTCGTTTTTTTTGAGAAAAGGGCGGGGTGAAGTGCGACATATGGCACTCCACCCCACCCTTTCTTTATTGCTTAAGTCTGTGACTCTTCGAGGCCTCCTCTATCCCATTCGGAGGCGATAATCCTCATAAGCGAATGTGCGGACAATGCGCAAACCGCCATGATCGGGGTCGAAGATGGCGATGGAGGGATGAGTGACGCCATTGAACATGGTTGTCTTCACAGTAGTATAGTGAATCATGTCCTCGAAGATGATATTGTCACCCACCTTGAGTGGTTCGTCAAAAGACCAACTGCCCACGTAGTCACCAGAGAGGCAGGAGTTACCACCCATGCGATAAGTTGGCAGACCATCCACAGGGTCGAAATGCGCGCCACGGATGACGGGCTTATACGGCATCTCAAGGCAATCGGGCATGTGGCACGCGAAGGAGACATTCAGCATGGCGGTCTTAATCCCGCTATTCTCAACAACATCCTCGATGGTGGAGAAGAGGAAGCCCGTCTGCCAAGCGAAGGCTGAGCCCGGTTCCAAGATGACCTGCAGATGCGGATGACGAGAGCGGAAAGCCTTGATTGTGTCAATAAGCAGCTGGACATTGTAGCCTTGACGCGTCATAAGGTGACCGCCGCCGAAGTTGACCCACTTTATATGTTTAAGGAAATGAGCGAAACGGGCCTCAAAAGCCTCAATCATATTGGCTGATTGCTCGGCGCTGCTCTCACAGAGCGCATGGCAGTGCAGTCCCTCAACAATGCTGGGGAGCGACTGTGGCATGTCGCAAGACCTGATGCCAAGGCGCGAACCTGGCACGCATGGGTTATAGAGATCTGTATCCACCTGTGTCAGTTCGGGATTGACACGCAGACCAACAGAGACCGGGTGGTCGGCTCGCATCACATTGGGCGCATAGCGCTCCAGCTGCGAAAGCGAATTGAACGTTATGTGGCGGCTGCACTCCAGAATCTGGTCAATCTCATTGGGAGAGTAGACCGGGGCGTAGGTATAGGCGAGGCTGCCAAGCTCTTCACTTGCCAAACGAGCCTCGGCGAGAGAGCTTGCCGTGGCACTGTCGAACTGCTCGCGGATGATGGGGAAGGCGTCCCAGAGAGAGAAAGCCTTGAAAGCCAAAATAATCTTGGCCCCGCTCTCATCCTGCACATGGCGGATGAGTTTAAGATTCTGCCTAAGTTTGTCGGCCTCAAGCACATAGCAGGGGCTTGGGGTATGCGAAAAGTCCAACTGTTGTTTCATCTGTTGCTATAGAAGTGGTGTGATGTGTTGTTTGTTCTAAAGTTGATAAGTAGCAGGGCATCCGGGGCATCAGCCGACGGAGCGTACATATTCAGATGGTGTCAAGCCTGTCTCCTTCTTAAAGAAGCGCACGAAATGCTGGGGATATTGGAAGCCGAGCGAGAAAGCGGTCTCCTTGACCGTGGCATTGGGCTCAAGCATACGGCTCTTGGCCAAATTGACCACCTTGCGATTAATCAACTCCTTAGGGCCTACGCCAGTCTCGCGTTTCACCATATCGCCGAAGTAATTGGCGGTGAGGCATATCTTGTCGGCGAAATAGCCGACAGTGGGCAAACCGTCAACTTCCGCGCGACCTTCATCGAAATATCCGTCAAGGAGGTGTTCAAACTTAGAGATGGCACTATGGTTCAGTTCCTTGCGCGAATCGAACTGACGTTCGTAGAAACGGAGGCAATAATTAAGCAGAACCTCAATGTGACTGACAATAAGGCGGCGTGACAGGCGATCCTGCTCATGGCTTAGCTCAGCCTCTATTTGCGCGATGCAAGCCAAGACAGCCTGACGTTCCTCGACTGAGGGGTGCAGAGCCTCGTTGCTGGAATAGGCGAAAAAGCCGAAATCGCTCATCTGCCTCTCAAGCTGCGTCCCGGCAATGAGGTCGGGAGAAAAGATAAGGCCGGTAGACTTGGGGGTGACACCCGGGACCGGCGTAGTCGATATAGTCTGGCCAGGGGCGAAACTGACAATGGCTCCCTCATCGTAGTCATAGACCGTGCGGCCATACGTCAGCACACAACCCTTGTTCTCCTTGACAAATATTTGGTAGATGCCAAGGTTGAGAGTCATGGGGTCCGGCGTCTTATGCTTTGGCGAATGGAGCACACACACCAAGGGAGAGACCGGCTGCGGAATGTCGAACATTTCGCAATACTGCGAGACTGTCTTAATTTGACGAACTTCTTCCATTAGTCTTGACAGATTCAGATAAGGAAATCGTATACTTATGGCGAAAAAAGCCCCGCAACTTCCTGAATACACGAGGTGTGCGGAACACGCCATCTACGCGAATGTAACAAAAATGGGGCAGACTTTCAACAGAGGCTGCCGGGCTACGCCTCGCCGCTCCAGTCATCAATCAGCCGCCGAGCGATGCTCATCTTATCAGGCACAGCGGGCAGTTCGCCACGGCGGAAAAAAGCCGCGGCAGACAGTTCAGACTCCTGAATCTTAATCTCCCCACTCTTATATTTGGCTGTGAAACCGAGCATGATGCCAGACGGGAAAGGCCACGACTGGCTGCCGAAATAGCGGATGTCCTTAATCTCAAGAGACGTCTCCTCCATCACCTCGCGGCGGACGCACTCCTCAAGCGTCTCACCCGTCTCGACAAAGCCGGCCACCAAACCGTAGTAGTCGCCACGGAAATTCTTGGCGTGAACCAAAAGGATTTCATCATCTCCACGCTCCACGCGTACAATGATGGCAGGCGAGATGGGCGGGTAGATCTCATATCCGCATTGCGGGCATTTCTTGGCAATATCGGTAATAAGCACTGTCGGCGTGCCACACGATGGGCAAAAACGGCTGTGTGAATTCCAGAAAGCAATCTGCTTGGCCTTGCATGCCGCAGTGAAGAGAGTGGCCTCCATCTCAAAAAAGAGTGGTCGGAAATCCTCAACCCTCAAAGAGCCGCAATCATCAAACGAGTCGACCTCGCAAGCCATGAGGTCATGCCCGACGCCATGCGCCACACGGGTCTCGACACCCTGCGGCAGCAGACTTGCCACCTCGGCCTCATCGGGGAAAGAGACAGGCTTACCATCCTCGCGCCTGACCACGACGCGGCGATGACCGACAAAAACGCATATTAGCATATCTAAGTGAAGTGGATTAGATTAGTTTGAACAGAACAGCAACCTGTTATTGCAAAAAGACAACCCAAGGGGAGCATCCCCCGGGCTGTCTCCGTGTGTTAAAGCCTCCGCTTTTCGAGCGGAAGCTGATAGTCAGCAGTCTTAGAAGAGCTTGGCGGGATACTCGCCCTTGTCAACGAGAGCCTGGATCTTGTCGACCACGCCCTGACGGTCAGCCGCATAGGTGACGCCGAACCAGTGGCTGGTGGTGTCGAGAACCTTGACAGTGGCGGTCTTCTCGTTGATGAGCTTATTGACCATGAGGGGGATGAAGAACTCAGCCTTGAGGTTCTGCATGTTCTTGGGGTCAGAAAGGAACTCCTTGAAATAGGCCTCACTGTGAGCGAAATAGTCGGGGGTGAAGCCCCATACGTTCATGGAGACAGGGGTATTGTCAGGCACAGAGACCCACTTGCCCTCCTCGTCCTTGTAGCAGACGGGGCCATCGACACGCATAATCTCGGTGCGCTCCACGACGGTGGTCAGATGACCATTGGCATCGGTAGAGCAAATGCCACGAGCCACGGTGCCGCTCTCAGAGAGAGTGTTGCCTACACGGAAACCGACCATGCAGTAGTCATTCTTGGCGCCCTCTGGGAGGTCGGACAGATATTTGCCGATGACGGCGAAAGTGTCGCGGCCATAGAAATCGTCGGCATTGATGACGGCGAAAGGCTCCTTGATGACATCCTTGCCCATGAGGACAGCGTGGTTAGTTCCCCAAGGCTTCTGGCGACCCTCGGGGCAAGTGAAGCCCTCGGGCAGGTCGTTGAGGCTCTGAAATACCAACTCGGTGGGGATGTGGCCCTCATACTTAGAGAGGACCTTCTCACGGAAAGCGTCCTCAAAATCGCGGCGGATGACGAAGACGACCTTGCCGAAGCCTCCGCGGATAGCGTCAAAAATTGAATAGTCCATGATGGTCTCGCCATTGGGGCCGAGACCGTCGAGCTGCTTGAGACCGCCGTAACGGCTGCCCATGCCAGCTGCGAGAACAAAGAGAGTTGGCTTCATATTGCTGTTAATTATTAAGGTTCATATATATACCCTTTCTCGCCATGGCGCAGCTCAAGCAAACTTTGCTTTTAGCATAAGGCAGTAAGAAAGGGGCATATTCATTCAGTTTTGCGCGTCAATCTGTTTCTCCCGACTCACTGTCGCCAGGCTTAGCCTTGGTGGACTTCTTGGCGGGCTTAAGATTTTTGGGAGCCGCCTCGGCCAACAACTTGTCCTTGCCATCGGCTGAGACCTCAAGCGAATCGCCGTCCGCGACACCGCCGAAGAGGAGAGCCTGCATCAGCGCCGGTTTCAAGAGTCGCCCGATGGCTCGGTCCATCTCACGCGCGCCGTAGTTGCTTGAGAAGCCGGCGTCGAGAATGACTTGGCGGGCGTCAGGCTTAAGAGCGAACTCGACGTTACGCTTCTTGGCCAATTGAGTTTGAAGCTCGGACACCTTGCGATCCAAAATCCGCTCGGCCATGGCTGGCGTCATGTCGTGGAATGGGACAATCTGCGTCAGGCGGTTGAGGAACTCGGGTGCGAAAGTCTTCTTGAGCTCGGCGCCCATAACCTCGCTCTTCTCGCTCTTGGAACCGAAGCCGAGACCCTTGCCAGTGGCGAAGCGCGCCCCTGCATTGGACGTCATGATGATAATGGTTCCTGAGAAATCGGCCTTCTGACCCTTGTTGTCAGTCAGTTGGGCATAGTCCAGCACCTGGAGTAGAAGATTGAAGACCGAAGTGTGAGCCTTCTCAATCTCATCAAACAGCAGGACGCAATTAGGGTTCTTGCGGACTGCATCCGTCAGCAGGCCGCCATCGTCATAACCTATATATCCGGCAGGCGAGCCGACAAGCTTAGATACCGTATGTTGCTCGGAATATTCGCTCATGTCAAAACGGACGAGCTTGACACCCAGCTCATTTGAGAGCACCTTGGCGAGTTCCGTCTTGCCTACACCTGTAGGTCCGACAAAAAGGTAGGCCGCCAAAGGCTTCGTGTCATCACTGAGTCCGGCCTTGGCGAGCAGAACGCTCTGCGCCACGCCGTGGACCGCCTCATCTTGGCCAAAAATCTTAGCCAACATATTAGGCTCAAGCGTCTGAAGCCGTTTCTCTGAACTTTGTGACGTGGCAATGGTGTCGCAGCCGAACATCTTGAGCAACTTGTCGACGCTCTCTTGCGTGACACTGTTGTCGGACTTGCTCCGCTTCACGTCACACTCCATCCTGACATGGGCGCAGACACTATCCAAGAGGTCAATGGCCCGGCCGGGCATGGCGATATCCTTTGAATAGGACGCTACTGCAGTGTCAATGATATGGTCAACAATCTTTGGCGGGCAAACGACACCAAGTGGACCACCGACAGAGAGAGCCGCGCAATGCACCATCTTGCGACCATCGGGGTCAACAGGCGGTTCGGCAATGTCAATGCGCGTGAAATGCTTGTCGACCGACTTATTGAAGGTGTTCAGTTTCTTGTACTGGTCAAACGAGGCGGTGGTTACAAGGTGAATATCCTTGTCCTCGATGAGAGAGAGGATAAGGCGGAGCGTGTCCGGCGTATTGTCATTCTGGTGCTGGGGCATCAGCTCCGACATATTGTCGGCGAAAATGACGGCCATGGCGCCTTGTTCCTGAATATCCTCGATTATGCTCGCCACGTGATTTTCAATCTCATCGGCATAAGAGACGCCGGTGACGACGGCAGAGGGATTGAACTTATAGAACAGAGCCTTGCCGAAACGCGTTGACGCCTTGAAGCGCGATCTTGCCTGAATGAGTCCGCGGATCATGGACGTCTTGCCCACGCCACGCTCACCGACAAAGACAATATTGCTGCGGCTGCTTTTGAGAAGAGTGACAATGGAGCGGTCAATCTCGGCAGACCTACCTATAAAGTCGGCAGAGGTGAAACTTTCGTCATTGTCAATGCGACGGCATGCCGGGTCTGGGGCGTTTTGCCGGCCAGAGTGCACATTATTAGAGTGATGCGTGCCATATTCGTCATCGAGAGGCAGGCCATCAGGGTACTCGCCGAGCACATCATCAATCTCACGTTCCTCCTCCTCATACATCCATGCGTACTCACTGACCGCATTGCGGAGAGTGTCGGGGTCTATGTGACGATCGAGGATTTTCTTAGCCTCAGAGCCTGAGAGGTTAGCCAGTCCCTCAAAGAAATCGGCCGGGGTAAGATCATTTGTGTCACCGTCATGCGCCAAATTAGACACAAGCCTGTTATAATTGGCCGATTGCGTAGGGTTATACACCTTGCGTTTTGGCACACGCTCCAAAGAGTCGAGATACTCGCAAACGTCGCCGACAATGGCGTCAACGTCAACGTCGAACTTATCCTCGAGCATGGAGCGAAGACGGAACTGCTCGTCCTCAAGGAGAGTGAGCAGAACAGTCTCGGGCAATATAAACTGCAGGCTCTTCTGCCTGGTATATATGACGGTTTTGGCTATAAGTTGGAGCAGATACTCCTGATATGGGTAGGCACGCTCAAATGGCGCAATTTTAGGCATATTCTGTCTTGATTCGGAGAGGGAAATTTTCGGCCCTGGCCATGGCGATACCAGCCTGCGCCTTCGATTCTGCAATATCTTTCGGGTAGACACCCACAACAGCTGAACCTTCGCTGTCGACCTGCTGCGTGAGCCTGACAGCGTCCATCTGTTCGTAGAAAAAGATATCGACGAGCATACGGACAACAAAGTCGAACGTGGTGAAGTCGTCATTGAGGATGACAACCTTCATCTTGTCCGGCTCGCGCGTTTTCCGCCTAAGGTCTCGCCTCGAATTCGTTTGAAGCTGTTCCATAACGCTAAGTTAGCAGTTTTTCGGGACGCAACGGACATATCGCCACCACTAAATATGCGGGGAAGACTTTGGGATAAGGAATAAAATCTTAACTTTGCGTTATAAAAAGAGCGTCGGAGCAAAATAAGGGACGTGGCAACCATCCCCCCGAAAACCGTCGCCCCACCCTTTTTGAGAAGGGTACAACTCATTAACGTAACACCAACACTTCAGAAGAAAATGTGGGTAATCTGTGCCGACCTTGAGGGCGTGTTCGTGCCCGAGATTTGGGTCAACGTGGCAAAAAAGACAGGGATTGAGGAGCTGAAGCTCACAACCCGAGACATTAAGGACTACGATGAGCTGATGCGCATGCGCCTCCGCATCCTGGACCAGCATGGCCTCAAGCTGCAGGACATACAGGAAGTGATTGGCACATTGGACCCGCTGCCAGGCGCCTTGGAGTTCGTGCGCGAGATCCGCAAGTTGGCCCGCTTCGCCATCGTTTCGGACACATTTGTGGAGTTCGCTCAGCCTCTCATGGACAAATTGGAGAACCCTTTCCTCTTGTGTCACAGCCTTGAGACTGACGCCACTGGCCGCATTACCAACTACAAGCTTCGCCAGCCGGACCCCAAGCGCAAGACCGTGGAGGCGTTCAAGAGCCTCAAGTATGACGTGGTAGCGTTTGGCGACTCATATAACGACGTGACCATGCTCGAAGCCGCCGACAAGGGCATCCTTTTCTGCCCGCCGGACAACGTCAAGGCCGACTATCCACAATATCCCGTGGTCACAGACATCAATGAGCTCAAGAGCAGACTCGTTGAGATTGTGAAGGGATAAATCGAACTGACTGAATAAGGAACGCCGCCCGTAGGCTCAAGGCTTACGGGCGGCGTCTTTTTATATGTGCGTCAGCTACTTGGCGACTACATGGGGACTATTTGTCGAGGCCAAGCAGACGCTTGATGTCATAGAGTTTATTGAGGGCGTCGCGGGGTGTGAGATTGTCAATATCCAAACCCACAATCTCGTCGCGGATGCTGTGAACCAGAGGGTCGTCAAGTTGGAAGAGACTCAACTGCACACCGCTCTCATCCTTTTTGACCTCGGTCTTTTTGAAACCTTTGCGGTCAGGCACGGGGGCCGGCTCACCGTCACGCTCACGCTCCAATTGCGACAGAATCTCATTAGCTCGATCCACGACCACGCGGGGCATGCCAGCCAACTTGGCCACATGAATACCAAAACTGTGCTCTGAGCCACCAGGCACAAGCTTACGAAGGAAGATGACCTTGCCGCCCGCCTCGCGCACCGACACATTGAAATTCTTAATCCGGTCATACTTACGCTCCATGTCATTAAGCTCATGGTAGTGCGTGGCAAAGAGAGTCTTAGCCCTTGCCCTCTCATTGTCATGCAGATACTCGACAATGGCCCAGGCGAGCGATATGCCGTCATAGGTGCTCGTGCCGCGACCAAGCTCATCAAACAAGACAAGGCTGCGCGGAGTGACATTATTGAGGATGTTAGAGGCCTCTGTCATCTCAACCATAAAAGTACTCTCGCCTTGCGACAGGTTGTCATTGGCACCGACTCGGGTGAAAATCTTGTCCACGATGCCGACAGTGGCACGAGTGGCAGGGACGAAAGAGCCACATTGAGCCAAAAGGACAATCAGGGCAGTCTGACGGAGCAATGCGCTCTTACCCGCCATATTGGGGCCTGTGACAATGATAATCTGCTGGTTGTCGCGATCCAGATGAACGTCATTCGACACATAGGTCTCGCCATCTGGCATGAGACGCTCAATGACCGGGTGACGGCCCTCCACAATATCAAGAGAATCAGAGTCATTGACCTCGGGGCGGCAGTAGGCATAGTCCACCGCGTTGCGGGCGAAAGTGTGAAGAACGTCAACCTCGGCAAGACGGGCCGCATCTGACTGGACGACACCGAGATGGGCGTTAAGCTCGGCGATGAGGGCGGAGTAGAGTTCAACCTCAAGCGACGCTATTCGCTGGTCTGCACCGACAATTTTCTCCTCATACTCCTTCAGTTCGGGTGTCACATAGCGCTCGGCCGCAGTCATGGTCTGCTTGCGAATCCAATCGGACGGCACTTTATCCTTGTGAGTGTTGCGCACCTCGATGTAATAGCCGAACACATTGTTATACGCCACCTTGAGAGATGGAATACCAGTCTCATCGGAGAGACGTGACTGGAGTTCCACAAGATAATCTTTGCCGGAAGCGGAGATATGCCTCAGCTCATCGAGCTCGGCAGAGACGCCAGGCGCTATTACGCCACACTTTTGAATAGTAGTGGGAGGGTCAGGCACCACGTCATGCTCAATGCGGGCGCGCAGAGAGTCGCAATCGTCGAGCGAAGAGACCATCTTTTGAATTGCGGAGCCGGGAGCGTGAGCCGCCACGACCTCCTTAAGCCTCGGAATGGCCTCAAGAGCGCGTTTGAGCATGACCACCTCGCGCGGAGCAATGCGGTTGCAGGCAATCTTGCCCACCAGTCGCTCCATATCACCGACCTCACGGAGAAGGTCGAGGACTTCGGCCATAAGCTCACGGTCATCCACAAAAGTCTGAACAACATCGTGGCGCGCCTTAATAGCCCTTACGTCACGCAGCGGCATGGCAAGCCATCGTTTCAGGAGGCGGCTGCCCATGGGCGTGGTGGAGCGATCCTCAATGTCAGAGAGCGAGCATGCTCCGTCGCGTCCATCATTAAAAAGCTCAAGGTTGCGAATTGAGAACCTGTCAATCCAGACAAACGCCTGCTCATCAATACGTTGGAGACGGCTTATGTGAGCCTGTCCATCATGCTGAGTGACATCAAGATAATAGAGAATGGCGCCGGCGGCGGTAACACCTGCCGTAAGCTCCTCCACGCCGAAACCCTTAAGACTCTGCGTGTCAAAATGCTTGACCAGCCTCTCCTTGGCGCTCTGCTGCTGAAAAGCCCAGTCATCAAAGGGGTACGTTATCCACTTGTTGCCGAAAGACTCAATGAAAGTCTGACGTTTACCCTTCTCAAAAAGAACCTCCTTGGGGCGGAATGTAGCCAAAAGGCGATCGACATATTGCATGTCGCCCTGCCCCATCATGAACTCGCCTGTAGATATGTCGAGAAAAGCGACGCCGACGCACGCTGAAGTGAAATTGACGCAGCAGAGGAAATTGTTCTCGGTGGTGACAAGCACACCATCCGTGACCGCCACGCCAGGAGTGACAAGCTCGGTTATGCCGCGCTTGACGATGCCTTTGGCCTGTTTGGGATCCTCAAGCTGGTCACAGACAGCCACACGCAGACCGGCCCTGACCAGTTTGGGCAGATAGGTGTCCAAAGCATGATATGGGAAACCGGCCAAGGCACCCAGCTCGGGGTTAGTGCCACTGCGCTGAGTGAGCGTTATGCCGAGGATTTTGGCCGCCTTGGGGGCGTCGTCAAGATAAGTCTCGTAGAAATCGCCTACGCGGAAGAGGAGCATGGCATCGGGGTGCTTGGACTTGATGCTCATGTACTGCTTCATGAGAGGCGTGTCTGTAAATGATTTGGCCACCTTGGGAACTATGTGGTTATGGAATTCAACGTTTTGAAAACGGGCGTGAGGAGTGGGCCCATACACCGCAAAAGTACGCAAAAAAGCGTAATTTAGCGACGAACAAAACCCAAGACCAACCCAATGCACAAGAAGCATTGCCGACTATGGCTCACACTCATGGCGTCGCTTGCGGCTCAGCAAGCGTTGTCAGCAGACGGAGCCGACTCGACCTTCGTCAAGACAGGATTCTCTTTTGGCATATTGCCGGCCGTGTCATATGATGCGGACCTCGGATTTCAATATGGCGTACTCTCAAACCTCTATTGGTATGGCGACGGAAGCCGCTATCCCGCTTATGACCATTCGCTATACCTTGAGTGCAGCCGCTATTTGGCTGGCACTATGCTGTGCAGAGCCTATTATGACTCTCCGCGCGCTCTCAGTCGGCTTGGCGAGGGGCTGAGACTTACGGCCGACTTCACATGGTACCGCGACCTGCTGATGGACTTTTATGGTTTCAACGGGCGCAAAGCGGTATATCACAGCGAGTGGGAGGACGATGAGAGCAACGAATACATCAGCCACGCCTTCTATGCCCAGCATAGACTCATGACGCGCGTCATGGCCGGAGTGCGTTACGACTCGCCGGAGACACCCCTCTTCCTTCAGTTGGGCGTCTCGGCTTTCAATTTCGACTGCGGATCCGTCAAACGGAACGAGCTGCGTCGCAATACGCCTGACACGCCAGGGCTTTTTGACCTCTACCGGCAATGGGGCGTAATCCGCGAGAGTGAGGCGGAAGGAGGGACTGACGTATTCATCCGTTTCGGCGTCGGCGTGGATACGCGAGATAAGGAGGGTTTCCCAAGCCGAGGCGTGTGGAGCGAGGCATTGTTGGCTCTTGAGCCATCTGTCTTCACGTCAAACGACTACGGCTTCATCCGCCTGACAATCAACCACAGACAATATTTCAGTTTAGGCTCGGCCGACAGGGTACTGGCTTACAGGGTGACATTGCAAAACAGGCTATGCGGCCGCGTGCCTTATTATCTGCTGCCGCACATCACCACCAACACACTCACCAGCGCGACCAGCCAAGGGCTCGGAGGCAGCAAGACAATGCGCGGCGTGAACCGAAACAGGATAACGGCCGACGGAATAGCCCTTGCCAACATTGAGTTTCGTTGGCTCTTTGCCCGATTCAAACTGCTCAACCAGCAGTGGGGCATTGGCACCAACATATTCAGCGACTTTGGCATGACCACACAGAACTACAAGTTCAGCACCGATGGTGTGCCGGAAGATAAGCGTGACCTCTTTTTCCGGCAAGGGGATGACAACATTCACGGCTCGGCAGGCATAGGCATCAAAATCCATATGAACGCCAACTTCATCATCTCGGCCGACTATGGACACGCCTTTAACTCAGATGACGGCACAGGCGGTTTCTACGTCAACATGAACTACCTCTTCTGACAATTTGGTTGCAAGAACGGATAACGGAAGACAGCCAATACAAAAGACAATAAAAAAACAAGCGAGGGTCGCCACGCAATATTTTTGCGGACGGCCCTCGCTTATTTTTTATGATACAACCCAGTCAAGAGGAGTATCGCGACTGAGCGAAATGGGACACTCGGCTATTTCTGAGCGCGAAGCGCATTGAGCTTCTCAGCATTCTCATAGACTCGCTTCTCAGAGAGCGGATAGAATGCGATGAAGACCACGCTAAGGACAGTGCCAATGGCGGGCAAGATGCTCAGACACATCTTGATGCCATCGATAGTCTCGGCCGACTGCTGAATGTTTGGCTTGAAACCGAAAGCGTCAAGCAGCCACATGGAGACGGCCGTTCCAATGGCCCAACCGAGTTTCTGGCTCATGCTCGAAGAAGAGAAGATGAGACCTGTGGCGCGGTTGCCAGTCATTAACTCATTATAGTCAGCGCAGTCGGCATACATGCTCCACAAGAGGGGGAACACAGCGCCGGCACAAATGGAGATAAGTGCCTGGAAGAGGAAAATGAGATCGAGATCGGCAGCGTCAAACCAATAAAAGATGACACTGAGGACAGTGGCTATGGCCATTGAGCCAAGATAGGTGTTCTTCTTGCCAATCAGATTGCTGACAGGTCCGGCTGCCACTACGCCAATAATGTTAGCGAGCTGACCGAGAGCCAAATAGAGTGCGCTGAGTTTAAAGGTCGTGCCAATATTGTAGCCGAAGAGCGTGACATCACTCACTCCATCCTCAACCACATAATACTTGAAATAGTAGAGAGTAGCGCCATCGCGCACAGAGTTGAAAATGAGGGCTGCGACACCTGCTCCGAGCAGAATCCACCATGGGCGGTTGTGGAGCAGATCCTTGAAATCCTCCTTGACACTTGAATGGGTTGACTTGAGAGGTTTGACACGCTCACGCGTCAAGAAGAAGCAACCGAGGAAAAGCAGCACGCTGATGAATGCGAAAATACCAGCCGTGAGCGTCCACGCCGTCTGCTGGTCCTCAATAGGCGCATCTGACGCGCCACCGAAGCCCTCAACCATCTTCATGAAGAAGAAAAGCGCCGCAAAACTGCCAATGTAGGCGAACGACATACGGAAAGTGGAGAGCACGTTACGGTCGGACGGGTCAGGACTCATGACGCCGAGGAGCGAAGCATAGGGCACATTGATGGCGGAATAGACCAACATCATGATGGCATAGGTGATGAAGGCGTAGACCACCTTGGCATTGTTAGAGAAATCTGGCGTGTAGAACGTCAAGACTCCAATAAGGCCAAATGGTATGGCGAGCCAAAGAAGGAATGGGCGGAATTTGCCCCAACGGCTCTCTGTGCGGTCGGCATAGACACCGACAATAGGATCGACGCACGTGTCCCAAATACGGGTCACGGCGAACATTGTGCCGACAACAGCTGCCGAAATGCCAAACACATCAGTGTAGAACATAGGCAGATAGGCGGCGAAAAGCTTCCAGAACATGGATGACGACATGTCGCCCAGTCCGTAGCCTATCTTTTCTCTTAACTTTATCACTTCTCTTAAATATTTAGTTGAGGATGTTTGACAAATCCCCACTCAGTGATTAGACATTGCTATTATAAGCCGTCGCTAATTAGTTGACGCAAAACTTTTCAGCTTTCGCCAATCACAATTTACGACAAACGGCTCAGAATCCAAACTCCTGACGGATGAAAGCAGTCACCTCGTCCGAAATGACCTTGTGCTCATCCATGTTCGGATGGTCGGTACCGCCCGAGTTGTAGCTCTGCTCAAAAATATGGAAAGGCACCTTTCCGCTCTTACCCACGAAGCCTTGCGCCTCAGCCTCGGCCGAGATGGCGGGCAGCATCGTGCGGAAGAATGCACGGAGCGTGTCATTGGCCATGGGGCTGGAGATGAGAGCCAAATCGGCGGCAGGGTTCTTCTCGTGCAGAGTGCGAAGCAAATCCAAATAGGCCGAGGCGAAAGCAGTTGAGTCCTGCACACCGTCGTTCTGACCGAGCGCGGAGATGACCAGGTCGGGGTTGAACGAGAAGTCATAAGGAATCTCATTGTCCACCAGGTTAACCTTGTCATAGGTCTGCGGCAGGACATACTTATGGTCGCAGCAACTGTGCATGAGGCCAATGCCTGATACACTGGCGAGACTCCATTGCGCACCGAGATTGCGCGCCGTGCGGGGTCCGTAGGCATAGTAGGCCCGGTGATGGTCAAACCAAGTGCCCTCAGAGAAAGGCATGTCACCATCATAGCAATTCATGCCACTCGTTATCGAATTGCCGAGGAACTCAATCCTGTGAGACGTGGCAGGAGTCCATTTCTCCAACTTGCACGCCGTGATGGACTGCACTTGCGTGTAGCCCATGGCGCACTCCGTGTCGCGGCAAATGAGGACTGTGTGGCTACCCTCCGCAAGAGTATCGGCCACAGAGATAAGATAGACAGCAGTGTCAAGGGGCGCAGCGGACTGCGTCTGCCCGATAGTCAGACGGTTGAGAGCCTTAGCCGTGGCCACACGAGCCACCGACTCACCATCAACGACCACCTCCAAGTAGTTGTAATTGTTGCCATAGAGCCTTTGGTCGGCTATGTCAATGTCGGCGCCAGAACCCGTAAAGGCAAAAGTGAAATAGGTTCCCGCACCCCATTGACGCGGACCAAGAGAATCCGACCTGTCGACACGGCCGACATAGGTCACGAGATCGTCAGACCCTGATACAGTGACAGGAGACGACTCGCACGCCGCCACCAGGACAGCGACCGCGGCCGAAGCCAATATCGTCTTAATATTCATGACATTGTTCTTTTGTAGTTGACAGAGCCTGACTAAGCCAAACGCTGAAGCACCTCAATAATAGCCCTTGAGTTGTGATAAGGGCACTTCCAGAAGCCGGCCTTGCAATCATTGTAGACGTCACGGCCGTCACGATCGGTGCGCCACAGCCACTCGCCGCGTTTCCTGTCAATCAACTTGCTGCTGATGAACTCCCAGACCTTGACCATCTTGTCAAGATAATCGGCATCACCGGTCAGACGCCAAGTGTCAGTCAGTCCGACCATAGCCTCTGCCTGAGGCCACCAGTGCTTGTCTGTGTCAAGTTTGCCGTCCACCTTCTCATAGAAGATCGAGTTGCCATCCCATCCCTCGGCCAGAGTGACATCAGTCAGTCGTTTGCAGATGGGGCGAAGCTGAGCCATGAGCTCCTGATCCTCAATAACCTCGGCGGCCTCATAGAGCAGCCATGCGCCCTCAATGTCATGACCATAAGAGTCAATCTTGCTCATGACAGTCCAATCCATGTCAAAGAAAAGGTTGAAGTGGCCGGTGGACTTGTCAATGATGCGATTCATGAATATGTCGAGGCAATGGACGATGCTGTCACGAAGTTCGGGGCTTGGCTTTGCGCGGTAGAGGTTGGCGTAAGGCTCAATGATATGAAGATGCGAGTTCATGCTCTTAGGCGTGTTCTCGTCCTTCTCGCTGAGGCGGACATCATCCATTGGCGTCCAGTCGGCTGCGAGGGCCTCAATGTAACCGCCGAACTCCTGATCGCGGAAATGAGTCTCGATAAGGTTATAAGTCTCATAGGCCAGTTCGATGGCTTTCTCGTCCTTGCTCTGCCTGTAATACTCCGAGAGGCCGTAGATGCAGAAGCCTTGCGCATAGGCTTGTTTCTTGGTGTCGACGGGGTTGCCCTTGGCATCGAGCGACCAGAAGAAACCGCCATTCTTCTTATCGTAGAAAAAGTCGACAAGATAGCAGAAAGCGCGGTTAGCAGCCTCCTTGTACTCTGGTTTGCCGAAGATTCGAGCAGCAGCGGAGAAAGCCCAAAGGATACGGGCGTTGAGGATAGCACCCTTCTCGGCATTGGCCAACAGTTCGCCATCCTTGTCACGGCCGCCATAGAAGCCGCCGTACTCGTGATCCTCCATCTTGCCAATCCAGAAATTCATGATGTTGGCGTACTCAGCCCTCATCTGATCCTTTACTATATTGAGATTCATCCCTTTAATTCGAGTTAGTGAGATTCGATATTGTTTTGGTCAAAAATATTCTATTATTGCCTTTTAGCCCTTTGAGCATTAAGCTCCTCAAGAGTCACGGCATAGTCATAGATGGCGTGGCGGCTCTCCCAAGTGTTATCCGTCTCAAGGAACTCGCACCAGACCATGAACCAGACCATCTTAGGCTGCTTCTTGGCGATTTCAGGTGTCGGGATCTGTCCGCACTCGCCCCAAGCGATGGGCTTGCCGTCGGCCAGTTTGACAAGAGCCTCATAGTCACCCTTCTCATAATTCTTGCTGTAGACATCAGTGGCGAGAATATCCACCACATCCTTGCCGGGGTAGAACTTATCGTAGTCCATGACGTTTGAAGAGCCGATCTCGTTTCCGTTGAAGACCCAAAGGAGGTTATTCAGGTGGTGGAAGTTGGTCAGTCGGTCATAGAGCATACGGTAGAGCTTCTGATAATTGCCAGGCTTATAGCCCCACCAGAACCAGTCGCCATTCATCTCATGATATGGGCGCCAAATGACAGGGACATTGGCATCCTGAAGTTGGCGGAGGAAGAAAGCTATGACATCCACCTGAGCCTGCCAACGGAGGTTAATCGCAGTGCCCGGAGTGAAGAGGTCGCGCCATTGGGCATCAGTCAGTTTGCTTTGGATTCCGTTCTCGCCTTTCCACGTGGTGTAATTGGCATCGGTGGTGGGCGGCACGGCATGCCACATGAGAGTGATTATGGCACCCTCGGCATAGTGTTTGATGGCGTTATCTACAACCCGCTGACGATAGTTGATGCCGTCAAGAGTCCCGGGTTTGCTATAGCCGAAATCCTGACCGAAAACGACAGGGTGACCCAGTTCGCCACTCTGATGATAAGCGCGCTCGAAATAGATGTCGCCATAGAGGGGATAACTGTGCTGACCGGTGAGCAATCCGTGGCCCGACTGATCATAGAGGAACTTGAGAAGCTCACGAGCCTCGGGTGTCGCATTGGGGTTGACAGGGGTCTGAGCCACGGCAGCCGTCAGGGAGAGAGCAGCGATGGCAGTTGCAAATATCTTGTTCATACCTGTTTATATTTATAGAGTTAAGACGTTCATTTCTGATTTAAGGGTAGTAAAATTATCGCACACACACCTCGCCGAAACAAGAGGCCTGCAGACCAGCCGCGTTTTCGAGGTTTGGCCATGCGTCATCAGCCCAAGCGAAACGGACAGCGTGTGGCTTAGCCACCTCACGGGAGGACACGGACACGGAACCGTCTTTCAAGATCTTACCCGTGGCCAGATGGAATACGCCATCTTCGCCAGCCAACTCAAACCAGTCGGCGGTCTTGGACTTGCCAACGCAGTGGAGGCCCTCGGCATTGTCGAACTTGACAATGACAGCCTTACCTTTTGAATCGAGAGATGCTGATTTGAAAAGAGGCGCGGCATAGCCGAAACCGCTCTTGGCATAGGCCACCGTCAGCAGCGCATTGGCGAAACGGTCACCCGCCTCGACCTTGAAACGCGGGTGTATATCTTTGACATCGCCGAGATTGCCAATGACGACGAGAGCCGAGTTGTCAATTTTTTGAGCGGCAAGACGCTGCTGGTCCCGCACAACGACGGCCATTCCAGGGTCGTCATAGTGATAAGGGGCTATTTGAGCGAAAACAAAGGGGATATCCTCACCTTTATAGAATGCTGAGCGCCAATTTTTCACGAGGGTCTGAAGCATTTCACAATAGGTATCGGCATTCTCACAATTCTGCTCGCCCTGATACCACGCTATCGCGCGGAAACGGAAATTGGACAATGGAGCTATCATGGCATTATATATGAGACCCGGGCGGACGGGGCCCCACGTCACCTCACTCAGTCGTTTGTTTGCGTCAGCGAGATGAGCGTCAGCCTCATAGATGGCATTGTCAGTCCAACTCTCAATTGGCGTGCCGCCCCAGCTTGAGTCAACGATGCCGACAGGCACGCCAAGCTCCCGGTTCAACTTGCACGCGAGGACATAGCCTATCACAGTGAAATTGCGAGCGTTATCGGGAGTGGTGTGCACCCACTTGCCGGACACGTCATGGGATGGGACTGCCGCCGTACGATAATCCACACGGAACATACGGATGTCATCTTGAGTGGCTTGAGCCAAGAGGGAGTCCTTGGGCGCATAGTTGTCCCACATGCTCCAAGTTGGCTGGAATTCCATGTTACTTTGTCCCGAGCAGAGAATGACCTCGCCAATGAGGACATCGGAAACCTTGACGTAGTTATAGCCGGTGAACTCAATTGAATGAGGGGTCTTTGAGCCGGCCGGTGTCTCAATCTCGACACTCCACCGCGCATCTGGCGCAGGGTCAACGGTATACTCCTTGCCGTCCCATGATGTCTTGATGGTGACACGCTCATAAGGCTTGGCCCATCCCCATAGTTTGACAGTCGAGTTCTGTTCAAGCACCATTCCGTCAGAGATGACGGAGGGGAGCGTCACGCCAGCCATGGCCGACACTGAAGATAGGAGCAGGGAGGCGACAGACGCCACGATGAATTGTCGTATGTTCATGATGATAAAGTCGTCAGATAGGGAAAACGGATGTGGCAGCCTAAAGACAAGAGCAGCCACATCCGCTTAGGAAAACTACAAACTAAACAATCAAGACGCGTCCCGTTGGACACATCGTAACTTTCTTGAATGGGAAGCTGTGGCGACTACGCATTTTTCTCGTTCTTATCAACGAGCGCATTGATACGCGCCACAGAGGCGTAGCTGGTGAGCTCGTCCTCGGGAGTGTTGAGGCAGTAGTCGACAAGCTGGTCGACTGTGGTGGTGGCCACATGCATACGCGTGTCGGAAGACGCATAGTAGATGAACACCTTGCCGTCCTCGTCCTCAATCCAACCATTGGAGAAAACGACATTGGATACGTCGCCGACGCGCTCGCCTTGATAAGGAGCGAGGAAATGGCCAGCGGGCTTGTGGGTCACAATCCAAGGCTTCTCGAGATCCGTCATGAACATGTAGAGGACGTAACGGAGTCCGGCAGCCGTGTTGCGGACACCATGGGCCAGGTTGAGCCAGCCATACTTGGTCTTGATGGGAGCCGGGCCCATGCCGTTCTTCACCTCGTAGATGGTGTGGTAGGTCTTGGCGTCCATGATATACTCATCCTTAACCTCGGCGCGGCGAATGTCATCGCACAAGCCCCAACCGATGCCGCCGCCTGAACCGGTATCGATGAAACCATCCTGCGGGCGTGTGTAGAAGGCATACTTGCCGTCCACGAAATGGGGGAAGAGAACAACATTGCGCTGCTGGCCGGCATGGCTGATGAGGTCCGGCAGACGCTGCCAAGTCTTGAGATCCTTGGTGCGGACGATGCCGGCGGCGGCTACCGCGCTGCTGGTGTCACCTGCTGCTGCTTGCGGATCCTTGCGCTCAGAGCAGAAGACGCCATAGATATAGCCGTCGTCATGCTTAGTCAGACGCATGTCATAGACATTGGTGTCGGGGTTGCCAGGCACCTGCGGAAGAGTGATGGGACGGGGCCAGAAACGGAAGTTATCCACGCCGTTGGGGCTTTCGGCCACTGCGAAGAAGGACTTGCGATCCACGCCCTCAGTGCGCACAACCAAAAGATATTTGCCATCCATCTTCAGCGCGCCCGCATTGAAAGCGGCGTTGAAGCTGATGCGCTCCATGAAGAATGGGTTAGACTTGGGGTCGAAGTCATAGCGCCACTCGAGGGGCACGTGCTCACGTGTCACGACGGGGAACTTGTACTTGTTGTAGACACCGTTGGTGCTGAAGAGCTGCTCGTTAGGACGGGCAATCAGCGCCTCGAAGTCTTCAGTTATCTTCTTCTTGCGCTCGTCAAAGATGCTGTTGCTCATTTTCTGTGTAAGAAAATTCGGTTATTATTTTCTGTCGAAACTGTCGGAAAAGTGTCATTCTTTTCGATTACAAGTTTACTGACTTCAGACAATCGTCACAAGTACTATTTTAGCATATAAATGTATAATACGCTCAATCTCTTTAACTACAATTGTAGAAATACGAACAGTGTGCCAAAAAACGTAAAATAAGCAATTCAACCAACACTCTAAATACTAATAGTTTATATCAGAGCGTACCAATGCGAGACTGTTCGCACCCTATGATATGATTTAAACGAAAGCGCAAAGAGAAAGCCCCCGACACGGAATTGCGTCAGGGGCTTAAATATCTTTACTTAAAAAGATGCCGAAGGAGGTCAGACGGGCTATTGCTTGCTGATTTTCTTGAGGTCTTTCTCAAGAAGCGCATCGGGATTTTTTGCGCTGACCGTGTGATAGTCAAAATAATAGATGGTGGCGTCGCCTGCGCCCATGAGCATCTTGAAGCAACGGCTCTTATAATTCTTCTTTGGGCCTATCTTGTGGAGGATGACCACATCAGCATCCTTATTCTCAAGGGCCTTGCGAACCTCGCTCTCTGCCACAATCTTGACCTTGTAGGGATAAACCTTCTTGATGTCGGACTCCGTCTGAATGCCCTTCTCCAAGTCGTTCTTTACCAAAAGGAGAGTCTTGCCGGAGAGGGACTGGCTGTATTTGTTATACATGAGGAGAGGCGTCTCGCTTATCAGCTTCGGGTTCTCGGTCATCATCTTCACATGGTTGAGCATGAAGCGGATAATGACAGGGAGTTTATATACCCACTCAGCCTGGTCGTCAACATCCTTATAGGCGAGGGGGACAGAGATGAGGTCGGGCATATTCTTCATGAGCTTAGTGTCCTTGCCCATGATAAGACTGAAATAGAGATACTTTGTGTGGGTCTTGTCATCGGGATAGGTGACAGTTGTAGTCAAGAGGAAAGAGTAGCTCGGATCTTTGCGTTTCTTCTCGAATTCCTTCATGGTAATGAAAGCGGTCTCCGTGCCAGTCCAGTTCTCCTTAATGTCCTTCTTGATTGCCATGTTGTAATCAGAGAACATATTGTCATCGAGGACCACGAGAGTCTTGGTCTTGGGGAAGTTGGCATAATCTGCCGCCGTCGGGGTGCAGTTTTGCGCTGATGCCACCATTGGTGCCGCAAAAACGCAGAGCAAAAGGCTGACGAGGGAGTTAATAAGTCTTCTCATATTGTCAATTGTCTTATTTGAGTTTCTACTCTTGATACGCAAGATTAATGTTATTGTTCGCCTTGCAAGTCATCACACTCCATTCACGTCCGCCCACGTGGGCATCGAGGGCAGAAAATGGGCTGCGCCATCGGAGCCGATTGACACGGCATAATGGACCAGACCGTTGGTAAGGATTACCGCACGCGCCCCTATTGATGAGAGGTAGCGGCAAGCCTGATTGAGCGTCGTCTGACTGAGAGTGACACTCGGGGCCTTACACTCAACAATGACGAGTGGTTTCATCTGGGGAGAATAAGCCACAATGTCAGCCCTTTGCTTCAGCCCATTGACGTCAACAGGCATCTCCGCGGCCACGAGGCCCTGAGGATAACCGAGGGCGCTGACCATGTAGAAGATGAAGTGCTGACGCACCCACTCCTCGGGAGTGAGAGCCACATGGCGCTTTCGGCATTGGCAGAACACCGTAGTCCGTCCGCCAGGTTTTTCAGGAGCTCGCAAGCGAAGAGGCGCAGGCGGCAAGTTGAGAGGCGGGAACAGACTCGCCTTAACGTCATCAGCCATTACAATAGACTACCTATGACAGAGTAAGTTGAGACAGGCGGGACTGCAAATCCTTGCCACGCTTGAGGTAAGAGATCAGCAGAAGAGCCGAGAGGAAAATGAGAGCCCCGCGGACAAAGAAGAGACCCATGTCGCAAGAGGTGTCATAGAGACCATGGAGAATGGCCGGCACAAGGATTGCCAACACCCAGAGAGCCCACTTATAGGCAGGGTAGAGCAATGCGAACGATATGAAATAGCCGGCTATGCCAGCCCAAAGCGAGTGGGCGAAAGGCAACGTGGTCAGTCGGGCTATGTTCAGCAGAAAAGACTCACTGTAATCATACTCGGCATTAACAGTCAACTGATACTGCACACCCTCGAAAACGCCGAACGCAATGCCCGACATGAGGCCGTAGTAGACCATTGTCTGCGGAATGAGAGGCTCCTTGGCACGGGCTGTGATAATGAGCAGCGGCAAAGCCTTGGCAAACTCCTCAGTCAAGCCCACGCCGCCAATGAAATATATCAAACGCCCCACAATGGTGTTCGAGTCCTCAAAAAGATAGAACGGGTTGAGGCTCACTATCCCGAAAAGATCCCATGCCGCGAACACAAAAGCCTGCGTCATGAAAAAGACGGTGAAAGTGGTCTTTTTGTTCACCTGCTGAGTCTTGAAGAGGTAATAGTAGAACAGCCCCCAGATGGTGGAGAAATAGAGCGAGATGAAATAGAAAGTGAGCAGAGAAGAGCCTCCCACAAATTCGCACAAGATGGGCAGAAGGCCGACAAGAGCCATGACCATAAGCTTGGAGTCCTGCCGCCAGACGCTGCTGCGGAGGTCTCCACTCGGGAAGATGACCTCTGTGCCAATGTTTTTAATCTGACGCCAAACGCTCTCATTGCTACGCACCTTAGGATAAAAGCCCGCGTTCTTCAACAGCCGTCCCACAGTGGACACTTCAGAAAGCGGCGCGCCATCAACGACAGCCTTGTCACACCTCAGCACCTTGCCGCGGCTAACCATATCCGCCAAAGTAGGCGCGTCATATGGGCCGAAAGTCCTATTGTTTCTTATGACGAAATAGAGAGACACTTTTTTATTGTTTTATTACCTCAGCTTCTTATTCCACTTTGAGATGACGTCAAGAGTAGACTTGTCGGAGGCGTAGACCGAGTTAAGACCTTGAGCTTCTTGAGCTGGGTCACCCGTATATGGGTCGCCCACCTGCCAATCGTCATGCTCGGGGTCCGCGAAACCACCCCATCCCCAGAAATTACATCCTGCGAAAAGACCGCCACTCTTCCGCGCCTTATATATAAGTCCAAACACAAAGTCATAATAATCATCACGCACAGATGTGGCCGCCTCCTTTGAGAACGAGAAGCCGTCTCGCGGAAATCCGAACTCCTCCATGACAAGGGGTTTGCGGAGTTTCGCGCTGACATCGAGGTGCTGATCTATGTACTCCTTTGTATGATCGCACGCGTTTTGCAAATCGGCACGCAGATGACGCGCCCTTGCCCAGCTCCAATTATAAGGCCAGAGATGAATGTTCATGTAGTCCACATTGGAGTCGGCGCATATCTGCTCATAGAGAGCCATGTCGTTCTCGCACCCCCACGAGCCCTCGCTGCCGAGCGAGATGAGGTGGTTGGAGTCTAAACCGCGGATGAGCGCGGTGGTCTCAGACAGCCATTTTGCGAAAGGAGCCTTAGCCTCGTCAGAGAAAGCGCGGGGCTCATTGCCTACCTGCCAGCTCATTATGGCAGGATCGTCCACATACTTCTTGCCCGTGTAGCGGTTTGTGCGGCCGACAATGAAACGGACGTAGTCATAGAAGAGTTGATGCGCCTTCTCGTTGGACGCGAACTGACTGACGAAGCACATGTAGGGCCAATAGCCGGCCTCATTGGGGCGTGGGGCTTTACCTGCACCTGCATGCTCAA
This sequence comes from Bacteroidaceae bacterium, assembly GCA_963618945.1. Lineage (GTDB taxonomy): Bacteria > Bacteroidota > Bacteroidia > Bacteroidales > Marinilabiliaceae > W3P20-009. The sequence goes on from CAVETY010000001.1 coordinate 62,395, forward strand.
GGTAGAAGCCGTAGCCGCCACTCCATTCCCACGAGTTGTTAAGGTACAGCACGGCCACCATGCCACGCTTGCCCATCTCAGCCAAAAGGAAATCAAGCCCGGCGAGAATAGTGTCGTTATAGACACCCGGCTCAATTTGCAAAGTGGGTTCAACTTTAGTCTTTACGCCGCGCTCGCCATCTGAGCCAACCAGGATACGGAGGTTGTCCATGCCTTTCGACTTCAGCTCGTCGAGTTCCTTTATCAGCCGCGCGCGGTCACCACCCTGCCCTTCAGAGCCGAGAATGGCGCCATACCAGAAATTTGTCCCTACGTAATAATAAGGTTTGCCGTCGCGCTCAAAATGCCCGTCCTTGACAGTGACGAATTGCTGGGCTACTGCATTGGCTGACGCTACACATCCGACCAACGCCACCATTATCGCAAAAAGTATCTTACTCCTCATGTTGCGTGATTATTATATCATTTGACTTAAAAGAGATCAGACGTGACTGACAAGAATTTTCGCCTTACCGACGGGCGAGATTGTCAATTTTTGCGCCGAAGCTGGCACAAGGGCCGCCTCATGTTCAGCAAGCAGGACATCGGGGCCGCAACCTGTTGACAGAGAGCAAGCCCCGTCAAGCGTCATGACGATGACGAACGAATCGATATTGCCAAGGTCAGCCACAATAGGCTGCGAAAGGTGCCCCACCGACGTGGTGAAGTAGGGGCAAGAGACAACCTCGGCCAACCGGTCTGGCTGCTCATCATAATGAGAATAGGGGTCCGGTGTGGTCTCACCAAAGGTTATGGCCTGGCGCGCAAGGTCGGTGTGCAGTTCACGCAGATTGCCGTCCTTGTCTCGGCGGTTGTAGTCATAAAGCCTATATGTGACATCGCTGCTTTGCTGGATTTCAGCCACATAGCAGCCACCGCCTATACCATGGACACGCCCGGCCGGGATGAAAAACACGTCACCGACCTCGACATTGACCTTGTTGAGATAATCCTCAATGGAGCCGTCAGCCACAGCGGACTCATAGTCAGCCTCCTTGAGCGGCTTGCGGAACCCGTCAATGAGACAAGAGCCTTTGAGTGCGTCCACGACATACCACATCTCGTTCTTTCCGAGTTTGCCGTGCACACGGGCCGCCATCTCGTCATTAGGGTGCACCTGGATAGAGAGGTCCTGGCGCGCATCAATGAACTTGACGAGCAGAGGGAACGTCTCACCATACTTGTCCCACACCTTGCCACCGACAAGCTCAGCCTTGTACTTTGCAAGGATTGAAGGTAAATTGAGCCCGGCACATTCGCCACCGGCGGCTACTGACTCCGACCCTTTCACGGCCGAGATCAGCCAACTCTCACCACCCCACAGTGTGGGCTTCCAAATAGGTTTGAACTTTATTGTCTCCACTTCTTTTCTGTTTTGTAAAACGATTCAATCCGCAGGCCGACAGTCTCTAAAAGCCGACCTTTTTCGAAGTGCAATAATAGTCAAACCCGAAACGCGTGATTAATTGTATTTTAACAAGTTGTTGTATCTATTAATCAAAACTGCCCTGATAGCGCGTATTAATCATCTCATGGATGACTTTCGCGGGGATGTGGATATAGCTGACCTTGCGTCCATGGCGAGCCTCAGGAGCCTCAATATAGACTGCGAGTTGCGCGCCCTTGTCACCTGCACGGTTGAGTTCCCTGAGGAAACCGCGGGTCTCACGGCCATCCTCAGCCATCAGCTCAGTGCCCTCGTCATTGATGAAGAAATCGAAATCCGCGCTTTTGCTATCGGCCTTCGAGTAGCCCTCGGCGGCAGGAGTGCAGAGAACCTTGACCTCGACCTTGCGTTCATTATCATCAAAATCCTCTGTTACGAAGCGCATGTCTGAAGTAGAGCCGATGCGAACGTCGTTCCTTGTCACTAAACGGAGATAGAAGCCGTCACCCTCATACTTGTAGACATCCTGAGCTGCGGCAAAGACCGACACGAGGGCGAAAAGCATCGCCATTACAATGTGTTTCATGTTGATCATGTTAGTTGGGTATATTGATTAATGATTGTCGCAAAGGAATATGCCTTTTAGCCTTTTATCATCTGGCGGACGACCTCCCACACAGCCATGCCCGTCGAGACAGAGACGTTGAGCGAGTGCTTGGTGCCGAACTGCGGAATCTCCACGCAGGCGTCACACTCATTGACAACCTCCTGATTCACACCGCGGATCTCATTGCCGGAGACGATGGCGTATTTACGTCCCTTCTCAACAACAAGATTTTCGAGGCTGATGCTGCCACGCGCCTGCTCAAGGGCCAAAGTGACATAGCCTTGGGCACGGAGCTCGCGAACGACGGAGAGAGTTGATTCGGCCTGTCGCCAATCGACAGTATACTCGGCGCCGAGGGCCGTCTTGTGAATCTCGGGGTGAGGAGGAACGCCCACCGCCCCGCAAAGATAGATACGCTCAAGACGGAAAGCGTCCGCAGTACGGAAGAGCGAGCCGATGTTATTGAGACTCCTAATCTCGTCGGCCACAATGACGAGCGGCGTCTTGTCAGCCTGTTTGAACTCATCGGCCGAGAGGCGGCCCATCTCCTCCATCTGTAGTTTCTGTCTTGTCGGCATTGCTTCTTTGTTCTTAAACTGATAGCAAATTAAGCATATTTACCTAAATATACAGTCGAGACGGTAGAAAAGAATTTTCAAAACTGCGTAAATTCGCATCCGCTAACAAGCGATAAGATAGATGACTATTAACGAAGCGCAAGACGAGATCGTAGACGAGTTCGCAGCCTACGACGAATGGATGGACAAATACTCGCTGCTCATCGAGCTTGGCAACGACATGGAGCCATACCCCGAGGAGCACCGCAAACCAGAGTATATCATAGAGGGGTGTCAGAGCACCGTGTGGATATATTGCGAGCAGAACGCCGATGGCACACTGAGTTTCAAAGGGGACTCTGACGCCATCATAGTCAAGGGCATAGTCGCACTCCTGCTCCGCGTGGTAGACGGACACAAGCCCGAGGAGGTTGAGACAGCCGACCTCTACTTCATTGACCGCATCGGCCTGAAGGAGAACCTCACCCCCACCCGCTCAAACGGCCTTTTGGCCATGATCAAGCAAATCCGTCTCTACGCCATGGCCTACGCAGCCAAGAACAAGATGGCGTAACCCCACCCCACTATCAGCAATGGCACAAGAAGAGAACAAGCAGGAGGAGAAGAGCATTGAGCAACTCGTGATTGAGCAGCTCAAGACCATTTACGACCCCGAAATTCCTGTCAACATATACGACCTGGGCCTCATCTATAAACTTGAGGTCTCCACAGCCAACGAGGTCCGAATCCTAATGACCCTCACGGCCCCTAACTGCCCTGTGGCGGACTCCCTGCCCGAGGAGGTCATGGACAAGTTGCGGGCCATCCCCGGAGTGGCCAGCGTCGAGGTCAACCTCACCTTTGACCCCGCCTGGTCGCAAGACAATTTGTCTGACGAGGCAAGACTGGAGCTCGGCATGATGTAGCGAGACAAGACTCTTTCACCTCACATTCACATAAGAGCCGCCAAGCGTATTCAACTACGCTTGGCGGCTTTAGCTTTTGTGGCAAATAAAAAAATTCCCCGCAAATCTTATTATGCGACTTGCGGGGAACTTTTATTTGAAAAGGCTCAAATCATCGATTACTTGATGCCGAGCTTCTTGCGAATATCCTTAGGGATAGCATCCTTGTGGACGAGGATGTTCAAGGTCTTATACTTGACGAAAGTCTTGGATGCGTACCATACGCCATCATACTTGCCGGCGTTGCCCCAAGAGTTCTTCACCATGAAATACTCCTTGCCATTCTGATCCTTTGCGAGACCATAGATGAGCATGCCATGGTCATCAGTCGTCTCCCAATTGTCATAAGCCTCCTGACGCATCTCCTGGGTAACAGTGATCTCAGGCAGAGGACGTGAAGTGAGCTCCTTACGCTTCTCCATGTAGGTCATGCCGGTCCAACGCGCCATGTCGCTGCCGGTTATGTCAGCGCCGTGATCTGCGTCAGGGCAGACGGCGATGCCGTCGCGGGTGAAGCCGGTCTCAGAGACGTCAGCGCCCCAAGCGAAGGTGTAGCCGTTGTTGACAGCGTTATCCATGACAGCCATGAACTCATCAATGGGGAGGTTGTAGCTCTGTCCCCAACGCCAGTTGTCCTGAACCTCGATGATGAACTGCTCATAGAAAGGATGGTGCGTGAAAGAGGTGAGAGAGATATAGTCGTCCATGTTGAGGCCGAGGCTCTCCTGGAAACTCTTCGGGGTGTACTTCTTACCATTATAGGTGAACTCGGCGGGAGTCTCACCAAGATAGGTGTCAAGGATGGCGTTCAGAGCCTTGAACCAAGCGGGAGAGAGCTTCTTCTGCTTGCCCTCGTTGATGCCTTTGACGATGCCGTCGGCCACAGGCCACATCTCAGTGAAGTTGGCAAGGGTGTCGCCATAGAGAGTGCCAGGCAGAGGCATGGCATCCTCGGGGATCATGCCGTAGTTGCGCATACAGTAGACAGCGTCATAGAAGCTGCCGCCCTCGGTGAAAGAGATGTCGCCATGGAGGCGTACGGAAGCCTTAGCGCGGTCCTCATAAGTCTTGTGAGCCAGATACATCTCGCAGAGATTGTACTCACCCTTGCCGAGGCGAAGGAGCTCAGCCTCGAAGAAACCGAGGCTGGAGTATGCCCAGCACGTGCCGCTGCGGTTCTGGTTCTTGATAGAGGTGATGGGGTTCGTCTTGACAGTGGTGAAGACGAAGCCTTCGTCTTTCTTTGCCTCATCTTGCGCCATTGCGCTGGTCGAGAACGAGCCAAGCATAAGAGCGGCAAGCGAGAGGGCCGTTGTTGTCTTTATCATTTTGAATAATTATTGTAAGGTATGCGTTAAACAAATAACATCATAAGCGTAAAGTTACATAAAATCTTAATACGATATTGTCCACATTATAAAATAAAAGACGGATGCCTTGTTTTGTCACAATATCACTTGCTAAAAACAATAATTAACCATATCTTAGCGCATCGGAAACGCATCGTGTCCCCACAAGAAGACGGGGACGGTCAATGCGCTTCCGTTTTTTTATGTCTGACACACAACACTAAAGGATATATAGATGAAAGTAGATGTTCTGTTAGGCCTCCAGTGGGGCGATGAGGGCAAAGGCAAGGTTGTCGACGTCCTGACCCCGCGCTATGCGGCCGTCACACGATTCCAAGGCGGTCCCAATGCCGGACACACGCTCGAGTTCGAGGGGCAGAAATACGTCCTCCGCTCAGTCCCGTCTGGCATATTCCAGGGCGACAAAGTGAACATCATCGGCAACGGCGTAGTACTTGACCCTGCCCTCTTCAAGATTGAGGTAGAGCAGCTTGAGGCTTCGGGACATGACCTGAAGAGCCGCCTTCTCATCTCGCGCAAAGCGCACCTCATCCTGCCTACGCACCGCCTGCTCGACGCCGCATACGAGAGCGCCAAGGGCACGGGCAAGATTGGCACGACAGGCAAAGGCATCGGCCCCACGTACACCGACAAGGTAAGCCGCAACGGCGTCCGCGTGGGTGACATCGAGAACAACTTCGAGGCAAAGTATAAGGCAGCAGTAGATCGCCACAAGAAGATTTTGGCCGACTACAACTACCCCATTGACAACCTGCCCGAGCTGGAGAAGACTTGGTTTGAGGGCCTTGAGAAACTCAAGCAGTTCGAGTTTATTGACAGTGAGCACTACGTCAACAACCTCCTCGCCGAGGGTAAGGATGTTTTGGCAGAGGGTGCGCAAGGCACTATGCTTGACGTCGATTTCGGCTCTTACCCGTTTGTCACATCAAGCAACACCATATGCGCTGGCGCTTGCACAGGCTTAGGCGTCGCCCCCCGCAACATTGGCGAGGTCTACGGCATCTTCAAGGCGTATTGCACACGCGTCGGCTCTGGTCCTTTCCCCACAGAGCTCTTTGACGAGACTGGCGAGACCCTCCGCAAACTCGGTCATGAGTTTGGCGCCGTCACCGGCCGTCCTCGCCGCTGCGGATGGATTGACCTTGTAGCCCTCCGCTACGCCGTCATGATTAACGGTGTCTCGCAGCTCATCATGATGAAGAGCGACATCCTCGACGGCTTTGACAAGATTAAGGCTTGCGTGGCTTATAAGGTTGGCGAGCGCGAGACCGATGAGATGCCGTTTGACATCACCGAGGGCGTTGAGCCTGTTTACATGGAGTTTGACGGATGGAAGACCCCGATGGACAAGATGACCAGCGAGGAGCAGTTCCCGAAGGCGTTCAAGGACTATGTGGCGTTCATCGAGAGCTACCTCGGAGTCCCCATCAAGATTGTATCTGTCGGCCCAGACCGCGAGCAGACCATCGAGCGATAAATAAGGGCTACTGAAAAAAATCTGATTTACACAGACATACATACATCCCACCTTGTCAGGCAATGACGGGGTGGGATTTCTTCACCCCACATATCAGAAAGAAAAGAATGGACATCAAAGAGCAGAAGCGCGAACTGCGCCGCCACATACGCGCCATCAAACCCAACCTGAGGTCAGAGAACTACATGGAGGCGGGCAGAAAATTGTGTGACGCGCTGATGTGCCGCAAGGACATAGTTGAGGCGCAGGACATCGTGGCTTATTGGCCACTTGCCGACGAGCTGAACACAGGTCCATTCATCATGGAGTGCATCCGCAGGGGCAAAAGAGTGTTCTTGCCCGTCATCGTCGGGCGCGACCTCGTCTTCCGCCAATTCACATCATACAGGTGCCTCGTCCGCGAACCACAATTCGGAATTTTAGAGCCGCAGGGGACAGACGAGATGAGCGTCGAGAGTGGTGGCAAAGGAGTCGTCATCATCGCCCCCGGCATGGCATTCACACGTTCGGGCAAACGCTTGGGACGCGGACGTGGTTTCTATGACAAGGCTTTCGCAAGTCTGCCGCACGCACGACGCATTGGCATATGCTATGAATGCCAAGTGGTTGACGAAATACCGACCGAGGAGCATGACATCATGATGGACTCCGTTGTCTCAGTATGACTTTCAAAAGCGTATATTTGCGGAACAAGGATATCATCATAAACACAACTACAAGAAAAAAATGACGGACATATTCCCTTCGCTGATTGCGAAAGAGACATCAATAAGACAGCAGCAAGTAGAGAACACCATCAAGCTTTTGGACGACGGAGCCACCGTGCCATTCATAAGCAGGTATCGCAAAGAGGCCACAGGCAACCTTGACGAGGTGCAAATAGGCACGATAGCCCAGAGTTATGAGAAACTAAAAGAGATTGCGGAGCGCAAAGAGACCATAGTCAGCACCATCGAGGAGCAAGGCAAAATGACGCCGGACCTCCGCAAAGAGATTGATCAGACATGGGACTCGACACGCCTTGAGGATCTCTACCAGCCATATAAGCCCAAGCGCAAGACCCGCGCCATGAAAGCGCGTGAGTTGGGACTGGAGCCCCTCGCATTGGCACTTATGAGTGGGAGCGTGTCAGACCCTGAGGCTGCGGCAGACAAGTATCTGACAGACGACGTGCCAACAACTGACGACGCCCTGCAAGGCGCGCGCGACATAATAGCCGAATGGGTGGCCGACCAGCCGGAGACTCGCGAGGCGGCGCGCAACGTCTTCCGTCGCGATGGCATTGTAACCACAAAATTAGCCAAAGGCAAAGAGGCAGAGGGAGAGAAATACCGCGACTACATAGACAGGAGTGAAAACCTGTCTCGCTGCCCCAGCCACAGGGTCTTGGCCATGATGCGCGCAGAGCGTGAGGGTGTCATCAAACTGTCTGTGGCACCTTCCGAGCCTGAAAAAATCATAGACAGGCTCAACAGGAGATACGCCCGCAATCCTCGCACTGCGAGCCAAGTGGAGCAAGCCATCACAGATAGTTATAAACGATTGCTCGCCCCGGCGATGGAGACGGAGGTCGAAGCCGAGGCCAAAGAGAAAGCGGACACGGAGGCCATAAAAGTCTTCGAGACTAATCTGCGCCAGCTACTTTTGGCGGCACCGCTGGGTCGTCACCGCACTTTGGCACTGGACCCGGGTTTCCGCACAGGCTGCAAAGTAGTGTGCCTTGACGAGCAAGGGCAGATGTTGTGCCACTCGGTCATATACCCCCACCCTCCTCATGCAAAAACGGCAGAAGCTCAGGCTGAGCTGCGACATCTGATAGACCGATACGACATCGAGGCCGTAGCCATCGGCAATGGTACAGCCAGCCGTGAGACAGAGGCTTTCGTCCGCGATTTTGACAAAGACAAGAAGTTGAGGGTCTTTGTTGTCTCGGAAGACGGAGCGTCAATCTACTCAGCCTCGGCTACAGCCCGCGAAGAGTTCCCCAACGAGGACGTCACCGTGCGCGGAGCTGTATCAATAGGCCGCCGACTGATGGACCCGTTGGCAGAGCTCGTAAAGATAGACCCGAAGAGCCTCGGCGTGGGACAATATCAGCATGACGTCGACCAAGCGCGCCTCAAACAGTCGCTCGACTCGGTTGTCATAAGCTGCGTGAACCAAGTCGGCGTAGAGGTGAACACTGCCAGTCGTCACCTGCTGACTTATGTCTCCGGTCTTGGTCCGACATTGGCAAAGAACATAGTGGACTACCGCACAGCCAATGGACCTTTCACATCTAAAGCGGAGTTGAAAAAAGTACCTCGCTTAGGCCCAAAAGCATTCGAGCAATGCGCTGGCTTCCTTCGCATCTCAGGAGCGAAAAATCCGTTAGACGCATCGGCTGTACACCCTGAGCGATATGACATAGTGAAGCAGATGGCCACCGACGCGGGCTGCACCGTGTCAGAGCTCATGGCCGACAAGAAGCGTCGCGACAGCGTTAACCTGCAAAAATATGTGGGTGGCGACGTTGGCCTGCCGACACTCCGCGACATCATGGCCGAGTTGGAGAAACCGGGCCGCGACCCTCGCGAGGGTATCAAAGACTTCCATTTCGACGAGAGCGTCCACTCCATTGAGGATCTTCGCCCAGGGATGGAGCTGCCAGGCATCGTGACAAACATAACGGCTTTCGGCGCATTTGTAGATTTAGGAGTCCACACTGACGGACTTGTGCACATAAGCCAAATTGCAGACCACTTCGTCAAAAACGTGTCAGACGCGGTCACACTCCATCAGCATGTGACTGTCCGCGTGATGGACGTTGATGTAGCCCGCAATCGCATCACTCTTTCAATGAAAGGACTGTAAGCAGATTTCCAAACATACATACACCCCGTCCGACAAATGAAATTTTGCCAGACGGGGTGTATGGCATAAAAAGGGTTCTGTTTGGTCTATTTACCACACGCTGATTACAGTACACAATTTGAGATTACAAAAGAGTCAACACTTTTCCGTATATTGGCAATTCTAAATTTAGCGACATTTAGAGAAAACCATCAATAACAACCCAAATCCAGAACTAACTCAAAAAGAGACAGAACCATGACAATAGGAGACAAAATACCGGAAATTCTTGGCGTAGATCAAGACGGGCGTGAAATTAAGGCAAGCGACTATAAGGGCCGCAAGATTGTGCTTTACAGCTATCCGAAAGCAAACACCAGCGGATGCTCTGCTGAGGCTTGTTCACTGCAGGCGCACAAGGACGAGTTGGCAGCCGCTGGCTATGAAATAATAGGCGTAAGCAAGGACAAGCAGGCGCTTCAGAAGAAATTTGCGGAATCTAAGGGACTCGAATTTCCACTCATCGCAGACACTGAGACCACCCTATTACAGGAACTCGGGTGCTGGGGAGAGAAAGTTGCCTGCGGCCGCAAAACAATCGGCACCATCCGCACCACATATCTTGTCAATGAAGATGGCGTAATCGAGAAGATTTTCACGGCGAAAGAGATCAAGACGAAGATTCACGCTGAGCAGATCCTTGGTTTCATCAAGAAATAAGATAAAAGTCATTATAGGGCAAGGGCTGAATTCCGAATACGGAATCCAGCCCTGTTTTTATGCCCTCAAAAAAGTTTTATCGGATTGCAATAATTGCGCTTATATGCCACTATTGGATTGCCACGTTTCACTAAAGGCTAATCCAGGAATCTATTTTTGCGAACATCCGAACGAGCGAACATATCAGATGCGTTTTGAAAGCCCGCATAGGTTATTTGCGGATGGTCTGGAGACATGTTATCAAGTTGGTCACGGACATAGTCAACACAAATGTCTATGGCGTCACCAAGTTTAATTGTCTCCACATGTCCTCGCTTGTCGATAAAGTCAGTTGTCCTATTCTCATAATTTATCGCAAAGCCGAATTGGAGGAATGAGTAAAGCCGCACCATTGTCCGAACCTTGTCTATCTGCTTAAGTCGCTGCGACTTGGACGTGCGACTCGGGATGTCATGATACAGTTCAAAAATCACACGGCTTACGGACTTGTTCACATTGGGGGAAGTCGCCTCCTTAATTACCAAATCGGATCGCTCATGTAAAGTTCCTTTGACACCAGCCTCTGGCAACATGAAGAAATAACCCCTCTCTTTCCTTGAAAAATAAGAATTAAATTTTCTCATTATAGCCGAGCAAAACCACATTTGCTCATCAGTAGGAGCTGGTAATCCCAAGCCTGGAATAAACTGGCCATTTCTTTTATTTTTTACTTCAACCATATAATTAAACGTTTAAATTCCCACATCTCAAGAAATACCATTCTTCCTACTTCTCAATCATCAAACAAACTCTCTCATAGACAGGAAAGCAGGAGAACAAGTATATACAGAAATTCCTTGTTCCGGTTTAGTTACTGCGCTAAAGTAATATTTTTCACTAATATAAACAAAGAGTCACTGGCCTGCTTTAGACCAGTGACTCTTTGGGTAGTTTATTTACAATTCAGGTGTTATGTAATCTCTGTTAGATGACTACATTAATCATCTTGCCAGGGACGACAATCACTTTACGAATAGGTTTGCCGTCAATGTACTTTGCAGCCTGATCTGAATTCACGACGGCATTCTCAATCGCCTTAACGTCAGCGCCAGCGGGGAAGTCCATCGTGAAACGGGTCTTACCATTGAAAGCGACAGGATATTTAATTGTGTCCTCAACGAGATGAGACTCATCAAGTTCTGGCCACTTAGCGTCGCAGACAGTCGTGTCATGTCCCAAGTCATGCCAAATCTCCTCAGCGATATGAGGAGCAAAAGGAGCGATAAGGACAATGAAAGGCTCAAGGATGGCCTTCTTGCGGCACTTGAGATTCTGAAGCTCAGCCAAAGTAATCATGAATTGGCTGACACAAGTGTTGAAAGAGAAACGCTCTATCGCCTCAGTCACCTTCTTGATGCAGGTATGGAGAGCCTTATACTCAGCGCTTGTCGGCTTCTCCTCAGAGAGGACAAGAGTATCGGCATCATAGTAATGACGCCACAACTTCTTGAGGAAGCGAGACACTCCGTCTATGCCATTGGTATCCCAAGGCTTAGAGAGCTCGACAGGTCCGAGGAACATCTCGTACATGCGGAGGGTGTCAGCGCCGAAACGATCAACGACCATGTCTGGATTGACGACATTGAACATTGACTTGGACATCTTCTCTACAGCCCAGCCGCAAACGTACTTGCCATCCTCAAGGATGAATTCAGCACTATTGTACTCAGGACGCCATGCCTTGAAAGCCTCAACATCAAGCACGTCACCACTTACGATATTGACATCGACGTGGATAGGAGTGACATCATACTGGTCCTTGAGGCCGAGAGAGACGAACGTGTTGGTATCCTTGATACGGTAGACGAAATTAGAGCGCCCCTGAATCATGCCCTGATTAACAAGTTTCTTGAATGGCTCCTCGGTGCTTGAGATGCCAATGTCGAAAAGGAACTTGTTCCAGAAACGAGAGTAGATGAGGTGACCTGTTGCATGCTCCGCACCACCGACATAGAGATCCACGCTCTGCCAATAGTGGTTAGCATCGGGCGAGACGAGGGCATCGTTGTTGTGCGGATCCATATAGCGCAAATAATATGCGCTTGAACCTGCAAAACCTGGCATGGTGCAGAGTTCATATGGATACCCGTCCTCAGTCTGCCAATTCTTGGCACGTCCGAGAGGAGGCTCACCAGTCTCAGTGGGGAGGTATTTATCAACCTCGGGCAACTGGAGAGGGAGTTTCTCGATAGGAAGCATCTGAGGCTGACCGTCCTTGTAATAGACGGGGAAAGGCTCACCCCAATAACGCTGACGAGAGAAAATGGCGTCGCGGAGACGATAGTTGACCTTAACGCGGCCAATGTGATGCTCGCTGATAAACTTCTTGGTCGCAGCGATAGACTGCTTAATGGTGAGACCATTGAGATTGAGCCCACCGACAGCCTCGCGGCCTGGCATAGGCGAGTTGCACACAATGCCCTCCTTGGCGTCAAAGCTCTGCTCTGAGACATCGGCGCCCTCTACGACCGTACGGATCTCAAGCCCGAAGGTCTTAGCAAAGGCATAGTCACGGCTATCGTGAGCAGGCACAGCCATAATCGCGCCCGTGCCATATCCTGCCAGAACGTAATCAGACACCCAGATAGGAATCTCCTCAAGAGTGAGAGGGTTAATGGCGTAGGAGCCAGTGAAGACACCCGTCACCTTACGATCCGCTATACGCTCACGCTCGGTGCGCTTGCTTGTCTGGTCGACGTAGGCCTTGACAGCCTCTGCCTGATCAGGAGTAGTGAGTTTGCTGGTGTACTCACTCTCAGGTGCGAGCACCATAAAGGTCACACCGAAAACGGTATCAGCGCGGGTAGTGAAGATAGTGAGGCACTCGTCAGAGCCCTTAATCTGGAACTTCATCTCGGCGCCCTCTGAACGGCCAATCCAGTTACGCTGAGTCTCCTTGATGGAGTCGGACCAGTCGACAGTATCCAGGCCATCGAGCAGACGCTGCGAATAGGCAGAGACACGGAGACACCACTGCCTCATGACCTTTTGGACCACGGGGTAACCGCCTCGGATGGAGACACCCTCAACAACCTCATCGTTGGCAAGGACAGTTCCGAGTTTGGGACACCAGTTGACCATCATATTGCCGAGGTAGGCGATACGGTAGTTCATGAGGACATCCAACTGCTCGCTCTTGTTCTTGGCGTTCCATTCGTCGGCAGTGAAAGTCATCTCCTCGCTCTGCGCCGCATTGACGCCCTCGGTGCCATGCTGAGCAAAGTGCTGAGTAAGAACCTGAATGGGTCGAGCCTTGTTCAGCTTAGTGTCATAGAACGAGCCGAACATCTTCTCGAAAGCCCACTGAGTCCACTTATAGTACCCGGGATCGCAAGTGCGCACCTCGCGGCTCCAGTCGAAGCTGAAACCAATCTTATCGAGCTGTTCGCGATAACGCTTAATGTTATTCTCAGTCGTGACGGCCGGATGCTGACCCGTCTGAATGGCATATTGCTCGGCGGGCAGTCCGTATGCGTCATAGCCCATCGGGTGGAGTACATTGAAACCATTGAGACGCTTGAAACGGGCGTAGATATCCGAAGCGATATAGCCGAGAGGATGGCCCACATGAAGTCCCGCTCCAGACGGATAGGGGAACATGTCGAGAACGTAGTACTTGGGCTTGTCGTGATTAATCTCGACCTTATAGGTTCCGTTGTCGGCCCAAGATTTCTGCCATCGGCTTTCGATGTCTCTAAAGTTGTATTCCTTTGCCATGTGAATTTAAAAGTCGGGCGTTTTAGCGTGGCGTACCGCCGTAATATCGGCAATGCGCGTCGGCTAAGCCCCAGCAACTAAAAGAAAATGACACCAACCATCTGGTCATAGGCCTTGATGGTTAGCATCATGATAAACAAATAAGTGACCCCGTGGAGACTCGAACTCCAATCAGCAGAACCGGAATCTGACATTCTATCCATTGAACTACGGGGCCAAAACATTACGATTTTGGAAATCGGGAGGCCAAGGCACCACCCCATTTTCACGAGCGCAAAGATAACAAATTAAGCAGAAAAGCCCAATCGGCACCCTTTAATATTTTAGTTTGGCGGCTAAAGGTGCTGAGATTTCGCCATTTACGATCATCAGCCCTTAACTTCGTCAACACCCACCAATTTGTTTGATATGGCATATATCGCCAAGGCGATTGACGAGTGGATGTTCAGTTTGCGGGCAATGTTACGGCGATGTGTGAGGACAGTATAGACTGATATGTTCATCTGCTCAGCGATCTCCTTATTGGTGCGTCCGCTCACCACTCCGCGTATTACCTGTTTCTCGCGCGATGAAAGCACCTCGCCGTCGGCATCATCAGTCTCCTCGGCGTCTTTGCCTGAGAGGGAATCAAAAAGCCCCTGCAGGTCTTCCTCTGTGTCAAAAATAGATAGTTGGGCGTCATACCCCTCTAAGACGGAGGCAGGGAGAACGGCGGACACGAGAGCGACGAACTTGACATCCTTGACATACGGGTCGGTCATGGCTCGCAACTCGCCAAGCTTGTAGCGGCCTCCGAAAGAGGGGGACACGACCACGATAGACGGGGCGAAAGACATAATACGGGTCTCGAACTCGCTAAGCGTCGCAATCTCGACACACGCCGCATTCGCGTCTAAAGTTCTCTTGAGAGCCGCCAACACGCCCATGCGAACAATGAGCGACTCGTCCGCCACCGCTATCTTGAGAACGTTTTGATTCATCATTGTTTTAGGGGCTTAGGCGTTCACATGCCCTGCGGCAGACCGTTCCAGCTCGATGACAGCCGGGATGAAGAGGTTGCCCTCTATCTCGCAGTGCGACCTCAGGTCATCCTCGAACGAGAATATGTCATAGAGAATCTGGTTGACCTCGCGCTGATTGTCAGTCATGGGGAAATAGCAGATCATGGCGTTTTTGAGTTCGGCCAACCTGTTGTCTATATTATCATGCTGGTGAATGAACGAGGCCAAGTTGAGAGTTGAGCTGTCACGCACACCGTCGAGGAGTTTCTCCACATAGTCGAAAATCATCTTGTCCTCGTAGGCCAGATGTTTGCGGACTTCGTCAGCGTAGCTGTCAAAGAGTTTCACGACAAGGTCAGAGAACTTAGAGTCCGTGACGAACGACATGACATGGACAAGTTTCTGGCGGAGTTCAGGTATGAGAAACTCAAGATAATAGGCGTGAGCCATGCGGAGGAAGCGCATCATGGCGGCCACATCCACACTGCGATAGAGCGAGCTGTCGCCCGTGGCGAGATAGTTGCTCACCGCCAAGAAAGTTTTACAGTCCACGCCATTGTCGGCGCAGACGGCCTTGACAGTCTTGTCGCCGAAGCCCAGCGAGATGCCGAAGCGGCTGAGCAGGAGCAAAAGACGATAATGGTCGGTCAGAACGTCGCCGAGCTTGTTGTTTTCAGTGAATTTCATACAGATGAAAGAGCAAGTCAGATAAAGCGAGAACGGTTATAAGGATTTTACGCAACGTTTTGAGCGCATTGGAAATCTGCGTCTCGACTGTGCGTTTAGATATTTCCAGTTGGTCGGCAATCTGCTGATTGGAGAGGCCGTCCATCCTACTCATGACAAAGATGCGGCGACACTGCTCGGGCAATTGGCCGAGAGCCTTAGCTATTTTAGCATCGGCCTCACTCTGCTCAATAAGGAAGTCCGCATCGTCAGCGCCGGAAGCCAATTCGGAATCAGAGGCTACAGCGTCGGCCTCATATTGCCGCATCACTTTCTGGTGTTTAAGCACGTTGAGGCAGGCGTTGCGCGTCGACGTGAAGAAAAAAGAGCGTGCGGAGGAAGTCAAGACGGTCGTTTCGCGTTTCTCATAAATCGAGACGAAGAGATTTTGCACAACATCAGTCGCCAAGTCATACGGCTCGTCTGTCTGAGAAAGAATGCGCGAGGCGAAAGTGACCAACGGCGCGTAATACCGGTCAAAGAGCTCACGAAAAGCAGAGTCTGACAACTCTGAGGGCAACAACGCCATCAGGTCATCATCTTTCATCTCTTTTATTGCTCCGATCCGCGTCATTTCACCTTCCTGATGAACAATTCACCGCCCTATTCCACCTTGTCGAGCAGCGATGTCAGTTTGAGAGTCTGCGTCTTATTCAAGCCCTCGGTCGAGACCTCGGCTCGGGCGTTGGCATAGCCCGGCGCGCCTGTCATTATTATGTACCGCACATCCTTCTCGGCCACGAAAGTAATCACGCCCTTGTCATTGACTGGCAGTTTGACATTGGTGCCGTCAGAGCCGACAATCCTGACAAAGGCGTCTGGTATAGGCACGAACTTTTTAGCCGCCTTTTTCTTCTTAGATGCTGAGGTAGAAGACTTTGACGAAGAGCTTGCGGCCTTTGCCTTTGTTGAAGAAGATTTGCTATCGGCGGTCTTAGCGGTCGTTTGCGACTGAGCTGTAGCCGTCTTAGGCTTTGCGGTTGCCGTCGTCTTCTTTGTCTGGGTAGTTGATGCTGAAGTAGTCTTCTTTTTAGTTGTGGAAGCCGTTGTCTTCTTTGTCGATGACGTCACCGTCTTCTTCGTGGTCGTAGAACCCTTTGTTTTGGACGAGGTTGACGACTTGGAAGCTGAGTCTGTCTTGGTCGAAGAATTGGAAGATTTATCCGATTGGTTGGTTGCCGTTTGCTGGTCAGAGGTGGATGGCTGTGCTGCTGCCTCAGTATTGGTTTCTACTTTTTCGTCCGCCGATTGGCCTTTGGACACAGAGGCGCTGTTTGCAGTCTGTCCCTCGGAATCAGAAGCGAAAGATGGAGAAGGACGGAGAACGGTGTTGCGCGGTTTAGTGTTGCCGTCCGCAAAAGCTTTCTTGCCACTTTGACCGACACGGGCCTCAATAGTGAGGATTACAGGGGGCAGAGAGAACGAATAGATGTCATCGTAGCCCTTGACATTGCCACGGTTGCTGGAGAAAAGTCCCTCTTCGGCACTGCCCATGAAAGTGATGCCGAAATCATCTCCCGCGCTGTTGATTGGCAAACCCATGTTGGAGACTACATATCTGCCGCCGTCAGCCTCAACAGCCTTATAAATGTCAAGGCCGCCGAAACCTGGATGCCCGTTACTGCTGAAATAGAGGGTGCCATTCTCACGGACGGAAGGGAACATCTCATCGCCCGCTGAATTGACAAACGGTCCAAGGTTTTGAGCAGGGCCCCAAGAGCCGTCCACATTGCGGAGAGACTTCCAGATGTCTAATCCTCCGAATCCGCCCTCCTTGTCACTGACAAAATAGAGCACCTGCCCGTCTGGCGAGAGAGCCGGGTGCGCCACCATCATTGTAGAGTCAGAGCCTGGTAAAATCCTCACAGGATCGGACCATCGGCCACCCTCGCGGCGTATTTCATAAGCGTGGACAGAGCTTCCCTCCTGACCATTGAGAGGGCAGCGAGTGAAAACCATCGTACGTCCGTCGGACGACACGTTGGCCACACCATCATCATTGCCCGACTTGCCAAATGGCTCATCGAGAGGAGCGGGTATTGTCCACTTGCCACGGCCGTCAACCTTTGACATATAGATGGTTGAGCCGCCCTGCCCCGTGATTTTGCTTGCGCGCTTCTTCTTTTTCTCCATGCGCGACGAAGTGAAATAGACAATGTCATATCCCTCGCCGACAAAAACGGGGCAAAAATCAGAATATTTGCTGTTCAGCTCGCGGAAGGGCTTAACCACATATCCGCTATCATTCTTATCACCCTTGTCCTTAATAGAACTCAGCTCTTTCCAGACACCCTCGGCCATACGTGCGGACTCGCGACCGACGCCCGTCCTGAGGTCCGTCTTATGCCTCTCATAGTATGCGCTGTAGACATCGCGAGCCTCGTCGAACTTGCCGATATAACGGTAAGAGTCAGCCAAGCGGAGCATAGCCTCATCGTCAGGGTATTTTAGACGGACAGCCCTCTGATAGGCGGTGGCAGCCTTGGAGTGCAACCCCAATTTACGGTAACACTCACCCAGCAAGAAACACTCCTCAGCCTTGCGCACAGAGTTCTGCTCTTTCTTCTGAGCTCCGTCAAAAAGCTCTGCCGCCTTGGTGTACTCGCCAAGGTTGTATGCTTTTTGCGCAGCCTCATAGCCTCCGCATGACGAGAGGACGAGAGCAATGGACGCTATAATCGGGATGAGTCGTAGTTTCATGTGGTATGTCCGGCTAATGGGCATTAAGAGACAAGGGTAAGGCGAAGAGCCAATTAGAGATGATAACGCACAACCGCCCTAATTATTTTGGAGGTCGTTAAGTTTTTTGTAGACGCCGCCCAAAGCCATCAGCTCATCATGCGTTCCGCGTTCAACGATACGTCCCTCGCTGAAGACGCAGATGAGATCAGCGTGACGAATGGTGGAAAGTCTGTGCGCCACGACAATAGATGTGCGGTCCTTGAGCAAATTCTCAAGAGCCTGTTGCACCAGTTTCTCGCTTTGAGTGTCGAGAGCTGAGGTCGCCTCGTCGAGAATAAGGATATCGGGGTTGCGAAGCACGGCACGCGCTATGCTGATGCGCTGACGCTGTCCGCCAGAGAGGTTTGAGCCACGGTCACCCACAATGGTGTCATAGCCATTCTCCTGCTGAATGATGAAGTCGTGCGCATTGGCCACACGGGCGGCACGTTCAACCAGTTCAGGCGTAGCGTTCTCAACTCCAAAGGCTATATTGTTATATATGGTGTCGTTAAAGAGAATAGGGTCCTGACTTACAATGCCCATACGCCTGCGCAAGTCGCTCAGATTGTAGTCACGGACATCGACACCGTCAATGGTTATTGAGCCGGACAGCACGTCCCAGAAACGCGGGAGTAGATCAACGAAAGTCGATTTGCCGCCACCGCTCTGCCCGACGAGAGCCACCATCTTGCCACGGGGGATATCGACAGAGACGTCAGTAAGGACAGGAATCTCGGGATCGTAGGCGAAAGAGACATTCTTGTACTCAATCTTATCATTGAAAGCCTTAAGCGGCTTACCGTCAGGTTTCTCAAAAATCTTGTCGTCCGCCAAGAGAATCTTATCAATTCTCTCCATGGCGGCCATGCCCTTCTGGATGCTGAAGAAAGCCTGCGAGAAAGCCTTTGCGGGGTTGATAATCTGATAGAAGATGCCGAGATAGGCGAGGAACTTGGCCACAGACAATGAGCTGCTGCCACTGAGGATGAGCGTGCCACCAAACCAGACGACAATGATGACAAGGAGGGTTCCGAGCATCTCAGAGACGGGGTGAGCCAAGTCGCGGCGGCGGTTGATGCGCTTTGCGATGCGGCAATATTGCTCAGCCTGATCGGCGTAGCGGTCGCTCATGCGCTCCTCGGCGTTAAAAGCCTTGACAATGCGCAGTCCGCCGAGCGTCTCCTCCAAGATTCCGAGCAGCTCGCCAAGTTTATCCTGTCCCTCTTTGCTGGCTCGCTTAAGGTTCTTGCCTATGCGCCCGATGATGCCGCCAGCCAAGGGCAGCATGATGAGTGCGAAGAGAGTCAGCTGCGGACTCATGACGACCATTGCCCCGAAGTAGACAATAATCAGGACAGGGTTTTTGAGGAACATGTCAATGGAGGCCATGACAGAGCCCTCGACCTCGGCCACGTCACCAGTGGCGCGCTGCAGGATGTCGCCCTTGCGCTCCTTCTGGAAAAAGCCGATTGGCAAAGAGAGTATCTTGTCATAGATGGCTATGCGGATGTCACGAATGACATTATTGCGCAGACCTATGCTGGTGTAGGATGACAAGTAGGCCGTTGAGCACTTGAGCACAGTGCCAAGAACCATGGCAAGGCCAGCCACAAGAAGCGACTGACCAGCTCCGTACTCCAATTTGACAAGCGTCACGTAATAGTAGAAGTTGTTCACTATGACATGATTGTCAAGAGCCCAGGGGAGAAGCGTCGTCACCTCGCTGTCCTGCTGGAAGATAATCTCGAGGACAGGGATCATCAGAGCCATGGAGAGGACAGAGAAGAGAGCCGAGAGGATGTTAAAGAGGAAACTGAGGACGACCTGCAGCCAATATGGCGGGACATACCGGCCAACTACTTGGAAGAAATATTTCAAAAGATGTGTGTGTTATGTGCAGTGAACTATTTGAATTGGTCAAGAAACAGAAGCCGCCCCACCCTCCCGCATCATCACGAGGCTGGGAGGCGGGGCGGGTTGTGCAGTTCTTAATGCTTATAGATGCCAGTGTAGGTTTGCGGAGTGATGGCGCGCAGCTCGGCCTTGACAGAATCCGAGACATCGAGAGTCTCGATGAAGTCGGCCATGGTCTGGTGGTCTATGTGCTTATTGGTCCTTGTGAGAGCCTTAAGAGCCTCGTAGGGGTTGGGATAGGCCTCGCGGCGGAGGATGGTCTGTATGCCCTCTGCAACCACGGCCCAATTATTCTCAAGATCGGCGGCAATGGCGTCGGGGTTGAGGATGACCTTGCCAAGGCCCTTGAGGATGCTCTGGATGGCGATGATGCCGTGCGCCAAAGGCACTCCGAGATTGCGGAGGACGGTGGAGTCGGTCAAATCGCGCTGGAGTCGGCTGACAGGCAGCTTGTTGCTCAGGTGGTCGAGAATGGCGTTGGCGATGCCGAGGTTGCCCTCAGCGTTCTCGTAGTCAATGGGGTTAACCTTGTGAGGCATGGCGCTGCTGCCGACCTCACCAGCCTTAATCTTCTGCTTGAAGTACTCCATCATGATGTACATCCAGAAGTCGCGGCAGAGGTCAATCATGATCACGTGGATGCGGCGGACGTTGTCCATGACGCAGCCGAGGTCATCATAGTTAGAGATCTGCGTGGTGTAAGGCTCACGGCGCAGACCGAGCTTATCGCTGACAAAACGGTTGCCGAACTCCACCCAGTCGATATTGGGGAAAGCCACATTGTGGGCATTGAAATTACCCGTGGCGCCGCCGAACTTGGCGGGAAGCTGAAGGGCCTTGAGCTCGGACAGCTGGCGAGAGAGACGGCTGACAAAGACCATCATCTCCTTGCCGAGGCGCGTAGGGCTGGCAGGCTGACCATGGGTGCGGGCGAGCATCGCAATATCCGCCCACTCGTCGGCGAGTTCCTGAAGTCGGGCGATAAGAGCCTCCACCTGAGGGATGAAGACCTCATTGAGGGCATCCTTGACAGAGAGGGGGACAGACGTGTTATTGATATCCTGGGACGTCAGGCCGAAGTGGATGAACTCCTTGACAGAAGAGAGTCCGGCCTCGTCGAAACGCTCCTTGAGGAAATACTCAATAGCCTTGACATCATGATTGGTGACAGACTCGATCTCCTTGACATGGCGAGCGTCTGCGAGCGTCAGGTTGCGATAGACGTCACGGAGCTGCTCTTTCTGCTGACTGGTCAACAAGCCGATCTGAGGCAGTGGGATTTCAGAGAGCGCGATGAAGTACTCAACCTCCACGCGGACGCGGTAACGGATGAGTGCGTACTCCGAGAAATAGTTAGCGAGCGGCTCAGCCTTGCCGCGGTAACGCCCGTCGATGGGCGATATGGCTGTCAGTGGTTCAAACTCCATGAGATGCTGTATTTGGCGGGGTGTTAGCCGCACCGCAAAAATAGTTGAATTTGTCGGAGTATGGGTAACAAAAAGCGGAAAAGCATTAACTTTGCGCCATAGGGGTTTGCGCCGCGCTCAATAGCCGCATGCAAAGCCCCATGACCAGAAAAGGGAGACAGTTCGAGACCATCCTGTCTATAAACAAAACTATGGATGTGGCGGCCCGTCGCTCCTGCGCAAAGGCGCTGAGGTTGGCAGGCCGGCTTGACACGATGCGGAAAGGCCAAACAGGCCGCGGGGGAGGTGACATTACCGTGGCGGCGCTGTCGGGGTCTTTAGCAAGAAATCGTGTCGGGTTAATGATTTGAGCCACGGCATAGTCTGATTAGTTGGCAAAATGGAAAGACGCACCTCCCCCTTAAAACCTTATTAATCATTTTGTTTAATTTAAAAGCCCAACAAAAAGACATGAGCAAAGCAATCGTATTACTGTCAGGCGGCCTCGACTCCTGCGTTGCCCTCCACGTAGCCCTTCATGACGGACATGAAGTCAGCGCCCTCTCATTCGACTATGGCCAGCGCCACCGCAAGGAGCTGGAGTGCGCCAAGGCAATAGCAGCCCATGCCGGCGTCAAAGACCACAGCATCGTAAGCCTCAACTTGGCACAATGGGGAGGCTCGTCACTGACCGACATGAGCATGAGCGTGCAAGACGGCGACGTGGACAGCAAAGAGATTCCCGCCACCTACGTCCCGGCGCGCAACATGGTGTTCCTCTCTGTGGCCGCCTCATTGGCAGAGGCGCGTGGCGCAGAGCACATCTATATCGGTGTCAGCCAAGTGGACTATTCCGGCTATGTTGACTGCCGCAAAGTGTTCATTGACGCCATGGAGAAGGCCATCAACCTCGGCACCGTCATGGGTGCGGAGAAAGGTCAGAAGATAACCATCCATGCGCCTTTTGAGAACATGACAAAAGCCGAGGAGATCCGCCTGGGACTGAAGCTCGGGGTTGACTTCGGCCTCACCTGGAGCTGCTACCGTGGCGGAGAGAAGCCATGTGGCACATGCGACAGCTGCCTGCTGCGCGCCAAGGCTTTCGCCGAGGTTGGCATCCCCGACCCCGCACTGAGCAAGTAGCTCAACCTTCCCCAAACGCCCCCAATATCCACAACCAAATAAAGAGTTGAACAACAGCTATCTGAGACTCTCACGCGAGGGCATATTCCCCATCACCGTCAACGCAGACGGAACGCAGGCTGCCAACGCCACCGGCATGTCCATCCCCGGCACAATCCAGGGCGAGGGCAAGTTGGCTGGCACGCCGGCGCTCTTCGTGCGTCTGCAAGGCTGCAACCTGCGCTGCCGTTGGACTCTGCCCGACGGCACGCCATGCCTGTGCGACACTGCCCACACATGGAGAATAGACGGAGGCGTCATGATGAAAGTGGACGACATTGTCAGCACCATAGACATGAACATTGGCAACATGCGACACCTTGTCATAACAGGAGGCGAGCCTTACATGCAACCCGACGGGCTGCAGGACTTGCTGATTGCGATGGAGGAGCGCGGCATCCACACGACAGTGGAGACCAATGGCATCTATGGCAAGATGACCAAGATGGGCGGCATGCCGTTGGCCAACCTGACAAGCATATCGCCCAAGCTGTCATCAAGCGGACTGGATGACGAGGGTGTCGAGATGAGCGCGCAGGGCACAGGCATCCTTGTCCATGCAGCAAAACGAGTTCGTGGAGATGTCCAGATAAAATTTGTCGTCTCTAAACCCGAAGACGAAGATGAGATAAAAGAGTTCTTCGCTCTGCCGCTCCGATTAGTCAAGCCATCTGACGTCATAGTCATGCCCCTCGGCTCAACAATAAGCCAATTGGAGCAGACGCAAAAAGTGGCGCTCGACATGGCTTTGCGGAACGGGTGGCGATTCGGACCAAGGCTTCACATAAACCTTTTCGGGAACAAAGAGGGAACTTAGGGGGACGGCGAAGGGACTGGAATAGACATTCAACCCATAAGAAAGAGACTATAAGTGAACAAGATAGATTCCGTACTCGGGCAAAGGGTCACATACCCGCAGACCTACTCTCCCGAAGTACTCGTTGCCGTGCCACGCCAACTTAACCGTACGGGGTTGGGCATTGCCGATGAGGCTCTGCCATTTGTCGGCTTTGACGCATGGCACGCTTACGAGGTCTCGTGCCTCACGAATGGCGGACTTCCCACGGCAGGCCTGATGAAGATTGTAGTCCCATGCACAAGCCCGAGCATAGTCGAGAGCAAATCGCTCAAGCTATACCTCAACTCATTCAACATGGAGCACATGGGGGCTACGCCAACGGAGGCGACAGCCAACATGACGGAGCGAGTAAAAGCGGACCTCAGCAAGCTGCTGAACGCAGATGTCGAAGTTCAACACTTCGGGGCGGACAGCCATAAAACGCCACTCGGCCCGGAAATGAGCTATGAGACGATGGAGGATGGCCTTGGCGAAATCAGCACAAGCCAATACACGGAGTGCAGCGACCTGCTTGGAGACGGAGAGGCGACTAAACATCTCAGGGTCAAGAGCCATTTGTTGCGCTCAAACTGCAGAGTGACTCACCAGCCGGACTGGGGTACCATCATTGTCAACATGGAGGGCGAGCGTACACCCAAACGCGAGGATTTGCTCAAGTATCTCATCTCATTGCGCGGAGAGAACCACTTCCACGAGGAGATATGCGAACTCGCATTTACTCGACTGATGGAGCGTTTCGCACCGAGCAGCCTCATGGTGGCGTGCCTATACACACGGCGCGGCGGGATTGACATCAACCCTGTCCGAGCCACAAGCGCCGACCTCCTTATCCGCTCATTGGCTGACGTCTCGACACTCAGCGAACTGCCACTCCGCAGTTAGCCCGAGTAGACAGACATATTCTCAAAGACAGCGGCCGCACCCAAACTTACATAAGTTTTGGGTGCGGCCGCCTTTCTATTATCAGAGCCTGACCGGCTGTCAGATTTTCGACTGTTAGATCTTGGCGTTGCGCATATCGCCAGTCTCAGCCAAAGCGAGGTGCATGGCGAAGGCCTTAGAGAGCGTAGCCGGAGTGTGGCACTTGCCCTCGCTGAGTTTGAGATAATCCCAAAGAAGCTGCTTATAGTCAGGGTGCGCACAATTCTCAATGATGGCGTGAGCCTTCTGCACAGGGCTCTTGCCACGGAGGTCGGCCACACCATACTCAGTCGCGACAATCTTGACAGAGTGCTCATTGCTGTCAGTGTGAGCCACCATAGGCACAATGGCCGAGATGACGCCGCCCTTGGCGACAGAGGGGCACGTGAAGATGGAGAGGAATGAGTTGCGAGCGAAATCGGCAGAGCCGCCAATGCCGTTCATTATCTTCTGACCCGAGACGTTGGTCGAGTTGACATTGCCGAAGATGTCGACCTCGAGGGCCGTGTTGATGGCGATGATGCCCATACGGCGGATAAGCTCGGGATGGTTGGTTATCTCCTGCGGGCGCAGCATGAGTTTGCCCTTGAAGAAATCGAGATTGCCATAGACGCGTTCCAGCATGTCGTCAGAAAGCGTGAGTGAGCTGCCCGAGGCGAAAGAGATGCGGCCACTCTCCATAAGAGGGATGACGGAGTTCTGAATGACCTCGGTGAACATGGTGAACGGGGGGATGTCCTGACACTCGCCAAGGGCGCCAAGCACAGCATTGGCAATGTTGCCCACGCCACTCTGCAGCGGAAGGAACTCCTTGGGGATTATGCCACGATGAAGTTCAGAGATGAGGAACTCGGCCACATTCTGACCAATCTTGGTGGTGACAGGGTTTGGCTCTGTGAAAGCGGCAATAGTGTCCGGCAGATTGGTGCGGACGACGCCGAGAACCTTTGACGGGTCGACCTTTATGGTCTCCGAGCCGGCGCGGTCACCAGGGGCGAAGATGGGAATCTCGCGGCGATATGGCGGGTTGATTGGCTCATAGATGTCATGCATCCCGCGGATAGTCTCAGGATGATGAGCGTTGAGCTCGATGATAATCTTGTCGGCCGATGCACAGATTGTGGGAGATATGCCGACCGAGCTTGTCGGCACAACCTCACCCTCGGGCGTGATGGAAGAGGCCTCAATGATGGCGACATCCATGTGGCCGAGAAAACCGTAGCGCAAATCCTGAGCTATATGGCTGAGGTTAAGGTCGAAATATTGGACCTCCTGACGGTTGATGGCCGCACGCATATCCTTGTGGCTCTGGAAAGGGGTGCGGAACTTGACGGCATGTGCGCGCGCCAAGGCGCCATCAATGGGGTCGCCAGTGGCACCACCTGTTATCAGACCGACCTGAAACGGGTTACCCTTGGCGTGCTCAGCCTCGGCTTTTGCGGCGAGCGCCGTCGGGACAGCCTTGGGAGTTCCTACTGAAGAGAATCCTCCGATTCCGATGACATAGTCGTTCTTGATGAAATCAGCGGCCTCCTCGGCCGTCAGCTCGGTGTAACGCATAGGCTTAAAGTAGAAAAAGTGGGTAACTATTCAGTGCGCAAGAGCGACACGTATCGTTTTCTTATTTGTTCGTCTCTAATTGAGTTACGCAAAAATAAAACAACGAGTATTATTTTACAACAATTCCCTATTAAATTGGGTTAAGCTATCGCAACCATCGGCAAATGTAATGGTTACAGACGCACAACACATAAATAATTGGCCATCACCCCCTATCCTCAATAGGTGTTTTACCGATAGCGCAGTCTACTTTTGGCAGAAGCTGCAAGATTAAACACTTAAAATGGAAAAGAAAACACACCACTCTGTATGCCTTACAGGGCATATTGTTGTTTATCATCCAACACGCAGTAAAATACCCAACTTTAGGTATTGACCTTTCAACACCAGCACAATACCTTTGCCCCATCATCAAGACAAAAGAAAAACTTAAATCAAAAATGCATCATGCTTATGAGACGACATTTGACCGTAGGGGCAATCATCCCCTTAGTTTGCCTCGCATCGTGTGAAGACGATGTTTCGTCGCCAAAGGAGACGGAAGAATTAGAGGCATCATCTGCTACCAGTGCCAGCCACTTGATTAGCAAGGAGACTGCACTCAACTCATTGTACGACTTCCTGTCAGCCCAGACAGAGAACGGGCTGAAATCAGTAAGCGTCATAGACACTGCCGAGATGTGGAGCATAACCTACAAAGCGGAAACAGGCACCAATAAATCCGTACAAAGCGATAATGGAGGTGACGCTCTTGTGTATGTGGTAAACTTCACTAAAGATAATGGTTACGCTATCCTGTCAGCAGACGATAGGATAAGCGAAGAGGTGCTGGCCATATCAGACAGCGGCAATTTGTCCAAGAGCGCCACTACTGCAGCAATTACAAATAGTGGCGACAGGGTTATATTGGAAGAATACCCACTTACAGGAGATGGTTTCTTCACCATACCGGAGTACCCTGATGAAATCTTCATGAATCCCAACACAGTGTCACTTTATGACGAGGATGAGGACGACACCCTTGTTGGTAACTTTAGCTTAGATGACATAGGGGAAGAGGACGAGGATGGCAATGTGTTGATAGCATCAAACAAGAGCTTGCAAGTTCAGCAAGATGATCCGAACATTGGATTGAACCTATGCTTAGATTACGCGAAGAAGCGTGTCCTACTTTCACAAGACAAACTAAGCGATGGTTCAGAGAGCACTGGCCCAAGTACAAGAACAGAAAGAAATTGTACAGAATGGAAAGACAATGGGGATAAATGCGGGGAAATCTTGGAAACGTTCAAGAGCTGGAACCAGCACTCACCTTTCAATGATCTATACCCAAGAAAAAGAAAATTTTTATTCTTTGGGCACAGACGTAAAGTCCCAGCAGGTTGCTTTCCTTTAGCTATAGCCAAAGTCATGACGGTATTATCGACACCAACCAATTTATATATGAATGGCTATAAAATCAATTGGTCAAGCCTAAATAGTGAATATTTGACAAGTGAAGGTCGAATATCCGCAGCCCAATTGGTATATGGGATAAGCGTCAGATGCAAATCAAAGTATTTTTACGAGGGAACATTCACATTCCCACATCACGCCATAGACTTCATGAAGGAAATAGGTTTCCGCAATGTCAAGAAATACGACTATAATTTCTCACGTATTAAAGAAATGATAGACAACGGGAAGCCTGTAATCATCACAGCCATGCCTAAATTTAACGTGTTTCATAGTCATGCATGGAATATTGACGGATACAAGACAAAGAGTCGCACTATAACCACCAACACGTACAATGGATACTATCTCACTAATTCGGAGACCAAAACAGAAACGCGAGAAATGGTCCATTGCGACTTTGGATGGAAAGGAAATAGCAACGGATATTACGTTTCCGGTATATTCGACCTTGACAGCCAAGAGAACGAATACGACAAAAAATATCCCGAAAAGAGTGATTACTATAATAGATTCATAAAGATTATAACCTGCGACAAATAGAGCCATGAGATTAAAGATATTCTTTTTCAGCTTAGTTGTCTTGATGCTTACAACTGGCTGTCCTGACGATGTACCGATATATCCAGATATTAACGTAGACAAGCACCTAATCGAAATCCAGCAGAAGGGAGGCACGGACACAGTAACCATGATTGACGATTACGAATCTTGGTGGATTACAAGCGTATATGTCCGTAGATCAGAAAACATCTATCATGAAAGTTGTCAATGTGAAGTGCCCCACATAATTTCGGAAGAGCGATACTACTACGTTGCCCAAAAGAGTGAAAGTCCTCTTAAAGATGGATGGTACGAGACTACAGACTCCAGTCGATTAGATGGTGAGTGGTTCAAAGTATACATTCCTGAAAACTCACATAATAAACTTGTTATCAGTTGTGACGAGAACACAGAAAAAAACAATAGAATCCTTATGATAACCCTTTATGCTCCTGAATTAGAAAATGGTTGTTGCGAGATAAAGGTTATACAAGAAAAAGGGACAACGGGAAGCCTGTAATCATCACAGCCATGCCTAAATTTAACGTGTTTCATAGTCATGCATGGAATATTGACGGATACAAGACAAAGAGTCGCACTATAACCACCAACACGTACAATGGATACTATCTCACTAATTCGGAGACCAAAACAGAAACGCGAGAAATGGTCCATTGCGACTTTGGATGGAAAGGAAATAGCAACGGATATTACGTTTCCGGTATATTCGACCTTGACAGCCAAGAGAACGAATACGACAAAAAATATCCCGAAAAGAGTGATTACTATAATAGATTCATAAAGATTATAACCTGCGACAAATAGAGCCATGAGATTAAAGATATTCTTTTTCAGCTTAGTTGTCTTGATGCTTACAACTGGCTGTCCTGACGATGTACCGATATATCCTTTGATTAACGCAGACAAACACCGAATTGAAATCCAGCAGAAGGGCGGCACGGACACAGTAACCATGATTGACGATTACGACTCATGGTGGATTTCAAGTGTATATGTCAGTAGATTAAAAAATATCTATCAAGAAAGTTGTCAATGTGAAGTGCCCAAAATAATTTCGGAAGAGCGATACTACTATGCGGCCAAAAGAAGGGGCTACCTTCTTAACAATGTAGATTGGCACGAGACTGCTGACTCCAGTCGATTAGAAGGAGATTGGTTCAAAGTATACATTCCTGAAGACTCGCCAAATAAACTTGTAATCAATTGTGACGAGAACCCAGAAAAAAACGATAGAATCCTTTTGATATCCCTCTATGCACCAGAATTAGAAAATGGCTATTGCGATATAGAGGTTATACAAGAAAAAGAGACAACGGATAACCAGTAATCATCACGACAAAGCCCAGTGGCAGAAAACTGCCACTGGGCTTTGTTTATAAGGGGAGGATGTCTACGCACCTTGATTCACTTCAGGCGGATGACGTGATGGCGCCTCTGCACTCGCGACAGACGGCGATGTTTGTAGAGCATATATTTGCGATAAACGACAAAAGCAGTAAGCGCAGCAACCACGGCGAGCAGAAAGATAACAATGCCACCACCGAGATTGTCACCCTTGACCTTGCTCCACATATCGAGAACCTCGGGAGTATGCTCACCAGCGTCATGAATCATGGCGCACCGCGCCACTACTGCGCTGTCGGGGTACATAATGGGGTCAAGATGCGCAGCCCTGCCCACAGGTCCAAAGAAATAAGAGAGGTTAAGAGAATCAGGATAAGCCTCTTCGTCACTCATCTCATCGAGGACGCTCTCGCCAGCTATACTGCTGACATAGCCTGTAGTCTCCATATTAGCAATGGCCACCTCCTCCTGACAGAGATAGTTGATGAAAAGTGAAGCCGCACGCGGGTTCCGCGAATAGCGGGGGATAACCCAACCATCAAACCAAACATTGCTACCCTCGCGCGGCACCTCGTAACCCAATGAGACTCCTACTTTTGCAGCCTCCTCGATGGCCCAGACGGCATCTCCGCTCCACGTCATGTTGAGAAGAGCCTTACCTTTGGTCATGGTCTCCTTGCCAAAATCGGCCTCCCAGCCTG
The DNA here is from genome assembly GCA_963618945.1 of Bacteroidaceae bacterium. Lineage (GTDB taxonomy): Bacteria > Bacteroidota > Bacteroidia > Bacteroidales > Marinilabiliaceae > W3P20-009. Next base: position 92,462 of record CAVETY010000001.1, read on the forward strand.
CTATGTTCGGCTTGAGCGTTTTGAGGTACTCCTCAACAGTCGCAATTGCCTCTGGCGAGTAGTCGTTCATGAGCTGCGGAACGGTCACCTTACCCAAAGCGAGATCTTTCCTGTGCGCATAGATGAGTGCCGTGCCATAGGAATCGCGATAGGAGTCCTTCATGAGCAATTTGCCCTGATAGAGGCGGTTCCAAAGCGAGCCCCAAGTCTCAGCGTCACGCTGCGGCACATGGGTCTTGTTGTAGAGGATGCCACAAGTTCCCCACATATATGGCACTGCGTAGTCGTGAGCAGTGCGGCCATTATTGCTGGTCGCGTCAATCTGGCGCACAATGTAAGGAGATACGTTGTGCAAGTAATTGGGCGTCTTGCCAAAATTGGTGTCGATGGGCAGAAGAAGATCCTTGCGAAGCATCCTCTCAATGATATACTCGGAGGGGCAAACGACGTCATAATCCTCATGCCCGCGCTCAATCTTGGTGAGCATGACCTCGTTAATATCAAAAGTCTGGTATATGACCCTGATTTTCTTACCAGTCTGCTCCTCATACCAAGTGGGGAAATTGGCGAGCACATCCTCGTCAATATAATCCGCCCAGTTATAGACCTTCAAAATCTCATCGCGGTTCTCGTCCTTATAGCATGACGTGAGCTGCAATGCCGCCACAGTGAGCAAGACGAGCCTCAGAAGTGCAGAGGCGCTGCGGCTTGCGGCCGCCGATTTGTTATTTTGTCTCATTGTTCTTTGCGCTGCGTTTGTTGACAACTATGAGGATGACAAGCACCACAAGGAAAATTATAGTGGAGAGGGGGCGAAGCTCCGGGGTGAGTCCTCCCTTGCGCGCATCGGCGTAGATAAAGGTTGATAGAGTCTCAAGTCCCTCATTGCCAATGGTGAATATGGTAACGGCGAAATCGTCAATACTCATGGTCACCGAGAGCAGGAAACCGGACACCATGCCTGGCCGGACCTCGGGCAAAATGACCTTACGCAAAGCCTGAAAAGGCGAGGCTCCAAGATCAAGAGCCGCCTCATAGAGATTGGGGTTCATCTGCCGCAGACGCGGGAGGACGCTCAGAATGACATAAGGCAGGCAAAAAGTTATGTGGGCAATGACCACGGTCGTGTAACCCTGCGGAATGCCAAGGGTGATGAAAAGCAGAAAGAGCGAGATGCCAATGATGACATCACCATTGAGAATGGGTATGTTATTGACAAACTTGAAAATCTGCTTGGCCTTCTTGTTCCGCAAATTATATATGCCGATGGCGGACACCGTACCTAAAACTGTACTCACTGTTGCCACAATGAGCGCAATGGTGATGGTGTTGACGAGGGCGGCAGTCAGAGAATGGTGCGTACCGACAGAAAAAAGGTTCTCGTAGAGCTTGAGCGAGAAGCCAGTCCAGTTGCCCATGACCTTGGACTCGGTGAACGAGAAGATGACAATGATGATGATGGGCGAGTAGAGCAACAGAAGCAGAAGCCACAAATAGCCTTGACAAAGGAACTTTTTCATCTTACGCCTCCTTCCTGAGAATCAGTGTCACCAGCCATGAGATATGAAGCTCCGATGAGGAAGAGCATGATGAGCGACAAGGCCGCGCCGTAGTTCCACATGGAGTTGTTTATATTCTCCTGAATTGTAGTACCGAAGAGTTTTATATTGTTGAGGGTCAAAAGCTCCGAGATTGCGAAAGTGGATATGGTGGGCATAAATACCATGAGAATGCCGCTTGCCACGCCAGGCATGGATAGAGGCAGAATGACCTTGAGAAAACACTGCCAAGGCGAGGCTCCGAGATCTTCTGCAGCCTCCACATACCCTCGGTCCATCTTCTGCAACGTATTATAGATGGGATAGATCATGAAGGGTATGAAATTATATACCATGCCGAAAAGGAGCGCCCCCTCACCAAGCGGGAGGTCAGCAAAATCGAAGAGAGCCACCGTGGCCAATGTGCGCACAAGGACATTGACCCACATGGGCAAGATGAAAAGCATCACGATGGTGGTGGCGTATTTCATCTTCGTCTGGGCTAAGATATAGGCAGCAGGATAGCCCAACAGGATGCAGATGGAGGTGTTGAGAAACGCGATGCCTATGGAGTAGACGAACGTGTTGATGGCCTCGGGGTGAGCCAGGAACTTCTGGAAATTATAGAGCGTGAAGTTGCCATCCTCATCAGTGAAGGCGAAAACGATGACAAGAACGACAGGCAGGACTACAAATATGGCTGCGAAAATGGCGTAGGGAATGCTCCAGCTTTGCCTTGACGAGAGGAGCCGTAAGAACCTTTTCAACTTTCTGATATATATAGGTAGTGTGAAATGATCTTCGAATTAAGTGAGCGGCGGCTACCAGTTACCGACCTTAATGCCCTCGGGATGGATGGTTATGCCCACATGGTCACCGAGATCCCAGACATCATGCGTGTCGACATAGAGCTTCTCGCCCCAATCGGTGTCAATGGTCAGGTGATAATGGTCGCCCATGTAGAGGATGAACGAGATGTCGCCCGTGAAAGTGCCATCCTGCTCATTGTCAAAGAGCTCAATCTGGTCAAAAGGCACAGAGACAGGCAGAGAGACGCGATCCTTGAACTTTTCAGGAATCACGACCTTAAACTCGCATCCGAGGAACTCAATGACGTCATCTCCATTCACCTTAGCCTCAAACTCGTTGGTAGTCTCGTTCTTGCGCATGATGTGGATATTGTCAGGCACAATGCTCATGCCCACAGTCTGACCTACCTCGAAATGCTTATAGTTCTGGATCATGAACTCATAGCCATTGTCCATCTCAGCCCACATCTCATAGTGGACACCCTTGAAGATGGATGACGTTATGCGGCCTGTGAACTGCGCGTTAGTCGTATCGACGGAGACCTCGATATCCTCGGGGCGGATAACCACATCAACTTGCTCATCCTTCTCGAACCCCTTATCGACGCATGGGATGACAGAGCCGGCCACACTGACCAAGCAGTCTTGCAACATGACGCCGTCGAGAATGTTGCTCTCACCGATAAAGTTGGCCACGAATGCGTTGGCGGGCTCATTATAAATATCCGTCGGAGTGCCTATTTGCTGAATCTCGCCCTCGCTCATCACAACAATGGTGTCACTGAGGGTGAGAGCCTCCTCCTGATCGTGGGTGACGTAGACGAAAGTGATGCCGAGCCTCTCATGCATCTCCTTAAGCTCAAGCTGCATATCCTTGCGCATCTTGAGGTCGAGAGCGGCGAGTGGCTCATCAAGCAGAAGAACCTCAGGCTCATTGACAATGGCGCGCGCTATGGCTATACGCTGCTGCTGTCCGCCCGAGAGCGAGTTCACATCGCGGTACTCATAGTCGCTCATGTTCACCGTCTTAAGGGCTCGCTTGACCTTGGGGAGAATCTCATCCTTGGGCGTGCCTTTCAGTTTGAGACCGAAGGCTATGTTGTCATAGACATTAAGGTGTGGGAAGAGCGCGTATTTCTGAAAAACAGTGTTTACGTTGCGCTTATAGGGAGGCAAGTTGGTTATGTCAGTGCCGGCAATCGTAATCACACCATCGGTGGCAGTCTCAAAGCCGGCGAGGAGACGAAGCAACGTCGTCTTGCCGCAACCCGACGGGCCAAGAATAGTAAGGAACTCACCTTTGCGGACATAGAGGTTTATGTCGTTGAGTGCCAGCTTGTCTCCAAACTTTTTGGAGACATGGTTAATGTCTATGATGTGCTGTGTAGCCTTATTCATTTTGGGTAGGTCTTTTCGGGTGCAAATATTCTCATTTTTTCGGGAAAAAGTGACCCTTTATGGATATTGATACGACACTTTAATACAGCAATGCGAAAAAAAATGCAGCCGCCCCCGGCTTTTAGGCGTCAGGGGCGGCTGATTTTGTCTTGTATTCAGAATGGGCTTGGCGCTTTGCGTACATCCACAGGAAAGAGCAGATGCGCAAGCCTTGAATGCCCACCTTTTAGAGTTTAAGGGCGAATTGGGCTCGGAAGCCCCACTTTGGCGAGTCACCAATGTCATCACCACAAACGCGATAGATGTAGTCGACACGGAAGAAGCGCAAAATATTATCAAGGCCCACATTGACCTCCACGTAGGGTTTAGTGGGACCTCCTACGCCCTCTGGCATGTCGAGCATGGAGAGATGTCGGTCTGACAAGCCGCCAAACATGGCCTTTGCGCCCACAACTTCACGGAGACCCAACTTATAGATGGCCGGCAGTTTGTGAAGCAAGAGTCCGTCTAACTGATAGTCGGCGTGGACATAGACATATTTGTCACACACGAACTGGAGGTAGTTCATAAGGTTGAAGTCGTAGCGGTAGAAACCGTACGTCTTGTTTCCGCGGGCGACGTTGAGTACAGAATATGGCAGTTTGCCGAAATAGATGCCATCCTCGACCGCCAGATCGAGTTTTGTCTGACCGATATAAAAACGGTGCTTGAGTGTTGAGTGGAGACGCATATAGCCACCATTCTTGTCACCAACCTCAGTGCGCCCCGCTGCCACAACAAAGTGGACAATAGGGTGATAGGTGGAGAGATACATGCGCTGCAGTCCGTCATCCATGAACTTCTCCCTCCAAGAGAAACGGAAGTCAAGAGAGAGTTCCTGCTGCCAAACCGAAGAGACCTCATTGCCGCCCTGCGTGAACGGGTAGTACTTTGGGGACTCCTGGCGCAATGCTATGGCCTGAAGGCGGGTCTGAAAACCAGTGAACCACTCGTTATCATACCTCAGGCGCAGTTTTTGGCAATAGAAGAGCTCATCAATCTCCTCACGCTTGAAGAGCTGAGCGATGATATTCGTCTCTGAGGTTGAGAGCATATTCTCATAGAGGAAAAGGATGTTCTCGTCCTCTCCGATCTTCATCATGCGGTCGGAGTAATAGGCATCTATCGTCCTACGCATTGGCGACTTGAAGCGGTAGCCCACCCCGCCACCATACGTCGGCCTCGTGTTCTTGAAGCCATATCCGACGATGCCGCTCACCACCCAGTTCTCGGAAATCTCCTTGCTGGTGCGCAAACCAAAACCGAGATGCAAACCCTCAATCTTATTGGTGTTGAACATCTCACCTATTGAGCCTATCTCGACACGGCCAATATCCAAGTAGCCAGTTATCGCCGCCTTGGCCAAATAGTTGAAAGCCTTGATGGAGCCGACATTGTTAAGCGAGTCAATCGTGGCATTGGCCTGTTTCTCCTCCTCGGTCATTTCCGTATGGCGGCGCTCATCCCAAAAGTCGTCATCCTTATGCTTATAGTTGTCGGACTTGAGTGTCTCAATAGCCAATGCTTTCTTGGATAGCTCAAGCGGCTCATCTATATCCAACCTCACACGACTCTGCGAGTTGACCATGCGGCAGAGAATCTCCAGTCTCTTCTTGTCCGAGTTGACAGGCATATAGTCCACATGGAGTTCCATCTCGTTGGTGCCAAAGAACGGAATAGAGTCGCCCACCATTTGGAAAGAGCTCTTGATGTGGAGCTTCTTGACAAAGTTGATGTTTGTGCCCTTAGGCATGGTGGCGTCAATGGAGAGTGGCGAGAAACGATTAGTCTCGATGACCATTGTTCCCTCAAAGACCTTGTCACCGCGGTTTTTGGGGCGGAACTTGACCGTGTAGAGGCGCGTGGAATCGACGTTTTGGCAGCGGATGTCCGAAAGGTCGATATCGCCTGCGGTGAGTGCCGCCTGCGGGGCTTTGTTCACAACCAACGCGCTGTCTATGATGAAATAGTCGTAGTACCTCTCGCCATCACGGGCCACGGGACTGACAAAACCAATGCCGAGCATCTTGACCACGTCATCATAGAAATTGATCTCGTTGTCAAGGGCATTAGAGAATCCGCCAATCTCATATTGTTTGAAAATATCGATGCCTCGGGTGCGGTCGGCAAGGATTGTGGTACGCGCTTTGGTGGGATCGGCCTGCGTCTCGTTATGGCTCAGCGTCTCAGAAAAATAGACGGGAAGATAGCGTGTACTGTCGTCAGGCGATATCTGCATCAGGTCCTTCGCACCGCGGAGGATAAGGCCCTTATCGGCCACACGATCCGAAATATTGGCAAGGCTATACTCCCAACGCGTATACTTCTCATACTCAGTACGCACGTGCTGGGCCGGGTCATTTTGAGGCTTGCTCAGAGCCACAGCCCTCAACAGTCGGTGAGGCTTATCGTCGGGGCGCACAACGACCTCGTCAATCTGCAGGTTGTCGGGCTTCATCTTGATGATGACGGAGTCTCCTTTCGCAGTCATCTTGGCCAAATCGTCCACAAGGCGGAACTGGTCATCATAGCCCATGGCGGAAAAGCGAAGAGTGTCATATTGCGCCGGGATGGCCAACTGAAATCGGCCGTCCATATCAGTTTGGACGCCGATGAGCGTCCCACGCACAAAGACATTGGAGAAAGGCAACGTCTCACCGCTTTGGCTGTCCAAGAGCCAACCGGCCACATTGCGGTCGGGGCCGGTGCGGGGCTTAGATTGCTGAGATGTCGCAGGTTTGCGCCCACGTTTCACCGCCCCACCCTTGCTTTGGGCAAAGGATGACGAGGGAAACGACAAAGCCGCAAATATTATGATTACTATGCTTATAATTCGCTTTATCATAGCGAGTGCGAAGATAAAACTAAAAAACGAATTTGAGTTTTACCACGTGTTAAGTACTATTGCGATTTGTTAGGTCAAGCCATTAGGAACACAAACACGGCTGTTTCAGGACAGTTTGACAAAAAAAAGACCTCCCCCGGCGGCCATCACGGCGAGCCGGGGGAGGTTTCGCTTAAACTATTATGAAGTTGGCCGACACGTTAGTCGGCGCATTTTTACTTGAGAGCGAGTCGAATTACATAGAAAGTCTGCGCATCGATGGTGACGTTGAACTTGCTGCCGCTGACGTTAGCGACTTCGCGGGTCTCAGGAACAACAGTCTCAGGAGCATCGAGCGTGTTGTCCGCATCGGGATTATCGCAGTGCAGAGTGGTGACGGAGGCTGACGCTATCTGCTTATCAGAAGCCAAGCCGTCAAGTGAGATGGTTACGACCTGTGCAGTGTCTGAGACATTTGCGGCCTTGACAATGTAGGCGTTAGACTCAGCATCATAGACAGCCGAGGCGAAGAGGCCAGCCTGATCCTCATTGCCGGCAATGGCCTTGCCGTTCATAGTGAGGGATGCCGTGTTGGTGCCCTTGTTGTGGCTGAAGAGCTGCTGGACATAGTAAGATGCCGTGCGGACACTACGTGTGTTGTCATACCAGATCATGTCCGGACGCCACTGCCAACCCTCAACGTGAGCGAAGAGAGGAGCATAGGTGGCCATCTCGACGACATCGGCATTGCGCTCAATGTTGGTCATGAAAGCGGACTCCAAGAGGCTGGCGTGGAAGTGGTTCCACTTTTTGCCCGCGCCATGGCAAGCATACTCGCCTGCGAAGACCTTGGGGCCCTGACGATCGTAGTTATCATATCGGTTACCCTGAGCGAGGAACCAAGTCTCGGGACGATAGAAGTGCTCGTCAACGAGGTCGGCACCCAGTTTCTTCATCTCGGGCCAGAGGTAGTCGAACTGCTCACCCTCAGAATCAGGGCCTGAAGAGCCTACAATCTTGATTTCGGGATGAGCCGCGCGAATGGCCTCGACAAAGAACTTGAGGCGCTCGGGATAATAGTGGTCCCACTGCTCATTGCCCACGCCGATGTACTTGAGGTTGAAGGGCGCAGGGTGGCCCATCTCGGCACGGAGCTTGCCCCAAGTGGTGCTCTCGTCACCATTGGCGAACTCGATGAGGTCGAGGCAATCCTGGATATAAGGCTTGAGATCCTTCTCCGTGGCAGGCACATGAGCGGCCTCATTGTCATTCTGGAACTGGCAAGCCAAACCTACACTGAGGATGGGCAGCGGCTCGCACTTGATGTCCTCGCTGAGGAGGAAGAACTCATAGAAGCCGAGGCCATAGCTCTGATAATAATCAGGGTAGAAGCGATGCGGGAAGGTGTAGTGCCAGCGGTTCTCGTTGATGGGGCGGTTTTCTACCGGACCTACTGAGTTCTTCCACTGGTAACGGCTCTCAAGGTCAGTGCCCTCGACAATACAGCCACCGGGGAAACGAAGCACACCGGGGTGAATGTCAGCGAGAGCCTGAACGAGGTCGGCTCGGAGACCATTCTCGCGGCCCTGCCAAGTGTCTGCAGGGAAGAGAGACACATGCTCAAGATCAACAGCATCGCCATAGAGGAAGATGCGGAACTTGCCTTTCTTGACGTCAGCGTTAGGCTTCAGCGTGGCAGTGTATTTCTTCCACTCCTTGCCCTCAATCTCAACATCGGCAGAGGCTACTACCTGAGTCTCGCCCATAGAGGCGGGATCGGTCATCTCGACAGTTATCTTGCTGGTGCCGTTTGTAGCACGCGCCCATACAGAGAATTTATACTCTTTGTCCTTTTGCGAAGTGACACCGAAGAAGCCCTCGTTCTGGAGACCAGTGCGCTTGTGCGGATGGCCGACGGGGTCGAGGTGCACATAGTGGGGATTGCGAGCGAAAGGTGCGCCTGCCGTGCGAACCTCAACCTTGCCAAAAGTCTCCCAGCCCATGAGGGACTGCGGGAACTCGAAAGAGCGGTTCTTTATCATCTCGGCGTAGAGGCCACCATCGGCAGCGAAATTGATGTCCTCAAAGAAGAGGCCGTAGAGAGTCTCGGGGATGTGCGCACCACCCTCGGGATTTGAGGCGTCGAGATTAAAGACTCGGCCTTCGCCACCCTCTCCGCCAGCGCAGCCCACAAGGGCTGCGGCGGCGAACATGAGAGCGGATGATTTTATCTTGCTTAACTTCATGTCGTTAGTTTACGAATGCGATGAATTACTTTACAGCGAAAGTGACGACAGACATGGCAGGCATAGAGACAGTCACAGTGCCATCCTCGGCAACCTTGGCGCCATCAAAGCCATTGAGGGCGATGTTGTCAGGCTCGTCAAAAGTGTTGAAAGTTGCGATATTGTCAGACTTGACGATGAGGGCGTTGTCGATGCTCTTGGCGTTGAAGCCCTTGAGGTCAACCTTGACGTCGACGCTCTTGGTGAGGTCGAGGTTGGCAAGAGAGACGTGGATTACGCCGTCCTTATCCTTAGATGCAGAAGCAGAGACCTGATCAGCCTTGAATGCACCATTGACAATCTCCTCGCACTGAGTGGTAGAGGGCAGAAGGAGAGCGTCCTGGTGAACCTTGTACATGTCGAAGATGTGGTAGGTCGGGGTAAGCATCATCTTGTCGCCATCGGTGAAGATGATGGCCTGGAGGACGTTGATAATCTGGGCGAGGTTGGCCATGCGGACGCGGTCAGCGTGCTTGTGGAAGATATTGAGGGTGACGGCCGCAATGAGAGCGTCGCGCATAGTGTTCTGCTGGAAGAGGAAGCCAGGGTTGGTGCCGGGCTCGCAGTCATACCAAGCGCCCCACTCGTCAACAACGAGGGCGACCTTCTTCTCGGGGTCATACTTGGTCATGATAGAGTCATGCTTAGTGATAAGCTCATCCATGTGATAGGCGCGCTGCATGGTCTGGACATACTGCTCGTCAGAGAACATGGTGGCGCTGCCCTTGTTATCCCATCCGCCCGGGTGCACGTAGTAGTGGAGGGAGAGACCCCACATCTGCCAGATGGGGACATTGCGCATGACGGTCTCAGTCCAGTTATAGTCATCGACATTGGGACCGCCAGCCACCTTGAGGAGGTGGTTGTTGCCGTAGTTGCGAGCGAAAGTCTGGTAGCGGCGATAGAGGTCAGAGTAGTAATCGGGCGTCATGTTGCCACCGCAACCCCAGCTCTCGTTGCCGACAGCGAAAAACTTGACATTCCAAGGCTTCTCGCGGCCATATTTCTTACGAAGGTTGGCCATTGGGCTCTCTCCATCGAAAGTCATATACTCGACCCACTCACTCATCTCCTCAACAGAGCCAGAGCCCACGTTGCCGCAGATGTAAGGCTCAGTGCCAATCTCCTCGCACATATTGAGGAACTCATTGGTGCCGAAGCTGTTATCCTCAACAACGCCACCCCAGTGAGTGTTGACCATCTTGGCGCGGTTCTCCTTGGGTCCGATGCCATTCTTCCAGTGATACTCATCAGCGAAGCATCCGCCGGGCCAACGAAGGTTAGGAATCTGAATATGCTTGAGAGCGTCAATAACATCCTTGCGGACACCATCAACATTGGGAATCTTAGAATCCTTGCCGACCCAGAGACCGCCATAGATGCAATGGCCGAGGTGCTCGGAGAAGTGGCCGTAGATGTTACGGTTGATGATGATGGAGTCGGGAGCTGTGGCATCGATGGTGACCACAGTGCCTTCCGCCTTGGGAGTGTTCTCGACAGAAGGAGTCGAGCAGGCCGTGGCGATGGAGGCTACCGCGGCGAGGCCGAAGAACTTGCTGAGATGTGCCATGTGTGTGGGGGTATTAAACAATAGGTATTTGCTTTTATTAGCTAAAAACTATTTCAGCCACGGACGCATAGTTAAAAATTCGTTGCGCCCGTTCTTTCAAGTGCAAATATCTCCCTATTATTTGTAAAAGCGGTGGACTAATCTGTTCTTTTTGGTAAACAAACGTTTCAAATGCGGCACGAAATGTTCACAAGAAGTCACCTTGACACAAATCTCACCCCATGGGGATTATAATCCACCACACGAAAGCTAAAAAGCCACAGTATCAACCACATTGAACCTCTCACGCCAGACGTTCATTGCATCGGCACCCGTGCAATGAAGCGGCATCCATTCACCAATACTGTAATGCGACACGCACTCCGCCTCAGACAAAATATCATCCATCGGCTTCCCCTGCAAATGCAGACCGCCCACAAAGGCGTCTACTCTACCCTCCCCTCCAAGGAGAGCCACATTTTCGTCAAAGACGAATTGGAATAACTGACGCAACCCGTGATGTGTGCAACCGCCAAAGAGAACCCGATGCTCCCCATCGCAGACAAGAGTGAAAACCTCGTCGGAGAAGTCATCAGCCGACACGCCGTCGGCCGCAAGCAGACGCGGGTTGACAGGAGCCGGCCCAGGCAAAGAGAAGAGGGTGACGGATGGGGACACCTTATATATATCACCCGGAAGGACGACATGCTGATTAAGGCGGACTAATTCGTCAACAGTGGGCATGCCGATTTGCTTGAGCATCTTTCTTCCATTAGCCCCAAGCCCCATTTGAGTAGAGAAACGGCGGCGCGTGGCATCGACACCCAAATAGACATCGCAACCACAATGAGCGTCGGCCACTGCCGACAGACCGCCCGAATGGTCATAGTGGCCATGACTCAGGACAACGCACGACGCCGTGGAGAGGTCAACCCCGAGAGCCGCGGCATTATGCGACAAGTTTCGGGAAGTCTGACCTGTGTCCAAAAGGAGACGTTCTACCGCCCCTCCGCCGGCGCAGCCCACCTCAACCCACAAAGCCAGCCCATGCTCGGCGGCAAGTGGCGAGGTGAGAGCATTGTCTATGAGCGGCGTGACCTTAATCATGAATCCGAGAGATGCAAAAAGTTGCCCTAAAGAAGATCTTTGCGTCGGAACCAGAGGAAGAGGACGAGCGAGAGAGCGAGAGATCCACCTATGATATAGTAGAACGCATAGTGGTAACTCTCAAGGAAATTGCCAACGTTCATGCCAAAGAGGCTGGCTATGAGCGTCGGGAGCATGAGGATAATGTTGATGCTCGTGAGGGTCTTCATCGTCACGTTGATGTTATTGGAGATGACCGACGAGTATGAATTGCTCATGTTGTGGATAATGTTGCGGTAGATGCTGGTGGTCTCCTCCGCCTGCTTGAGCTCAATCTCAACATCCTCAGTCAAATCCTCATCGCACGAATCGCGGTATATCTTCGTGTGGATGAGCCTGTAGAAAAGCACGTCATTGCCCTTGAGGCTGGTAAGGAAATAGACGAGGGAGTTCTCAACCCTCTGGAGTTTCAAAATCTCATCATTCCGCACAGTCTCCTGAAGCTCGGCCTCCGAGTTCATTATCTGGATGTTGATGCTCTTGAGGTACTTAAGATACCAGACTGAGGCTGAGAGCATAAGGCGCAGAGTCAGTTCAAAAGCATTGGCGACCGTTATTCGCTTGCGGATGGAATAGACCACAAAATCGTCGAGCATGTCGGTCTTGTGGTTGCAGATGGTCACGCAGACATCATCGCGTATGATGATGCCAAGAGGGACTGTGGTGAAATCGATGCGGCTGTCGTTACGGCGTATGGGCACACGGATGACAATCAGTTGCCAACCATCGTCCTCCTCGTCACGGCGAGGCCGCTCGTCATTATCTTCAATATCAGAGATGAAAGACTCGGGGACTTCAAGACCCGAGATAAGGAAATTACGCTCCTCGGAGGTGGGGCACTCCACGGAGACCCAGCAATTGGGCTCCCATTTGTCCGTCACCTCATAGCCCTTGTTGTTGATGTAGAAAGTCATCATGGCCTTGCGCAGGTGTTCTTTTGTTTGTGGTGGGTAGTGTGGATGTTTTTTTGACTCTGTACTCGCATCCCATGCCTCTTCAAGGCACAGACTTAGAGCTCGCCCGTCGGCGCACACCCGTCACACTAACTTTTCACCAACACCATGCGGCAAGGCAGTCATTCCCAAACAGCAGGACGACCGACCCGGACAAGGGAAGGCGAGACGGAGGCGCCGATGCGCTTCTGATTATTCGCCGGAGGGTAGTCGTCCATATACTTCCGATTTGGTTAGACAATAAGGCGCTGCCGAACTGATAAGTCTTGACCTCGCCCCTGAGTTTTAGCGACCGCAAAGTTATACGAAAATCTGAATTAGTGAACAGAGGGGGCAAGACAAACATGTTATTTATACAGTGGGATGAGTCTCTTGCGAACCGATCTCACATTACGGACAAGCTTGAATACCGATTTTTAATGTAAATTAGAGGTATACAAACTATCTGAAATACAAACAAAGACAAGAAAACACAGAAACGCAATCCGTCTCAATATTTGCTACAAAATTCGAACCGCAAAAGACTACAGAAAAGCGCAGCAAACAACACTTAGCTTTTTCAAGTCAGCACCAACAGTAAAAAGAATTAATATAAATTACGCAACTAACCGCCAATTTCATTCACCATGAACAGCAAGTTCAGAGACTTAATACAAGTCAGTTGTCTCATCTTAATAAGTGGCTGCATAATAAAAGCCATAGAGCACAACCTCGCAGAGCAGAAGAGACAGAACCGACTCGCTAAACGCATAAGGGCTAACAGGATAATAGACCGCACTGCTGAATTTGCAGTGGAGGACCATGACGAGCTGAAAGGCGTGGTGGAAGAGGCCGACCGCCAAGGGCTCGGGATGGCCGCAGCCGAGAGCCAGCACCAGCAATGGTGTGTGGAGCTGCGCGATGGCATTGTCAACAGATTGCCGTTCCTTGCCCGCAACACCATTTGCGGCACCGGAGTCCCGACGCCATCTGCCGAGAAGAAAACACGGATACCGGACATCTGCGTATACAGGAAGGGTGTCAGACTACGCAAAAAGAACGACTACCACCACGGGATACTGCTCACGATTGAAATTGTCCACTCCAACAGGGGCGCGACCTACTCCAAGCAGAGCATAGAGGAGGTTGCCGCCGACAACCAATGCCTGATAGAGAGCTTCGTGTTCAACTACACCGAATGGGACAAAAGACGGTGGCAGCGATACGACCCAGCGACAAAGACCTGGGCCTACTCATCCGACTCGACTTTGCTGGGCTTCAACCTTAACCTGCTGACCTATGAGCAACCCATGGACGAGGACGAACTGGAGGACGCCCTATACCAGTTCATGCTGAAGGCCGACGAGATGGCGGAGATGAGGAAGAAGAGGGAAGAGGAGATGGGGGTGGAAGCAATCGAGTATCAGCAGAAAAAAGAGAATCTCTGCACTTCTAAAAAGAAACAACTAAGTTTGCGATGATCAAGAACTACAAACAATTGTCCCCTACACAAAGGTTCTATATTCCGTTCCTACTCAAAAATAAAACCAGCGCATTTGCTAACTTTGCACATGGTACTGAATTCTTCGACGGCTCATCTTTTGCTAATTTGCTAAACTTGCGTTTAGCACTCGGCTTATAGATAAAAAGTACGACGACGAAAGCTTAGCTTTTTGCGCACATATTGGACGTTGGGGCTTCAATGACGGCTCGCGCATCTATATATTAACGCACGAGAGCATGAGTAAACGAAATAGAAGATGCCCCGTTAAGGCAAAGCCATAAAAAGAAATGAAAAAAGGTCCTCGCCGAGCACCAAACAAATTGTAAACATATTCTCGAAGTATAATCTACAAACAACACAAAGACCTTGTCGATTAAGCAGGAAATGGTAAGCGGCGTGTTCTGGATGGCGATTCAGAAATACACGGGAGTCTTCGTACAACTTTTAGTATCAGCAATCCTTGCCAGATTGCTTACGCCTGAAAATTTCGGCGTCATTGCCATATCCACGGTAATTATTGCATTCTTTGGTATCTTCTCCAATATGGGTATGGGCTCCGCAGTAGTCCAAAGCAAAAACTTAGCAAAAGAAGATCTCAGATCGATATTCACATTCACAATCTACACTGGTGTTGGACTTGCTGTGATTTTTTTCGCAGGCTCCTATCCTATTGCAAAATTTTACGGAGATGAACAACTAATCCCAATTTGCCAACTACTAAGCATCAACCTACTCTTTTCCTCATGGGATGCTGTTCCTGGCGCACTAATCCAAAAGGCTAAACGATTCAAGTTCATAGCAATCCGCACATTCTCACTACAGGTCATATGTGGCATACTTGCTGTCACGGCCGCATACCATGGCTTCGGGGCGTATTCTTTGCTTATCTCACCAATTGTGACAAGCATTGCCCTGTTCATAATCGACTACCGTCAGAATCCACTCTACCCTGTAGCACATATCAATTGGGCCTCATTGAGGAAGATATACAATTACTCGTTTTTCTTGCTTCTGTATTGTATCCTGAACTTCTTCTCACGCAACCTCGATAAGCTAATAGTAGGCCGATTCTTTACGCTTCGAGACTTAGGCTACTACGAGAAATCGTATCGCCTAATGATGTTGCCATTGGATTACTTCACGTTCATGTTGGGCTCGGTGATGCACCCGATATTGGCATCATTGCAAGACAACTACGAAGAGTTGACATCCAAATATAACAAGATAGTCCACTTCATGGCGTACATTAGTTGCACCACAGGCGTTATGCTCTATTTTGCCGCAGAAGATGCCATGCTATTCATATTCGGAGACCAGTGGGGCCCGGCTGTACCAGTTTTCAAAATATTCGCCCTATCATTACCACTACAAATGGTATTTGCGACAACAGGTTTCATGTTCCAAGCCTCAGGGAAAACAAACTGGATGTTTTATAGTGGACTGTGCAATACATGCTGCACGGTGACAGGCTTCCTTGTTGCCACATTCAGTTTCGGAACCATTGAATCCATCGCCTGGGCATGGGACATAACTAACACAATTAACACAATCTCCACATTTGCCGTTCTATACAAAATTGTATTAGAGGCATCTTTACGCACGCTTGTCAGACAATTTATCAAACCGATGTTGTGCGCCTCTGTCGCATGCCTTCTTCTCATTTGTGTCGACGCAGTGAAGCCTTCGCTGCCACATGTCATAAACCTTGTCATATACGGCATTATAAGTTTGTCCGTACTTCTCCCATTTCTTCACACCTCGGGTCTATTCAATCTTAAATTGATAAAAAATAAACACACAAAGTCAAAGACAACATGAGACTCGTATCCGCAATTATAACTACGCACAATCGGTTAGATTTGCTCAAGAGGGCGATTCTGAGCGTATACGAACAGACGTACCCAAATATAGAACTGATTGTTGTCGATGACGCATCGACCGACGGAACAAAGGAATATTGCACCTCACAGTCATTCCGCAGTATCTGCATCCCAAAAGAAGACAGTCGTGGCGGCAATCACGCTCGCAATCTTGGAATAAAAGCAGCAAACGGCTATTATGTTGCCTTCCTTGATGATGACGACGCCTGGCTCCCCGAAAAAATAGAGAAGCAAGTAAAGATAATCGAAAGTAATGATTGCGAAGTCGTCGCAGGAGGAATAAGGAGAGAATTGATAAATGGCGACACGGTCAAGTATGTAGACAACCTACCCTCCCCTGAGTATTGTGGTGACATAAGCCGCAAGATTCTGCAGGCCATTTGCACTACGACCTCCGTCCTCTTTGTAAAACGCCAAGCCCTAGTTGATGTCGGAATGTTTGACGAGAGCCTTAAATTTTGGCAAGAGTATGAGCTAACCATTCGCCTTGCACAGCGCAAACCATTCTATTTTGTCAATGAGCCAATAATCATATATCGTGTTGATATGCAAGACAAGCATAGGCTCACTAATAATTTTTACGAGTGGAAGAAGACGGTCAGTCAGATCCATGACAAGCACAAGACCTTATACGACAAACTAAATTTTCGCGAAAGGTTAGGGACTCGGTTGCTTGTGTGCATTGACTCTTGTGGCAGATGTGACTCTTGTGGCTTGACAAGGCTACTATACTGGAATTTATTCAAGGCATATCTACTAAGAGGTATATTAAAGTTGTGGAAGATAAAAGATAAGATTTTCAGACACAAGGATATCGGTCAGCACTAATATCTTCATTGGGTCTTTGCTTTTAGCCCCTTATCTTCCTGTCTCTGACCAGAACTGCGGGATTACCTTGATAAACGCCACCCTCAGCCAGATCTTTCGTAGCCACACTTCCAACTGTCAATATGGCGTCAGAATGAACAGTGACGCCAGGGCATACAACAGTTTTAGCTCCAATCCACGCACCATCCTCAATCACTATCGGGGCATTGCGATATGGCATTGAGCTGACTGTATAATCATGGTTGCCAGTAAGAAGCAACGCACCCTGAGAGATGCATACGTTATTGCCGATTTGCACCTTGTCAAGATTATCTATCCAGCACCCCTCTCCAAGCCAGCAGTCGTCACCAATGGACAAATTCCATGGCGATTTTATGACGACATTGTTCTTAATTATCAAACCCCTTCCTATTTTCGCACCGAAAAGACGCAACAAAGCTATCTTTGGTTTCATAAATGGATTGATGGAGGGGCGCACAAAGAAAGCATTAACGAAATACCACAACTTAATCTTTAGCTTGCCTGCGCCCTTGTCAAAAACGTCACCATTAAAGTCGGCTAACCTTACTTTGCTCATTTGAATCGATTTTAAAACCCATGCAAATATAAACACTCATATCCAAATTAATCGCGTCTACGATGATTCAGAATGATGCCATTAAATGATGCGAGAAGAAAAACACACGGAAGATAAAATCAACACAAAAGGAACGCCCGCTGATTATTTGCCAACCGAAGATACTGAATTCTTCTCTTGACAGAGGGCCACAAGCAAATAGGGTCTAAAAAGTAATGTAACAATAAAATCATTCTCTCCATGCAAACCTTCCAAAGCAAAGCGTGGCTTCTGCCACAGCCGGTGCTCATCATCGGCACATATGACAAAGAGGGGAGGCCCAACGCCATGAACGCAGCCTGGGCCGGGCAGTGGGATGCGCACGAGATCATGATCTCGATGGGCAAACATGCCACGACGGACAACCTCGACGCCAATGGCGACTTCACCGTGGCCTTTGCCACCAAAGAGACGCTTGTGGCGGCTGACTACGTCGGCATCGTCAGCGCGAAGAACGAGCCGGACAAGATGGCCAAGACCAAGTGGACAGCCGTCAAGGCCGATAATGTCAACGCCCCGGTGTTTACCGATTTCCCTATGACGCTTGAATGCCGAATTAAGCGCAAGATTGACGAGAGCGAGACGGGATATTACATCATAGCCGAGATTGTCAACATCGTTTGCAAAGAGGAGGTCATTGGAAGCGATGGCAAGCCAGACATTGAGAAGATGCACCTCATCACGTTTGACCCCATACACATGGGCTACATCCAATTAGGCAGCCGTGTAGGCAACGCTTTCTCCGATGGCAAACAACTGAAGTAATGGAGACATTCAATGACGTCATCTCGGGCGACAAGCTCGTGTTGGTCGACTTTTTCGCGACCTGGTGCCAACCTTGCAAAATGATGCACCCCGTGCTGGAGGAGGCTAAGCGCATCCTTGGTGACAAGATGCGCATCATCAAGGTTGACATTGACAAATATGGCGACACTGCGGCAAGATATCAAGTGCAGTCTGTTCCTACTCTTATGCTCTTCCGCAAAGGCGAGATGCTTCATCGTCAAAGTGGAGCTATGTCGAGGGCTGAGTTGATGGCTCTTTTAGACCCGTTTGTGAAATAGAGAGGCTTAAGGCATTGATCAAAGCTTGATATAGCTGAAAAGATAAAAGCATTGCGGCCGCCAACATTGATGATGCTGGCGGCCGCAATGCTTTGTATTAGCTCTAACTTGCTTGACGTCTTAATCCCTGCGGAAGATATCGCGGGTGTAAACCTTGTCTTTCACATCGTCAAGGCAAGCATCATAACGGTTAGCTATGACAGCTTGGCTCTGAGCCTTAAAGTCAGCCAGGTTATTAACAACTCGGCTGCCGAAGAAAGTAGAGCCATCCTCAAGAGTCGGCTCATAGATTATAACCTCCGCACCCTTGGCCTTGATGCGCTTCATGATGCCCTGGATGGCACTCTGACGGAAATTGTCAGAATTGGACTTCATCGTGAGACGATAGACGCCTATGACGCACTGATGCTCACGTGATGAATCAAAACTGCTATTCTCATTATAATAACCGGCTTTGCGCAAAACGGCATCAGCTATGTAATCCTTGCGCGTGCGGTTACTCTCGACAATGGCCTCGATGAGGTTCTCAGGCACATCGGCATAGTTAGCCAGAAGCTGCTTAGTATCCTTGGGCAGACAGTAGCCGCCATAGCCGAAAGATGGGTTGTTGTAGTGCGTTCCGATGCGCGGATCGAGACCGACACCCTCAATTATGGCCTTTGTGTCAAGACCCTTGACCTCGGCATAGGTATCCAACTCGTTGAAATAGGAGACACGCAGTGCCAAATAGGTGTTGGCGAAGAGCTTGACCGCCTCGGCCTCCTTCATTCCCATAAAGAGCGTATCGATGTCAGGCTTAATGGCGCCCTCTTGCAGCAATGCGGCGAAAGCGTGGGCGGCCTCCTTCATCTTCTCTACATCGGTTACTTTCTTAATAGCCTCATCCTCCTCCTCAAAGCCTGGGAGACCAATGATTTTGGGGTATCCGACGATTATTCGGCTTGGGTAGAGGTTATCATACAAGGCCTTGCTCTCGCGCAAGAACTCAGGCGAGAAGAGCAGGTTGAACTCCTTCACGCCTTTCTGCGCGTACTTGAGATAGAGACCACGGGTATAGCCCACGGGGATAGTACTCTTGATGACCATCACAGCCTTGGGGTTGACCTCGAGTACGAGATCTATAACCTCCTCGACGTGACTCGTATCAAAATAGTTCTTGACGGGATCATAGTTGGTGGGAGCTGCGATAACCACAAAATCAGCATCGGCATAAGCAGACCTGCCATCGAGAGTAGCGGTGAGGTCCAACTCATTCTCCGCCAAATACTTCTCGATATACTCGTCTTGAATGGGCGAGATGCGATTGTTTATCTTATCCACCTTCTCTGGGATGACATCAACGGCTGTCACCTGATGCTTTTGAGAGAGGAGGGTAGCTATGCTCAGACCCACGTAGCCTGTACCGGCCACGGCTATTTTAATATTCTTGTCAGTACTCATTTTCCAAACCTCACACCGAGGCTTTTATTACTTAAGGGCGAATATAACTAATTTTCCGCAACCAAGCAGCCGCATCGCATCATAAAATTGCCTTGTTGAGCGAGACTAAAGCAAAATGAGCCAAGAGATTTAATAAAACGTAATTTTAAATCATCGCATAGTGCGGATTGCTTTTGTTTTCTTGCTATATTTAAACATAAATTAGTCGGCGGCACGGATGTCCACGGGCTAATTTGAAGAACCAAATACAGACAGTAAACAAAATCATTCACCCCAAACAATGAAAAAGATAGCGCTTTTATTGGCTCTCGCAATCCAGGCCATGCTCTCGCAGGCTCAAAACAAACTCGTGGCTCTCAGTTTTGATGATGGGCCAAACACCACGACAACCACCCATATGCTTGACGTGCTGAAAAAACACAATGTCAAAGCATCGTTCTTCGTCATAGGGAACAACATCACCGAAGAGAGCGCAAAGGTGATGAAGAGAGCGCACGAAGAGGGTCACGACATCGAGAACCACAGCCTGACACACAGCGCAATGTCACAGCTGTCGGCCGACTCAATAAAAAAGGAGATTGCAGCGACCTCAGCCTTGATTGAAAGCAACGTAGGCGAGGCACCGGTTTTCTTCCGTCCACCATACATCAATGTCAACCAGACAATGTATGACGCCATAAGCCTCGGCTTCATCTGCGGATTAGGCTGCGAGGACTGGGTTGACTCAGTCTCTGCGGATATGCGAGTAGAACGCATTGTGGCTGGAGCCAAAGACGGACGTATTTTCCTATTGCATGACTTTGCCGGCAATGAGGCGACTGTTGGCGCGGTTGACAAGATAATCCCAATCCTGAAAGCCCAAGGCTATCGATTTGTTACCGTAAGGGAACTTTTTGCGGCTAAAGACATAAAAACGCAGCGCAATGTGATATACACTGATGTGGAAGCCCCTACGCACCTCATTCAGTAGACACAGACAGAGCACCTTACAACGTCAGACAGTTCACTCTGAACTAAAAAATTGGGCTTCAGCAAAAACAGAAACATCGCACCTACTTTGGGAACATCTCCTGATATGTGGCGCAAAGATTATTGATACGAAAAAGATATTTCATGAATAAGAGTAAAGAGGATAGTCAAGGTTACGTCTACATATTGACCAACCCGAGTTTCAGAGAGGATTGGGTAAAGATTGGCAAAAGTTCGAGGCCCGTTGACGTGCGCTCCAAGGAGTTGGATAACACGGCGGTGCCTCTGCCCTTTGAGATATATGCTACTCTTAAGACAGAGAAGTACGGCAAGGTCGAGAAGATAATACACAAACAGATTGACCGTCTGACAGACCTCCGCATACGACAGAACCGCGAGTTCTTCAACATAGCCCCCTCCGTGGCCCTTGACATCATGCGCGACACGGCCGACCTGCTCGAGGAAGACTCCGAGTTGGCTGTATACGTGGACGGCAAACCCGTGATTAGCAAGAGCAAGGATGAGGATCAAAAATTAAACGCCACTAACGAGAAAAAGAAAAGGGAGAAGCAGAAAGCCAGTTTCAAATTCCACATGATTGGCCTCAACGTGGGCGACACCATTGTGTTCGACGCTCTCAACCTACCAGTTAAAGTTGCCTCGGACAATAAGATAGAGTACGATGGCCGCCTTTGGTCTTTGTCGGCTTTCACCGCCGAATTCCTCCCCGCAGAACAGCAGAACACGTCTGGCGCCTACCAAGGGCCCAAATATTTCTCCTACGACGGCAAGGTTCTGAATGATTTGAGACGGGAAGCGGAGAATGAAGATTGTGAATAAGTGCATGCGTTGACTTATAATGATTTAGAATCGCCTCGTGCGGACTGGGTCGGCATGAGGCGATGATTTTTTAGTTGGTGGAACTTCAATAGATGGGGACGAGAATTGGAATAAGAGAGAGGATTGCCTTGCAGCGCGAGTGTGCAATAAGGTTGTTAGTAATAATACTTATAGAGGAACTTGCCCCAAAGCACCTTGACGAAAACACGTACAAAATAGGTAATATGACAATTACCGGTTATAACAGCACACTGGGCAACAATTCTTTTTGGGGAAAATGCGACCGACAGAGTAAAAATGGCAAGCGTTTTATCGGTTACAAGAGTGGTCTTGAAATAAACAACGGAATAGCGAAGTTGGACGCGTGGACAGTAGAGGACAACAAGCGCAGATCTGAGGATTTGATACAACAGCTAATGGAGATATTCAAAATCCCAAGTATTTAAACGTTGTAATGCAGGAAGTTCAATCCTATGAGACTTGCATTAAACAACAAAGCCGATTGGAAGACCCTTTCCACGCTTTTAGCCCCCTTGCGGAACGAGAGCAGTACGGGAAATGACGAAAAAACAGCCACTACCGATGAACTTCGAGAGCGCCTCACAAAAAGAAAAGCGCCTGATGTGAGCGCTTTAACTATGAAATGTAATGGATTAGTGCGAGCTTAAGTCAGACCACTACTTTCCAATACAGAAATGCGCAAAAATATTATTCAGCACATCCTGGCTGGTCACCTGGCCGGTGATGGAGGCAAGGGCGTCGGTCGCCTCGCGCACGTCGAGTGACAAGATCTCGCCCCCCATGCCAGAGTCGAGGCCGGAGCGGACTCGCAGCAGAGCCTCACGGGCCGTGGTGAGAGCCTCATAATGGCGGGCGTTGGTCACAACCACATCCTCGCCCACCACACTGCCGCCATCATTCACAGCACTCACCATTGCGGAAGAGAGGTCATCCACCCCCACCCCGCCACGGGCCGACATGCGAACCACGGCATGTGCTGCCACTGAGCGCCGCCAGTCATCATTGGCCCAATCAGCCGGCGCCGCGTCGGTCTTATTGACGCACACAATGAGGCTCTGGTCATTAGGACGCATCAGGCGGTGAATCTCAGACGCGGACTTGGCGGCAGCCTCCTCACCCTCCTGCGCATCAACCATCAGAATGACAATCATGGCCTTGGCGACGGCGGCCTGACTACGTTTGACGCCCTCTGCCTCAATGACATCTGTCGTGTCGCGGATGCCGGCCGTGTCAATCAGACGGAACGAGAGGTCGCCAATGGAGAGAGTTTCCTCAATGGTGTCTCGTGTCGTTCCCATTATATCCGATACTATGGACCTCTCCTCGCACAGCAGAGCGTTGAGCAGAGTGCTCTTGCCCACATTAGGTGCGCCGACAATGGCAGTCGGTATGCCCTGTTTGATGGCGTTGCCCAAGCGGAACGAATCCGCCAAACGGGTTATGACACCAATAATATGCCCCACAAGGTCAGAGAACTTCTGGCGGTCGGCGAACTCAACATCCTCCTCGCTGAAATCCAACTCAAGCTCAATGAGCGACGTGAACTGCAACAGCTGCTCACGCAGGTCGGCCAACTGGCGCGAGAAACCGCCGCGCAGCTGGTCATAGGCCACACGCCGCGCCGCCTCACTGTCTGACGCTATCATGTCCGCCACCGCCTCGGCCTGACTCAAGTCCATCTTGCCCTCAACGAAAGCGCGCTTGGTGAACTCGCCAGCCGTGGCCATGCGCGCACCGGCATCAATGAGCGTCTGCAAAGCCTGTCGTTGGATGAGCGTAGAGCCGTGGCACGAGAACTCCACAGTGTCCTCGCCCGTGAAGGAGTGGGGAGCGCGGAAGAGGGCAACCACGACGTCATCAATAGCCTCACCTGAGTGACTACGCAGCGTGCCATAGTGAAGAGACATGGCCTTCTGGTCGGCAAGGCGTTTGCCCTGCTTGGGCGAGGCGAACACCTTGTCAGCAATGGATATGGCATCTGGGCCGGAGAGCCTCAACGTGGCAATGGCGCCTCGACCCGGAGGTGTGCAGATGGCGCATATAGTGTCTTTCAGGTTCATGTGTCGATATGGATGTAGGCGCAAAGATACTTCATAATTTAATAATACGTGTTTATGTTAAAATATGCGCGGCGTTTTAGCGAAGCACATATTATCTTAGCGAGAAGAAAAACAACAAACTCACACCTATGGACAAACAAAAGCGAACAGCAGGAGGCAACAAGACCTTAACGGCCGCACTGACCCTCACATGCGCTCTATGGGCAGGCGTGGCAGCCGACGCCCAGATAATATATATTGACGACTCGGGCCGCGGCAATGATCCCTACGCCTCGGCGGGCCACTTCAATTATGTGGGCGAGGCGCAGCACAAACTCATGCCGATGGCCCCCACGACCATACGCCTCGGTGCCGGTCTTTTCCATGACCGTTTCAATCTTAACCTCGCCTACCTGATGTATTTGGAGCCCACCAAGCTATTGCAGAACTTCTATGCAGAGGCGGGACTCAACAAAGAGTTCATGGTGGGCAAAGAGGCCAAGATGGATGATTTCTACTGGGGTTGGGAGAGTCTGAGCGGGCAGTTGCGAGGCCACTTCTTGGGCCACTACCTCTCAGCCTGCGCCTATACATGGGCCGAGACTGGCGACGCCGCCATGCTAAGCCGTACGCAGTTTATCGTCAGCGAGTTGGCTCGGTGTCAGGAGATCAATGGAGGTGAGTGGGTAGGCTCAATCCCTGAAAAATATATGCGCCTGATGGCAGAGGGCAAACCCATGTGGTCGCCACAATACACCCTCCACAAGACACTCATGGGACTGTATGACGTATATGCCGTCACAGGCAATAAGCAGGCCCTACACGTGCTTGACAAATTCGCCGACTGGTTCCACAAATGGACCGACCAGATGATTGCCGAGGGCAACACCGGAGCCATCATGGGCGGCGAGACAAGCGGAATGCTCGAGATTTGGGCGAATATGTTCGGATTGTCACGAGAGAAGAAGGAACTCGGCCTCAACGAGGGTAAATATCGCGACCTGATGGAGCGATATGGCAATCCATGGATCTTCACCCAGCTGATGAAAGGCGAGGACGCTCTGAGTTTCGACCACGCAAACGCATCAATCCCTTGGTCGCACGGCGCGGCCCGATGCTATGAGGTGACGGGCGACAAATATTGGCTCGATGTGGCAAAAGCCTTCTGGAGGTGCGCAGTGCATGAGCGCGAGAGTTTCGCCACGGGAGGGCAGAACGCCGGAGAGCATTGGGTTGGCAAGGGGCATTTGGCTACCTTCGCTGGCGAAAATAACCAGGAGCATTGCACTGTCTACAACATGATGCGCACGGCCGACTACCTCCTCCGCCTGACAGGCGAAGTGGAGTATGCCGACTACATTGAGCGAAACCTCTATAACGGCATTCTCGCTCAGCAGCACCCGCAGACAGGCATGGTCGCCTACTTCCTGCCAATGGCATCCGGATATACCAAAGGCGGAGAGAAAGGATGGGGACACCCGACCATGGACTTCTACTGCTGCCACGGCTCATTAGTCCAGGCTCACAACAGATATCCGCAGTACATATATTATCAAGACGAGGCTAAGAACCTGACAATCGGGCAGTATGTCCCGTCCACTCTCACATGGGATCGCGACGGCAAGGCCATAACCGTGGAACAGGACTTCGAGGGCAACCAATGGAACAAGAGTTGGGACGCCGACCGTTTCCGCATCCACATAAAGGTGAAAACAGAAGAGCCTACATCATTTGATGTCACGGTTCGTCTGCCTTGGTGGATTGACAAGAAAGCCCAGGTGACCATAGACGGGCAGCAGGTCGCCGTCAACCAGTTGCACGGATACCTGACCATGAACCGCGAGTGGAAAGAGAATGAGATCATTGTGGACTTCCCCGACCGTCTGTGGACCGAGAAACTGCCCGGCTCAGATTGCATGTACGCCTTTATTGAAGGCCCGATTGTGCTGGCCTCAGTTGGAGGTGAGACCACAATCAAGGGCGACGCCACAAAGCCCGCCACTTTCCTCAGCCGAGAGATTGACCAGCAATACCGCACTGTCCGCTGGACGCAGAGCCACTACCGGACCACAGGGCAGGAGACCATGACTCGCCTCAAACCTCTCTATGAGATTGGCGACGAGAGCTATACAATATACTTCCCCGTGAAGAAATAGCGAGAGACCTATCCGATAAAAGATTTTGTCCAAGAGCGTTAGCCTGCATGTACGGCTAATGCTCTTGGACAAAATTGTTTTGTAAAAGGCGAATAGATATAATATTACGCCTTAGGCAAATCAGAAATTACGCCAAGGCATAACCGCACCTGCGCTCGTAGATAGGGCGTTGTCACCTCCATAAACAACATGGCAGGCGTCAGCAGACGCCCCGGACAGCTTTGCCCATTTGCTGATATTCTTAAAATATTCAGGCGTGAACGTAGCTCCTGATTTTATCTCGTAGGCATTAGGCTTTCCGTCAACATAACTGAGCAGATCGACCTCAGTGCCAGTACTGTCACGCCAAAACGTCAGCTCCGGAGTACTTCCTGAATTGAAAGCGCATTTGATAAACTCATTAATCACCATGTTCTCAAACAAACCACCTCGCAGATAATGCGTCGCTACTTGACTTGCGGACTTAATCTCCAAAAGTGAGCAGGCCAGACCTGTGTCGTAAAAATAAAGTTTGGGGGTCTTTACAAGCCTCTTTGAGAAGTTATTATAGTCCGGTCTTAATTGATAGCATATATAACTTGCCTCAAGCACAGACACCCACTCCGATATGGTAGATACGGACACCCCCACTTCATTTGACAGGGACGATGCGTTAAAAAGCTGACCAATGCGACCTGCGCACAATTTGATGAACTTGATAAACTTCCCAAGGTCGCCTATGTTTCGTATCAGCCGCACATCTCGTTCCACATAAGTCTGGATGTAATAAGGATAATAATCCGTTGGCTCTATGCCCTTGTCGTAGATACGGGGATATGAACCGTAAAAAATCTCCTCATCAACTGTCATTGGCAACACATCTCCTTGCCTCATCTCCTTGTGAGAAAAAGGTAACAGCCTTAAGACGGCAGTCCTGCCCGCAAGCGACTGATTAACATTCTCCATCAACAAAAAATTGTGCGAACCCGCAAGGGCATACATTCCCTCACGCCCCACCTTGTCTGTATGCGTCTGCAAATATGAGAACAGGGCAGGCACACGTTGCGCCTCATCAATAATTGTTTTATCTGGATATGTCGCAAGAAAACCTCTCGGATCCTGCTCGGCCATCATTCGCATATCAGGGTCTTCAAGCGAGACATATTGGTAGCCATCAAGCGCATTTCGCAACATCGTGGACTTCCCCGACTGACGAGGCCCCGTCAATGTCACTATGGGATACTTATCCAGCATAGCTAACATCTTGGCTTTCAACTCCCTTTCTATCATAACTTCTATTTTCTTGCAAATTTACGATTGAAAACTAAATCTGCAAAGAAAATATATAAACATCTGAAAAGCAAATAATTAGATACTCGCTAATTCCCTGAAATATCCATTTAGGCAATATCAGTTACTTCAAAAGACGCCACCCCACCCTCTTTTGCGAAGCCCTTCACCAAAAGAGCAATCATCTACAAGCAAAGAAACCACATAGCATTCTGTCTTTCATTTAATTACTTTACACCGATACCATTTTCTTGCAAATTTACGATTGAAAACTAAATCTACAAGAAACAGACTAATCCACTCACACCAAACGACTTACAGAGTAAAAAACATCTATAAGGGGATGAAGGATCAAATAACAGACAGCAGGCAAAGGCAAGTCAAGGATAACCGACATTCATCAGCATGACAAACAGAAAGCGAGCCGCGACTCAAGGAGATGAGTCGCGGCTCGCATAGTGATACCCTTGTCTAAAACAAAGGTTTAGCTTAAGAGAATTTTATTTGATTGCCACATTTGTAATAATCAAATTGTCGCCAGTCATGACGAGGCCACCATTTGCCACGAGGTCATCGATAGCTGCCTGAGTCAGAGTGAACTGAATCGTTGTGGCGTCAACATCGTCACCGACATCATACTGGTTCGCACCCGATTCATTCACAGCGTCAACCAAAGCGCCCCAGCCATCTCCATGGCGGAGAGAGAGACAGCCCCAAGAACCCTTGTTGACCTTCTCAACAGAGAAATAGAGTGTCTGGCCAGCCTTGACGGTGGACCAATCATAGCCGCCCCATGCGAGATCCTGATTGCCACCCCAACCGGCATTGCTGTATGAACCAGACCAGATGGATTTGGGTGCAGAGTAGTCAATGACCACACTCACCTTTGAGAAGATAAGCTTCTGGCCCTGGATGATTATGGCTGCATCTGAGACATCCTCACAAGCTTTAACATTAGCCTTCAGATAATCGAGAATATCCTGAGTGAGGGTGATGTCATAGGTGTGCTCACGAGTAGAGCCGTCACCATTCCACCAGTCGTACTCGGTGATGTCCGAAGGCACGAGATAACCTAACACCTTATCATCCCAAGCTCCATTATTAATCTGCGCCTGACCCCATTCGCCTATACCATTAAAGTAGAGACGGAGGGTGCTGCCTGCGGGTACATTCGCAAGATCTGACCAACTGATGATTACGCGACCGCCATCGCTCCATGTAATTTCAACAGGTCCTGTCCAAATAACGTTCTCAATGACACCAGAGGCGGTGACCTCAATAGTGTAATCAACCTTAGTAGTGCCAGTTACGAGGGTTATGGTCTGAGTTCCAGTAACACTGCCGACATAGACGTAGAGAGTCTCGCCTGTGAGGAGGAACTTAGTATCCTTGCCATTCAAGAGAACGTTATCCAAGTTGCCGCCATTGACAACAGTGCCAGTGGCAAGAGAGTTGACAGTATAGGTGCCAGACGTGAACGCGTCAGCATCTGCAAAGGCGCAGAAAGTATAAGAGCTGACAGTGAAGTTCTCAGAGGCTACGCCCTCCTCGCCATTATCCATGACGTAGGTGACCTTGCCGCTCTCGGCAGTAAGAGGAACAGTGACAGAGAAAGCGTCTTCAGTTGCAGTTACATTGACCTCGATGCCACCGAACTTGATGGTGGTGATGCGGGTTGCAAGAGTAGACTCGACGTTGAGCACGTCAAGAGGAGTAGCAGAAGTGGGGAAGGTGAAGACGGGCTTAGTGGTGACAAAGCCTGAGACCTTGATGCTGCTGCCGTTGGCAAGGGCGAGAGTAATGTCGCCACTCTTGGCCGCTGCAGGGACAGTGAGGAGAATGTTGCCAGCCTCGTTACGAGTGTAGACTGCGCCCTCGGCCGTTGAGATGGCGGTAGCAGACTCCTCGCCATTGAACTGAGCTGAGGCGATGAGATCGAGGTTCTCACCCTCGATTTCGACAACATCACCAACACCATAAGAGGCCTTGGCATCCTTGATTGCGCCTGTTGGCACGACAGTCGTCAAATTGCCAGCACTGACAGTGTTGCCAGAGAAGAGAGTGAGCGTGACATCACCATCCTGCGCTTCTGCAGGGAGCGGAACCACAATCTTCTCTACATCCTTAGTCGGGTCCTCGGCTGCTACGTCAATAGCGTCAACACCCTGGAATGTGACACTCTTGACAAGGCGGAGGAGATTACCAGTGATGACGACATCCTGACCAGCCTTGACCGTCGTGTTGGTCAACTTGGCATCGGAGGTCTCAATGACAGTGAGCTCAGCCTCGCTCTGGAGAAGGGTCTCAACGGTATCCTTGCCATCCACTGAGTAGTAACCGACGTTAATCTTGCCAGTCGACGCGTCAACAGGAACAATAACCTTGAACTCGGTGCGGCTTGCGGGCTCAACTTCCACATTCTCGCCAGTAGCGAACTGGACGAAAGAGATATAGGTGAGGTATGTGCCCTTAATGGTCAACTCGTCACCAGCGGTTACGCTCTCGGGAGTGAAAGCGTCAAAGGTGATGGGCTCGGTGAATGAGATCTCCTTGGTCTCCAACTCACCGCCGTCATAGATAAGCTTGACGGTGCCAGGCTCGGCCTCCTCGGGGACGAGGCACTTGATGGTGTAGTCGTCAACGATTTCGGGGGTGGAAGAGACACCACCGGGGAATTGGATGCTCGTGATGCGGCTGAGATTGACACCCTTGAAGGTCATGTATGCACCGCGCGTCACTTGGAGCGAAGCCGCTGTGAGCGTCACGCTGCCACTTGAGAACTGATTGGTGTCATAGTCGTCATCCTCATCACACGAAGTGACGAGAGCGCCGCTCGACAGGGCCAGAAGGCCTGCCATCAGTATGGCTATGTTTTTCTTATAAAGCTTCATATGGATCTTTTGCTTTATGAGTCCTAATGATTGGGATTATGCGTCTTACTCAACATATCGTCCGCTCCATACAATAAGAGCGAAACAACGGGAAGAGGAAGTGAAGGAGACGGGAGGCCCCGCCTCCTTCACACCACATATCCATTAATTCTCACTACTTGTAAGGCACCGCACGGATGTTGTCGATGCGGAAGATGGGAGCGCACTCAGTGCCAGAGACGCCACCATTGAAAGGCCAAAGAACGAACGTGGCGAAATCCTCGGGCTTAGAGAGAGCCACAGTGCCCTTGGTGCCATCGCTGTTGTAGATGAACTCAGAGATGGGCACAGTGACAGTGATCCACTCATTGCCGGTATCGAAGCTGCCAGTCTCCTCCCAGGGTCGGTAGAGACCGCGGCAGAGGCCGTAATCCTCCTTGATGTAGCTGTTGTTCTGCCAAGACTCGTTGGCCGTGCCGAGAGTCTTCTCGCAGACCTCTTGGCTCGCATTAGTGAAGACGAGCTGCATTGCGCCGGCACTCCATGGGTTTGACTTAGGAATGTAAAGCTCAAACTTGATGGCCATGTTGGCGAAGTCGGTGAAGTCGATGAGGTTGCAGAAAGGCGTACCAGCCTCGCCCGGAGCGATGCTGTAAGGATCGCCACCCCAGTTGCCTGCCCAGAACGGAAGCTTGAAATTCTCATACCATCCGCCATCGGTGGTCTTGGTGCCATCGCCGAGCTGAGCATATTCACCGCAACCATCGAGACCATCCTCGGATGAATAGGTGATTGCGAGGTTCCAACCCTGCGGCGCTTTGCCATTTGAGCTTACGCCACTGCCGGCATTGAAGTCGGCCATGATGCCACGGTCGTCATTGAAGTTGAACTTCGTTGACTTGGTGGTGCCATACTTAGTGGTGACAGAGATAGCGCCACTCTCAGTGCAGCCGTCGGGGACAACGAAAGATACAGAAGTCTGACTGAGACTCTTGAAATCGGTAATCTTAGTGCCGTCGGGCATTGTGATGACCATGGGGTCGCTCTCATAAGAGAGGAGATAGTCGCCATTGATGGTGGCCACATTGCCCGGGGCGACATACTCACAGTTCATAGAGGAGAGCAGAGGAGCGGAGATATCCACAGTGAAAGGATACTCGGTTGTCACACCGCTGTTGTTGACCATATAGATCTTGTCGGTCGGGTTGGAGGGCAGAGTCCTCGGAATGGTGACAAAGAGCGAATGGTCGGTGATGAGCGAGCTGTTGAGGACCGCCTCCTGGTCATTGAAATAGAGCTTAGTGATGCTGCGGAGGTTGTTACCGATAAGGACCACACGGTTGTTGGTGAAAGCCGAGGTGATGAGCGAGTCCTTGTTGGTCGGCATGCAGACATATATGACCTCAGGGGTTCCGTCAGCCACCTCATACTTGTCCGGCTCATCCTCGCAAGCCACGAGGCTGACAGCCGCGAGCGAGCAGATGGCGGTAGAGCGGACTATATGTTTAAGATTCATTTTCATCGCTTAGACAGTTTAGTAGTTGAACTGATTGATGTCCACATCGATAGGATCCTCGCTGAGGTGGGGGTTCATGGCGAGGTCGGTGTCAGGGAAGGGCAGGGTCAGCATGCTCTCGGTGACATTGGCCAGCTTGGAAGAGGTGAGGCCGACACTGCTGCTGCTCATGTTCCAAGTGGAGTAGCCGCTGTTGAACCAAGCCTTGTAGGCGTCAGAGAGGCCGTAATAAGAGCCGCGTTCCTGATTCATGAGCTCAGACTTGACAGCGTCGAAGTTGTAGTAAGAGAGACGGACGAAGTCATACCAGCGGTCGCCCTCGCAAGCGAACTCAAGACGACGCTCCTTCCAGATCTGCTCCCAAGTGATAGAGGTCTCCTCCTTCCAAGAGCAAGAGCGGTTATGGACAGCGTTGAACGCCGAGAGAGCGTCAGCATCAGTCGTCGTGCCACCATCAATAAGAGCCTGAGACTCAGCCAGGATAAGATAGACATCCGCGAGGCGGAGAATATGGGTGGCAAGAGAGGTTGCCATGGTGAGCAAGCCATATCCGATACCGGCCACGTGGTCAGCATTGTCACCGACAAGATGCTTGACAGACTGGGCTCCGGTGGGGCTTTGGAACGTGCCGCCACCAGTGAGGCCGTCACGGTCAGTCACATCCTCCTTGAAGTAGAAATCGCAGATCTCGAAACCGCCCTTGGCGAAAGTAGAAGCGCGGTCAGTCCAGAAATAATCGTAGACGTCACCAGCCATCATACAGGTTGCCTTACGGCGAGCGTCGGTGTTGGCGCGGGTTTGCGAAGTCGGGTCGTCACCAAAAGCCTTGATGAGGTCGACAGACGGACCTGCCCAACCGCCCCAGGTATTACCGGTCTCATCGAAACCAGAGGGGGCGAGGTCACTCTGCAGAGAGTTCTGACGTGTCCAGTTTGAACCCTCGCACGTCCAACGCCAGGCGATGAGGCTCTCAGAGCAAGTGTTGTTGGCAAGACGGAAGATGTCAGAGTAAGTCTCCATGAGCTCACGGCCTGAATTATTCTTCACATCCTTGGCATAATCGACAGCCTTCTGGAGGTCCTCCTTATTGAGAGTGCCACTGAGGCCGGCCTTGGTGAGGTAGACCTTGGCGAGGAGGCCCTCGGCGCAGTAATAGTCGATGCGACCGGCATCCGCGCTCTTAGGCAACCACTCCATAGCCTTCTCAAGAGTCTTGATGATATAATCATAGACATTCTCAGGCTTTGCGCGGTAGACGTCATTGTAGGAGTTGTCGGCAATCATCGATGAGTTGTCATGGATGATGGGCACACCGCCAAAGCTGCGAACCAGATAGAAATAGGCGAGAGCCTTGAGAGTGAGACACTCACCCTTGGTGGCGAGCTTAGCCTTCTCGGTGCAAGAGGGGCCAGACTTCTCGTCGATGTTCTTAATCTGCGTGTTGCAATAGGCATTGACACTCCAGAGAGATGCAGACATGTTGACCAGGTCCTCATCGGTCGAGTTCACCGTGAGAGTCAGGTAAGGAGACGAGCCCCAGTAATAGTTGCCCGCCATGACCTCACCGACCTTGAAGAAGCCGCGCTGGAAATCATACCAAGGCGAGTTATAGATAGGGTTGACGGCCTGATAGAGCTGAGCGTCGTTCTGATAGAAAGTGTCGACGTTATAGTTATCCTCCGTAGGGCGGTCAAGGAAGTCATCACAAGCCGTGAGCGAGAGGCCCGCCGCGGCCATCAGCGCGATGGCTTTCATATATTTCATTTTTCCGTATTTCATAGTTGCGAATCAGATTAGAACGTTACATTCAGACCGACAGAGTAGACGGTAGGAGAGGGATAGCGTCCGTTGTCAAGGCCGTAGACATTGGTGCTCTGAGTAGAGGCGCCAATCTCAGGGTCATAGCCAGAGTAGTGGGTGAAAGTGGCCACGTTCTGGAGGTTGACGTAGGCGCGTACGTTCTGCAGGCCCCAACGGCTGATGAGTTCCTTCTTGAAGGTATAGCCGAGGGTTATGTTCTTGATGCGGAGATAAGAACCGTCCTCAATGTAGCGATCGGAGATACGGTCGTTGTCATTCGGGTCGGCCGTGGTGGCGCGTGGGACGCTGGTGTCGGCGTTCTCAACCTTGATGTTGGTGATATCGTCATACCAGTGCCAGATGCCGTCCTCGCCGGTGTAGACCTTATCGGGGTCGATGGCTACGAGGCGTGCGCGGTCGTTGGCCACCTTGGTCTGGTTGGCCCATGCGCTGTTCATGTGCGTAAGTGTCTGAGCCAAGTAGTTGTAGACCTTGTTGCCGTAAGAGCCGTTGAGGAAGATGGAGAGATCGAACTCCTTATAGGTAAAGGTGTTGGTCCAGCCGAAAGTGAACTTAGGCATAGGTGAACCAATGTTGGTGCGGTCCTTCTCGTCGATGACGCCATCGCCATTGAGATCCTTATACTTGATATCGCCAACCCATACAGTGGTGCTGCGGTTGAACTTGCCGTCGGTTGGATATTTGCTGCTCTTGGGCGAGTTCTGGATGTCAGCGAGGTCCTTGTAGACGCCGTCGGTCACATAGCCGTAGAAGTTATAGAGGCTCTGGCCAATCTCGGTGCGAGAAACGACATCGCTCCACTGGCCGTAGCCCTCGATTGCAGATGACGCCTGACCGTCAAGAGCGACGAGCTTATTCTTGTTCCAAGAGATCTGGAACTCAGAGTGCCAGTTGAGGCGGCCGTTGTCAAACGGGGTTCCGCTTACGGTCAACTCAAGACCCTTGTTCTCGATGGTGCCATAGTTGCCCCAAGGCGCAGCGAGAGCAGAAGAGGCGTTGCCACGTGTACCCATGTAAGAGGGGAGCTGGAGGCTCATGAGCATATCCTCAGAAGTCTTCTTGTAGAGGTCGGCGGTAATGGAGAGGCGGTCATTGAAGAAACCGAGGTCGAGACCGAAGTTCCACTGCTCCTGAGTCTCCCACTTGATGCCGGTGTTAGGGATGTTAGAGACGCGGTAGCCGGTGCCGAGGCCTGACTCCATCTTAGAGATAGACGAGCCCCACTTGTAACCACCGATGCTTGAGTTACCGGTCTGACCCCAGCCTACGCGGATCTTGCCGTTAGAGAAGATGCTCTCGATGCCGAGGTTCTTGAAGAACTCCTCCTGGGTGAAGCGCCAAGAGACGGCGGCAGCGTGGAAACCAGCCCAACGGTTATCCTTACCGAAGTTAGAGGATGCGTCGCGGCGGTAGGTGTAAGTCAAGTTGTAGCGATCTGAGTAAGCATAGGTCAGACGGCCGAAGACTGAGACCATTGAGCTTGAGCCGAAGCCATAGCCGATGGTCGGGGTGCCAGTGCCGAGAGCCGGGTTGTGGACATCATCTGAGGGCAGATCGGTGTTCTCAATAGACTCATAGTTATACTTGCTCTCCCAAGCCTCATGACCAACCATGACGGTGTAGCGATGCACATCGTTGACAGTGTCGCTCCAAGTGAGGTAGTTCTTGGTCTGCCAGAAGGTGTTAGAGTTCTTCTGACGGCGAGCGCGGTTCTGGTTGCGCTGGTAGGTGCCCATGGAGACCATAGGCTCATAACGCTCAGCGTCGCTCCAGCCCAGGTCATAGCCGAGCTCAGTGTGCCAAACGAGACGCTCCTTGAGAGCGGCGCCGGGCTTAACCTCGGCGAAGATGTTGCCGCTGAGCTTCTGACGCTCAAGAAGGATGTCATTATAGAGAGCCATTGCGACAGGGTTCGGGTTGGTGTAACCCTCCTTTGAGACGCTGGAGTAGCTGCCGTCAATGTTATAGATAGGAATATCGGGAGTAGAGGTCAAGGCGTAGGTGATGACACCCTCAGACGAGTCGGCGAGAGTCATGCGCTCCTTGGTCTTGGAATACATGGCAGAGAGGCCGAGCTTGAGCCAGCTCTTGAGGTTGGCGTCGAGGTTGGAGCGGAGAGAGACACGGCGGAACTTGGAGCCGATAATAGTACCCTCCTGATTCATGAAGTTGCCTGAGACATAGTACTGAACCTTCTCAGAGCCACCCTGAGCGGAGATCTGATGCTGGTGCTGGAAGGCGGTCTGGAAGATGGCGTCCTGCCAGTTGGTACCCTTGCCAAGAAGCTCGGGGTAGGTGTAATCCTCGTTGGCGGTAAGCTCGCCAGTTGAAGCGAGGTCATTGTAGTAGCTTGCGAACTCGCGGAGATCCATCATGTCGAGACGCTTGGTCTGACGGTTCCAAGCAGCGAGGCCCTCATAGGTGAACTTGGCGTCGCCAGCCTTACCGCGCTTGGTGGTGATGAGGACTACGCCATTCGCACCCTGAGCACCATAGATAGCGGTTGCTGACGCGTCCTTAAGAATCTCCATGGAGACGATATCGGACGGGTTGATGGTGGAGAGAGGTGAGATGGTAGAGGTCGAGCCATTGCCAAGAGCGTCACCGAGGCCGTAGTCGGCACCCGACGATCCTTGGCTCTGGACGATGACACCGTCAATCACATAGAGAGGCTCAGCGTTAGCGTTGATGGTAGCCTGACCACGGACGCGGATAGAGGTTGAAGAACCAGGGGCACCAGAGGTAGAGACTGAGGTCACACCAGCGGCGCGGCCCTGAAGACTCTGGTCGAGGTTGGTGATGACTGAGCCCTTGAGAGCCTCCTCGCCCACAGAGACAGACGAGCCGGAGAGGTCGCTCTTCTTCATGACACCATAGCCTACGACAACGACATCGTCAAGCTCCTTGCTGTCACTCTTCATCTGGACGCTGATGGAGGAGCGTCCATTGATAACCTCCTCGTGATTAGTGAAGCCGATGAACGAGAAGCTGATCTTTTTTGCGTCACCCACATTAAGCGAGTAGTTGCCCTCGAAGTCGGTCACTGTGCCAATCGTGGTCCCCGGGATGACGACAGCCACACCCGGCAGAGGCTGATTAGTATCGTCTGTGACGGTACCAGTAATCACCCTCGACTGCGCCCAAGCCGTCACAGCAGACAGCATGAAACACAAAGCCACAAGAATGAAACTTTTTGTTTTTTTCATAAGACATTTGTTGTACTTGCTTGTAATCGCCAGTTGATGACCAATGTGCGCCCACCATCCAGCCACTAAACTAAAAGCGGTCAGCCCGCCCAAAAATCCGTGAGACCCGATTAAGACTCCCTCGCGAAAAAAGCCCCCATTTGTCCACTTCTTTTCATTAGCAAATTTATAGGGTTGGCGCATCTTGCGATAATACTTTTTTATCATTGTATGGTACAATTTTCGCAAAATATGTTTGCGTCTTTTAACATAGCCGTTTTAGAGGCTACTTGACTTAGCGATGCAGACACTAACAGATAGCAAGGAGACAGGCGAACAAGATGGCAACACAAATTACAACTATGTTAACAGCAAACTCTTAGATGCATATTATATTGATAGCAAAAGGAGGATATTGTGTTAAACCACACACCTCTAAATATTAAATTCACAAAAAGACAAGTCACAACAATCTGGGGAGCTTTCGGGGTACGCGCTTTCCTCAGCGCACATAAAGTCTTAACACAATGCAAACCTTTGTCTTGACTTAGTGGCCATAATATGTTAATATTAGACTTTTTCGGTTTGTGCTATTTTAGCATAGAGAGCGACACATCAATCACGCATTTTTCGACACATCTCGCATATTTTGGAGAGTCGCAACACACGGCACCCCACCCTACCCCCCCCCCCTGATGGTGAAACATAATGGCCACATACACAAAAAGGCAGCGGCCCGACATCACGTCGAGCCGCCGCCCACTTGAGGTAATGTACAAAATTACACTAACCAAAAACTTTAGCCGAAATGGCGAACAATAATATGGAAATGGGTTAGGGATTAATAACCCCCAGATAATGGATTAGTTGACGCGTGCTGGAAAAGTTGACGCGTGTTTGGTCAAGAGAAGTGATAATAAAGCCCCGGCCCGCTATGGCTAATCGCCTGTCGCGAGCCGGGGCATGAAGTTTTGAGAGGTCAGCAAGTAACGATTGCAAAGGTAGGATTAAGCGTTGTAGCAGCTCTCACCATGCTCATAGATGTCAAGACCCTCCTCCTCGACACGTGCGGGAACTCGGAGACCATGAATCTTATCAAGAGCCTTGAAGATGATGAAGCCCATTGCAGCAGCCCAGCAGCCTACGACGACTACACCGAGAACCTCAGCGCCGAGGAAGCCCCAGCCGTAACCGTAGCAAAGTCCCTCAGAGGTTGAGAGGAAGCCGGTGAGGATGGTTCCGAGAGAACCGCAGACACCGTGTACAGAGCTTGCGCCGACGGGGTCGTCAATGTGGAGCTTAGAGTCGATGAACTCGACAGCGAAAATCATAACAACGCCACAGATGAGGCCGATGATGACTGCGCCAACGGGAGATACGACATCACAACCTGCGGTTATACCAACGAGGCCTGCGAGAATGCCGTTGAGAGTGAGTGAGAGTGAGGGCTTGCCATACTTGAACCAACTGGTGACGATGGCAGCGAAGCCACCTGCGCAAGCAGCGAGGTTAGTGGTGAGGAACACATGAGAGATGGCATCCTGATCGCCAGGGGTAGAGGCTGCGAGCTGAGAGCCGGGGTTGAAGCCGAACCAGCCGAACCAGAGGATGAAGACACCGAGAGCGGCAATAGTGAGGCTGTGACCAGGGATTGCCTTAGACCTGCCATCCTTGTGATACTTGCCAATACGGGGACCAACGACAGCGGCACCGACGAATGCGATCCAGCCACCGACAGAGTGTACAATGGTAGAGCCAGCGAAGTCATGGAAAGTAGTGCCGAAAGTGTTCATCATGAACGAACCCTCTTCTCCATTGCAGAGCCAGCCTCCGCCCCAAGTCCAGTGACCAGAGATAGGATAGATGAGGACAGAGATGAAGACGGTGTAGACCAAGTACATAGAGAACTTGGTACGCTCTGCCATAGCGCCAGAGACGATGGTGGCGGAAGTTGCGCAGAAGACAGTCTGGAAGACGAGGAAGCCCTCCTTGGGGAGACCGTTGGGGTCATGGAACATGCAGTCGAAGAAATGCGGCATTCCAATAAAACCGCCATCGCCGAACATCAACCCGAAGCCAATGAACCAGAAGAGGAGCGAGCCGAGGGTGAAGTCGATGAAGTTCTTCATGAGGATGTTGGTGGTGTTCTTCACGCGGGTAAAGCCAGCCTCAACCATTGCGAAACCAGGCTGCATGAAGAAGACGAGCATTGCCGCCAAGAGCATCCATACGGTGTCAATTCCTCGGGCGAGGTCGCCAACAGGACTTGGATCGGCAGGGGCCTCAGCAGGAGCCTCGACAACCGCTTCGGCTACAGGCTCAGCTACAGCCTCGACAGCGGGTTCAGCGGCCGCGAGCGTATCCACCGCCTCTTGTGCCGTCATGGACGGCGTCATGAACAGGGCCGCGCAGGCTATAAGCACTGCCCCGATAAGATATTTGTGATAAAGTGTCTTCATGATAAGGATTGGTTAGAGTAGTGTGTAACTGTCGTTGTCTTTCAGGCTATTTGCTTGTGTAGAGAGTCTCGTCACCATGCTTGCCTGTTCTGATCGAGAACGCGTCCTCGACAGGGATGACCCAGATGCGGCCGTCACCAATCTCACCCGTCTGGGCTGCTGCGATGACAGCATTGACAGTCTTCTCGACATTGCAGTCGCGGACGACAATGGAGAGGAGCGTACGCTCAATGCAGCTCGTGTCATAGACGACACCACGGTAGATGCGACCCTGACGAGCCTTGCCGATGCCTCGCACATCGTAGTACGAGAACCACTCGATGTCAGCGGCGAGGAGGGCATCCCGCACTTCATCGAATTTGGTCTTCCTGATGATAGCTTCAATCTTTTTCATGACTATCGCTGTTTTAGGTTGTTGTTTCTTCTTAGTTAGTGCCAGATTTCTTACGAATCTAAACCTCAAGTAGTGTTGTTCTTTTGATTTCGTTTTTCTGACACAGCAAAACTAATCATTCATAAGTTAACAGCATCATTTTGCTTCCATTTTCTTGCCTCAACCATGCATGTTTACGCATATCACCTACAAAAAGAGAGGGGGTGTAAACGGATTTTTAAGGTGATTAACCCGACGTAATACCAATTTTGCATGGTATCAAGAGTCAAAAACACGCATTTAAGCCAACATACCCCTAATTTTAGGGGGGTATATACAAAAAACGGCTCGAAGACTTTCGTCTTCGAGCCGTTTAAAGTCATATATGAGCTATTAGTACATTACATTCCGGGTCCTCCGCCCATGCCACCCATGGGAGGCGGGCCACCATGACCGCCTTCACGCCCTCCACCGGGTCCTCCCGAACCAGGACCGCCACCACGAGGGCCGCGACGACGATCTTCCGAAGCGCCTCCGACATCTTTAAACTTATAAGTGAACGTCAGCATGGCATAACGCCCAATGACATCGGTTTGCGAAGTCGAAATATAGGCGTCTTGAATGGATCGGCTGGAGCTCTGCGCGCTGTTGAGGATATCCGACACACGGAGACGAAGCTCAGCCTGCTTGCGGCTAAGGAACTTGACACCGAGGGCTGCGTTCCACGCCACATTATTCTGGTCATACTGGTCACCCATGCCGCTTGAGAAGTTATGCGCAACCGAGGTGGAGAAGACAAAACGCTGTTGCCAGAAATATTGGGAAAGAGTGGCTCGCAGGGTGTGGCCGTAGTAATTGTAGTTGGCGGCGGCCGTCTGCGAACTCGACATGATGTTATATGACGGGTTGTAGGATATGTTGACATCCGTGTTCTCGCTGAAGCCCGTGCTAAGGTTGACTCCGCCGTTGATGGTATTGGAGTGGCTCTCCACCCTGTTGCCATTATAGAAACCAGGGGTTCGGCTCACCCTTGCGCCAAGAGAGAGCCCGAGGTTGCAGCCGAGCCATTTGAGGGGCGTGGAGAAAGTCAGATTGACATTGCCGCTCATGTAGCCATCGAGGTTGACTGGCTGCGAGAGCTGAGTGCCGGCAGGGAGAGTGATGCCATTGGATAGAACAGAATCCACCGTTGCCATGACAGACGATGAGGCAATATAGTCCTGAGTGAAAGAGAAAGAGGACATGAGGAAGAGGAAACGGCTCGTCTTCGGGTTGTTAAATGCGCAATGCAGGCGGACCGAGTGACTTACACTCTGATTGAGGTCAGGGTTGCCGGCGCTGTATTTACGGACATCGGAAACGTCGACCACATCTTGCAACTGGTTGATGCTCGGGGCGTTTGAGCTGCTGCGATAGGAGAAGCGGACATTGAAGCGCCGCTCTATGTTGGCAGAGAGCTCGGCCGACGGCATGAGCGAGAAGAAAGTCCGACGCGTGGTGAACTCATAGGGATAGGTCTGCTCACCCTCAAGGCGCGAGTTTTGCACATCGAGTCCCACAGTGGCCCGGAACTTTTTGCCATTCAAGAAATTGAGACCAACGCCAGCACGGTTGACCAAATAGCGGCTCTCCTTCTTGTTACTCAGCGTCTGCGCGAATCGGAAATTTTGGAAAGAGACGTCGGCGAGCGAGGTGTAGGATTGCACGGTCACGGTATCGGCACTCACAGCCTTGTCATTCGAGCTGATGGAATAGGAGGGTTGATAGTTGACCTGCAGAGCCACATGGTCACCAAAGGGCTCAGTGTACATGAGCCTCGCCGAGTAGTTTTGCGAAGAGCTGGAGTTGTCAGTCAGCTGAGAAGTGACGGATACGGATTGCGCACTTGCGTCAGGATCACTGGGGGCAAGGTCGCCATCGGGCTTGCCTGGCGGAGTTGTGGAGTCGTCAGTTGAGGCTGACGTGTCAGATTCGTCAACATCTTCGGGTAGAGCGGCATCAGCTGGGGTGACAGTTGAAGACAGTTGCGTCTCCTCAGACCTGAGGTTACGGCTGTCACCATCCGACGTCGATTTACGTCCCGAGGCGGATAGACTAAGCGACAATGTGCGCCGGGGCAATGAGAACCTGTGTTTCCAAGTCATCTTGCCGCCTATGCTCCAATTAGCCCCAGTCTTGTCTGAGGTCTGGGCGGTGGATTGGTAGACCACGGAGTCACGGAGGTCAGAGCCATAGGTCGAGCTGCCATTGTCGCTGCCCGTCCAGCTGAAAGTGGGCTCAATAACAAGTCGGTCAGTTTCTGAGATTGTCCAGTTGAGACGCAGGTTAACCCTATGCTCATTCTGCTTGTCGCGGCTGTCACTCAGGCTCTGATAGGTATGGACACTGTCAGTCTCCTCATCCTGAAAATACTCCTGCAGACTCGTTGAGGAGGAAGTCCTCTTAGTGTGGCCAAAGAAATAGCTGGACTCGATACGGATCTTGTTGTCATTCTCGAGACTATAATTAAGTCCTGCCGAGCCTGTCGTCGTCAATCCGCCACGCCCGCTGCCCGCTGATATGTCTGACGCGCCATCTTGCGAATAATTCTGCTGATTAACATTATTGAGCATACCGATGGCAGAGAAGCGATGCGCGCCTCGGAAGAAATTGGCATTGCCACCCGCCTCATAGTGCTCACCTGTGCCATAGCCACCATAAACACGGCCGAAGCGTCCGCTCTTGACGCCCATCTTGGTCAAAATGTTGATGGTTCGCTCCTCATTACCATCAGAGAAACCAGTGAACTGCGCCTGCTCGCTCTGCTTATCAAAGACCTCAATCTTGTCCACCATGTCGGCATCGATGTTCTTGAGGGCAATGGAGGGATCGTCGCCAAAGAATTCCTTGCCGTCCACCAGCACTTTTTTGACAGTCTCGCCGCCATGGCTGACAGAGCCGTTCTTCACCTCCATGCCTGGTATTTTGCGGAGCAGATCCTCAGTTGTGGCGTCGGGATTGACCTTAAACGCCGCCGCATTAAACACAGTAGTGTCGCCATGCTGCTCTTGTCGGACAACAGTCGACACCACCTTCACCTCGTCAATGAGCTTATCCTCCTCCTTGAGTCTGACCACACCTATATTATAAGGTGTGCGCGGTTTAATCTTGATATCCTTCTGAAAAGAGGCGAAGCCGACACTCGTCACGTTAAACGAATAAGAGCCGGACAAGAGCGAATCCACCACAAAAGCACCATTGGCATCAGAAACCGCACCACGCACCAACTTATCCCCCTGACGCACGAAAACAGACGCACCAGGGATGGGAGAGCCTTTGCCATCAGTCACTTTACCCGAGACGGGTGACTGCGCAAAGGATAGGACCGAGAAGAAAAGGCTGAACAGAATCAAGGTCGCGGCACGAAACACGGAACCTGAGTGTGACGATGTATTTTTCAAGGCGTTTTAGAGTTTGCGGGTTAATGACAG
This sequence comes from Bacteroidaceae bacterium, assembly GCA_963618945.1. Taxonomy (GTDB): domain Bacteria; phylum Bacteroidota; class Bacteroidia; order Bacteroidales; family Marinilabiliaceae; genus W3P20-009. The sequence goes on from CAVETY010000001.1 coordinate 135,302, forward strand.
GGAGGGGTGGAGTGAGGGGCAAATATCAGAACGGGTAGCCGATGGCGAAGTTCCAATTAATCTTGCCAGGCTGGAAACGGCGCGTCACAACCCATTTATCCTCTTGCTCAGCAGGGTCGTGAAGTTTATACGCGGCGTCCACACGGACAATGAAATAGTTGAAATTGAGACGGACGCCCAAACCTGCGCCCATGGCGATCTGCTTATAGAAATCGCGGGAGAAAACAGCGTCGGACGCGTTATGACTGCGGTTGAGCAGCCAGATGTTGCCAGCGTCGACAAAGAGGGCGCCCTCAAGCACCGATATGATGTTGAAACGATACTCGGCATTGGCCTCAAGGCGGATGTCGCCCGTCTGGTTATGATAGCGCAGAGCGGGGTCGGCGGCTTGCGAACCAGGTCCGAGGCCACGCACCGGCCATGCTCGAATAGAATTGGCGCCACCGACGAAATAGCTCTTCTCGAAAGGAAGCATGAGTGAATTGCCATAGGGGACACCGATGCCTGCGAAAAGTCGCGCCACATATCTGTTATCCCACAGGTCGGACGTCTGATAGCGCAGCTCGGCATCAGTCCTCACATACTGGGCGAAGCGGATTTCCCATATCTTCTTAAACTCATCCTCGGAGTTCTGCTTATTGGTCAACAGGTTGAGCACATTGCCCGCCGTCTCAATGCCAAAATGGAAATAGACACCCCTCTGATTGCGGCGCACAGTCTGCTGATTAAAGGTGAACTGATAGCCGAGCGACATGATGAAGTGGTCGGTATAAGAGTACTGCAGATAAGTGCCCTTGATATAGTCGGCAAAAGTGCCGTCGATGGTGGGCATGCGGACAATGTTGAACTCAATGGGCGTGAGGCTGTGGGAGGCGTAGTCGGAGCCTCGCCACGTATAGGTCATTCGCGTGGCGAAGACGTTGCGCGTGAACTCGGGGCGGCGCTGATAGTCGTAGGAGAAAGAGAAGAGCGTCTTGGGGTTGTGACGCTTATAGAAATGGAGCGAGGACTTGGGGATTGCCATGAAAGGGAACGTGAGAGTGGTCTCGATGCCAGTCTCCACGGTATAGAAATCCTCCTTGCCGCCAACTGACGACTGGTGCTGCGTGGCCAACCTCGCCTTGACGGACAGAGACTCCGCCCCTCGGAACACATTGGCGTGAGTGTAGCGCACATTGAAAGCCGCGCCGAGATTACCAGACGAGTTTGTACCCTCAATGTCACAGCCGAAACTCTGACGCGGCGCGGTCTCAAGCATCACCATGCACCTCAGGTGGGTGAGTGAATCAGAAACGGACGAAGAGTCGTTCTCAAAGAAAAGAATATTAGCCTGACGAAAAGCCTTGAGTGACGACATGCGGGTGCGCATCAGGTCGACATCCGACAAACGGTAGGCGGCCCCCGGAGTGACGAAACATGAGCTGCGCATGAGGTTTGACGTGAACGGGGGCTTGTCTCCCACATAATGCATCGTCACGGCAGTGTCAACCGCCACATTAGAGGGCATGGAGCTCTCTGCGCCCCTGCGGATATTGGCCGAGTCGAGACCATTGATGACCGGCTCCACATAATAGGCCACACTGTCCACGACCGCCTTACGATGAGGCATCTCTGTCCTTGTAGACCCGCCCCCCATGGCGTTGGCCACTACAAGAGTGCAGTTCACCGCATGATCCAGCCCCTCCATCTTTCGCCAATAATAGACATAGTCCTTGCCAAACGAATAATATCCGTTCTCGCGCAGATTGGCGGTGATGCGCTCGCGCTCCTTGTCGAGCACATTAGTATCAAAAGGGTCACCCGATTTTATCAGAGCATGCGCGGTGTCGGCCAGCACCAGTCGGCCCAACTCGTCATCCGGAGTCTGATACGCCAACTCATTTAGACGGTATACCTGTCCCGCAGCGACACGGAACGTCACCTCACAGCGTTTAGCCTTGGTGCGAATCAAGGTGTCGGTCACCACCGCGTCATAAAAGCCCTTTGAGACGAGCAACCGCTGCAGCCTCTGCGAAGTGGACACCGTCGCGGCCGAGTCCCAGAGCACAGGCTCCTGCCCCACCCTCTCCATCCAGTTGCCGAAACGCGTCCTGGCCGAGTCGCCCACAGCCGAGTAGAGGCACAGACCGAGCCGCCATGCGCCGAGGAAGCGCGAGTTGGGCTGCTGACGCGAATAGCTCTTCAGCTCGCTCACCGCCACGCCTCCCAGATCGCCCTCAACGTTGACACGGTCGAGCAGCAGCTCACCCTCCGGCACACGGCGTGTGACAGAACATGAGATAAGGGCCACGGCGACGGACACAGCGACCAGTCGTGCGGCACCTCGCGATATGCGATGAGCAAGGGACATATAAAGGCAAAGATACTCATTTTTCGGGCAGGAGGGCGTTGCCAAATGTGCCAAACGGCGTAACTTAGCGCGACTAAAAAAAACAAGACCTCGCAGAATGATCAGCCAAAACAAACGCAAAGCCATACGCCTGCTTGAGCAGAAGAAACGCCGCGACACGGAGAGCCTTTTTGTTGCCGAGGGGCGCAAAGTGGTGGGCGACCTGCTGCGCGGCGGGATGCGCGCCACATATATAGCCGCCACTCCGGAGCGCATAGCCGAGCTGGGGCATCTGACAGCGGGCGTTGAGACCGTCGAGGCGACGACGGACGAGATAGCCGAGGTATCCGCCCTCCAGACGCGCAGTGAGATCATAGCCATTTTCCGCAAACCATCCACCCCGGTCCCGCAACCAGGGGGAGGCAACCTCATCATAGCCCTTGACGGCATACAAGACCCCGGCAACATGGGCACCATCATCCGCACGGCGGACTGGTTTGGCGTGACCGACATAGTTTGCTCCACTGCTTGCGCCGACGCCTTTGGCCCTAAGACCGTCCAAGCCACCATGGGAGCGTTGGCCCGCGTCAGGGTGTCATATACCGACCTTGCCAAATGGCTGCTCGCCAACTCAGAATCGGAGTCACCCGTCCCCGTCTATGGCACATATCTGGAGGGAGACAATATATATAAGGTGTCGCTCGCCTCGTCCGGCATAATACTCATGGGAAACGAGGGGCATGGCATAGACCCCAAACTTAGCGGTTTCGTCAGCCGGAAGCTCTTCATCCCTAGTTTCCCGGCAGGCAGACAGACCAGCGAATCGCTCAACGTCGGCACAGCGACAGCCATAACACTCAGCGAGTTCAGAAGGCCGAGATAAACGGCGACGCAAGAGGCGGCAGGGGCGAAGTCAGATATTTTGCCCGCAACTCTTGGCAATTGGCGGTCGAAGACGTATATTTGCAGCCGCAATACCACGGAGCCCTGATGGTGGAATGGTAGACACGAGGGACTTAAAATCCCTTGGCCGAAAGGCCGTGCGGGTTCGAGTCCCGCTTGGGGCACAAGCCCCGCCGCAGTCCCTCAGATAAGGGAAGAGAGGCGAAAAGGCATTGCGACACACAGGCGACCCTCCTATTATTCGTAATAGGAGGGTCGCCTTTTTATATGCTATGCGAAATCACAGCACCCCACTTTAGACAGGGGGCGGGAGCGCAAAGCCCCAATTCTTTACTAATTGACGAATTTAAGCATTTCAATTTTATCACCGCGAGCATGAATTTGGGGCGATTTGACGTAAAAACGCTAAAAAAGCGGCATATTTTGCTTCAAAACGTAAGTTTAGGACTTAAAATACAAGAAAACAGCAATATTTCTCCTTATTTTCTTGCAAATCATAATCCCCCGACTTAAATTTGCTTCGTCAAACAAAGAGAGGGTATAGCGAAGCAAAAAGCCACTTTTCTGAAGAGACACCCCTCAAAACGAAGGGGGGCTTATCTCAAAAACGGCAAAACCACTTCCCGCTCTTCCATGAACAAGAAATTCAAAAGGACAAAATCAAATCCATAAACCATGGCAACACTCAGATTCCAAGCGCTGACTGACCTGATGAGGAAGCAGCCCCCCACGATCAAGTTCCCCGAGAAGCGCGTATCCGAGCTCTATGGCGAACTCGTCTTCAACGACGAGGCCATGAAGAAGTATCTTCAGAGCTCAGTCTACAAGCAGGTGAAGAAGGCAATCGCCGAAGGCGCATTCATCAGCCGCGACTTGGCCGATGGCGTAGCAGCAGGCATGAAGGCTTGGGCCATTGACCACGGCGCAGTCCACTACACCCACTGGTTCCAGCCCCTCACCGACGGCACCGCCGAGAAGCATGACGGCTTCATCAACTACGGCCCCGACGGCAAGGTCATTGAAGAGTTTGCCGGCAAGCATCTTGCACAGCAGGAGCCCGACGCCTCGTCTTTCCCCAATGGCGGCATCCGCGCCACCTTCGAGGCTCGCGGTTACACCGCATGGGATGTCACCAGCCCCGCGTTCATTGTAGACGCCACCCTCTGCATCCCGACCATCTTTATCGCCTACACAGGCGACGCTCTCGACTACAAGACCCCTCTGCTCAAGGCTCTCCACGCTGTTGACAAGGCTGCAGTCGATGTCTGCCAGTACTTTGACAAGAACGTCACCCGCGTCATCTCCAACCTCGGTTGGGAGCAGGAGTACTTCCTGATTGACCGCGGCCTCTATTTGGCTCGTCCGGACCTCGTCCTCACCGGCCGCACCCTCATGGGCCACTCTTCTGCTAAGAACCAGCAGCTTGAGGACCACTACTTCGGTTCTATCCCCGAGCGCGTATCGCTCTTCATGCGCGACCTTGAGGTTGAGTGCCACAAGCTCGGCATTCCCGCCAAGACTCGCCACAATGAGGTAGCCCCTGGCCAGTTCGAGCTCGCTCCTATCTATGAGGAGGTCAACGTAGCCAACGACCACAACCTCTTGCTCATGGACGTCATGCGCAAGTTGGCTAAGCACCACGGCTTTGAGGTTCTCCTCCACGAGAAGCCTTTCGCTGGCATCAACGGCAGCGGCAAGCACAACAACTGGAGCCTCTGCACCGACACCGGTGTCAACCTCTTCGCCCCAGGCAAGAATCCTAAGGGCAACATGCTCTTCCTCACCTTCCTCACCTGCGTCCTCGCAGCTGTTCACAAGGGTCAGGATATCCTCCGCGCCCAGGTGCTCAACGCATCTAACAGCCACCGTCTCGGCGCCAATGAGGCACCCCCAGCCATCATGTCTGTCTTCCTTGGCACCCAGGTTTCAGCCATGCTCAACAGCATCGTAGAGAAGGTTTCTGACGCCAAGATGACTCCCGAGGAGAAGACCGCCCTCAAGCTCGGCATCGGCCGTCTGCCTGAGATTCTCGTTGACAACACCGACCGTAACCGTACCTCGCCTTTCGCTTTCACCGGCGACCGCTTCGAGTTCCGTGCCGTAGGTTCTTCAGCTAACTGCGCAGGCGCAATGACCGCAGTCAACTCTATCGTTGCTGAGCAGCTCCGCGAGTTCAAGGCTGATGTTGACGCTCTCATTGAGAAGGGTGTCAAGAAGGACGAGGCCATCTTCCAGGAGATCCGCAAGCTCATCGTCGAGAGCGCACCCGTACACTTCGACGGCAATGGCTACTCTGACGAGTGGAAAGAGGAGGCTAAGAAGCGCGGCCTGACCAACATCACCAGTGTGCCCGAGAGCATCGACACCATGCTCTCCGACTGGAGCAAGAAGGTATACGTCGATGGCGGCGTCCTCTCAGAGCGCGAGCTCAACGTCCGTCATGATGTCGAGATGGAGAAGTTCGTCAAGAAGGTACAGATTGAGGCACGCGTCATGGGTGACCTCGTAATCAACCATATCGTTCCTACCGCCCTCGCATATCAGAACACCCTCATCCAGAATGTCAAGGGCATGAAGGAGATCATGGGTGCTGACGCTGACGCGATGACCGAGAACGAGCGCGAGCTCATCCGCAAGGTCTCTGACCACGTCAAGACCATCCGCTCTTCAGTCCAGGCTATGATTGACGCACGCAAGGCCGCCAACAAGATCGAGGACGAGCGCGAGAAGGCTTACGCATACGACGAGAAGGTTCGTCCGTATCTCGACCAGATCCGCTACCATGTTGACAAGCTGGAGCTCATCGTCGACAACGAGATGTGGCCTCTGCCTAAGTATCGTGAGATGCTCTTCATGTTCGACTAGTCCTTTTAGTCTGAAATATGTTTGCACCCCCTCGGAGGAGTTTCTCCTCCGAGGGGGTGTTTTCTTATGGCGTACACCTGTCGTGATTTGCTTGTCCCACTTTTTGCTTGTCGCACCAATTAGAAGGGACACGCACAAAGCGGCACAAACTGATAAGATAAGATCGCAGAACACAGACTTCGCAGAAAGGTGAATTCTTATATAAATCGCTCAATTACAAATGACATTTTAACAAAGAGGGGCGAGAGGTTTGCGGCTTTGCCTGAATTAACATAATTTTAAGACGTGAAACAATTTAAGCGACAGCAAAAATGAAAATGATACGGACACTTATAATGCTCTTCGCCCCGCTCTGCGTCATGGGTTGTGGCGATGACGGCAACGACGACAACGCAAAGGGTACGGCGGCAACACTGACGAGCTCAGTGCCAGCCATTGGCGCGACGGGCGTATCAGCCTCAACCACAGAGATGACCTTGACATTCAGCGAGGAGGTCAACTTCGCCTCGGGCGTATCGGCCGACTTTGACGGCACGAGCTTAGGCCTGATGGACTTCAGCAAGAGCGGCAGCGTCATGACTCTCAAGTTGCCCGTGACATTAGAGAAAAGCAAGTCATACACACTCAGTGTGCCCGACGGATTCTTCACCACGAAGTCCAACGGTGTGAGTGTCGCCGCATTCAGCATAACGTTCCAGACCGAGGAGAAAGTGGCATACGACAAGAGCAACATCTCCAAGAGCCTTGTGACCGAGAACCCCATGGCCTCAACAAAAAAGATATATGAGTACTTGCTTGAGAACTATGGCGAGAAGACCCTCTCGGCAACCATGGCCAACGTGGCTTGGAACCTCAACGAGGCGGAGCTTGTCTACTCAGCCACAGGCAAATATCCCGCAATAGCCACCATGGACTACATCCACCTCTTCACTCAGCGCAGCGACTGGAACAGTTCATGGAAAGTCAAGTATGACGACATAACCGAAATCCAGAAATGGGCGGACAATGGCGGACTTGTGGCAGCCAGCTGGCACTGGATGGTGCCTGTGACCAAGGGTGACATCCCCACAAGCGGCGACGGCAAACTTGCCACCGACCTCACCACCGCTTTCATGCCATCTAACATGTTCGTTGATGGCACTTGGGAGAAAGAGATCCGCGACACTGAGCTGCCCATCCTCGCAGCCGACATCAAAAAATTGCAGGATGCTGGCATCACGCTCATCTTCCGCCCATTCCACGAGGCTTCGGGCAACGTTCTCTCAGGTGGCGAGGCTTGGTTCTGGTGGGGCCGCGAAGGTGCCGAGGTGTATAAAAAGGTATGGATAGACCTCTTCAACTACCTCAAGGAGCAGGGCATCAACAACATCATCTGGGTTTGGACCACACAGACCGGCTATGGTTGGGACGCAAAAAAGGGTGTCCTCTGCGACTCCGAGTGGTATCCTGGCGACGAGTATGTCGACATCATAGGACGCGACGCCTATACCAAGAGCGCCACGGATTTGGCTGCCGAGTATGAGGCAATGAAAGAGAACTTCCCTCACAAGATGGTGACCCTCTCGGAGTGCGGCAGCGTGGGCAAGATTTCCGAGCAGATGGAGAAAGGCATCATGTGGAGCTGGTTCATGCCCTGGTATCAGTATGACGCCACGACGCTTGACGGACACGAGCATGCCGACACGGAATGGTGGAAGGACGCGATGAGCAACGAGAACGTCATATCACGCGACCAGCTGCCATCTTTCAAGTAAAAAACAGATAACACAAGATAAGAGCAGACCGCCGCCAAGCCAGACAAAGGCATTGGCGGCGGTCTTGTTTTGGCGCCATTCATGATAAAATAGTACCAAACAAATTGTGACCTTGTGTTAAAAAATCACTATCTTAGCGGAGCGAATATCTTTTTTGAGGAAAAAATTCGGCCCAAATATAGAACCAATGAAGAACACGACAGTCAGCCGCGAAATCACGGCGCTTAATGACAAGAGTGACGCCATACTCATATTCGACCGACAGAAAAAGGACTTCAAATATCCGTTGCATTTCCATCCCGAGTATGAGCTCAACTACCTCTACAACGCCAAGGGTGCGGAGAGAATTGTGGGCGACAGCATGGAACACATTGGCAGCCAAGAGCTGTGCCTCGTCGGGCCGAACCTGTACCACGCATGGAAAGCCGGCGAATGTGAAGCCGACACCAACAAGCGCGAGGTGACGATGCAGTTTCTCGCCAACCTTTTCCCCGAGCAGCTGACCAACAAAGAGATTTATAAAGACATAGCCGCCATGCTCAAACGGAGCGAGAGCGGCCTCGTGTTCAGCCCCGAGACAGCCGAGGCAGCAGAGCCTATGCTGACGGCAGTCAGCCGCGCGCAGGGCTTCGAGGCCTACATAGAGTTCCTTAAGCTGATGCAGTTTCTGGCCAACTCGCCCAACCAGCGCACATTGGCCAGCAGCACGTTCCAGAACACCACATCGGCGTCGACTGACAACAGGATAGAGAGAATCCACGACTTCATCGTCGCGCACTATAAGGAGAAGATAACGCTTGCCGACGCGGCGTCAATACTCAACATGAGCCCGGTCTCCGTGACAAGGCTCATCAAGCAGAGGACCGGCAAGAGCTTCATCGACTTCCTGAACGAGATTCGCATAGGCTTCGCCGCACGTCAGATGGTGGATTCAGACCTCAGCATAAGCGAGATATGTTTCTCAAACGGGTTCAATAACATATCCAACTTCAACCGCACATTCCGCAAAAAACAGGGACTCACACCCACTGAGTTCCGCGCCAAATATCTCGGCAAGAAGAAGGTCTTGTAAAAAGGATATTCCCGCTGAGCAGATTCAAGCGAACCAAAAACCAACCAACACACAACACACCCATGAACACGCGAACCACACACCTCGGAGCCACACTGCGCCTGATGGCCTTAGGCGCAGTCGCCGTCGCCATGGCGGCATGCTCAGTCAGCCCCCGCCAGACCGTGAGCCTCGACGGCAAATGGCGCACCGAGCTTGGCCCCGTCACCCTGCCTGGCACGACAGACGAGGCCAACATTGGCGACACCATAAGCAATTTGGCCGAGGACAGCCGCCTGAGTCGCAAACACAGCCTGTGCCGCGCGCTGACCTACGAGGGCGACATTATCATCCCGGCGTCAATGGACGGCAAGCACATCGAGTTCTACATCGAGAAGACCAAGCCCTCCACACTGTGGATTGACGGGGACAGCATAGGCTCTTACAGTACACTCCACACCCCACACGTCTATGACATCAGCCACTTCCGCGCTGGTCGCCACACAGTCCGCCTGCGCATAGACAACAGTTGGAAAGATGACAACGGGAATGGCGGACTCTTGCCACAAATAGGTGGCAGCCATGCGGTCACAGAGGCCACGCAGACCAACTGGAACGGGGCTTTGGGACTTTTCTGCCTGAGGTCCATGCCCAAGACCTACATTCAAAACGTCACCACATACACATTCATCGACACCACCCGCATTGAGTTTGACGAGGATGGAATCCAGACAACCGACTCGGCTTCAGTGCGGATAGACCTCGGTCTCGTCTCATCAAAAGACATGCGCGTGACTGTTGACGCAAAATGCCTGCCCCACCCCATTTCGACAGGCGCGGCCATCAAGCAGACTGCCACCACAGCGCAGTTCGACCTGAAGAAAGGCGCGAATAAAGTAAGCCTGACACTCAGCTTAGAAGACGCCGCCCTGTGGAGCGAATGGCAGCAGAGCCTCTACACCGTCTCCGTCACTCTCGACAGCCCCGACGGCGTGGACAGGCAGGACGTCAACATAGGCTTCCGCACCTTCGAGGCCCGCGGCACACAGTTCGCCATCAATGGGCAGACCACCTTCCTCCGCGGCAAACATGACGCTTGCGTATTCCCGCAAACAGGCTATGCGCCAATGGACAAGGAGAGTTGGCTGAAAGTATTCCGCACTGCCAAAGAGTATGGCATCAACCATTACCGTTTCCACTCATGGTGCCCACCCGAGGCGGCTTTCGCAGCAGCCGACGAGACGGGCATCTACCTGCAGCCCGAGCTGCCCTATTGGGGTGAGTTGCGTCCCAGCGGAGCGGACAATAGCAGCCGAATGTTGAACAACTTCCTCTATGAGGAGGGGCTGAACATTGTGCGTCAGTTTGGCAACCACCCGTCCTTCGTCATGATGAGCCTCGGCAACGAGTTGAGTGGCGACACTGCCGTGATGCGCCAGATGATTGACGGACTTCGCAAGACCGACCCGCGCCACCTGTATGCCGCCGGCAGCAACAACTTCCTCGGCTGGATGGGGAGCACAAGCGGAGAGGATTTCTACGTCAGCTGCCGATCGGGCTGGAGTCCTGAGCCTTATGGAGCTCATCTCCGCGCCTCATTCTCCCTCGCCGACGCTGACGAGTTCGGAATACTGAACGGCACATATCCCGGCACACGAGTCAACTTTGAAAAGGCTGCCGCCAAAATCAATGTGCCAATAGTGGGCCACGAGACGGGACAATATCAGATTTACCCCGACTATGCCGAGATTGGCAAGTACACTGGCGTACTCCGCCCCCTCAATCTTGAGAACTTCCGCAAAGGACTTAAAAAGACCCAGCCTGACGCTGACGTGGACAGCCTCGCACGGAGATACCACAAGGCATCGGGCGCCCTGTCCGCCCTGTGCTATAAGGCCGACATCGAGATGAACCTACGCACCCGCGGATTTGGCGGTTTCCAGCTGCTCGACTTGCAAGACTACCCCGGTCAGGGCGGTGCTTTGGTCGGCATCCTCGACCCGTTTATGGAGAGCAAGGGCATCATCACACCCGAGGAATGGCGACAGTTCTGCTCGGACGTGGTGCCGCTCGCCTTGCTGGACAAGTTGACCTATACGACAGCCGAGACTCTCACTGCTGATGTTGCTATAGCCAACTACTCGCAGCAAGACATTGAGGGCGACAGCCTGACGTGGACTCTTACCACCGCCAAGGGCAAGAGCGTCGCGGCAGGCGCATTCAAAGCCTCGGCCAAGGCAGGCGACCTGTCAACCACAGGCAAGATTGTGGCTAAACTGAGCAGCCTCACAGAGCCAACGCAACTGACTCTCACAATAAACGTAGGGAATGCCCGGAATACATACAACATCTGGGCATACACGGACAAGGGCGCTGAGAAGCCAGCCGACATAATCAAGTCGACCACCCTCACCGACGCCATCCTGAAAAAAGTAGAGATGGGCGCTACACTGCTGCTGACACCCGAACACAGCAAAATCGCCAATCAGAGCGTCGGGGGAATGTTCATCCCCGACTATTGGAACTACGCCATGTTCAAGACCATCAGCGAGAACAATGGCAAACCAGTCTCGCCCGGCACGCTCGGCTATGCCATTGACACACGCAGCCACTTGGCCAACCTCTTCCCCACCGAGAGCCATGCCGACTTCCAATGGTGGGACATCATGCGGAACAGCCGCCCCCTGATTTTGGACGGTACGCCATCAGACCTCGCACCCGAAGTCGAGGCCATTGACAACGTCAACCGCCACCATAAACTTGGTGTGGTCTTTGGCGTCAAAGTAGGACTGGGCAAAGTGCTGGTTTGCATGACCAACCTATCCGCCATCCAGAGCCACCCCGAGGGCAGACAGTGGGCAAGGGCCGTGGAGGCGTACGCGGCTTCGGCACAATTCGCGCCTACATTCCGCATGTCGCCAACGGAGCTGAGGATCTTACTCACCCGAAATATTTCAGATGGCGACATTGTAGGCGTGAAGAATATATCGGACTACAAAGCTTTGGAGAAATAGAAAAAGTCAGGAGGCCTAACTCCTGGAACAGGCACAGACATCCCGCGGAATTCATAGATCAGTTACCCCGCGCGGTTCCCCCGGCAATTGACACGAGCAATTAGCCGGGGGCTTTTTTTGTGCGCAAAAAGCTGCGCGCAATACACAAAGACGATATTCTCTGCGCAAATACCGCGCAAACATTTGCACTATACGTTCAAAAAGCAGGAATTTGGGGCTTGGTACTTAAAATATGTGTTTTTTTTTATTAGATGTTAATTGAGTAGTGTCTATATTTGCAAACGATTGAACACTAAACTTAATTACCACAAAGATGTTGAAAAGATACATGGCATGCGGTTTCGCACTCATGGCAAGCCTGATGGCCGAAGCCAAAGTAGCGATAACAGAGAGCGGGGGCTGGTTTGAGTCAGCCTACGTCAAATGGACAAATGACCTGACCACCTACGCCGGATATAACGTCTATTACAAGGCGGCGGGAGCAAGCGAATACACACAGCTTGACAAGGAGTTGGTCCGCAACTACGTCAGCTACGGACGCGCAGATGTGCTGGGCATAACCGCCGGCAACTACGTGATGAAAGTAGTCCCTGTTAATAGCGACGGCACTGAGGTCACCGCCGAAGCTGCTGAGACTGGCACGCTCGGCGTAACGGCACACGACCGCACAGGCTTCGCATTCATCAACAAGACCAACGGAACCAAGACAAAAGGCGGACTGACATTCAATGCAGCCGACGGCATTGGCGCATATAAGAATGACGGAACTCTGAAGGATGACGCCCGAGTTGTCTATGTCACCGCAGCCAACGCCAAGACTGTCAGCCTTGGTGTGTTTGACGGCAAAAGAGATTCCACATACATCGGCATCCAGCAGATTATCTATGGATATCAGAAGGGTTGCGACACCCGCCCTCTCGACATCCGAATTGTTGGCACCATAAAAGACACAGATTGCGACGAGTTCGGAAGTTCATCCGAGGGTATACAAATCAAGGGTAAAAACGCCTACATGCCCATCAACATAACCATTGAGGGCGTTGGTGACGATGCCACAGTATGGGGGTTCGGCTTCCTGCTTCGCAATATCTGCTCAGTGGAGCTTCGCAACTTCGGCATCATGCTCTGCATGGACGACTGCATCTCCATCGACACTGACAATGAACATGTCTGGGTTCACAATATTGACCTCTTCTATGGCAAGACGGGAGGAGACTCAGACCAGGCAAAGGGTGATGGCACGATAGACTTGAAGGGCGACTCGCAGTATTTGACCTTCAGCTACAACCACCTCTTTGACAGCGGCAAGGCCAGCCTCTGCGGCATGAAAAGCGAGAGCGGTCCTAACTACATAACCTACCACCACAACTGGTTTGACCATTCGGACAGCCGTCATCCGCGCATCCGCACCATGAGCGTCCACGTCTACAATAACTACTTTGACGGAAACGCCAAATATGGTGTTGGCGTCACCACTGGCGCATCTGCCTTTGTGGAGGCCAATTACTTCCGCAACTGCAAATATCCCATGCTCAGCTCACAGCAAGGCACTGATGCCACGGGCGATGGCACATTCTCGGGCGAGGATGGAGGCATAATCAAGGCCTACAACAATTACATCAAAGGTGCCAAGGTCGTCAGCTACTACTCAAGCAGCAACACCGAGGATTTTGACGCATACAAGGCCAGCAGCCGCACCGAGACTGTGCCAAGCAGCATCAAGGCCAAAGTGGGCGGCACTATCTATAACAACTTCGACACAAGCGACATCATGTACTCCTGCACTCCCGACGACCCTGAGAGCGTCGCTGAGACCGTCACTGGTTGGCTCGGCGCAGGCCGCATGGGTCACGGCGACTTCAAATGGCAGTTCGATAACGCCACACAGGACGAGAACTATGGTGTCATCACAGCCCTCAAGAGCGAGTTGCAAGCTTATAAGAGCAGCTTCTATAATTTCTATGGCGAGACCACAGCCAACAGCAACTACGGAACCTTTGATGCCACCGGCGGTGACTCTGAGAAACATGCAGACTATGAGCCAACATGGGGCGGCGACGACACGAGCGATGATGACGACAGCTCGACCGAGGTTGTCGGCAAATGGGTCTTCACTTCATGGAGCGAGGCATCGCAAGCCATTCTCACCAGCGCAGATGGTGGTTGGACACAGAATAAAGACAAGACAAGCCGATATGAAAAGACTTTGACTGCCGAGCCTGCAAGCATCGGACTCACAGAGACCGAGGGTCTGACTTTCAGCGGCGAAGGCAAGAAAATCCTCATCAGCTTCGACTCAAGCAAAGGCCAGTACATTCAGGGCGGAATGACCTTCAACCTGACTGTTCAAGAGGGAGATGTCATCATTGTATCTTTTGCAAATACGGGCAAAAATGGCTCTCGCGACCTCCTGATTAACGAGGAAGTTGTGGAATCGTCATCCAACACGACTGCGACAACGGGCAAATATACCGTCCCGGCAGGCACTACGACGGTAACAGTCCGCGGCTCCGCCAGTCTCAATTTCTTCTCAATCACCATACTTCGTGATAAGAGTGGCGATGGCGACGATGATGATGAGCCTACAGCCAAGCATGACACAACTGCTGCCAAAGAGGTCTCAGCCGTAGAGTATTACACTCTCGGCGGCCAGAAAGTGGCAAGCCCCTCACGCGGCATCTGCATTGTGCGCACCATCTACACCGACGGAACAACATCCTCAAGCAAGATGATTAGCGGCAAGTAGAAGAGGCGGAAATTAATAACTGTTATCCCGTCCATTTCCCTATAAAGTTGTGGGGAAATGGACGGGATTTTTTTTGCGTTTTGCGGCCATAGTCACAGAAGTCTAATGACACAAAAGCAAGTCTGCTTATGGCAAATGGATATGATGTGCCCCGCCAAGGCACACTCTCTGACATTTATTAGTAAAGCTAAAACGTTGCACGTTCACAATAATTGGTAACTTAGCCAAGACAAAACAAAAGAGGCTCTTAAAAGTGAGAGCCGGAACAACAGAGACAAGAGATGGAAGAGAAGACAAGGCGCGCGTTGCCTGGTCATATGGCGGCATTGGCAGCCAACATCATGTGGGGGTTGATGGCCCCCGTGAGCAAAGAGGCACTCAATTACTTCGCCTCGGTGGGAGTAAGTCCCGTGGTGCTGCCCGCATTCAGAATGGTGGGCGCCACACTGTGTTTCTGGATTCTGTCCGCCATTGTGGGGCGCGAGAAAGTGGACAAGGCCGACATGCCCCTCATATTGCTGGGCGGACTGCTGAGCGTGGCGTTCAACCAGAACTTGTTCATTTGCGGCATAGCTTTCACATCGCCTGTTGACGCGTCGGTCGTCACCACCATGTTGCCCATCATCACCATGCTGCTCTCCGCCGCCATACTTGGCGAGCCTATCACAGGCCTCAAAGCCGGCGGCGTGGCGGTTGGCACTGCGGGTGCAATACTTCTCGTCATGAGCAATGGCGACGGGTTGACATTTGACGCGGGTCATGCGCTTGGCGATGCCATGTGCCTTGGTGCGCAACTGAGTTTCGCCCTCTATCTCGTCCTTTGCAAAAGGGTCATGGGCAAATATAAGCCCGCCACCCTGATGAAATGGATGTTCCTGTCGGCATCAATCGTCACATTGCCATTCTCAGGCCCGAGCGTGGCAGAGATTGACTTTGCCACTGTGCCGTCAGCTGTTTGGGGCGAGATTGCCTACGTCGTCTTCATCGGCACCTTCATGACCTTCCTGCTTGTGCCTATTGGTCAGCGTCTCTTGCGCCCCACAGTCATCAGCTCATATAACTACACACAGCCCGTGGTCTCAGCCATCGCGTCAATAGCACTCGGATTGGCCACCTTCGGGTGGGTGAAGGGCATGGCGGTCGCATTGGTTTTTGGCGGCGTCATCATGGTAAGCCTTTCACGAGCCAAGGGTGACAAGGCGTGACGCCAAACAATGAGAATGGCGCAACTCAATTACAAGCAATTACACAGACACATCACATACAGACACATGAAAAGACATATAATGACAATAGTAGCCTCGGCCGCGGCAACCATCGCCATGGCCCAGGGCGGCCCGGTCAGCGGAGGCACCTTGGCTCAAGAGGACAGCCTGATGAACGTGGCGCGAGGCTACGCCGACATGGGCAATTTTTCTGAGGCAATAAACGTATATAGCAAAATCCCGACAGAGAGAGCACGAGTGGAGCGCGCGGCGGCTTTCCTGGAGATGGGCAATGTGGTGAGGGCTCTGAGCGAGGCCAAGGCCATGAGCAAAGAGAAGAGTTTCAGCCTTAAGGATGACGCATTGCTGATTGAGGCACGATGTCGCGAGAGGCAGGGCTTCATTCCCGCCGCCCGCCGCATGTATCACAAGTTGGCGCGTCACAACCATGCCGAGGGAATGTATTACTATGCATCGCACCTCCACACCTTTGGTCGTCAGAAACAGGCCGCAGAGCTGTGTCAAAGGGCTGTGCGAGCCGACAGGCAACTGACGCCAGCGCACAAATTGATGAGTGAGATAGAGTTGGCCCGCGGACACAGGTATCAATCACTCCTGCCGCTCTACCGCTACATGCTCTCGGCTTCTGACGACGGTCGAAAAGAGGCCGCACAGAAGCTGCTGAGGCTTTGGCGCCGTGGCGGACTGGGCATTGACCTGTTTGGCAAGCGCGAGGCCGAGGACAAATATAGCGAGGAGATGGAGCCACAAATTGACGCCATCATATCCGCAGTCCCGGCAAACAGTGACGACCACGCGGCCCTGATAGCCGCCATAGCGGAGCGCACGGACACATTGCTGAGCAAGATGCGCGACACTGGCGAGGCCAACCTTGACTTCTGGCAAGTGGAGTATGCCGACTTCCTGATTGAGATTCACGCCCGCGGCTATGTGCGTCCCATGGTCTATTTCCTCTTCGAGCCGCTCTATAAGACCGAAGTCCTCACTTGGCTAAGCGAGAACGCAGGCGACTTTGAGGAGTTCATGGAATGGGTTGAGGGGAGATTGTAAGGTTGTAGAATACGGCACCAAAAAGCAAAAAAGCGGGCGCGTCTCTGACATTTCAGAGACGCGCCCGCAAGCGTTTATTACTTACTCGACTAAAGTCAAAGCTGTGTTTATTGCTTGATGTTTTCGCGAAGGCGGTTGAGATATTTGCTCATCTCGGCCGAGTCGCGACGTTTGATAATCTCAAGCAAATCCTCCATCTGAGTAATGACGTTCTCGACCTTCTCGGGGGTGTAGGGGCTGAAAAGAATCTCCGAGACGAGGTAATCATCCTCAGAGAGGACACCCTTGGCAATGGACAAATGCTTGGCGAAAGTGGTGCCTGGGGCGTCAGTCTTCTTCATGCTGGCCGCGAAGACCATGGTCGAGACGAAAGGAATGGAGAGCGAGTAGGTCATCATCTCGTCATGCTCCTCAAAAGAGTACTCATGGAGCTGCAGCCCGAGCGAGCCGTAGAGATCCTTGAAAAAGACGCGGCCGAGGTGGTCGCCCTCGGTGATGATGACAGCATGGTTCTGGCTCAATTCGCGCAGATTGGCGAAAGTGGGGCCGAACATGGGGTGTGTGGAGACGAAAGGCCTGCCACTGCGTTTGTAGAAATCGAGAAGACCTGTCTTGACCGAAGCTATGTCAGAGAGCATGCAACGTTCTGAGACATAAGGCAAAATCTCCTCAAAAGTCTTAAGAGTGTATTTAAGCGTGACAGCGTTGATGAGAAGCTCGGGGTTGAACTCGCGGATCTCGTCATAGGTTGTCAGTCGCCGAGTGTTGAAGACATATTGGAGCTTATGGACATCGACATCAAAGATGGCCACCTCGTGGAGGAGGCACATTGTGTCGGCGAGGAAAGACCCCATTTTGCCGGCACCGACAATGCAAATACGCATGATATCAGTCTTGAGTATCGGTCAACCAGCTTACTTCTTACCCTCTTTTTGGAGCTTCTGCATGGTGAGAGTCTGACGGTTGACACTCTCCTCATGGATGGCCTCATAGAGCTTGACAACGAAGTCGGGGTTGAGCCCGTTCTCCTCGGCCACCTTGCGGCGGCTCTGAAGAATCTCATCGTAGCGGCGGCTCTGAAGCACAGTGATGCCGTTCTCGTACTTATACTTGGCAATCTGCTCTGAGATGCTCATGCGCTTAGCCATGATCTCGACCACCTGCTTGTCGAGGAGGTCAATCTTCTGGCGGAGCTCGTCAATCTCCGTGCGGGGCTTGTCGCCAATCTTAGCATCCCGGATGACGAGGTCGGAGAGGATCATCTTAAGGTGAGCCGGGGTGACCTGCTGCTTGGCGTCGGACCAAGCCTGCGCCGGGCACTCGTGGCTCTCAATGATGAGACCGTCGAAATTGAGGTCCATGGCCTGCTGGCTGACCTCGAGGATGAGGTTTGAGTCGCCAGAGATGTGGCTGGGGTCATTGATAATGGGGAGATTAGGCAGACGGCGATGAAGCTCGATGGCAATTTGCCACTGAGGATCATTGCGGTACTTAATCTTCTGATAGACAGAGAAACCGCGATGAATGACGCCAAGCTTCTTGATGCCGGCGCGGTTGAGACGCTCAAGGGCGCCAATCCAGAGTTCGAGATCGGGGTTGACAGGGTTCTTGACGAGGACGGGCATATCCGTTCCGCGGAGAGCGTCGGCAACCTCCTGAACAGCGAAGGGGTTGGCGGTGGTGCGTGCGCCGACCCATACCATGTCGATGCCGTACTTGATGGCCTCGTAGACGTGCTGCGCCGTGGCGACCTCGACAGCGGTGTACATGCCAGTCTCTTTCTTGACCCTCTGGAGCCAAGGCAGACCGACGGAGCCTACGCCCTCGAAAGAGCCCGGGCGTGTGCGGGGTTTCCAGATGCCGGCGCGGAAAATCTTGATGCCGTTGGCGGCGAGTTCGCGTGCCGTGTTCATTACTTGCTCCTCAGTCTCGGCGCTGCAAGGTCCAGCTATAACGAGGGGTCGTTTGCCGTCCACGCCCGGGAGGAGGATGGACTCGAGTTCGAGTTGTGCTTCCATTGTATTATCTGGTGTTTATTTTTTTCTGAGATTGATGGCTGCGCCATCGTTAATTTTATAGGGGGTTACCCCCTTTTTTTGATATTTATCCTGTTCGCCTTACTTCATCGCCTTGATGCGCTTGAGAGCCTCCTCGAAGACGGGAATCTTGGCGCAAAGAGATATGCGGAGGAAACGATCGCCTTGAGAGCCGAAGATGAAGCCCGGGGTGATGAAGACGCCCGTCTGATGAAGAATATCATCGCTCTGCGCCTCGGCGGATGGCCACTTGTCCTCGACCTTGGCCCAGACAAAGAGTCCGCCCTGCTCGGGATTGTATTTGCACTTAAGGGCATCCATGATGGCGAACGCGTACTTCTGACGCTCGCGATACTCCTTGTTAAGCTCAGTGAACCACTCCTTGTCAAGCTTAAGAGCCTCGACGGCCGCAAGCTGCATGGGGCGGAAGACACCGCTGTCCATATTACTCTTGACACGCAATACGGTCTCAATGACCTCCTTGTTGGACGCTGCCATGCCAAAACGCCAACCCGCCATGTTGTGCGCCTTGCTCATTGAGTTGAGCTCGATGCAGACATCCTTGGCACCGGGGACGGAGAGAATAGATATGGGGTTGTCGTTGAGAATGAAGCTATAAGGATTGTCATTGCAGATGAGGATGCCATGACGGCGACCGAAATCAACAAGTTTCTGATACAGCTCCATGGTGGCAGGCGCGCCCGTCGGCATGTTGGAGTAGTTGGTCCACATGATTTTGACGCCCGAGAGGTCGGTCTTCTCCAACTCATCAAAGTCGGGTTGCCAGCCGAGGTGCTCATAGAGCTTATAAGTGACAGTGCGAGCGCCGACAAGCTTGGCAACTGACGAATAGGTGGGGTAACCCGGGTCGGGGACAAGGACGCCGTCGCCCTCGTTGATGAAAGCCATCATGATGTGCATGATGCCCTCCTTTGAGCCGATGAGGGGGAGAACCTCATGGTCCGGGTCAAGCTCCACGCCATACCACTTAGCGTACCACTCGGCATAGCCCTGACGGAGTTGGGGGATACCCGTATAGGGCTGATAGCCATGAACATTGGGCTGAGCTGCCGAGTCGGCCAAAGTCTTGACGACATTGTCGGCCGGGGGCATATCGGGGCTTCCTATGCCAAGGTTGATGACATCTACACCGCTCTTGCGCATGGCATCGAGACGGCGGTTGTTTCGCGAGAAGTAATACTCCTCGACCTTAGCGGCGCGGTTGGCTGGAGAAATAATCATGATGATTGACTTATGCTGTTCTTGTGTGTAAATCCTTTATTATGCCGAGTGGGATTAATCGGCAAGGCTCTGGCGACCTGTCTCATACTCACCGAGGATGCGGAGCGAGGCGCAAAGCGGACGAACGGCTGCTATGGCCTGAACGTAGCGCGTGTAGTTATTGAAAGAGAGGTCTACATAGAAGATATACTCCCACTCGTGACCAACCACGGGGTTGGACTGAATCTTGGTGAGGTTGATGCCATAGAAAGCCAAGACGGTTAGCACCTTAGAGAGGCTGCCCGCCTCGCCAGCCTGTGCGATGGAGAAGACCACCGAGGCACGATTGATCCTGTTCTGCGCCAAAAGCTCGTCGCGGTCGAAGACGCCGGACTCATTGACAACCAAGAAACGGGTGAAATTCTTCTTATTGGTCTCAATGCCGCTCTTGAGGATGTTGAGGCCATAGATCTCAGCAGCGATGGCGGGAGCGATGGCTGCCACATCCTTGAGACCCTTGTCGCGTACATCCTTGGCCGAGAGGGCTGTATCCTCACTCTCGATGAGGCGGATGTTGGGATAGTCATTAAAGAAGGCCTTGCACTGGGCGAGAGCCATCGGGTGGCTGTGCACCTCGCGGATGTCCTCCATCTTGACGCCAGGGAGAGCCATCAGGTTGTGCTTGATGCGGAGCTTATACTCGCCAAGCACCTCAAGGCCTGAGTCTTTGAGAAGCGTGTAGTTGGACTGGATGGAGCCGACCAGCGTGTTCTCGATGGCGCAGATGCCATAGAGGTCCTCCTCTTCGCGGACACGGCTGAAAAGCTCCTCGAAAGTGAGGCAAGGCACGACCTCGACATCAAAGTCGCGGAAAAACTCACGCGCGGCGATCTCGTGGTTGGCGCCGCTGACGCCCTGAATGGCCACGCGCCTCTTGGGGCGGTGAACCTTGTCGGATTTCAAAGTCTCCTCGTTAGCCTCGGCCATGTCAATGACACTCTTGCTGCTTTCGTTAGCTTCCACTTTCGGGTGTTGTGTATGAGTAAAAAAACTTGAGGCCCGCCTGAAAAACTCAGGTGGGCCTCATTTTATCTTAGTTTCGGACCTTTGCGCTTAGATGCGGCAACCACCTGCTCCCCTGCTGTCTGCAAAGAAGTAAAAATAGAAGCCGAAGTAAAATCGCATTGTCTGCATTTCATTTTTTGTTTTTGACAAGAGCAAAGGTAGAAAAAGTATTAATAAGTTGTACCGCCACGGAGCAATAAAAAACACGCCCTGCGTTAAATTACGAACAACACGTAAGAAAGAGCGGACAAAGTGGCGACGAAGAGAGGCTGCCGAGGGCATGAAAAGTGATTTTTTATATATTTGTGTTATAATGACATTCCGAATAGATTACCCACATAAACACCATTCATAACATACCATGCATATTTTCAGGGCCGCCCTCGCGGCAATAGTCACAACGGCATCCGTCATAATGGGCGTCACGTCCGCCACGGCGCAGAAACGCGTCCTCGTGTTCGACATAAAAGAGGAGATAGCCAGCACGGCATGGGTCCACACGTCGGAGGCTCTGCGCATGGCACGCGAGAAAGAGGCCGACCAAGTGATAGTCAACATGAACACGTATGGCGGCGAGGTGACCTTTGCCGACTCCATACGCTCGGCCATATTAGCGTTTCCCAAACCCGTCTACGCCTTCATTGACGTCAACGCGGCATCGGCAGGCGCATTGATTGCCACGGCGTGCGACTCCATATTCATGAGTCCCGGCGCGAGCATAGGAGCATGCACAGTAGTGAGCGGCTCAGACGGATCAAAGATGCCGGACAAATATCAGAGTTACATGCGCGCCATAATGCGCTCTACGGCCGAAGCTCATCCGTGGCGCGACGGGACGGACAGCACGCGCCTCTTCCTGCGCGACCCGAGGCTTGCCGAGGCCATGGTGGACGAGTCGGTGGCCATTGAGGGCGTGATTGACTCAGCCCACGTCTTGACGCTCACCACGCGCGAGGCCATCAAACTCAACTATTGCGAGGGGCAGATGCGCAGTCTCGATGAGGTGATTGAGCACGTGGCGCCTGGCGCGATTGTCGATAGGTATGAGCCGTCGGCCTTTGACGACATCAAGGGCGGGCTGCTTTCCACTGGCCTGCGCGGCATATTGATACTCCTTATTATAGGAGGACTCTATTTTGAGTTGCAGACACCGGGTGTAGGCTTCGCCCTGCTCGTGTCTATTGGCGCTGCGGTGCTTTACTTCGCACCACTGTATATAGACGGGTTGGCTGCTAATTGGGAGATTTTGCTTTTCTTGGTTGGCGTAGGCCTGTTGGCGGCAGAGATATTCGTGATACCGGGTTTTGGCATTTGCGGCATAGCGGGCATTGTCTGCACAGTGGCGGGATTGACGCTTAGCCTTGTGGGCAATGACGGGTTGTCATTTGAGGGCGTCCCGACGAGCCAGATTGCGACATCGCTGTGGGTGGTCATCCTGTCGCTTGTCCTGTCGGTGGTTCTTTGCGTTGTCCTGGGTCGCAAGGTGTTCAAGGCGCGCAAGGACAGTCCATTGTCCAAATTGACATTAGAGACCTCACAAGAGAGTGACAAGGGGTATGTCGGCGTTGAGAAAGATGTGATAGACAGCCTGATTGGCAGCGACGGAGAGGCCACGACGGACCTTAGGCCGGGCGGAAAGGTAAGCATAGGCGGACAGGTCTATGATGCCATTTCAGACGGCAAGTTTATTGAATGCGGGTCAGCTGTGACTGTAACCGGGACCTCATCCGGCCAAGTTGTGGTAAGGCAAAAGAAATAGAGCCCAAGGCAAGATAGAGAGTCGGGGCTGCAAGGCTAAGTGTGGCGATGCTAAAAAAAACATTCAGGTTTTTAGCATGCCGCACTTAGCCTTTATTAGCTTTTGCTATTTTTTTGCAAATATTAATACATTTGCAAAAATATACCATAAGAATGAACCTTAGCAGATTTATCGCAACTGCGGCATGCGCAGCCTCCCTCTCTGTTGCCGCCACGCCGGGCTTGGCACAACAGACAAGCGAGAAATTGGGTCGCGCACCCGTGGCTGTCATGAGCAGTCAGGGCGTATTAGTATCATGGCGAGCATTGACAGCCGACGCCGCCTCACTCACTTTTGATGTCTATCGCAATGGAAACAAGGTCGCCACGGGTGTGAGCGGCAAGACCAACTACTTGGATTCCGAGGGCAAAGCAGGCGACACATATAAGATAGTATCATCGGATGGCGAGGAGTGTCAAGCCACGGCGTGGTCAAGCATCTACACCAGTTTCGACGTCAAACGCCCATCGGCCATAAAGAGTGGCAACACGACGGGGCGTTACCGCCCGGACGACATGAGCGTGGGCGACTTGGACGGAGACGGGGAGTATGAGTTGGTGCTCAAATGGTTGCCGGACAATGCGCGAGACAGTGGCAAAGACGGATATTCGTCACCTATAATCATCTCGGCCTATGAGATGGATGGCACTCCGCTATGGAGTCAGAACATAAACCTGGGGCTTAACGTCCGCTCGGGTAATCACGATATGCAATTCATTGTCTATGACCTGGATGGCGACGGACGTGCCGAACTGGTTTGCAAGACGGCGGCAGGCTCAACAGACGGCAAGGGCGCATACGTGTCAGCCGCTGGCGATGAGGCAATACAGGCGACAGACAATAGCGCGACATACGTCAACAGCAAGGGACGCGTGAATGGCGGCGAGGAGTTCCTTACCGTGTTTGACGGCAAGAGCGGAGCCGCATTGCGCACCGTATGGTACTCGCCAAGCCGCTCGGGAGACGACTTCCCCACTTCAGCCACAAGCGCAAACAGTTTTTGGGGAGACAGCAACTGCAACCGCTCAGAGCGATATAACGCATGCGTGGCTTATCTTGACGGAACGGACAAATTGCCGACCGCCATCTTTGAGCGCGGATATTATGCGAACTGCTACATATGGGCGGTTGACTGGGACGGCACAGACCTCAAGACCCGTTGGCTGCACAAGGGTGTGAGCGGCAAATGGAGTGTGGTGGACGCGAACGGGGCGACCACTCTGTCCGGCAGTGGCATATCGAGCTACGGGCAGGGAGTGCACGGCATTTCGGTTGGCGACGTCAACAACGACAGGCTTGACGAGATTGTGACAGGTGGCGCAACCATCGGCCCTGACGGGGCATTGCTCTGCTCGACAGGCAAAGGTCACGGCGACGCCATTCATTTGGCAGACCTCTGCCCCGACCGCAAGGGCCTCGAGGTCATGATGCCCCACGAGGAGAAGCCTTATGGATATGACGTGCATGACGCCTCCACGGGCAAGCTTCTTGTCTCGGTGACAGGAACAGAGGACAATGGACGCGGATTGGCAGCCGACTTCATCCCGGCGAACCGAGGTTATGAGTTCTGGAGCAGCGCGGACAATAACATGTATGACTGCGCCACAGGCAAGGTTGTCGCAGAAAAGAAACCCGACACCAACTTCCGCATCTATTGGACGGGCGACCCATACGACCAGACCTTTGACGGCCGTTACGACTCCTCCACAGGCAAGTCCGCACCCCGAATAAGGGCTTATAACTCAGCCTCGGGCAACATAGCCACAGTGATTGAGTTCGCCAACTACGGCAACCCGATGTCATGCAACACGACCAAGGCCACCCCATGCCTCCAAGCCGACATCTTGGGCGACTGGCGCGAGGAGATTATCATGTTCCAATATGAGTCGGACTACAGCGCAGCCACATGCAAGATTCTTATCTACTCCACGCCCGAGCCGACAGAATATAGGGTTCCGTGCCTTATGGAGGACCACACATACCGCATGGGCATAGTGTGGCAGAACTCCAGCTACAACCAGCCGCCCCACATTGGCTATTACCTGCCTGACTATCTTGGCATTGACGGCTCGTCATACATAACCAACGTGAAGAGCCACGCCCCCGCTGTGAGCGAAGATGACACTCAGCAGACCCCGACAGAGAGCCTGAAAGCCGCAGCCGAGGACAAGGCCATTGTGACCGGCACGTGCTACACAGCAGGTGCCAATGGCGAGATAACCAACAGCGAGAGCAACGGATACATAAAGACCCGCACCAGCTGCAATGACGAGATCATCTTCAGCGTAAACAAGGGTTACACCATAACGGGTATGACGTTTGAGGGTTACAGCAACAACAAGTCAACAACCGCCGACAGGTCCATAGACCTCATCGGCACCTATATTGATGAGTCCGCCACGCCACTGCCAGACGCCGTGATGACATTCCCTGGAGGCACGGCAGGGCAGACGCCTGAGATAAAAACGATTACTGGCTTCGAGGCCAATAAGCAGATTCGCCTCACTTTTGACAACAGCAAGATTGTCACCCAAGAGGAGGACGCCGCCGGCAAAAACAAGCAGCTGATGCTCAAGGTCACATTCACCTATAAGACGGCCTCAACCACGGGCATCCAGTCCATCAGCGTCACCACGAAGTCGGGCGCGAGATATAGCCTCACGGGTCAACGCGTTGGCGACACTTACCGCGGGCTTTGCATTTCGGACGGGAGACTCGTCATGACGAAGTAGTACATAATCAAGAAACGACTTTGGCGGCGAGGTTGCCGCCAATGGGGATAAGCGCAAGCCTCAGCTGGCAGGATTGTCGGCTGAGGCTTGTTCTGTATGACAGGTGGTTGGGCAATGGGCAGAAAATTAGTGGGGCATGGGGTGTGGGAATTTGATATGTGTTATCTTTACGGGGAAGATAGTTTTGCAAACCTCTACGATTTCGAGAAGCGAATAAAGCGCCTTTACAAGCTCCGTGTGAAGAATACGGGCGAGATGAATAAGAAGAAAATGGTGGAGACTGGTTATGAGGTTCCCCATATCGACCGTTACTTTTGCTATTTCTTTGACGATGAAATCACGCTTGCCCAATTCAACAACCTCAACTACTTGACGGGAAACTAATTGATTTAATTTCGGAAGTAATTCCAATTATCATACACCACCTTTAGAGGTGGTAGCTTACCACCTTTAAGGGTGGTAGCAGATAGAAATTGAACGACTATGACATTAGATGAAACATATAGCAAATGGCTTTCGCTGCAGCCGTTGACAGAAAACGAGCAGCGTATGCTGAGCATGCGCTTCACCGTGGAGTACAACTACAACAGCAACCATCTTGAAGGAAATACGCTTACGTATGGCCAGACGGAACTGTTGTTGTTGTTTGGCAAAGTGAGCGGTGAAGGGCACTTGAAAGACTTCAATGACATGAAGGCCAGTGAAGTATCTGTGAGAATGATGCAAGAGGAAGCAAGCAACAAACAGGAGCCACTGACTCAAAACTTTATTCGTACACTTCACGGTACGCTGTTGCGAGAAGACTACACCCAGTACCGAACTTTACCAGACGGGGTGCAAACAAGCTATGTGATTCATGCAGGGCAATATAAGACTCGTCCAAATAGCGTAATTACACGTTATGGCGACCGCTTCGAATATGCTTCTCCAGAAGAGACTCCAGCTCTGATGACCGACCTTGTGGATTGGTATAACGAAGAAGAGCCCAAAGGACTTCTCAATCCCGTTGAGTTGGCTGCACTATTCCACTATCGCTACATCCGCATCCACCCCTTTGAAGACGGGAACGGACGCATCGCCCGACTGATGATGAACTACATTCTCTCGCGGCATGGTTGGCCGATGATTGTTGTGCGCAGCCGCAAGAAGCAGGAATATCTGGAGGCTCTGCACAAGACGGATTTGGTTGTAGGCTCAAATCCCCCGGCAGGAGCCCATGCCACTATCAAACAGATAGGTCAATTCTTGAAATACTTCGAGAATCTCGTGCAGCGTGAGATACAAGCAAACATCGATTTTGTGAGCCGCAAAGAGGAAGACCTGTGGTGGTATGACGGCGACATCATATCCGCCCGAAGCAAAAACGTGCCTCGCATATTGCGACTGATGCGCGACAATCCAGACATAACCTATGCCCAACTGACTACGAATTTGGGCATCAACACCTCTGCCGTACAGAAGCTGGTGAAGCGCATGACAGACAATGGCTACATAACCCGATTAGAAAATGGATCCTGGCGAGTGATTGCCACGTCAATAGTGTAGCGGGATATAAAAGCTATATCACCGAATACTCACCTTACGACACTCTTCTTGAGGACTACGAATATAGTGTTCGTTATAAGAAAGATACCAGAAGAGTAGACTCAGTAAAACAGTTGTCCGATCTTAGTTCGTCCGCCAGTAGAGAAGACAAGCCGCGTAAGACATGCAGCGCGTCACCATTAATCACACCCCTCATCACCCCTTGGCCTCAGCGTACTCAAGCGGCTTCATGCCGAACTGCTTGAGGAAGCTCTTGGAGAAATAGGAGGGCGAATTGTAGCCCACGCGATAGCTGATCTCGTTCACTCGGTAGCGTTTCTCGCGCAACATTCGGGCGGCGGCCTTGAGACGGACAAGCGTGACCATCTCATTAGGAGTGACGCCGGCAAGGCTTTTTATCTTTTGGAACAGCGAGCTGCGGCTGACCCCCATCCGCTCGGCAAGGAATTGGACACCGAGGTCGGGGTTATCCATATTATCCTCAATCAGCTTATTCAGTTTTTTCAGGAACTCGTCATCGAGTGGCGAGGTGGCGATCTCATCAACTGTGACAGTTGGCGAGATGGAGAACCTCTCTTGCAACATTCGGCGCATCTCGATAAGGTTCTTGACGGAGGCCGAGAGATATTTCATGGAGAAAGGCTTCTCAATGAAGAGGTCCGCGCCACAATCCATGCTGCCGGCCTTGCTGTCGTCATCAGTCTTGGCGGTGAGCATGATGAACGGCGTGTGGCAGATATTGATGTCCTTCCTGACGCGACGGCAGAACACGTCGCCATCCATCTCGGGCATCATCCAGTCGCTTATGATGAGGTCGGCAGGAGACTCGGCAAGGCGTTCGAGAGCCTCGACACCATTGGCGGCAGTCCGCACCGAATAGTGCTGTGCAAAATTAGACTCAAGGAAATTGCGCAAATCCTGGTCATCGTCAACAATGAGGATAGACTGACGGGCATAAGAACTTGAAGCGACAGAGACTGCGCTTTCTGCATCTGAGTGTTTGTCAGCGTGTGCCGATGTCTGTTCTACACTCGCCTCGGACTCTTGGGCAGTGTCGTCGGAGGCCGTTTCTGCTTGCTGCGTAGGCAAAGTCACCACAAAACGGGAACCATTGCCAAGTTGCGATATCACCTCGATCTTGCCATGATGCGCGGCGACAAGAGTTTGCACAATGCTAAGGCCTATGCCAGTGCCCGGCTTATTGTCATTAGCCTGGTAGAAAGGGGCAAAAATTTTCACCTGATCCTCAGTCGAAATGCCCTGGCCATCATCGGCCACCTCCAGAACAAAGGAGCCAGAGTCCGTCACTTGACAAGAGAGCGACACACGGCTGCGCGTATACTTCATGGCATTGGTCATGAGGTTGCTCAAAATCTTGGTCACACCCTCCTCATCCACCACGGCGCAGAAATCATCAGACGGATAGGTGACCGTGAAAGCCACACCGCGCAATTTGAGAGTTGGCTCAAAACGCACGGCCACCGCCTTCATGAGTTGCGATATGCAGACCTGTTTGAACGTGGGTTTATGCCCCTCGTTCTGCACCTTGTTGAAATCGAGAATTTGATTGACGAGGTCGAGCAGGCGATGCGCATTACGGTTTATGACATCGAGAGTAGACGTCACAGCGTCGGCATTTTTCACCTGCGAGCTTATGCGTCCCCACTCATCCATAAGGTTCTCAAGAGGGCCAATGATGAGAGAGACTGGAGTGCGAATCTCATGAGATATGGTGGTGAAGAAACGCAGACGGGCGTCTCGCACCTCAAGATCCTTTTTCTCGCTCATGGCACGCATCTCCTCGCGGTGACGCTCCTCATTGCGCGCCATCAATCGGCGGTAATAGATGTAGATGATGGCCGCAGCGAGAAGCATATAGAGCAGCTTGGCTGGCCAAGACCAGTAGAATGGAGGCGTCACCTCAATGTCGAGACAAGCCTCGCGCGGTGACCACACGCCGTCATTGTTAGTGGCGGAGACTCGGAACCGATAGTTGCCAGCAGGGAGATTAGTGTATGTGGCCGAGGTGTTGGACCCTACGAAGTGCCACTTATGGTCAAAGCCCTCAAGGAAATAGGCGTACTGGTTTTTCCGTGGCGAGACGTAGCTGAGCGATGCGAAATTGATGGTAATCATGGCGTCATCGTAGCTCAGCGTCACACGGCCGTCTTGCCTGAGCGGCGTGGGCATCTTGTCGGAACCGGAACAGAGCTCCTTGTCAAACAGATAGAGCGAGGTGAAGAAGACAGGCGGCTCGACGCGGTTGGGCTTAATGCGGAAAGGGGAAAAAGTGCTTATGCCGTTGGTCATTCCGAGCCAGATGGAGCCATTGGACGCCACGAGGCAGGCATTGGGCTGGAACTGAAGGTCTTGGAGACCATCCTGACGATTGAACACCTGCGGAGTGGAGTTGGGAGCGTAGCGCACCACGCCATTAGGCGACGTAAGCCACAACTCGTCTTGATAGACGGCCATGCCGCTGAAGTCGGTGTTCTCCACATCTATATTGATGTGACGGAAAGAGCCTGTAGAAGAGTCGAAAACGCAGAGGCCATTTTGCGTTGCCACATACACCTGACCCGAAGAGCCGATGCGCACACAATTAACCTGATTGCTGAGAAAATCATCAGCTCCGGGCGTACAGACGAACTGCATCCACTCACCAGCGAGTGAGAACCGCCACAGTCCCCCACCCTGCGTGGCGAACCATATATTGCCATCTCGGTCCTCCTCAATATCCACAGTCATGCTTTGAAAATCCTTCACCGCCCGGAACCGCCCCTCGGCCTCGTCAAAGAGATTTGCGCTCGTCATTGACGCAGCCCAGAGCCGCCCCTTAGAGTCGCGGTGGAGCGCATAGCAGCTGGCTGTCGTAGAACCCTCATCGAGGGCGAAGGTTGTGGTCTTTCCCGTCTTGACATCGAGACGAATAAGTCCCATGCCGTAGGTGCCGGCCCAGACATAATCGCCATCGGCAAGGAGACCGTGCACATTGAGGTTGGCGAGTTTCTCATGACCCGCATAGGAGACGAATTGCCCGCTGTTGAGGTCATAGCAGTTGAGGCCGCCATCGTCAGAGGCAATCCATATGCGGTGTTGCGCATCCTCGGCGAAACGGCTTACAATGCGGCCATGAAGTCCGCCATCGGAGGCGAGGATGGGAGTAAAGCGTTGACCGGCAGGAGAGAAATAGGTCACACCGTCATAAAAAGAGCCGACCCAGAATCCGCCCTCGCTGTCCTCCATAAGGCTATAGACAAAACGGCGAGCCGAATCGGCAGCTGAGCCATAGAGCGTCATGCGGCTCCACGTCCGTTTGTTAATATCGACATTGATAAGTCCCTCGTCACACCCCACGAGAAGAGAAGACTCACCCTGAGGTAACAAGGCGTGAATGTGCGACCCCACGCCATACTCCTGAGGATTAAGCAATTGATAAACATTACCATCAGAAGAGAGGACAATGACGCCATTGGACCACGTGCCAAACAGCAGACTGCCATCTTGAGCCTGAGCTATGCACATGCCGTCGGCATTGAGTCCGCCGGATATAGACACCGGCTCGAAAGATGAGTTGGCACGATTGAGACGGAACACATGCTCCTTGCCCTTGCGGACGAGCGCCCACACCTGGTTAGATGAGTCAACAAAAACCGACGCCACCACGCCATCGGCCTCACTGAACTCATAATGTTTGATGACCTCGGAATTAGTGAGACAGCAGAAAAGGCCATTATTCATGGTAGAGACCCACACATTGCCATCGGCGTCAACGCAGAAAGAGGTCACAAGCCCCTTGACTTCATCACCAAGCCAACTGAAAGTCTCCGTCTCACAGTCAAAGACATATGCGCCGAGGCTTGACCCCACGAGCAACTTGCGCCCCCAAGCATAGAGTGAGCTGACATATTGGTCTCCATCCTGCAAGGGGTTGTAGAACATTCGGGCCCTGATGCCATCGAAACGGCAAAGCCCGGCATCTGTGCCGAACCAGACAAAGCCATCGGCATCTTGCGCAATGGAGCGCACAGCATTGGATGGCAGACCGTCCTCCGTGGTTATGTGACGCTGCTCATTGGCTTGGGCGAATGAGGCGGTCAGCAGGGAAAGGACGGAGAGAATGGTCGATAGCAAAAGATTGCGCATAGGGTCAAAAGAGGTTATGAGGGGTGGAGAGAAGTCAAGAGGGAGAATACAATTTAAGGGAGGAGGATTGTCAACGCTTCACGGCATCCCACTGTGGCGGATTGACGCCAAGCAGGTTACGGACAAAGAAATCGAAACGCTTGCGCTCGCCAAAGTCCTCGCCCATGGTGTGATGAACACCCGGAAGTACGACAAGATCAAAGTCGCGCCCTGCCTTGATGAGAGCATTGGCCACTTGCATGGTGCTGGAGGGATCGACATTATCATCGAGCTCACCCACCACGAGCATCAGCGGACGGCGGAGCTTGTGCGCATTGTAGACATTACTGCACTCGACATAGCTTGAGTCAATGGGATTGCTCATCCACAACTCGTTCCACCATATCTTGTCCATGCGGTTGTCATGGCATCCGCACGAGCTGTAGGCAGCCTTGTAGAAGTCGCCATGCAGAAGGACAGCGGTTGTACTCTCCTGTCCGCCAGCCGATGCGCCAAAGATACCGACACGAGTGGTATCCATATAGGCATATTTCTCGGCGGCTGCACGAATCCAGAGTTCACGGTCAGGGAAGCCGGCATCCTTGAGGTTTTTATAACAGATCTCCTCAAAGCGTTTGCCGCGCCAAGCCGTTCCCATGGCATCAAGCTGCACAACAACGAAACCAAGCTCAGCGAGCGATGTCATGTTCCAATTGTAGGGCTTGAAATCTTTAGGAGTGTAGGCATCGCCTGGGCCGGCGTAGATATACTCAATGACAGGGTATTTCTTGTTCGGGTCAAAATTTGTGGGACGTTGGATTATGCCCCACATGTCCGTCTGACCATCGCGTCCCTTGGCCACAAAGACCTCGGGGGCCACCCAACCGGCTTTCTGCAGTTTGGAAATATCAGCCTTGGCGAAAGTCTTGATCATCTTGCCATCGGAGACACGACGGAGAGAGGATACAGGAGCCTGGGCGGGAGCAGAATAGGTGTCGGCGATATATTTAAAATCGGAGCTGAAAACGGCAGTGTGGTTGCCAGCCTCTGGTGTGAGCTCTGTGAGATGGCGGCCGTCAATGCCAATCTTGAAATAGTGGATATTATACGGGTCCTCTGACGGATGCACGCCACTTGCGGCAAAAAGAATCTCGCCCTTGGACTCGTCAACATTAATCACCTCGCGGACACACCAGTCGCCCTTTGTGACTTGACGAATCTGCTGACCTTTGGCCACATCGAAAAGATAGATGTGGTTCCAATTATCGCGCTCGCTGGTCCAAAGAATTTGGCTGCCACCCTTAATGAACTGCCTCCAGATGCGCGGATAGTTGACAAACTTATCCGACTTCTCCTCCACCACTGTGCGGAGGGCGCCAGTCTGCGCATCCATGGCAATGAGCTGGTAGAGATGATGCCCACGCTGATTATACTCCATTGTGACCGACTTGCCGTCGGGTGACCACTGAAGCCACTCGAGCTCATATTGGTTCTCTATGGAATGCGGATCGGCAGCGACAACTGAGCCAGACTTGAGGTCAATGATGACCGGATAATGTTGTGGCAGCTCGTCGCCCGGCTTGGCATACTCTTGCTTGTGGAGGACTGGTTGTAACTGGTCATCGGGAGACGACTCCACGTAATAGACATATCGCTTCTCCACTGGGCGGCGGCGACATACAAGCAGTTTGCCGCCATCGGGACTCCACTGGATTCGGTTGGAATAATAGAGACCGATGGTGCCGTCTTGCGTCAGGACACGTTTGGGCGACGAGGGGTCGGAAGCTGAGCGGACCACGACATTGTAGCCCTCCACATAGGCGACCATTTTCCCATCTGGCGAGGGGATTGGAGTGAGTTCATTCTCCTCATCGACCTCCATCCAATGCCTCTCCTTGACGCGGCCGTAGACAGGTGGCGCAGGTTGTGGGGCCGCAATGCCAAGGTCACGAGAGCGCGCCTCGCGGTTGTCAAAAGCCACCTCGCCCCCCGTCTCGGCATCGAGAGTGAAGAAACGGCGACCTTGTGGCGTCATCATCTCAAAAGTGAGCATATGGGTTGAATCGACCCATTCGACACCACGCGCCCAGTTGATTACAGAGTCGGCCGAAAAAGCACGCCGTACCGCATAGGCCCGATTATAGTCATCGAGCGTTCCTTGGGCTTTGACCTCAGTCGATGTTATTGCCGCGAAGGCTAAGAGACAAGTTGAGAACTTGAGCATTGGCATGGTCTGACAGAATGAATTGTTTAGTTACGCGATGTAGATATTTTGACCTTATAGGGGAATGTGCGCGAGGCAGGGTCCTGCTGATGAGTTGTCGGCGCACCCATGACAAGGAGGTAGAGGGCGCGGAGAGGTCTATCAGCGGGCGCAGTGAAGGAGATGCGTCCGTCAGGGGACTGAGAGGCTGGGCTATAGATAGACTCATCGTCGGCAGTGACAGCGACAAAAGAATATCTGTGACCCGCTGTGGGGAATTTAGACAAGGACTTGAACCGAGCAGTCACTTTTTGTCCCGGAGTAGGCACGTTCAATCGAATGGCGTTGAAGCCATAATTCTCAGGCACACAGGCTGTGTCGGGAGTCAACCATCCGCCGGCAAGAGTGTCCATGGGCGTTGAGAAAGAGAGAGCGTAGGGACGCGTCTCACTTCGCGCATGATTGAAATCGAAATTAAGAAGATGCTGATAACAAGAGAACATATCATCGCAGAACTGGCTTTGCGAAAGCCCGTAACGCCTCATGTATGTCATGGCGGGATCTTCGCCCACACGTCCGTCACGATAGAGGTCTGCAATGGAGGCTATGCCGTGTCTCTCGGCCCACCACTGAATGACATAGGGTGAGTGATATATATTATCGAGGCTCAGGAAGCCCTTGTGGGTTAACTTCTTAAACGCCTCGAAATGATAATTCTCGTCGGTCAGCCAATCGGGGTTGACAAGCCACAGCATCCACTGGCTCGTCATCTCGAAGAAACCGCTACCGCCCCACGCCTCGCCGGTCTTGTCCGCCATAACCTGCAATTGGAAACTATGGCCAAGCTCATGGGCGAGACAATTAAGTTTCTTGTCCTGAATGCGGAGCGGCGATACCCAAAGCGCGCCAATGAAATCATCATAGGTGCCGCCATAGGCTGTTCCCTCAAGCGAATAGTCGAGCATGACCATCATTTTATACTTGTCAGAGAGACTGCCGGGGAGCGTGAACTTGAGAGAGTCGCGATAGAAGCGATAAAAATCCTCAAGGCGGACAAGAAGGTTGCCAAGGTCGAAACTCATCTTGTGGCCATCGAGAGCAGGGGCCGAATAGGGGTCAAAGCCGAAACCTTTTTGCCAGAAAAAGACAAGATTCTCAGTCTGCGCGCTGTGGCTCCATGACCATTGCGACTGAGGGTCGGACAGATTAACTGTCTTGAGGGTGTCGGGTATATACACCTGCTTCTGCTGCGCCAAGGCTGGGGAGGCGCAGAGAGTGAGAGTCAAGGCAAGAAATGAGACTATTTTCATGAGGGGATGATAAAAGCATGCCTGGGAAGCGAGATGAGCCAGCGCATTGCGAATATAATGAAAAATCCCCGCAAAGGGTCATGGCGAAGTCGCCAATAAGCCTTTGCGGGGAGGAAAAAGAATGGAGACTAAAACTTCATGGAAACTTCTACGACAGCCTTGTAGAGGGTGCCGCCGCAGTTGTAGACAAAGGTAGGTTTGATGACATACGTCTTACCTTGCTCCGAGCCGCCTGGTGCGTGACCCACAGTGAGGGTATACGCGCCCGAGTTGTACTCGAAATAGATAGGAGCTGAGCCCCAAGAGCTGCCAGTGCCATCGGCCTCAATCCAGAAGCCTATGCCATAGGCGCTATAGGCGTAGGTGATAGAGCCGTCAGGATTGGTGATGCCCACGGCAACCTGACCATCGGAGGGAGTCCAAGTATTGTCTGCATTATAGGCCGCAGACGCGGTGGACGCGTCAAGAGTCAGGCTTACAATGTCGGCAGGCTGAAGTTTGAACGCCTGGGCAATCTCGGCCATATAGCCCTCAGAGAGGAGGTTGATGGAAGCGAGAGCGTAGCTTGTGGATGTGTAGTCGAGCTCAAGGGTCTTGGTGACAGTCACATTAGAGGGGTCGCCCGGAGTGATCTCAATGTTGCCAAGGAGGTCGGAACCTGTGAACTTGACGACATAAGGCCACTGCTCGTCATCACTCATATCGTCGTCCCACTCATGACGGTTATATGTGTCAGGAGCAGCGAGGACGCAGAAATAGAGTTTCTCAGTGTTAGCAGGGACTGTGAATGTGGCCGTGCCAGACTTACCTGCCTGAGCGTCAGAGTAGACGCTTGAGCCATCTGTTTTAACAGCCACGAAGCCGAAGCGGAAATTGTAGTCCTTATTGTCCTGCTTGTTATAGGTCGTGGTGGTGCTCTTTTGGTTGCCGTCGCCATCAACAATGGAGCCAGGATCGGAAGATGCGAGGGCTGAGCCTGGCTCAAGACCTGTCAACTCGGCTGTCACCTCAGTATTGGCGGCAGGAACATTGAGAGGGATGAGGTTGAAGCCTGTCGTGCCGGGGCAATTCTCATAAGCCACCTGATAACCATCGGTTGTCTTGTAGAGCTTGGTGGAGTAGTTGGTGGCAGAAGAGTTGCTGGAGAGATAGCTGTGGACTGCGTCGAAATCGTAGTTGGCGCAACGTGACGCGTAGTCATACATGTCATCCCAAAGGGTCGTGAGGCTGCCATTGCAATAGAGGCGGGTGTAGGTCTCGATGGGGTCCTCGGGATATTTACTCTCCTTCCAAATCCTGGCATAGGCGTCAATGCCCTGCTTCTGAGTGAAATAGTACTGGAACCAGTAGCTGGCGTAACGCTGCCACTCATGATTGAAGTGACGATGATGATTGGAGAGCCAAACCTGAACGTTAGCATCCTGGGTGAACGCCTCCTCGGGGTAGTTCTGGAAACTCTGCCACTGCGCGCACTGCTCCCAGTAGGCGCATCCGCCAGCACCATTTGCACCGAAGCCGTAGCGGAAACCGACAGGGAGAATGTCATTCTCGTAGGCGGCCTCGCCAGTGAAGAGCTTATCGGCTGATACCTGATACTGGAACGAGTGTCCTATCTCATGACCAATGGTTGAGCCGACGGGCTTGCAAGTTGACGGGTTGACCCAAAGAGCGCCAATCACATCATCATAGCCAGAGCCTGTGGCGAGCCACTCTGTCTGATACAGGAGATAGATTTGCATCTTGTATTTGTCGAGGACCGACTTGCCCTCGCCAAGGGTGGCCATGCCGAGCTTTGTGACATTAGTCTCAAAGAACATCTCGGCCTTCTCGAGCAAGTCATCCACATCGACGCGAAGCGCCTCGGGAACATCCTCCGAGTTGGGATCGTCGCCAAAACCAGGCTCCCAGAAGACGAAGAAATGCTCACTCTGCTTCATGCGCCACCATGACCATTTGGAGTCTGAGCGGAGCATGCCCTCGGCACCCTTTGAGAAGCCCTCGTTGTAAGAGGCGGGGATGATGTATTTGTCATAATCCTCAATGGTGGAGGCGTCCATGATGTGGGCGGCATCGGGATTGGCGGACTGCGTGATGGTGATGGTTATCACATTCTCGCCGCAGCGGATGGTCACCTTGGCCGAGCGCTCAGCGTCACTGTCATTCTCGGTGAGGAGGATAGGCATCTTGACGTTGCCAGCCTTGCCAGATGGCACAGTGATGGTGATCCAACTGACAGACTTGTCAACAGAAGCAGTCCACTCAGCGGTAGCGTTGAAAGAGATGGAAGACTCCACCTCATTGTAAGCCACAGTCTTGGTCAGTTGCGAGTCATCTGTCGAAATGTTATAGACAACATCCTCATCCTCGTCGCAAGCTGTGAAGGCGAGCGGAGTTGTTGCCAAAAGCACCCCTAAGGTGCCTTTGGCGGCTATACGGAAGATCCGATTCATAGGGGTGCTTTATTTATTCCATTGTGGCAGTGACGACAAACTCGACAAACTTGCTTGTGTCGCTCTTGCTGAAATAGACGAAGTGGAACTTGCAAACAGTGCCAGATGCGATGTCCTCGTAGCGGCCAATGTTGATGCCACCATCGAAGGTCTCAGCAAAGAAAACACAACCTGATCCCCATGACCTGGGCTTACCATTTGCATCGCACCAGAAGCCGATGCCATTAGCCGAGTATCCTTTGTTGCCTTCGTCATCATAATAATAAATCCAGTTGCCTTCGTCGTCGGCCATGCATAGCTCAATCTCGCCATCCTTATCCTGGACAGTCTTGTTGAACTCGGAGACTGTGATGCCGAAGCAAGCCTCGATGGCCGCAGTTACGTCACTATCAGTGAAATTGATAGGAGTGCTGCTGTAGCTGCCAGTGGGTATCGAGACATTTTTGATGACAGTGCCAGGATCGGTAACAGCGAAGTTGATGGTGAAGCGGACATAATTGTCGTAGTTGCTGCCATTGTTGATGGCGAAACCGACATTGGTTGCGAAAGAGACACCAGCCGCTGAATCATCGGGGACGTTGACGACGATGGCCTTGTTAGCGGCATCGAGAGTAATTGTGCCAGCCTGGTTTGCAGTGGCTATCGAACCGTCGGCGCTATAGCTCCAACCGTTTGAGATGTTGTAAGCCGTCTTGTTCCAGACGCCGCGCGAGGTGTTGATGTTGTAGAAGACAACACTGCCGTCTGCGACACCAGCCAAGAGGTCATCGACAGTCATGCCGAGCTTGGTCTGGATGGTGGACGCATAGTCCTTGAGGCTTATGCTCTTAGCTGCGACATGGCCTTTGCGGAAATCAGCCGCATAGGTTATGGTGGCGGAAGCGTCAGTGCGAAGATATGGAGACTCATCCTCACCATAGACGTGCTTAGAGACGGCATCCATCGGATCTTCATCATTGCAGGCCGTGAAACCCGTAGTGAGAGCGATGGCCGCCATGGCGTAAATTATTCTGTTCATGATAAGATTGCGTGTTTTGAGTTTTCCGCAAAGAGACTAAAAGTCAGGAGTTTTCCGCCGGCACCCGGCAGATAAAGGAGAACCGGGTGCCAAGACGGAGACTCAAACCAATATAAACTTCTTTGCGGACATTAAATGCCCAATAAGTGAAAGCCTTGGGGGCTTTGTTTTAGTAGCCAGGGTTCTGGACGAGCTTGATGTTGCCGTCGAGAGCAGACTTGGGGATGGGGAAGAGGTCCTGATGGCGATCAGTGGTAGCGTCTTTGCAGAACCAGCTCTTACCATTCCAGACATTGAGGTTGGAACCGTTGATCTTGAAGCGGATGAGGTCGTCGCGGCGATGAGCCTCGCAGACAAACTCGCGAGCCAGCTCGTCAAGGAGACCACCGAACTCAATGTCGGCGCCGCCCTCCTCAGTGATGACCCAAACATCATCCTCACCTTGCTTGCCCTGATTCTCACGGTGGCCATAGTTGTACTTGCTGCCGCCCTTGAGATAAGAGGCTGTTACAGTGGCCTTAGACTCGTCATCGAAGCAACGTGCGCGGACCTTAGATACGAGGTCGGCCGCAGTGGCCTCATCCTTGCCGAGGCGAAGGAGGCACTCAGCCTTCATGAGGTAGGCATCGGCGAGACGGTAGTAAGGAACGTCGTCATATGAGGTGCCATAGTCACCACTGAGGATCTCATACTTGACGAGGCGATAGCTCTCAAAGGGATAGCAACCGGGGTTGTCAATGGAGTGGAGCTCCTTGGTGTAGACGAGAGGCTCGCCGTCAACAAGAATCTCGCTGCCGTCCTCAGCATATTGCTGACCACCAGTCCAGCAGA
Organism: Bacteroidaceae bacterium; assembly: GCA_963618945.1. Lineage (GTDB taxonomy): Bacteria > Bacteroidota > Bacteroidia > Bacteroidales > Marinilabiliaceae > W3P20-009. The sequence continues at coordinate 174,574 of CAVETY010000001.1, forward strand.
GGTCGAAACGTTTGTCGCCATCCTCATAGATGTCGAGGAACTGAGGGAAGACGATGCCACCACCAGTAGCCCAGCCTTCGAAGTTCCAACGAGTACGGCCGGCATTGTGGATCCAGAGGTTGGCCATATAGTTGCCACCCGCGTACTTATTCTCCAAGGGGATGCCGAAGATAATCTCAGGTGAGCTGGAGATGTCCTCAACAAAGTTGGCGCTGTAAGAAGAGGCGAGGCTGAAGGGGCCAGCCATGACCTGGTCGAGTTCGTCGATGGCCTTCTCGTAGTAGGTGAGATCGCTATCGTCGTTGAACCAAGCGTTGTGGTTGAGGTAGAGCTTGGCGAGGATCATGTGGGCGGCGTACTTGTTCATCTTGCCAAGCTCGGCGCTTGCGGGACAGAGGTCGGCAACGGCGTTCATCTCGCTGACCATCCAGTCGAACGTCTCCTTAGGCTCGGCCTGTGAGGGGAGCCAACCAGCCTCGTGGTTGTAGGTGGTGTCAAGAGGGATGTTGCGGAAGAGGTCGAAGAGGTTGTAGTAGTAGAGGACGCGGAAAGCGCGGATCTCAGCGTTGGTGGCCTCGTTGGCGGATACGACCTCATTGGCGAGAGCCTGGTTGCAGGCGTTGACGCCGGCATAGTTGAAGTCCCAGTTGCATGAGAAGAAGTCGCCATCAACATGGAAATTATGCTTGTGGACAGAGACATAAGGCTCGCCCCAGCCAATGCCGATGCGCGAGGGGACTGACCATACGTCTGATCCGATCTCCATGATGTCCGAGAGGCCGAACCAACCCCAGTATACAGAGCGGATACTTGAGTAGACAGGTGCTATGGTCTGCGCCAGCTCAGCGTCAGTAAACTCATGTTTCTCAGACGCTATGGTGTCATAGATATGCTCGTCGAGGTCGGTGCAGGCGGGCGCGGCAAAGATGCCGGCACCCATCAATGCGCCAAACAGGGCTTTATATGTATTTTTCATTGCAATCAGTGTTTAGAAAGTAAACTTGGCGCCTACAGTGAAAGTGCGAAGAGTTGGGTACTTGTCGCGACGGTCGATGCCTGAATTGAGAGGATCGTCATTCTTGAGCTCCGGGTCGAGACCGCTGTAGCCAGTGATGGTGAAGAGGTTGGTGCCAGAGGCGTAGACGTAGATGTTCTTAATGTAGTTGTTCTCTGGCAGGGGCACTGTGTAGCCGAGGGTTGCGCTTGAGAGCTTGAGGAAGTCGCCATCCTCAAGATAGTAGTCGTTGAAGCTCTGCTTCTGAGCGACAGAGAGGACGTAGCCGTTCTTGGTCTCGGCGGCCGACTTGAGTCGGTTGTAGGTGCAGGCGTTGTTCTCGTAGTAGACGCGGGCCTCATTGAGAATCTTGAAGCCGAACTGGCCAGTAAACTGGAGGTTGAGGTCGAAGCCCTTGAAGGCTACGTAGTTGCTCCAACCGAGGTTCATCTTGGGGATTGCGTTGCCGAGGTAGGTGTGATACTTGTCCTCAGTCTGCATGTTCTGAGTGAACTCCTCATACTCGCCAGTCTCCTGGTTCTGGATGAGCCACAAGCCATTCTCTGAGAGGCCGGAGGTGTGGCAGCCGTACCATTGGCCGAGTGCCTTGCCTACCTCGATGCGCTGAGTTGGGCGGTCGACAGGCTCACCGAGGTAAGCCTCGTCGTGCTGGTTGGCGGTCTCGTAGAGGTCGTTGCTGAGGCTGACGAGCTTGTTGCTGTTCCAAGCCATGGTGACAGTGGTCTTCCAGGTCACGCCATCCTTGCTCTCGAAAGGAGTGCCGTTGAGGGCTACCTCAATACCACGGTTGCGCATCTTGCCAACGTTGGCGAGGGTGGTGCTGTAGAGGTTTGGAGGAGTGGGGACGTCATACTCCCAAAGCATGTCGGAGGTGTTCTTGTTGTAGAAATCGACACTACCACCTACGCGGCCATTGAGGAAGCTGAAGTCGATACCGACGTTGACCTCCTTGCTGACCTCCCACTTGAGGTCGGGGTTAGGATTGGAGGCGATGACGAGAGCCTGCTTCCACTCGCCGTTGTCATAATAATAGGCGTCGCCGAGTGTCCAGCGGGTGAGGCTGATGTAGCTGTCGTTGGGGATGACACCCGTCACACCGAAACCAGCGCGGAGCTTAAGGTTAGATACCCAGTCGGCGTTGTCCATGAAGCCCTCGTTAGAGATGGTCCAGCCGAGAGAAGCAGAAGGAAAGTTACCCCACTTGTGATTCTCACCGAACTTAGAGCTGCCCTCACGACGGAGAGAGACGAGGACATTGTAGCGATCCGCATAGCCGTAAGAAACACGGCCGAAGAAACCGATGAGCTTGCTGTCATTCTTGTAGCTGCCCATGCCAGCCTTACCTTTCTTGAGGTAACCACCTATGCCGAGGTTGTTATACTCAAAGTAGTCGGAAGAGAAGTCGGTGTTGTTGGCATTGAAGCCCTCGGCCATGTCATACTGGTAGCTGTAGCCGATGAGGGCGTCGAAGCGATGGTCGTCGTTCCACGTGTGCTTGTAGTTGGACGTGATCTCAAGGTTGTCAGTCTTTGAGTAAGCGTAGCTGTGATAGGCGTAGCCGGTGTGGCCGTTGAGCACCTGATCATAGTGCTTAGAGGTGTAGTAGCCCTCGTCGTGAGAATTGTAGCGGTCGGTGGAGAGCATAAGGTTGGTCTGCCATCCCTTGATAGGCTCGACAGTGATGTTGCCAGTGAGACGGGTATCCTCGGTCTTATACTCGCCAGTCTTCTCCTTGAGGAGCGCCACGGGGTTCATGTAGTAGTTGATGCTCATGTCCTCGTAGTAAGAGCCGTCCTCATTGTAGATGGGCTCAGTCGGGTTGCGCATGATGGCGTTGCGGTAGATGTAAGACGCAGCTGCATCTACAGGGCCATTCTCATGCCAACGCTTAACAATGTTGAACTGGAGCTTGAGAATGTCATTGCAGAACCAGTGCGCGAGGCCGCCGGTGAAACGCATCTCCTTGGCATAGGTGTTGATGAAGACACCCTGCTGGTCGCGGTAAGAGAAGCTTGCGTCGTAGGTAGTCTTCTTTGTGCCGCCGCTGATGGAGACGTCGTGGTTGTGGGTGAACGAGGTGCGGGTGATGGCGTCGAGCCAGTCGGTGTCATAGCCCTTGTCCTTGAAGTCTGTGAGACCTGCGCGGATGTCGTCAGCGTCCATCATGTCGAGCGTGTTAGCGAAGCCTGCCCAGCTGGTGTAGCCTGAGTAGTTGACGGTGGTGCCGCTGTCGCGTTTGCCAGACTTGGTGGTGATGATGATGACGCCGGCAGCGCCACGGGTGCCATAGATAGCAGCCGCAGACGCGTCCTTGAGGACGTCGATGCTCTCAATGTCCTCGGGCGAGACGGTGGAGAGACCACCCTCGATGCCGTCAATGAGGACGAGCGGAGTGTTGCCGCCATTGAGCGAGATGACGCCACGGAGACGGATGGCCGAGGTGCTGGAGGGGTCGCCAGAGCCATCGGTGATGGTGAGGCCGGCCACTTTGCCCTTGACGAGGTCGGCGGCGTTGTTAATGTTACCCTTGACGAAATCGTCACTCTTGACAGAGGTGATGGCCGAGGTCACATCGCCCTTGCGCTGCGTGCCGTAGCCGATGACGACGACATCGGCAAGTTCCTTAGCCTCGCTGATGAGGCTGATGTTCATGGCGTGGCCCGCGGGAACCTCCTGAGCCACATAGCCAATGAAAGAGAAGAGAAGAGTCGCGCCCTCGTCGGTCTTGAGAGAGAAGCGACCGTCAATATCGGTTACAGTGCCAGAGGTTGTACCTTTCACCAAGATGGTGACGCCCGGGATGGGCTGCTGGTCGCTGCTGTCTACAACTCGGCCAGTGGCCTCGAAGTTCTGCGCGACAGCGGCCACAGACATGACCAAAGCGGCGAACAGGAGCCAAAGCCTATTACTGATAGATTTGCTGCTCATGATTTATTAGTTTGTTTGTTTTACAGGGGTGTATCTAAATCGTGTCATCTGACGACGCTAAATTATATACGTTTGTTTGGAGTAGTTAACAGAAAAATCCAAAATGACGCAAAAATCGTCCAACGGACTATTTTCGCGTCCGTTTATTATGTTAGTTTATGCGTTGTTTTTCAATTAGTTACACCAAGCAAGATATTATATCCGTCCCGAGTTGCTCAAAATAGATTTTAAGGCTCGTAATAAATATTTCTTAATCATATTTCGAGCCGATGAACAGATTTTTTAGTTTCCAAGAGCCTTGTTGAGCTTCGTGACTGCCGCTTGAATCATATCCTGCGTGCCACTGCCATCAGAGACATAACGCACAACCATTCGGCCATAGTCAATGGCGTCGCGGAGAGTCTCGGCCGTGGTCTCATCTGGCATTCCAGCTCGGCGCAGCAGGGCGGTGAGCGGACGAAGATCCTCCATCTCAGCCAAGTTGCCGGGGCGCATGGTGTTTATGGCCTTGCTCAGTTGGGCCGAGATGGTCTCGACATCGTCAGCCGACAACTCGCCTGTTTGTGCGGAGACGGCCTGTTCAGCCTTAACGGCAGCCTCAGTGAGACGTTTATAGCCATTGGGCGCCCAAGGCGCGTAGTCGGGCACTTTTTGCTCAAGGGCCATCCAACGCTCCTGCTCAGACATGCGTTCACGAGCCAATGAGAGGAGTGACCTCAGCTCGCCCAGATCGGCAGCGTGACGGTTTTGCGCCATTTCGGCCGGAATATCCGACGTCACAATCCTATAATAATGTGTCGAGTTGGCAGAGCGGTAATAGTCCGGCAGGAAGAGACGGCCATCCACATCGAGAGCGGGTACGCCATCGGGACCATTCGCCTCCTTAACTTGGCTGAGACGGGTGTCAAGCGTCAAAGTGGCTTGTCTCCATGTCGCGACACCTGTGCCAGTCATGGCGAGAGGGCCATACATAAGAGTTCCCACCCAGGCTGAGGGCAACTGTGTGCCGTCAAGACTTGCGACATCGGCCGGGAGCCTGTCCATGCCATACTCAACATGACAAGAATAGGGCATCTCAATCTCCACGCGGTCGCCCTTACTCCAACGACGTGACGGGATGACGGCATAAGAGCCGGGAATGAAGTTGTCAGCGATAGCCTTGCCATTGAGCTTGATAGAGAATCCCTTAGTAGCCCAGCGCGGGATGCGCAGCTTCATGCCGAAACGAGCTTTGCCCGAGGTCACCGTTATGACAGACGACTGCGCCGGCCATTGGCAATCTTGCTTAATGGTCACCCCTTTGGCTTTCCATTGGAGAGTGGTGGGCAGATAGAGAGCCACCCACAGATTGTCGTCCGATGCGAAATAGGCGGCCTCTTGATATTTGGTGTGGTTCTCAGAGCCCGTTCCGCCGCAGCACGAGGATTGAGGCGTCTCATTGCCAAAAGGCTTAGTTGCGTTGAGTCCCACCGCGTACTGATAGCAGGTCTGATACTCATCGGGGTTGAGCGAGCCTACAATCTGATTATAGAGGGCTTGCTCATAATAGTCCATATACTCGGCATCGTCCGGGTTATAGCAGTTGAGGTCGCGGCTCAGTTTGAGCAAGTTATATGTGCAGCATGTCTCATTGATGTCCGGGTTGGCCTCAGCCTCGCCCTCCTGCAGACCATTGGTGGCCATGCTGAGAGTCTGCGTATAAGGCTGACGGAACATCTCACCATTGCCTACGCCACCGGGAGAATAGGCGTAGCGGCCTTGCACGAGACGCCAGAAATTCTCGGCTATGTTATAGTAGCGGCTCTCGCCACCTGCTTTATAAATCTTGAGAGCGCCGACAATCATGGGGATGTGCTGATTGGCGTGGCGCGTGCGGATGTCATCGACATTGCGAGCGAGAGGCTCATAGAACTTCGGAGCGTCGAAATAGGACGCTGCCTCAAGCAGTTGCGCCGCGGCAGCCTTATCCGTCGTCATTTGGGCAATGCGCGCCAACGACTCACTTATGCCGCCCACCTCGCCGGCAATGTACATATCCCACATCTCATATCGGTTGCCTGGATGTGCGCGGCGCTCCTCTTGCGTCCCATCTTTCTTGACGTAGGTGCGATAGTGCATGCGGTTCCACACCCAGAGACCCATATCCTTGGCAATGAGGATGGCCTTAGCTGTCACCTCAGGATCATCAAAATAGGTGGCTATGTCAATAAGGCCGGCAAGCTGCTTATGGACTGTATAATAAGGTGCCCACACCCAGTCGGAATTGTTATATGGGCGATAGGCCTCAATGAGGGCGCAGTGCTGTGCGGGGATGGCATTGAGATAGCCATAACCGTAATTCTCAGGGTGTTTCTTATATTCGTCGAAAGCTTGCCATGTGCCCTTAAGAGTCATCAGCTCAGCCTCGGGCGCAAGGTCTCTCGCCTCACGATATCGGCCAAGCTCCTTGTCAAAGACAAAAGTGCGCTCCTGACATTCGCGGAGCTCATTGACAATGCGCGTAATGTTCTTGCAGAGGATATCCTTCTGCTCGGGGTTAGTCGCCACAGCGTAAGCTTGGGCTATAGCGCTCATATAGTGGCCAGTGCCGTGACCTTTCAGTTTTGTGTCGGGCGAATCCCAACCATCGGCCTCGGGATATCCGTCAGTGGGGAGACCATAGGTGTCGCGGTAATTATAGAGCTGCTGCGCCACATCCCATGAACAGATGGCGGCAATGGCCTCGTCGCGGTTGTGCGTCAGTCTGTTAGCTCCGTCCAACGTGACATCGGTCAAGGGGAATGGCTGGGCGACCTCCTTTGTCGGGACATCACTTTTTCCAGCCGAGACATTCACTTGCGCCGTTATGGCATACCCTTGCTGAGTGGACTCGTCGCCCACGATATGACCAGTCACTGTATACTGGCTGCCGGCAGGGTGGAGTTTGGCATCGGCCTCAGCCTGTTCATCGGACAACGGGCTGTTCGCCCATCTCACTTGGCGGAACTCGGAATATCCGTCAGAATAGGTCACCCACACTCTCGACGGCAGACGCGGCGCGGTCCCCTCGGGCGCATTGACCACCACCTCACGCACGCTGGCAATGGAGCGAAGGGCGTCAACCGCATATGTGGGCATCGACATTGCCGCCATGGTCGCCATCACTATTAAATGTTTATGCATATTAATAATCAACTTGAAGCGTAAATACTTTTTATCAACAAAGCCAAAGTTATCGACACATTAATTAACCTAATGCAACAATACTCCACAATGAAAGAAAAATAGTCCAAATGTCAACTACGGACGATTGTTCTATACTTATGGACTCCTATCCACCCCGAGGAGGCGTGCAATGCATATCTTCGCAAGAGAAATATGAGATAGTGTACAAACGTGGCATGGCAAACTGGCCGTCCACGTTAACATTACACAATAAACAATAGTGATAGCAGCACAGCAAAATGAAACGATTTATCACACTTAGCATCGCCTTGCTCGCCGCCTCGGCCATCAAGGCAGCGGACATAAACGTGGCGTCGCCCAACGGGAGACTGAAGGCCCACCTCGCCACACACGGAGAGCTGACGCTCGCCGTGACACTTGACGGAGACACCATCTTGCGCCCCTCGGCAATCGGATTGACATTGGCGGACGGGACTGAGATTGGCCAAGGTGTGAAGGCCAAAGCCGGCAAGACGCAGTTGAAGACTGAGCATATAGACGCTGTGGCGTATAGGCAAAAGAGCTTCGACACCGAGTGGAGGCAGACGACAGTGAGACTTGGCAAAGAGTTCGGCCTTAATCTGCGCGTCTATGACGAGGGCGTGGCATATAATTTCGTCACGAGCCGCAAGGGACAGACAATAATTAAGAGCGAAACGGCCGATCTCGACTTCGGCAAAGACCGCACTGCCTGGCTCGCCTACACCACGACCCCTGAGAACCCGTTCGCCATGGCGTTCCAGAATATCTACACTGTCGGCAAATTAGACACCATTCAGGCTGGCCATGTTTTCCTGCCCGCGACAGTAGACTGCGGCAAAGCGAAAGTGACCATATTGGAGAGTGACGTGGTGAGCTATCCTAACCTGTGGGTCACTCCTGAGAATGGCAAACTAAAGGCGACCAACGCCCCCTACCCCGCCAAAATGGAATATCACCCTTGGAGGCACATGACATATGTGGCGGCGGCAGAGAACTATATAGCAAAAAGTGAAGGCGCGCGCGCTTATCCATGGCGCATATTGGCAGTGTCAACTTCTGACACACAAATGCCTGTGAACAATTTGGTCTACGCTCTCGCACGCCCAAGCAAAGTCAAGGACACCAACTGGATCAAACCTGGCAAAGCAGCATGGGAGTGGTGGAACGACTGGAACATCAAAGGCGTCGATTTCGAGGCTGGCATAAACTTCGAGACCTATAAATATTATATAGACTTCGCCGCGGCTCACGGGCTTGAGTACATTGTGCTTGACGAGGGTTGGTACAACTCAAAGGCAGGCAGCATCATGCAGCCCATCGTGGAGCTGAACTTCAACGAGTTGCTCAGCTACGCCAAGTCAAAGGGAGTAGGCGTTATTCTCTGGGCCGTCTTCAACGTGATGGACGAGGACCTTGAGAATATTTGCGTCCACTACTCAGGATTGGGAGTCAAGGGCTTCAAAGTGGACTTCATGGACCGCGATGACCAGACGGCTGTCGAGATGGTGGAGCGGCTGGCCGAATGCACGGCTCGTCACCACTTGGTGCTTGACCTCCACGGCATCTACAAACCAGTGGGACTTGAGCGGACCTACCCCAACATCATCAACTACGAGAGCGTGTTCGGCATGGAAGAGTGCCGATGGACCGACATGGAGCATGACATGCCTCTCTACGATGTCACCTTCCCATACATAAGGCTCATGGCCGGCCCTGTGGACTTTACCCCAGGAGCCATGCGCAATGGTACCATGAGAGACTGGAAAGCCATATATACCAAACCAATATCAATGGGCACGCGCTGTCATCAGGCGGCCTGCTATATTGTCCATGACAGCCCATTCTCCATGCTCGCCGACAGCCCCACCAACTATGAGGCCGACGAGACCTACACCCGCTTCATCGCCACACTGCCATCTATTTTTGACGAGGCAATAGTGCCACAAGGCAAACTGGGTGAGTACATTGTCACGGCACGCCGCAGCGGCGACGACTGGTATGTGGGCGGACAGACCAACTGGAACGGCCGCGACATAACGCTGCAACTCTCATTCCTCGAAAACGGAGTGACGTATGAGGCTCAGATCTTGCACGACGGAAAGAACGCATACCATGACGCTGAGGACTATGCCATTGAGACCATGACGGTCAACAGCAAGTCCGACATCAACATCCACATGGCATCAGGCGGCGGTTTCGCCATCAAAATAATCAAGAGATAAAAACGAATACGGACAAAAACACCATTTGCCCATGAAGACAAACATATTCCTCGCGCTCGCCTTGACGGGACTGCCCCTCATGGCGCAGACACAAAAAGCGCAATATAACACTCCGGGGGCGGGCAACCCGATTCTGCCCGGCTACTTTGCCGACCCTACTGTCAAGAAGTTTGGCGACACCTATTACATCTACGCCACCACCGACGGCAGCGGAGCAGGATTCGGCCCAGCCCAGCTGTGGCAGAGCAAAGACTTCAAGAACTGGACCCTCACGCCCATGAACTGGCCGGACAGCCATTGGATTTGGGCACCCGACGTGATGAAGAACAACGTGGATGGCAAATATTACTACCTCTACTGCCAGCCATGCCAACTCCACCTCGGCGTGGGTGAGACTCCGCGCGGCCCTTGGAAAAACGTCTTGGGCGAGAGTGAGGCCGTGCTGGTGCCAGATCGTTTCGTGACAAACGCCATCACACTTGACGGTCAGACGTTCCAGGACGACGACGGCAAAGTCTACATGTATTGGGGAACATGGGGAATATACAAGGGCTTCGGCTGCGGATCTGGCGAACTCAACCCGGACATGAAGAGCTTCGCCCAGACCCGCCTCATTCCCAACACCGAGGCGACAGATTTCTTTGAAGCTCCGTTTGTGCTGAAGCGTAATGGCGTCTACTACTTCATGTACTCGTGCGGACACTGCGAGGACGACAGTTACCAAGTGCGCTACGCCACATCCGACAAACCCCTCGGACCATACACCTACCGCGGCGTAGTCCTGAAAACCAATGCCGACGGAACAGTCCACGGCCCCGGCCACCACAGCATCCTCAAAGAGGGCGACAACTACTACATCGTCTACCACAGGCACGACAATCCCCACTCCAACCGCGGTTTCCACCGTCAGGTGTGCATTGACAAAATTGAGTTTGCCGAAGACGGCTCCATTATCGAAGTGGAGCCGACCCACGAGGCAGTGAACCTCCACCCCGAGATTGCTCAGCCCGTCAACCTCGCTTTCGGAGCTAAAGTGACAGCCTCCTCGTTCTACGACAACGACTTCCGCCCCGAATATGCAGTGGATGACAACAACGGCACGCTCTGGAGGCCCAAGACCGACGGCCCGGCGTGGATTCAGATAGACCTTGGCAAACGCCAGAAGATTCGCACCATCTGGACTCAGTTCGAGTATGGCACTCAGTTCTACCAATACATCATAGAGACTTCTGACGACCTCAGCCGTTGGACGACATTCTCTGACAAGCGCGCGAACAGACTCGCCGGCTCACCAATGGTAGATTTTGGTGACACGAAAGCGCGCTACGTCCGCCTGACATACACGGGAGGACAGAAACGCGGCTTCGGCGGCGCCATTTGGAACATCAAAGTCTTCGGCGCTGTAGAAGATTCGGCTCCTCAACAGTGGATTGGCATGACAGCAGCCGACTTTGACGGTGTCGAGTGGGCTAACAACGAGGGTATGCTAAGCGGCAAGATGTCCCTGACCCAAGGCTCAGCTTTGCGCGTAAGGACAGCAGGACGCGACGCCGTCACCCTCCTGCCAGGCTCAGTCTTTAGCATGAAAGACGCACGCATCAGCGCAAACCGCACTCACTCATTCACAGCCATGACATACGCCAATGGCCAGTGGAAGCAGATTGACGAGACTGACAGCCACATCAGCCTCACGGACGGCAAATTGGAGATTAAAGCAGGCAACGAGCCTCTCGTCATCACCAACATCAGGTACTACAACTGGCAGCAGACCGACGCGGAGAAACAATTCGACGCAGAGACTGAGATTACTCGCCTCCCCGTGGCCGACGACAACGCCAAAGGACTCATTGTTGACATGTGCGCAGATTATTTTGACGAGAATGACACTTTGCCCATAATCAAAAACGGCGCACCTCTCGACACCCGACTGACTGGTGAATTTTGGGCAAGCTCACTTGACGAACACGACAATGTTGTCACTGTTGAGACCCGCGATGGCCGCAAAGCGTTCAAGTTCACAGGCAAACAGGCCTACAAGTCCAACTTTGCCCTGCCCGCCACACTGCGCGACAACGCCCCCTACACCCTCGAAGCTTGGATCTTGAACCCTGAGATTGAGGAGAATGAGTGCGTGGCGGACTTCACATCGAGCCATGAGGAGCTGGAGAAGATAATGCTCGTGAACGGCACCGAGCCCCGCTGCGGAGTAATCAACCACTATGGCTGGTATGAGGACGCCGGCTATCGCGACATGAAGAGCCTCGAAGGCCAGTGGCAGCACATCTACATCTGCTTCGACGGCCGCACCGAGAGCGTCTACATCAACGGCAACCTCATAAGCCGCAAAGACATCCAACTTCTCGTCAAGCCATCACAATTCATCACGCTCGGACAAAACGCCGAGGGTGTCTGGCCATTCAAAGGCTACTTGCACTCGCTCCGCATCTGGGACGAGTTCCTGCCACTTGAAAAATAGAAAAACAGAGATATAAAGATGAAGAACACAATTGCAGCAGCCGCATTGGCAGCCTGCGCGGCATGGCCCGCACAGGCTCAGAAAACGGCCGAGAATGGAGGCTACCCCATCACGCCGGTGCCCTTCACATCAGTCAAAGTCTCCGAAAACTCATTTTGGGGACAGAGGCTTGAGACCTCGCGCAAAGTGACCATACCTCTCGCCTTCGGGAAGTGCGAGAGTGAGGGCAGGTATAAGAACTTCGAGCGCGCAGCCCATCCAAGCGACTCGTATGACGTGTCTAAACTGATGCCTCTGAGCTTTGACGACACCGACCCGTACAAGACCATCGAGGGCGCAAGCTACATCCTCCAGACCTACCCGGACAAGCAGCTCGAAGCCTACCTCGACAGCATCATAGACATCATTGGCAAAGCGCAGGAGCCTGACGGATACCTGTATACGGCTCGCACACAGAACCCCAAGAATCCTCATTTCTGGGCAGGAGACAAGAGATGGGAGAAAGAGGAGGACTTGAGTCATGAGCTCTATAACCTTGGCCACATGGTTGAGGGTGCCGTGGCCCATTGGCAAGCCACTGGCAGCCGCAAATTCTTAGACATCGCCTGCCGATATGCCGACTGCGTGGTTCGCGAAGTGGGCGCTAAACCCGGTCAGGCGTGCGTAGTGCCAGGCCATCAGATTGCCGAAATGGCTCTCTGCAAACTCTATCTCGCCACAGGCAAGAAGGAGTATCTTGACGAGGCCAAGTTCTTCCTCGACTATCGCGGCAAGACCGAAATCAAGCAGGAGTACTCGCAAAGCCACAAACCCGTGGTTGAGCAAGACGAGGCCGTGGGACATGCCGTCCGCGCCGCATATATGTACGCAGGCATGGCAGACGTGGCTGCTCTGACAGGTGACACCGCCTACATCCACGCCATTGACAGAATCTGGGACAACATTGTCACCAAGAAACTCTACATCACCGGCGGAATTGGCGCCACCAACAACGGCGAGGCCTTTGGCGCCAACTATGAGCTGCCTAACATGAGCGCCTATGCCGAGACCTGCGCAGCCATTGGCAACGTCTACGTCAACTACCGCCTCTTCCTGCTCCATGGCGACAGCAAATATTTTGACGTGCTGGAGCGCACCCTCTACAATGGACTGATTAGCGGCGTCTCAATGGACGGCGGCGGATTCTTCTACCCCAACCCGCTCGAAAGCATGGGTCAGCACCAGCGTCAGGCTTGGTTTGGCTGCGCCTGCTGCCCAAGCAACATCTGCCGTTTCCTCCCATCGCTGCCGGGCTACGTCTATGCAGTCAAAGACCGCAACGTCTACGTCAACTTGTTCCTTGACAACTCGTCTGCCCTCAAAGTCGCAGGCAAGAGCGTCAAACTCTCTCAGCAGACCAACTATCCATGGGATGGCGACATAACAGTCAGCGTCACTGAGAACAAGGCTGGCGCGTTCGACCTCAAAATCCGCATCCCTGGTTGGGTCAAGGGTCAGCCTGTGCCAACCGACCTCTACTATTACTCAGACGGCAAGCGCCTCGGCTACACCATCAAAGTGAATGGTCAGGACGCTGCGGCCACAGTCACGGCTGACGGATATTACACCATAAGCCGCAAATGGAAGAAGGGCGACAAGGTCAGCATCCACTTCGACATGGAGACGCGCACAGTCCGTGCCAACAGCAAAGTCGAGGCGGACCGCGGACAAGTGGCCATTGAGCGCGGCCCAATCGTCTACTGCGCCGAGTGGCCCGACAACAACTTCGACATCATGAGCGTGCTGCTCAATCAGGACCCGCAGATTAACCTGTCGACCATGCCTGACGGCTCTTTCATTGCCGACTCGCTCAAGAGCGTCCTCTCCCTCTACAAGAGCCAGAAGGTCGTGACCCTCTCCACCGACGTGCAAAGCCTCAAATTTGGTGCCGACGGCAAACTCACAGTCTCAGACCAGACTCTTAAGCTCATCCCTTACTTTGCATGGGCTCACCGCGGCAACGGCAACATGAAGGTATGGCTGCCGCAAGACGTGCGCGCCGTACGTCCTAACGCTCCCGCAACCCTCGCCGCCCAGGCCAAGGTGGAATTCTCGGCCCCCGTACCGGCTCGCAGCAGCCTGACAGACGGCCTTGTTCCCGCCGACGAGAACGACCGCAGCATCCCCTACTGCCACTGGTGGCCAAAGCAGAACTCAACCGAGTGGATAACCTACACGTTTGAGGAGGCAAAGGAGATCAAGAGCAGCACAGTCTATTGGTATGACGACCAGCCATGGGGCGGTTGCAAAGTCCCCGACAGTTGGAAAATATACTATCAAGACGAGGCTGGCGCATGGCATCCCGTTGTTGAGCCTGACGCCTACCCCACCAAGCGCGGACTGCCTTGCACGGTCAACTTCGCACCCGTCAAGACCAAGGCTGTCAAACTCGAGTTCCGCCAACCCGAGCATCAGTCATGCGGACTCTTTGAATGGAGCGTAAAGTAGCACTTAAAACAGCATCCATTTCTGTCACCCTATAAACAAAGGGAAGCCCTCCGGCGAATGTCACAACATTCGGCCGGAGGGCTTACTTATTTAAACGAACTTATTAGAGCAAAATCTTACCATTGACGACATTAAGCTCCTGTCGTTCTGCAGTATAGTCATAGGCCACGAACTGCATCAAGTCACAGCCGAGGAGAGGGGAATGGCTTGATTCCTCATAACCTTTCTCCGTCTGCGAGACGAGACTCCGCGTATAACGTCGCCAAGTTCTTTTGGTAAAGTTATAAATGAAAGCCTCTTGAATGGACGGGTTGGCTTTGAGCATATCTAAGACACTCCGAGCGGAGTATGAGACATTAGATGAAGTGTGGACTATCTCCACAACCATAAGAGGCTCGGACAGGCAAGGTGTAGAATCGCCAAACATGGCCCTTTCCTGCACACGCCAGAGCGAAATATCCGGTTTTCTGTGCTTTCCGCCCACGGAGTCCACCTCGACATCCTGAAACACAAAATCTGATAGCGCACTGAACTTGTTAATCAGGTTATTGACAAAGGCGGAGACACACACCTGATGATCCACGGTAGGAATGCCAATGCCGCCAAAGTAGCCCTTATCCAACGGCTCCCACATAATGCTGCCCTGACGCTTAACATTAGTAATAAAGAACTTACCGGGATAACTCATATACAATGATTTTTATTAAGCTATTTACTAATCAGATGAAAGTCAGCAATGCCAACTATACATCCACACCACATTAGACTACAAGGGCGAAGGTAGCCGGCACTTGCTCCAAACTTTGACACAAGCCAAGGCAAAGCTTAATATTTTCTGCCTCGCATAATGCATCTTGGGGAAATCACAGACCCCCAAACATCACAACCTCTCCCTGAGTTTTCGCTCCAATCTGCGCCCCATCGGGACAAAGAGCCAATAGGAGACGCCACCTGCTACCAGAGCCACAATGAAATAAAGCGCATAGTCAATGGTCGTCTCAATGGCAGACCTCTCGACGGCAATGCCAGCCCACTTTGCGACTTGTCCAAACGAGGCTCGCAACATGGTGCGATAGGCTGCGGCTAATGCCTTTATCCCCCTCGAAACAACTTGATAGAAGCCGCGTTTCAACCATCCGACCAGTTTCTGCTTAGCCAAGACACCATCCATCCTCACCGCCAAATTCGCAAGACGGAGATAACCAAACTCTTGCACCCTGCCGCCATATAGTGTCTCCAACTCCTGAATGACAAGATACGTCTCCTTCTGAAAAAATATGACATCAACGAGCAGCATTGGCCACATGACCCAATTCTGCGGCAGAGTGGCCACTAAGGTGACAAGCCCGGCACACAAGGCGCGGGTGCGTATCACGCTTGTGGCCACATCGGCCACCCGCTCTGCCGGTATGCGAGATAGGCGAGCGAAACCCTCCTCTGACGCTTTAATCCTCTCGTCCTCAGTCAACTTGAGTTCAGGGAAATAATGGTCGGCCAACTCATCGACCACCGACCGACGGTTCTTATAATACACCTTAAGCCACCTCCACGCCAAGACATATTTCATGCCCTTATGATACCACCTCATCACCCTGTGGACAAGGAGGTATACATATATGGAAATCTTTCGCCTTAGGTCTCTTTGCTTCATAAATTAATTTGCCCGGGAGACAGATTATTCTTTTACTAATATAGAAAAAAAAGGGGAGGAAAAAACTTATCGAGGAGTTTCGCTGACCTAAGTAAGGTAACATGTTCATTTTCACAGGGAAAGAAATCAACAAAAGTTGATTTTTCACAGTTTATCGTATTGCACAATTTTAAAAAGTCAAGCTCATTTGCAATAAAGTTCATTCACATGTCAATGACGATAAATTTTGAAGATGTGTCGTCCCAAACGGCGCAAACGATTCATAGGATTCTTCTAATGGGTTCTTGTGAATTAGCGGGGAAGATTGATTTGAGGAACTACAACCGGCTTGAAACGTATCACATGCAGAAAAACGGGTCACAAAAAGAGAAGTATTGCAACCTAT
Organism: Bacteroidaceae bacterium; assembly: GCA_963618945.1. Lineage (GTDB taxonomy): Bacteria > Bacteroidota > Bacteroidia > Bacteroidales > Marinilabiliaceae > W3P20-009. Next base: position 190,924 of record CAVETY010000001.1, read on the forward strand.
CTAAAAGCTCTCTACTGGCAATTAAATGGGTATGACGTAATTCCTACCGCAAGTTGGGGGAAATGCTGACTCTTTGAGGTTTTGTTTTGAAGGGTTACCCACCCAAAGCGTTATAGTTGGCATAGGTCACAGCTTTTGCTCCCCCGCAAAAAGGCTATGGAACTACGCAGTCGACAAACTAATCGAAGAAAAACAGCCATCGACCCTTATAGTCTATGGCGGTGACAGACGTGAGGCGGAAGCCCATGGGCCGAACGTCAAATACTTTGAAGACATAATAAAAACCTACTTTAAAAATTAGGAGGGAACACAAAATGAAAAATATCTTATACGAAGAAGATGCGGAGCTCTTCGCATCAATGGAGAACAACTACCAATCTGAAAAAGAAAAAGAGTTCTTCGAGAAACAGAAGTACAAACAGGAATATGTGATGACGTCGTCAAATGAACTCGTCATGTCCGAATATAGCAACAGTGACCAGATATACATCGTGAGGTGCTGGTTTGAGGAGTACATTGTCGGGTGCGCCGTCCCCAAGATGCATGAGGAGCATTATATGACATTAGCGGAAGCCCTTGCCGCCAACCTCAAGGAGATTAACCTCCTCGACCGAGACATCACGCTCCTGCAATGGCTACGCGAGAGAGACTACGAGGGAGTTGAGTATGACCACAACTTTGACGACTTATAAGAATTATATCTGTCCGCTAAAACCCAAAAGAGCACAAATAATCAGCCCGGGGTCCTTTAAAACAGGGCTCCGGGTCTTCTTTTCCTTAAATGGAAAATGTCGCCAGAGTATTATCAAAAAAAGGTCGCCAGGCATGCTATCCTGACGACCTTTTTTCATTCGCTTTAAGCAGATGGAGCCTACATCACAACCTCAACCACATGCTTGCCGGCTGAGTGCTTGATGACGTTGCCCTCAATCTTCTGTCCGTCTACAGTGATGCTCTTGACACCCTTCTGAGCGCCGCTCTCATTGTGGACGTTGATGACATACTCGGCGCCGCGTATCTTGCGAGTGACGGTGTAGCCCTTCATTGAAGAGGGGATGCAGGGGTCAATCTCAAGACCAGCGTAAGCCGGTTTCACACCGAGGATGAACTCCGTGATGGTGTACCAGTTCCACGCGGCGGTACCGGTGAGCCATGAGTTCTTACCCTCACCTGGGCGGGCGGCATCTTTGCCTGCGACCATCTGGCTGTAGACATAAGGCTCTACCTTATGCAGATCCTGATCCTTGATGAAGGCTGGGCAGATCTTAGCATAGTGCTCCCATGCGTCATTGCCTCGGCCCACGACAGTCTCGCCAATGATGACCCAAGGGTTATTGTGGCAGAAGATGCCCGCATTCTCCTTGTAGCCAGCAGGATAAGAAGAGATCTCACCCATCTCGACATGATATGTCGTGAAAGCAGGCCAGTTGAGGACAATGCCGTGCTCGCAATCCATATATTTCTTGACAGAGTCGAGAGACTTCTCGACCATGCCCTCCTCTTTGCCAATGCCAGCCATGGTGCACCAGCCTTGGCTCTCAATGAAGATCTTACCCTCCTCATTCTCCTTCGAGCCAATCTTGTTGCCGAAGAAGTCATAGGCGCGGAGATACCAGTCGCCGTCCCATCCATCTTTCTTGACAGCCTCAACCATCTCATCGATGGCCTTTTGAGCGCGGGCGGCCTCGTCAGTCTTGCCAATCTGCTGACACAGCTCAACATAGTCGCGTCCGCAGACGACAAAGAGACCGGCAATCATGAGGCTCTCTGCTTTGCTGCCCTCAGTCTTGTTCTCGGTAGTCTGGAAGCTCTCGTTCGGATCCCAGCTGAAGCAGTTGAGGTTCAGGCAGTCATTCCAGTCGGCACGACCGATGAGCGGGAGCTTATGCGGGCCAAGGTTGTTGACCACGTGATCAAAGGAGACGACAAGATGCTGATAGAGGCTGACCTCGCTGCCTGGCACATTGTCAAACGGAACATGCTCATCGAGGATTGAGAAGTCGCCAGTCTCCTTGATGTAGGCCACAGTTCCGAAGATAAGCCACATGGGGTCGTCATTGAAACCACCGCCAATGTCATTGTTACCTCGCTTGGTGAGAGGCTGATACTGGTGATAGCAGCCGCCATCGGGGAACTGGGTTGACGCGATGTCAATTATACGCTGGCGTGCGCGGTCGGGAATCTGGTGTACGAAGCCGACAAGGTCCTGATTTGAGTCGCGGAAGCCCATGCCACGGCCAATTCCGCTCTCGAAGAAAGACGCCGAGCGTGAGAAATTGAACGTGACCATGCACTGATACTGGTTCCAGATGTTGACCATTCGGTCCAACCTCTCGTCACCGCTCTTGACTGTGAAGCGATCCAACAAATCATCCCAGAAAGCACGGAGTTCAGCAAGAGCCTTGTCTACTTTCTCAGTGGTGTCAAAGGCTGAGATGATGGCCTTAGCGGGCTCTTTATTGACAATGGTGCGATCGAGGTCACCGAGGCTGGTGAGGAGACCAGGACGACGGCCCTGCGGGTCGTACTTCTTGTCCTGCTCGTTCTCAACATAGCCGAGGAGGAAGATAAAGTCCTTGCTCTCACCTGGCTTAAGCTCAACCTCAATGTAATGGCTCGCAATGGGGCTCCAACCGTGCGCAACACTGTTCGAGGGCTTGCCGGCCTCCACGTTTTGCGGAAGAGCGAACTCGTTATAGAGACCGATAAAAGTCTCACGGTCAGTGTCAAAACCCTGAATAGGAGTGTTGACGCTGTAGAACGCATAATGGTTGCGGCGCTCCTTATACTCGGTCTTGTGATAGATGACAGAGCCGTCAATCTCCACCTCGCCGGTTGAGAAATTGCGCTGGAAGTTCTCCATGTCGGTAGCGGCGTTCCAGAGGCACCACTCCTCAAAAGAGAAGAGCTTAATGTTGTGAGTCGTCGCGCTCTTGTTAGTCAGCGTGAGCTTCTGCACCTCGGCATGAGTCTTCAGTGGGACGAAGAAGAGAGCCTTGGCCTCTATGCCATCCTTGCTGCCGGTTATCTGCGTATAACCCATGCCATGACGGCACTCGTACTTGTCGAGCTTGGTCTTGCAGGGTTTCCAACCCGGGCTCCACACTGTGCCACCGTCGTTGATGTAGAAATAGCGTCCGCCGTTGTCCATGGGGACACCATTATAACGATAGCGTGTGATGCGACGGAACTTGGCGTCCTTGTAGAAAGAGTAGCCGCCAGCCGTGTTGGAGATGAGTGAGAAGAAATCCTCGTTGCCGAGGTAGTTAATCCAAGGCCAAGGGGTCTTGGGGTCGGTGATGACATACTCGCGATGAGCGTCGTCGAAGTGACCGTATTCCATATTATCTGTTTGCTTTGTATTGTTTCTTAATCAGTTATCTATCTGAGTTTTTTCGCTCTTACTCCATGCCTTTTCGCCTCTCCTCAAGGGCGGTGGTTATCTCACTTTGCTTGGATTGGCTGATGGGATAGAGGAACATGACAGCGGCGCCAATGACCACAATGACTGCGGGAACCCAGCTCATTAGCATCACCATGCCCTCACGAGCCCCGGCGTAGGTGGACGGGTCAACGCCATTGTAGCCGAAGTAGCCAAGGATGGCGCCGATTATAGCACCGGCAATGCCACCACCAAACTTAGTGGCGAATGAGCCTGCCGCATAGACAAGACCCGTTGCGCGACGGCCATTGACGAACTCCGAATAGTCAGCAGCATCGCCAAGCATGGCAAAGAAAAGCGTGGGGAGGAAAGCGGCAAAGACCTCGCTCGCAATGCCAATGGCAAAGATGGCAGACACATCCTGAGGTCCGCAGAAAGCAATCAGCGAGTTGATGACGCCAGTCACCACAAGCGCCATGATGAAGAGGTTCTTCTTTCCCATCTTATTGCCGAGGGGCGTGGTCAGCATGGCGCCTCCTATGGATGCCAACATGAGGAACACCATATAAGTGGCGGCAAGGAACTGGTCATGGACATAGTGCGAGAAGTACATGACAGTGATGCCTTGCTTAATGTTGTTGTAGATGTTGAAGAGGAGGCCGACAAAGAGAAGGACAATCCATGGCTTGTTATGCACAAGGTCACGGAGGTCATTTTTGAGGTCAGTCTTCTGGTCGGCGGGTGGCTGAACGCGCTCATGTGTGAAGCGGAAGGTTATGAGGAGCGCGATTACAAGGATTACCGACATGAGATAGATAGAGTGGCTGTATCCGCGGCTCTGGTCTATGATTGTAATATTGTCAGCAGTAAGGTCCTTCTGACCCGTCACAACGAACTCATAAGTCTCGCCAGCTTTGACCGAGAGATTCTTAGCCTCTGTCGCCTGAACGCCATCGACGCCAAGAGAGTCAGCCCATACAAAAGTTGCTATACCGGCATCGGTAGACAACTTGACCTTCTGACAGTCAGAGGGGGCTGTGACGGCCACATGGTATTGGTCTTCAGCCATCTGGGCTACGTCAACCGTCGGGTTTATATTACCGAAATATGCGACAAGGAAGAGCAGAGCACCCTGCACGAGCATGCCACCCGCAAAAGCTCCGACCATTCGGTATGAGCTGAGGCTCGTGCGCTCTTTGTCATCGGGAGTCATGACAGCCATAAGCGACCCATAGGGGACATTATTCGCCGTATATATGACCATGAAAATCACATACGTGACAAAGGCATAGGCTATCTTCCAATTCATGTCCCAATCTGGGGCCGTGAAGATAAGCGACAAGGTGACACCAAGAGGAATAGCCGTCCACAGCACCCAAGGGCGGAAATGACCATACTTACTCTTTGTACGGTCACCAACCACACCCATCAGGATGTCGGATATGCCATCCGTGAAACGTCCCACGAGAAGCACCAGTCCCGCTATAGCCGGGGCTAAGCCAAAGACATCGGTGTAGAAAATAAGCAGAAAGGTCGACACGCCGCGCCACGCTATGTTGGCAGACGCGTCACCCAGCGCATAAGCTATCTTCTCGCCTACGGGCAACTTGGTGTTCTGTTCCATGTGGGGTCCTTTTAAACTTTCGACACTAAATTAACAAAAAAAGACACAACACAAATGAGAGGCGAACGGTAATGAAAAGTTTGGTCAAAAGGGTACTTAGTTTAACCATATGACTGTATCAAAGATTTAAGTATATATAACTCAAATAATTACAAACATAAAATCTTTTTCAGACCATGACAAATGTCGTCAAGGACGCATTGTCTATGATAAAAAATCACTTGAAAATGAACAGATAGTACAAGAAATATGTTCGTTCTGTTCGCAGCGTATGTCATTACCCAAAGAACAGACTACCCTCCACTGCGGAAAATCAGCCCTCCATGTGAATTTGTCATTTGTCTGAAAGAGGCTTTCAAAGAGCCAACTATGCAATTCCAACCATTAAGGCCAATTCGGGACTTTCACCCGTTAGACAATGCTCATAGCGTACACAAAAGAGGCGAGCCTCACTGAATGAAGCCCGCCTCCATAATTTTTCCTGATATGAGTTGAGTTAGCTCAGGGTCGCTTATCTTCTCGCTAACCTTGCCATCAATAGCTTTAAGTATTGCTCACCATGTTAGCTATGCATTCAGCAAGACGAGTCTTATTCTTCGGTATCATGCCAGGAGTAAATGGCAATATCCATCCGAATACATAGGTGGGTTTGAGGGACCTAAAGAGCATTTTTATAGTCCCCAAGTGCTGCCATATACAATAAGGCCTCCAACTAATATAGGCGACCAAGAAATGAGCAGCACCTATATCTCAGTCAAACGCAGTCAGAAAACCAGCAGTCTCCCTATGCGAACATCTTCTTGACCAGTTCCACGCCATTGAGAAGAGCGTCGACCTCGGCCTCAGTGCTATAGACGGCAAAAGAGGCGCGCACTGTGCCTGAGATTCCAAACCTGTCCATGAGTGGTTGCGCGCAATGATGACCTGTACGCACAGCAATGCCCAGTTTATCAAGGATCATGCCCGCGTCATAAGGGTGAATAGAGCCGACAAGGAAAGAGACGGCACTCGAGTGATCATCCGCCTGACCTACAATCCTGATATCACCGATTGCCTCAAGTCCCTCTATCGTACGACGGACAAGGTTTTTCTCATGCTTCTCGATGACATCCATGCCAATGTTGTCCACAAAATCGAGGGCTGCACCAAGCGCAATAGCAGCGGCATAATCTGGAGTTCCCGCCTCAAACTTAAGAGGTGGCTCGGCAAATGTCGTCCCCGAGAAAGACACTTTGTCAATCATCTCGCCACCGCCCATCCAAGGGTTCATAGCGTCAAGAAGTTCGCGACGGCCATAGAGAGCGCCAGAGCCAAGGGGAGCGTAGACCTTATGTCCCGAGAACGCAAGGAAGTCGCAGCCAATGGCCTTAACATCAATAGCTTTATGGGGGACGCTCTGCGCCGCGTCAACGACGGCTACAGCTCCAACCGAATGAGCCAGTTCGCACACCTTGCGAACGTCATTGACCGTGCCCATGACATTGGACACATGAGCTATGCTTACAATTTTCGTGCGCTCGCTTAAGATGCTCTCCAACTGGTCCAGCATCAGCTCACCCTTGTCTGAAACCTTGGCCACACGCAACGTGGCGCCTTTTCTTTGGCACAAGAGCTGCCAAGGGACAATGTTAGAGTGATGCTCCATCTCGGAGACTACGACCTCATCGCCCTCACCAACAAACTTGTCGCCATAGGCGTAAGCTACAAGGTTGATGGCCTCAGTCGTGTTGCGCGTGAAGACAATCTCAGTGGGGTCCGATGCGCCAAGGTGACGAGCGACAATACGCCTTGCCTGCTCATAGAGGTCGGTGCAGACATTGCTCAAATGGTGGACGCCCCTGTGAATGTTGCTATTTACCTTGCGATAAACATTATCATATGACTCAATGACTGCCAATGGCTTCTGAGTCGTCGCTCCATTATCTAAATAGACAAGGGGTTTCTTATATACCGTCTCCGCAAGGATTGGGAACTGACTGCGGATGGCGTTTATGTCAAAATCTGAATTCATAGGAATAGGGGGGTAGCTACTTAGCTGATAAGCCTCTCATGGAGAGCCGTGCGGACCTCCTCCATCGGGATGCGGTCCACAACCTCACCGACAAACGCGGCCGAGAGAAGTTTGCGGGCAGTACGCTCGTCTATGCCGCGCTGCTGCATATAGAAAAGTTGCTGAGGGTCAATCTGACCTGTCGTCGCGCCATGCGAGCACTTAACGTCATCAGCATAGATCTCAAGCTGAGGTTTGGCATAGGCACGCGCGTCGCGGCTAACGAGCATATGGCGGTTCGTCTGGTTCGCGTCAACCTTTTGCGCATCGGGCTTGACGAGGATAAGGCCCGAGAAAGCCATCACGCCATTGTCATCAGCAATACCTTTGAACAACTGGTCACTCTGCGTATGACCGGCAATATGCTCAACAAGGCTCTCATTGTCAACACGGTTCTGCCCCGAAACAGTATATATGCCACCCATGCGGAGACTTGCCCCCTCGGCATGCAAACCGCACTTGACCTCATTACGGGCCAAAGCGGGATTGAGGTTGACAAAGTTGACATCGGCCAACGAATTGGCAGCCTGATCTATGGTAGTGCGGGTGAGCAGCGTCTGGTCTTCATCGCCATCCTGAATGAATACGATGTTAATCGAGGCGTTTTCAGCCACATTGACCTTAGTTTGGAGGACGAGTTTGCCCTTTGACGAAAGTCGGACTATGACATCAGCCTTTGCGCATGGCTCCACTGAGAGCACGAGGCGCTGAATGGAAAGAGTAGACGTCGCGTCATTTGAGCTTACATTGACATGGACTCTTGCGCCATTTGCCAAGGCAATCTCAGAAAATGACTCAGCTGCGACATTGGCAAGCACATCAAGGTAATCACCTCGGCGAGAACATGATGCCGACATCTCCGAGAGAGCCTCAAGAGCGTCAGGCTCATGGCAGGATTGAGTCTTGGCAAAAGCCGCACCATCAACATCCACATGGGCATCACGTACATCTTCCACGCCATCCAGGGCCTTAGCCATGTCGGTGTAGAGATAATACTCGCCTGTCGGAACGTTGGCCAAAACTTTGGCTATATATTTATCTTTTTGCATAAGGAATTAGCTCACAGAAAAAATCGTTCACAGAGAGTTGTGGACTCTTAGTCAGGGAACTGCTCCTTGATCCAGTCATAGCCCCTCTTCTCAAGATCAAGAGCCAAGCTCTTGTCTCCTGTCATGACAATGCGGCCATGATAGAGGATATGGATGTAGTCTGGCACAATGTAGTCCAGCAGGCGCTGATAGTGAGTGATGACGACCGTAGCATTCTTCTCACTCTTGAGCTTTGTGACACCCGTTGCCACGATGCGCAAGGCGTCAATATCCAATCCCGAGTCAGTCTCGTCAAGGATACGGAGGGTCGGCTCAAGCATGGCCATCTGGAAAATCTCGTTTTTCTTCTTCTCTCCACCCGAGAAACCCTCATTGACGGCGCGGTTGGTCAGCTTGGAGTCAATCTCAACCAATTTCTTCTTCTCATTCATGAGTTTGAGGAAATCAGCTGCGGAAAGAGGGTCAAGACCCTGATATTTGCGCTTGCCGTTAATGGCCGCCTTCATAAAGTTGGCCATGGACACGCCGGGGATCTCAACCGGATATTGGAAAGAGAGGAATATGCCCTCGTTGGCACGCTGATCAGGAGTCAGGGCGAGGAGGTCCTTTCCGTTGAACGTTACCGATCCGCCAGTCACTGTGTATGCCGGGTTTCCAGCCAGGACAGCGGACAAAGTACTCTTACCTGAGCCATTGGGGCCCATGATGGCGTGTGTCTCGCCAGCTTTTATCTCGAGGTTGATGCCACGAAGGATTTCCTTACCCTCGACGGTGGCATGCAAGTCTTTTATGCTAAGCATTTAAGCAATATATTTTAAGAGCGGAGGGACGACTGACTTTGTCTCGTCGCTTCATTTCCGCATGCGTTTCTTATTCTTTCATAGGACTCTACACGGCCCTACTCTACCCTACCGAGCCTTCCAACTGGATGGCAAGGAGTTTCTGGGCCTCGACGGCAAACTCCATGGGCAGACGCTTGAGGACTTCACGGGCGTAGCCGTTTATGATGAGGCCGACAGCCTCCTCTGTGCCAATGCCGCGCTGGTTGCAGTAGAACAGCTGATCCTCGCTGATCTTGCTGGTGGTCGCCTCATGCTCAATCTGGGCAGTCGGGTTGGCAACGTCAGAATATGGGAATGTGTGAGCTCCGCATTTGTCGCCCATCAAAAGGCTGTCGCACTGACTGAAATTACGTGCATTCTCAGCCTTTTTGCCCACTTTGACAAGACCGCGGTACGAGTTCTCGCTATGACCTGCGCTAATGCCCTTACTGATAATAGTGCTGCGTGAGTCTCGGCCTAAGTGGATCATCTTGGTTCCCGTGTCGGCCTGCTGGTAGTTGCTCGTCATGGCCACGGAGTAGAACTCACCCACTGAGCCATCGCCCATGAGTACGCACGAGGGGTATTTCCACGTTATGGCCGAGCCAGTCTCAACCTGCGTCCAGCTCACTTTGCTCTTCTCGCCGCGGCACAAAGCACGCTTCGTCACAAAGTTGTAGATGCCGCCCTTGCCATCCTTGTCGCCCGGGTACCAGTTCTGAACAGTCGAGTATTTGACCTCGGCTCGGTTTTCAACCACAATCTCAACTATGGCCGCATGCAACTGGTTCTCGTCACGCATTGGGGCTGTGCAGCCCTCAAGATAGCTCACATACGAGTCATCATCCGCCACAATGAGTGTTCGCTCAAACTGACCAGTCTTGGCCGCATTGATGCGGAAATAGGTCGAGAGCTCCATTGGGCAGCGCACACCCTTGGGGATGTATACGAAAGAGCCGTCGGAGAAGACCGCCGAGTTGAGTGCCGCAAAATAGTTGTCGGCATAGGAGACGACTGAGCCAAGATATTTCTTGACAAGGTCGGGGTGGTTCTTGATGGCCTCGCTTATCGAGCAGAAGATGACACCATCTTTTGCAAGGTGCTCACGGAAAGTTGTAGAGACTGATGTCGAGTCGAGCACGGCATCCACAGCCACGCCGCTCAGCACCTTTTGCTCGTCGAGAGGAATACCGAGCTTATCGAAAGTCTTCTTTATCTCGGGGTCAACCTCGTCAAGGCTGCCAGGGCCCTCTTTTTTCTTCGGGGCCGAGTAATAAATTATATCCTGGAGGTCGATGGGCGGAATGCGCAAATGAGCCCAATCAGGCATCTGCATCTTTTGCAACTGCGCATATGCTTTGAGACGGAAATCGAGCATGAAATCTGGCTCACCCTTTTTCTTTGAAATGAGTCTTACGACCTCCTCGCTCAAACCATTAGGTATTGAGTCGGACTCTATTTCCGAAGTGAAGCCGTATTTATAGCCCTCGTTCTCGAGATTCTCTAATATATCTTTGCTATCTGCCATTGCTATAATCAATCGGACGACAAAAGTAACTCTTTATGCTTTTTTTTCCTAAGCATAAAAGCAAAAGAGGCTTAATTAAGCCTCTCTCTTGACCCATAGATTGGGTGATAAACATCAGAGCTCTCGTCCGCTCAAATCAATTTTCCGCCCGTCTGGGAGCAAGATGGCGAGACGTCCATCGCTTAGCACTAAATGCGGAGATTGAACTTGGCCAACAGTCACTTGCTGTGTTGATGTCGGTTTTTCAGGATCTGGAGTCGGATCAGGAGTTGGGTCAGGATCGGGATCTGGCGTCGGGTCAGGCGTCACATTCTCCGGGATATTGAGCACGAGGCGCAAACCATAATACCACATACATGCTCTTTCCGTCGCACTCGACCTGTATGCGACATCCAATTCTTTCTCTCGACGGGAGCCGACATGCCCTCCACGCTGGACACGTTGAAAAATTCCTGTTGGCGTCGCATCGTAGCCATAGGCATAATAATCGGTACACCATTCAATTACGTTTCCGCTCATGTCATATAGCCCGAGTGAATTGGGCGACTTAGTCTTCACTTGGTCAGGCTTCTCAGTATAACCGCCATAAATAGCCACCTCAGACGCAGTATTACTTCCCGAATAGGCATAAGCGTCATTGTTAACTCCACCACGTGCGGCATATTCCCATTGCGCCTCTGTGGGGATGGCGAAAGAGCAACCGTCAGGTAATTGCGATGCAAGCAACACATTAAGTTGAGCGACAAAATTTGTCGCCATAGCATAAGTAATTCGTCCCTTGGCTGCATCGTCCTCTACCTCTCTAAAACCATCGACAACCTCTTGCGAGTCAAATCCCGCATCGCCATACACGTCAGCCCAAATGGCATTAGTAACCTCTGTCTCGGCCATATAGAACGATGCAACCTCAGCTTCTTGAACAGGTTGTGCATCATAGAACTTCGTTGACCCCATCTTGAAGGAGCCACCCTCCACACGTATCATTTTAATTGACTCAAAACCGGTCGAAAATGTCAGAACCGACTCGGTCTGCGCCACGGCAAGTGATGATGCGCCAAGCATGGCAAGTATCGCAGTATTCTTCAAATTCATTAAGATTTCAGTTATAGTCCACAAAAGTTCATATTATAGAAAAAGGCGGCGGAAACAAATTGATGTTTTCGTCGCCTTTTATCTTTTTCAAATTATCGGTGCAACCCTCGTCTTGCTCGCGCCTTGCGTTGTCCGCTGCCAGAGTAGCTGTAACCCATGATTGGCTCGGAGCACGGTACAGGCTTACGCTTGTATGTGCGTCTGCGCACGTCATCGGGTATGAGACGGTAGATGAGAGAAACCTCATGCGCGCCATTGCCGAAGGAGCTGAAGTCAGAGACCGTCAAGTCATACGAGTATCCGAAACGGAAAGGACCGACATTGACACCTACGTTAGGAATGACAGCATCTGAATTGGAGACCTCACCAGCGACCTTGAAAAAGAGTCCTCGGTAAGAGGCGCCAACCTCGATGGGGAAGTAGTACCACGAGACACCAAGCTCAAGCTGGTTATACTGATACTGGTGCTTATAGTTCAGCGAGAAGGTTATAGTCTTTGGCTCACTGCCTCGGTAACTCGGCTGATAGTTTATGCGGTAACCGCCATAGACTGTCGTCTTCAAGCCGATCTTATCGCGTGCGTCAGTAAAAGATATGTCCGGCTGCAACATGTGGTTGAATGTCACGCCGACCCACCAATCATCATTGTAGACCATGACAGAGGCTGACGCATCAAACTTAGATACTCGCGTGCGCTCAATATCCAAAGCAGAGCCGCTTCCCGGTGTTACAATACCATCGCTTGAGATATCAGACCACGTGATAATCTTGTTCCTGTCGATAGACCTATTCTTAAAATCGAACGAAATGCCTGGTCGAACGAACAAATCACGCGTCACAGCGAACTCGTAGGCGTAAAGCAGGCTCACCAAATGATCCATGAGCAACCCTTTGCCAGCGTTGTCGCAGACCCAAAGTAAACCAATGCCACTGTTGAAGTGGTTGAAGAAGTAGTCGGCCGAGAAGGCGTAGTTCTGATATGCGCTTCCGACGCCAGGCCACTGGTTGCGATAGTTGACGCCAAAACGCGTGCCATTGGTCAGACCCGTGAAAGACGGGCTCAAGTAGAGCGGCGCCTGATAGGTCTGCGAGAATGAGGCATCTTGCGCCTTAGCCGTCATTGGCAACAGGACAAGGAGCATCAGGCCGACAGTCCGATAAACTATTTTCTTCAGTTGATACATTATCTCTTCTTTGCGCCCCGGCGTTGCCATAGCCTCGCCCAGTGCTGAGTGGGTTTGGTCCTCAGTGCGCGGGTGGGGGGTGGATCCCCCACCCACTCACATCAGACTTATTCGTCTATTTTTCTCTCTATGTTTCAGATTAGCCTACCTTATCACGAATATTTGTCCGGACTTGGTATACTCCTTACCACTCACGAACCTGCCTCGAGATACCCAAGTATAGACTCCCTCGGGGACAATGGTACCGTTGAAGCGTCCATCCCAACCTGTGGTAATGTCTTGTGTCACGAAGACTTTCTGACCCCATCGGTTGTAGATTTCGAGAGTGAAGGTCTCAACATCCTGATATACCGGCCTGAAGTTGGCGTTGACACCATAGATGCTGTTGATACCTGAAACATCGGCACGAGGAGCGAATGTGTTCGGGAAGATGATAAATCCGCCTCGGCGAGCCTCGATGAAGCTTTCCTTGACCGTGTCGGCCTCGCAACCGTGGTCGTTCCAAACCTTCAGGCTGACTGTGTAGAAGCCCTCGTTCTTGTATGTCACGAGCGGGTTCTTCTCGTCAGACTGCGTTCCGTCGCCAAACGTCCAGAGGAACTGCGTAGCGCCGGTGCTCCTGTTGATGAAGTGTACCTTGTCCTCGGGGATGTAGACCAGCTGAGGAGCAGCGTCAAAGCTTGCCGTCGGGTGGTCATAGACCGTGATGTACATTGTCGAGTCGGACGACAAGCCATCGGGGCCGGGGACAGAGAGGCGGACCTCATAGGTGCCAGGCAACTGGAAGGTGTGGGTCGGGTTGCGGATGGTAGAGGTGGTGCCGTCACCGAAGTCCCAGTTGTACTTAGTGGCGTCTTGGCTGCCGTCTGTGAAGCGGACGGTGAGCGGGAAGCAGCCCTCCTCGTAATCAGCTGAGAAGCTTGCGCTTGGCACAACCTTGTAGGTAATGGAAACCTCATCCCATACAGAGCACTTCTCTGTAGTGATGGTCCAGCGGAATGTGTTGACGCCGCGGGCCAAACCATACACATAAGTGTTGTACTTGTTCTCATCCTCGAATGAGAGTGTCTCACCACCGAACTGGCTCTTATCAGCGTTGCCAAGCACTGTCCATGTGCCTTGGAGGCGACCCGGGTTACCGGCATTGAGCTGATAGGTGCTTGAGTATGAGATGTCATCCTCACCAGCGTAGGGGTTGGCCTTATAGCTGGTCACGACGATATCGTCATGCGTAGAGCAGTTGAGGTAGGTGATAGTCCAGCGGAAGATATTCTCGCCGAAGCTGAGGTTAGAGACAGTCGTCTTGGCACTGGTTGTGTCGGCAATTATGCCCTCGCCCTGGAGGACTGACCAGCGGCCGGTACCATAGGTCGGGACGTTGGCGTTGAGGGCAGTGTAGTCGACGCACTCAGTGTAGTCCTCACCAAGCTCCGACTGGTCGGGGATCTGGTAGTTGAGGACGACTGTATCTGCAGACTGACAGGTGTATGTCTTGCCATTGATGGTCTGGACGTTCTTGATAATCCAGAGGAAGACATTGTCACCGAAGATCAGGTTGGTGAGCTTAGAATGCGGGTCAGACGGGTTAGAGAACGAGCTGTTTCCAAGGACGTCTGACGCGTAGCCAGAGGCAACCTCCCAATGGCCCTCGCCAATGATAGGCGTGTTGGCCTGCAGATTGGTCTCGATTGAGCAGACAGGCTTGTCTGGGCCGGCGTCCGCCTTTGTCGGGGTCATGTTGTAGATGTTGAAGTCGGCACTCTTAGAGCAATGGCCCTTCGTGGAGACTGTCCATCTGAGGTTGTTCTGACCATAGAGCAAGTTGCTGATAGTGGTCTCAGGCGAAGTCGGATCTGCAATCTGTCCGCCACCATTGGTGATGGTCCAAATACCCTGACCATAGGTCGGCTTCTCAGCCTTCAACAGATAAGAGTCAGAGCAGATAGGATCGGGATCCGTACCCACCTTCGGGTCGCTCGGCGTGAGGTTCTCAACGACTACATCACTCGTCAGTACGCAGGTCTTAATCTGAACCGCGGTACTATCGGCAGTGTTCTCGTAGTTCTTGATAGTCACAGGCACAGCATTGAGCTTTTCAACAACCCAACGGTAAGTATTGTTGCCTGGTCCGACTGTAATAGTCGCATTCGGGTTGAACTTACTCTTGGTGTTGGCCTTGGCGACCTCGTTGGCGTGCTTGCCAGAGACTCTGGTGTTGCTGTAATACCACGACTTGTATTCGCTATTGTCAAAGTCGAAGTTATCGCGCTGATCAGTAGTCCACTGCTCAAGCTCTGCCTCATCACGCAACCAGTTGTCATTGATGTAGGAGTCGCCGTCATCATCGAAGTCAGCAGAGCCGACCATGGTGAGCCAGTGTCCTACGCCAATCTCAGGAGATGAGGCGCTGAGGGTGAAGCTCTCGTCGCCGCCAATCTCAGTCACACAGATGGAGCCTGTGTTGCCGGCATACGGAGCACTCGGGTTACCGTTGTAGATCTTAACCTCGTCATAAGATTCGCAACCCTCATAGGTCACAGTCCAACGGAGGATGTTAGACCCGACAGCGAGGTTGGTTACCTTAGACGACGGGTTGGTCTTGTCATCGAATGTTCCGGCGCTTGCCGCTCCAATGATTGACCATTCGCCCTTACCAGCACCTGCCGATGTCGCCTGGAGGTTATACTCCGTGCCGCAGATTACAGCGTCGGCGCCGGCATCGGTCTCAATCTTGTCATAGTAGACTGTCACGTCATCGTAGTCCACACAAGTGAAGTTCTTGTTGTAGACGCGGTATACACGCCACTGGTAACGGTTGCCGTAGGTGTTGAACGGTATGTTCTTGATCTTGGTGGTCGAGCTGTTGGGGCTGACGATGTCGCCTGCGCCCTCGGCTACGGCCCAAGAACCATACTCCTGAGTATCACTGTCGGCACTGAACTCGGCAAGAGGATCTGCAGTCACAATCACCTCATTGGTCTGGCAGAGGCGAGCGGTCTGCGTGCTTGCGTTGGCAGGTGTCGGACGGTTGTTGATGACCTCGACAGTATCAGTGCTCGGGCATTCAAGGTAGTTGACAGTCCAGACGAGGATGTTCTTGCCCTGACCGAGGTCACGCACAATGGTGTGCGGATCGCCAGAGTCCTCGAAGTGGCCACGTCCCTGACCTTGAGCGATGCTCCAGATGCCCACGCCAGGTGCCGGGTTATTGGCAGTAAGGCGCACAGTGTCAGTACAGAGAGGTGCGACAGAACCAGCTACAGCCTGGATGAAGATGTTGTTCAAGACAGTCTCATCCGTAGAGCGGCAGACGTGATCACCCGTACCATTCTCAATGACCCAACGGAAGCGGTTGTTGCCAAACGCGAGACCATTGACAGTAAGGTTCTGGTTGTCGGTGCCATCACCTCGGCGGAGGTAGACGCGGTCAACAAGAACACCGGTGGTCTTCTTTGAGTGGGTAGCGTCATAGTTGTGAGCCCAAGTGTAGACCACAACTCCACCGACAGTGAGTTCAGCATCCTCATAGGTGACCTTTTCGCCAGCGTAGGTCGTCGACTTCTGAACTGTCGTGTAGACAAGCTCCTCGACAACGTCAGTCTCGTGACCGGTTGCATCCTTCTGGTAGCGGTAATACTTGCCGCTTGTAATGTTCTGCCAGAAGAGAACTGAACCATCATCACCATAGTGGTCATAGTACTCGGTTACAATTTCCTTGCCAGAAGCGTCTGTCGTAGTCTCCTTGCGATAGACAACCTTGGCATCCTCACTGAAGAGGTCGGTGGTCATATCCTCACCCTTGCCATCCTTGCGGACGAACTGACCAGAACCCTCAACGAGTTCCCAGTAAGCGCGGGTGTAGTACATAGGCTTGTTACCAGAGAGGACAGACTGAGAACCGCAGACGGTCAGAGGATCGTCAGGTCCGGCGTCAGCCTCGGTAGGAGCATTGTTCATGACGAGAACCTCACTCCTCGTGGTGCAATCGCCACCCTTCTCGGTCGTAATCTCCCAAATGAGGGTGTTGATGCCAGGAGCCAAATCATAGGCATGGTTGCCAGAGAACTTGGCCGAACCGCCGGAAGCAACCTTCCATGCGCCAGTACCATAGGTCGGCGAGTTAGGCGTCAAGTCGATTGTTCCGTCGCAAGTGAAGAGCGAGTCGCAAACATTGCCGAGGCCACAAGCCCAAGCGTCGTCAGCACGGTCATTATAGATTTCAAGAGTATCTGTTGAAGAGCAGTACTTGTTAGAAATCTTATAGATGAAGGTGTTAGAACCTTGCTTGAGACCCTTAACCAGCGGGTTGCGACAGTACTTGGCATACTTGGTCTGGTCAGACAGGAACGCGTTGTAGGTGTCAGCGTCAACTGCATCAGGATCAAGCCAGATGATATCCCTGACCTTATCCTCGTCATCAAGAGTCGGTTCGCCATTGGCGTCGATCATGACTTGCTCGGAGGTCTTATCCAAGTAGAATGAGCCTGAACCTGAGATGAGCGTCCACTCATGAAGCGTCGTTATGACATCCTTCACATTGCCAAGTTCATCGGTCACCTTGTATGAACCCTCCTTGACTTCGTTGCCCTGGATGACAAGCTCGTCACCACAGATAGACTGGAGGCCTGTGCGGTCAATGCCTGCATCGGCCGCAGTCACGCTCATATTCCAGAGCTCAACTTCGTCAGAAGAGACGCTGCCATTGTAGGTGATGGTCCAGCGGAGGACGTTCTTGCCCTTCTGGAGACCAGTGACTCGTGTACGAGGCTCGCGCTTGTTATCGAACGTTGCGGAACCCTCGACTACGCTCCATTGGCCGACACCGTTGAATGGTCCATTCGCCTGCAACGTGTAGACGTCGGTACAGAGGTCAAAGACATCGAGACCGGCATTGGCTGCTTGCGTGGTGCCGTTCATGATGCTGTAAGTACCAGTGACACGGCAGTCGTTGTTGCTAACAACCCACTTGAACTGTGAGAGACCCTTATCGAGGTCTGTGATTGTCGTAGTGACGTTGTTTGGTGTACCAATGACACCGCCACCGATAGACTGCTCCCACTTACCAGTACCATAACCAGGCTTGATAGCAGCACCGGTAATGGTGGTCTCATCGTTAGCAGTAACCCTCGTGTAGTTCGGTATCAACGTGATGCTATCGCCAGAGACGACAATGTCAGAGTTGATGAACTGCGGAGTGTTATTTGTGATGAGGACAGTGTCGCTTGAAGCACAACCATTCTCAGTCACAGTCCAGACGTAGTAGTTGTTGCCAGGCTTGATACCACCAATCCAAGCGTCAGGATTGCTGATATCCTCGCTGCTGAGGTTGAAGGTGGAGTTGTAAGCACTCCAGCTCTGCTTGGCGTAGCCACGGGTCTTGGCATGGAGCTGTACCTGTGACGAGCAGACTGTGCGGTCATCACCTGCGTCAACATCGATTGAGTAGTTGGTTACAGTCACGATGTCAGACTTAGAGCAGCCGCCCTCCTTAGAAGAGATACGGTATCTGAAGATATTCTCGCCACGACCGACATTGCGGATCTTGACATAAGGCTCGGCATAGTCGGGGCTGTTGACCCAGATCTGGTTACCATCCTTATCGAGTTTGTACTTCAGCTCGCCGTTCTCATAGACTGGCTTGCCGTTGTCGTCAATCTCGTAGTCATAGTGTCCGAACTCAGCATAACCCTTGACGATAGACCAAGAGCCGGTCTCATAATCATCCTCGCCAGCAGACTTCTGCGAATTGAGGTTCTTCTTGATCATGAGGTCCTTGATGAGGCCGTCGCACATGCTCATCACCTTCTCGGTAACGATGGCGTCGTCAACCTCATTGTTGACAATGGTCACGTCATCTACACTCATACAGCCCTCGACATCGACAGCCCAGTAGAATGTCTGTGCGCCATGCTTGATGTCGGTAAGCTTAGCATTGTAGAGAGTAGCGTCGTCGAATGTAGCGACACCGGTGATAGAGCGATCGGTTGAAGTCGGATCGTAGTTATACCACTTGGATATAGCACCATCGGGTATGTCAGTTATGGTCGCATCAAGCTGGTAAGTGCCATCGCAAGTAGATGCGTCAGCGCCAGCGAAGAGTTCCAGCTTACCATAGTAGAGGTTGAGCGAGATGCTCTCGGTGCAGTTGCCGTTTCGGACAACGAGGTTGACAACGTTGTCACCCCAGGTGAGACCCTTCATCTCGGTCACAGCCTTCTCTTCGAGATCAGAGCCGTTGAATGAGCCACCACCGGTGATGTGCTCCCAGAGGATAGTCTGGTTGGCACCGAAGATAGCATCAGAGTTGTCGTAGTCGTTGGTCTCATCGCTATCCTTGAGGAGAGCGACATCCTTCACGTGCCAGCCCTCGAACTTGACATCTGGCGAGCAGACTACGATTCGATACTGGTTGTGAACATCATCATAGGTGACACGCTCGTCATTAGAGACGCCGTCGTAAATTGTCGAGGTGTGCTCACCACCATTGTTGGAGTAAGTAACCTTGATGACAGGGTAGTCAGGCTCGTTGTTGTTAAGAGTAATCTCTGAGGTGGTGGGGCAAGTGTTGGCCATTACGGTCCAGACAAGCTTGGTTTCACCACGGCTGAGGTTCCTGATGAACGTGCGCGGACTATTAGCATCCTCAATTACGACACCTTGCTCACGGTCTCCGACAACAGTCCAAAGACCAGTGTAAGAGATGCCCTCAACATCGCTCGGCAGGTTAGATGCCTGAATCTCGGCAGTGCCATCGCAGATGATAGTGTTGACTACAGAGGTGCTCGTGTTAACATCGAGGTTTCGGATGATGACCTCATCGGTTGCAGAGCAGCCAGTGTTGACATCAGTTACAGTCCACTGATAGGTATTGTTGTTCTGAGTGAGAGACTCGCTCTTGACAGTTGGAGACCAATCAGTTGAGGTGCGTGCGCCATCGGCAAAGGTTGAGCCACCACCAATGACAGACCAGACACTCTCAATCTGCATATCAGCAGAGAAGTCGGACTGCTTAGTTGTCGGAGTGATGACAATGGTCGGATCACCCTTAGACGGGCAGTAGGTCATGTCAGAGCCAGCATCAATCTTCGGTTTCTGATTGATTGAGACCTCAAGAGGTTTACTCCAAAGTCCATTGCCGCAACTGTTCTTGGCTCGGACCTTAACCTCACCAACGAGAGGTGTCACATACTCCTCGACGTTAACCTGGATGGATGAAGTTCCAGCGCCATTGACAATGCGCATGCCAGTGGGCAGACTCCATTCATACTCGCTCGCGTAGCTGATCTGCGGGATGCTGAAGCGGATAGCCTCCTCACCCTGACAGAACTTAACCTTGCCCTCAGAGCCGAAGGCGTTGCCAGCGCTACGGATAACGTTAGAGTACATCACCCTGCCGTCCTTGCCATAGGTCTTGTTGTCGTCCTCATCGATGACGTAGTAGAGCTGCTTGCCCTCATCGTTGACAGCAAGAGTTACACCGTCATTCTCGTAAGCGAGACCGTCAGTTCCGGTATCCTCGGTAGTCATCTGGAACTTAGGCAAGTAGTTGGCAGAGACGAGGATGGTGAGCATCTGGCTCTCGTTGCAGTCATTCAGGGTCTGAACGCCAATCTCGCCACTCTGGAAGTTCTGACCAATGTTGACGGAGATTGTGTTGCTACCCTGACCAGTTATGATGGTAATGCCCGTCGGGACAGTCCACTTATAACCAGTAGCAGAAGCCACCTTGTTGGTGGTGTAGACAATGCCCTCAGCACCCTGGCAGACGATGTCGTCACCAACGATTGAAGAAGGACGGTCTGAGAGTTCCTTGACGTAGACAGTCGCCACATCATCATAAGCCGTGTTGACATCCGGGTAGCAGTTCTTGGCATCGACAATGCCGCGTACGTGATACTCGGTCGTGACAGACGGAGAGACTTTCTGCTTGATGACATAGACATCAGTCAGGTTGCCATTCTTATCCCTCTGCTGCTCACCATAGCTCTCGGTGATAGTGTTAGCTATCTCGCGTCCGGTGGTAGGATCCTCATAATAGTAAGTGATGGTGAACGGAGCCGTTCCGCCGGTCACTGTGAAGACGAGGTTAGTAGACTCGCCCTTGCAGATAGTAGTGCTGCCAGTCATTCCGATAGACGGGATAGAGTTGACAACAATATTAGCAGCGCCAGTCATGTCGTGATGCTCCCAAGTGCCGGCAGCGTCATCATAGCCATCATTGCGAGCCTCGCAATACTGGTCATTGATGCTGATGATTTGCAGCTTGATTGGGTCACCAGCGATCTTCTCGCCTGTCGTCTGGTCAACCGTGTAAGGAGTAGCCTCACGCGGGGTGTAGCGATAGGTGTAAGGAGTCTCGGAGATTACGAGCTGCTCATCAATCTGGCCATCAGAGACAACCACCGTCCAAGGAGACTGGCTGCCGTCAGTTGGCGTAAGGTCAATGGTAGCGTCAACATATCCGCCGAGGCAGATCTCGTTATCGCCATGGATGTAGCCCGTAGGACGAGGACGGTACTCTACGACCTCAGCCTCGGTGTCGAATGTGCCACGTCCGCAGTTAGCGTCGTTCTCGTAGATGTTGACGATGCGGAAGGTGCTTGTCGTGGTCCTCTTAACCTTGAAGATATAAGGACTTGTGGTTACCGTGTGGATGATGTCGGTGCTGGTGTTGTTATCCAGGTTGTCGGCATCATAGTCGGTAGGTACGCCATTCTTAGCATCATTCTCACGGACAACAACCTTGAGAGGCTTCTTAGTGACATCCCAGTCTGAGACAATGAGCTTGAGCTCAACCTCGTCATCGGCGCAGGCATAGAAGTCAGACTTGGTAGAGACCTTGCTCAAGGCAACGTAGGCCTCGGGCTGAGTCAACTCGACCACATCAGTGAGCCAGCAATCGTTGTTAACATCGAAGCTGTTGTCTGCCACATTGGCGTCGGTCTTGCCTCCGTCAATGACTGTGATGTAATAGGTACCGGCGTGGAGGTCCGTGTAGGTCTTCTGCGAGCCTTGGTACTGGTCGTTGAAGCCGTTAGGTCCGGTGACAGTTATCTGATAATTCCTGAGCAGAGAAGTCTTAGTGTTATCAGCAGCGTCAGGGATTACAGTGCCGCCATCGACAGAGAGTGTGAATGAGCCGGTGTTGGCGTCATAGCACTCAATGTTGGCAACAACATCCTTGTTGAGAGTGAGCGTCTCAGGCTCAACGATAGTCACATACTGAGTACCGAAGCTGATGTTGTTGCCATCGGTCACATCAATAGTGTAGAAGCCAGAGCCAAGACCCGTAATGTTGAGCGAGCTTACATTAGTAGCACGCTTGATGATGTTGCCCTCACCATCGCGGCATACAATGGTGTAAGGGATGACACCACCATGGACATCGACATCGATGGTTCCGTTGTTAGAACCACGACATGGCTCGACATCCGTGTGCGCTACAATTACGCTCAGCTTCTCGCCAGGCTCGGAGATGTGGACATTCTCCACACTTACCTGACAGCCGTTCTCATCGTTGACAACTACATTGTAGTAGCCGGCCGTGAGGCCCGTGATATGGCTGCGGTTAGAAGCTGACGGGTTGAAGACATAAGTGTCATCGTCGGTCTTGGTCCAAGTGTAGTTGTAAGAGCCTGTGCCACCAGCCACGCGAACCGTAATCTCACCATCATTGCCGCCGTTGGTCTTGACGTTGACAATCTCGTCATTGTCGACAGAGGCAGTGAGAGTGTACTTAGGTTCGGTGACCTCGATGATATCGGAGGTGATTTGGCAACCGACATGGTCAGTTACTGTCACCTGATACTTGCCAGCCTTGAGGTTGGTCACCTTATTAGAGTGGCCGAAGTTGGTGCCGTCACCACTCCAATCGTAGGTGTAGGCGGGAACGCCACCAACAGTAGATACTTCGATTGTGCCATAGTTCTTGTCAACATCTGTGCTGACAGTCACATCTGCCGCAGCAACCTCAACATCGGCTGTGCCATTGTTATAAGTGTACTTGCCAGTGGCGGCATCGAAGGTTACAGCGTATGTCGTGTGGGTAGTCTGATCGGTGTAAGAGTAAGTAGTTACACCAGTGCCATCCTTACAGAGGACATTGCCAACAGTAATCTTGTCAATCAAGAGCTTCTCATCGGCACCGCCGACAGTGTAGTTCTTGGTGACTACGCAACCGTAGGTGCGGTCTGTGATGGTGACAGTGTACTGACCACGGCTGAGGCCACTCTGGTTACGTTGCGTCGGGACGAGTCCGTCAGCAGTGCCGACCCAGAGGAAGTCATACTTGCCAGAGCCGCCAGAGATGGTCGTGAGATCAATTGCGCCATCCTTGCCACCGAGACACTTGACATCGGTAATCTTCTCATCGATCCTGATCTCGCGAGCCTTGCCTACCACGATGTTCTCAATGGTACGCTTGCAGCCCAGCTCAGGAGTGAGAATGTTGCCGTCAGCATCATAGGTCGCTGCCTTATAGTCAGCAGAGAAGACAGTGAAGGTGTAAGTACCAGCCTTCAGGCCAACCTGGTTAGCGCTGGTCTCGCTGAGGCCTGCGCCATCTTCAGTCTCCCACAAGTAGGTGTAAGGAGTGCGTCCACCAGAGACACTGACAGTCACAGTACCATCGAACTTGCCATCACAAGTCTCTGTGGTAATGCTTTCGACAGAGGCCTTGATAGGAGTCGGGAAGGTGTAGGTCTTGGTGAGAGAGCAACCATTGTGGCCAGCGGCCGCATCGGTTACAGTCACACGATAGACACCTGAGTATGCACTTGTGAGGTCAGAGTAGCTGAGTACATTGCCAGCAGCATCAGTTGCGACTGGAGTAGCATTAGCTACGCCCTCACCACTCCAATCAATCTTGAAGGTAGGAGTAGCAGGCTCAAGCTTGCCAGTCGTTCCATTGACTGCATAAGCCCAGCCACCGCTTATTGCGCCAGAGGTGTAGTTGCCCGCCTTGTCGGTGTAGCCGATTTCGAGGGCTGCGCCATCACCGTCGCAAGTGATATCCTGAACGAGGTGCAACTCGAAGTCAATCTCACCAGGCTCATAGACATCGAACGACTGCTGAGCCTTGCAACCATTGTTGTCGGTTACAGTGACAGTGTAGGTTCCCTGGTTGAGGCCAGAGATAGTCGCCGTGCTTTGGCCGACAACCTCACCCCAGTCATAGGTGTAGGGAGCGACACCACCCGTTACAGTGACAGAGATTTGTCCATCGCCGGCAGCGGAGCACGTTACGTGGGTAACTGTACCATTGATTTCAATCTCAGTCGGCTGAGTTACAGTGAACGTCCTCTCGATGAAGGTGGTCACACCAGCCGCTGCGTACTTGATGTCGGTTGACTTATCCTCAACATGGAGGGTGTAAGTACCAGCCTCAAGCTGGCTGATGTTGGCCTCGTCGGCATGGTCAATGACAGCCGCGGTTACGCCATCAGCGAGAACACCAGTCCAGTTGTAAGAGTAGTTGCCAGAGCCACCAGCGACCTTTGTGAAGATTGCGCCGGCATTGCCACCATTGCAGAGTATGTTGGTCACCTCGCCCGTCAGCGTGAGCTGATCAGCCACGGTAATAGACTCAGTGGCTTGGCAGTTATGCGCATCGCGGATAGTGAGGACATATTCGCCACCCTTGTCGGCAGTGATAGTCTTCTCAACCTTATCGGCAGAAGTAGAGATATCACTCCAAGTGAGGTCTGACGCTGTACCTGTGGTGTACCAGATATATCCACCTGCGCCACCAGTGACAGTTGCAGTAACGAGGTGGCTATAGTAGTCAGCATCAGCCTCGTTGGCGGCAATCGTCTTGTCATCAAGCTCAATCTTGATTGCCTCGGGGGCGGCAGGCACAACAACGTTGCTCTTAGTCTGGCAACCTGTTGAGTTGTCTGTCATGGTCAGGTTGTACTGGCCAGGAGCGAGGTTTGTGAGGTTACGGCTCGTGCTGTTGAAGCCGCTACCTGTCCAGAGGAAGGAGAGCAGACTCTCATCAACTACGCCATTGACCTTCTTGATGAATATCTGACCATCATTAGCACCGAAGCACTGCTCAGCCTGAGCGGTAAGCTCGACATTGATGTCATTGATGAAGGTGAGCTCAAACTCAGAAGTAGCCTGACAGAAGTCAGGAGCCGAGCCGCGTCCCTTATCGGTGACAATCACACGGTACTTGCCAGCAGAGAGGGCAGTCACATTCTGCATGTTCTTGATGTCGGACGCAAGGTCGACATATTGCTTGCCTTCCTCGTCATACATCTGCCAGAGGAATGTGACGTCACCCTGGTTGCCAGAGACAACGATATTGATCTGTCCATCATTGATGCCATCGCAAGTGGGCTGAGTAAGAGTACCAGCCACATGGACATTGCTCAAGTTGATTGTCTCAACCTTAGCGCACTTGTTGAGATCCGTCGAGTTCTTATCCTTGACAGTCAAAACATAAGTGCCTTCGTTAAGGTCTGCAAGAGTATAGACATCGCCTGCCTTGGTGAAATCAGGCGCATTGCCGAATGTCCAGCTGCCTCGTGCGTTATTGTCGTTGGCAGGACCTGTTATGACAATCTCATACTCAGGTTCTGAGATAGCCGTCCATGCGGTACCTGAAAGTTTCTTGAGCAATCCGCCATTGACCTCAAACGTAATCTTGCCATCAGCCTCGTTGCAATCGATGCTCGTTGTGAGGTTGTCGATTGAGAGAGCCTTAGGTTGGTCAATCACAAGCGGGTTGGTGCTTACGCCGTCATTTGGAACCGCCTGACAGTTGTTAGCATCGGTAATCTCAAGGTTGTAGTTTCCAGCAGCGAGACCACTGAACGTGACTGAGCTTGTTGAGACTGTCAGGACAGTCTTCTCAGTCGGAGACGTGGTGTTGTAGAGGGTAGCCGTGTAAGGAGCCTCACCACCACGGATATTGGCCATAATCTGACCATTGGCATCACCATTACATGTGGTGACATGGTAGATTGTAGGCGTGACAGTTATTGCGACAGGCTCGTCAATGACGTAGTCGGTCTCGACAGAGCAAGAGCTTGAAGCGTCACCAAGGAGAACTAGGTCTGCATCCTCATTATCACGGGTTACCACAAGATGGTACTTGCCAGAGAGGAGGTCAGTCAGCTTGTTGGTGTTCTTAGCCGCAATCTCATCCTTGTAAGAGGTTTCGAGCGGAGCCGAGCCGTCAAGGTCAGAAGCTGTCCATGCATAGCTTGGAGTCTTGGCGCCATCAATCCTGACATCGATAGAACCGTTGTTGTCACCATGGCAGAGGTTGTCAATCTTTTCAACCGTGTTGATGACAAGAGGCTCATACTCCTCCATTTGGACGAACTCGGAGACAACACAGCCATTGCCGTCAGTGACGGAGAAGTTGTAGTTGTTGATTGAGAGTCCGGTGAAGAGGTGCTGGTACGTGGTACCATACAGGTTCTTGAGGGCAGTGTTAGTCAGGACAGAGGCATCTGAAGTAACCTTACCATAGGTAGCCTCGCCAGACATATTGTTGCAGTAGACAGTGAACTTGCCAGAGTTGGCGACAGTCTCGTCGTAATCGAGAGGAGAACCACCAGAGACAAGGACAAGAGCCTTTGAGTTGCCGTCACCATTGCCATCGCAAGCCTTGTCAACCTGCAGGACAGTCATCTTGAGCTCGGCAGCAGGAGAGTTGACCACGAGCGAAGCCTTGAGGGTTGCGCCAGCGTTGTCAGTCAGCTGTACAGTGTAGCTGCCGGCGGCAAGGTTACGGATGCGATAAGTACCGCCAGCGTAATCGTTAGTGAGGACTTTACCGTTGAGGGCAATTGAGTAAGGAGCATGGCCATTATTGATGGTCACCTTGATGACACCCGTGCTCTCACCATAGCAAAGGACGTTGGTCTCAACCTCAATGACAGCGTTGAGCGCACCGTTGTTGCTGACAGTTGCACCAAATGTCTTCTCGCAGCCCTTAGCGTCAGTCACTGTGTACTCATAGTAACCAGCCGCCAGACCAGTCGCGGTATATGGGTCAGAAACCTTGACATCCTGCTTAGCAGCGTCAATAGCATTACCCTCTGCATCGCGCAGATACTTCCAGGTGATGACGTAAGGATAGACACCGCCCGAGATATTGGTTATGCGGATTGCACCGGTATTCTCATCAACCTTGACGAGGTTGGTAACCTCATTGACCGAGGTTATCGCCTCATTTTGGGCAATGGTGTAACGCTCTGACACTGTGCAACCGAACTTATCGGTTACTGTCAGGTAGTAGTCGCCAGCGGGGAGGTTGTCGTTGTTGCTTCCGTCATTGTTGATAGAAGCGAAGATCGGCTGACCATTCTCAATCTCGAAAGTACCACTCTTGTGATTCCATGAGTAAGAATAGAACTCGAAAGCAGATCCATCGGTCAGCTCGCGTGAGCTTGGCGTACCACCCTCGACGTTGACCTTAATCTGACCCTTCTCGCCATTGTAGCAGTCGTTGTCAGTTACGCCGGCGAGATTGAGAGCAAGAGCCTTAGTTGAACCATCAACCTTAGCGCTCTTGGTTACAGAACAGTTGTTGTTATCAACATCGGTCACGGTCACCTGATAGTTGCCACGGCTGAGGGCGAACTGATCCTTAGCACCATCAACGATGCCACGGCCGTCACCGAACCATGTGTACTTGTAGTTGCCGCTGCCGCCATTGACATTGACAGTTATGACACCATCAAGTGAGCCTACACACTGCTCAACGCCATCTGTAGTTATGACACTGAGAGTCGTGTGGTTGCCGACGAGATACGGGCCACCAACTATTGAGCAGTTAGCGCCATCGTGACCGACCTTGGTCTTGTCAGTTATGGTCACGAAGTAGTAGCCAGCCTGGAGACCTGCCTGATAAGCTCCGTTAGCGTTATTGATGCCACTGTTCTCAATTGCAGTTGAGTTGCCGTCAGCATCAACCTTGCTTGAAGTGCCATAAGCCTCCCATGCGAAGTCATAGTCGCCTGAGCCACCATCGACCTTGAGAGTGATAGTACCCGTGCGCATGCCAGAGCAAGCATTATCCTCGACATTCGAGCTGACAATTTGGAGAGCCTTGCCGAATGTGTATTGCTCTGAGTGGAAGCAAGTCGCGCTTTGACGGACGGTTACAATATATGTACCTGTGGTCAAGCCATCGTTAGTGAGGACATCCTGCTGCGGGTTAGACGCACCGGCCCAAGTGATGGTGGTGAAGTCTACACCCTTGGTCCAAGAAGGAGTCTGTCCACCGACCTTGATGGTCATCTTGCCATTGGTGCCGTCACAATCGACATCCTCGTCAACGAAGAGAGAGAAGTTGATGTCGGCAGGCTGGAGTATCTCAGCGCTCTTGTCAGTCACACAACCATTGGCATCGGTGATAGTGACGAAGTAGGTGCCAGCAGCAAGACCTGTGATCTTAGACTCGTCCATGGTCACGATCTGCGAACCTGTGTTCCAAGTATAGGTGTAGGGAGCGACACCGCCCGTTGTAATGAGCGAGATAGAGCCGTCCGCCGCACCATAGCAAGAGGCGCTGATTGGCGTCAGAGTAGCATCGAGCAGAGCAGGCTGTGTGAGCGTGAAGTTGAAGGTATAGACCTTCTTGCATGCGCCATCGGCATCCTGATCTGTGATGGCCACAGTGTAGTCACCAGCAGGCTGGAGGATGATATCCTGAGTAGCAGCATTGGCTATTGCGGAGAGTGCGTTACCATCAGCATCAACAATGGTCACATTGTCTGCGCCGACAGAACCCTTGCCGTTGTACCACTGGTAGGTGTAGTTGCCAAAGCCGCCCTTAGGCGTGATATCAATAGAACCTGTGTTCTCACCGTTGCAAGCAATGTTGGTGAGATCAGATGTTATGGTCACTGGCGCTGGGATTGTCTCCGTGGTGTGGCTTACTGAGCAGAGCTTGCTATCACGAATGGTGAGAGTGAAGACACCACCATTGTCAAGACCAGAAGCTACAAAGCCGTTAGTCTTGGGATCCCAAGTGAAGTTAGAGCTCAAGTCGCCCGTCCACTGATAGAAGTAACGACCTGTGAGGTCAGAGAAGCTTGTACCCGTGACTGTGTAAGGCGTGCCACCAAATTCGATTGAAGGCGTTGCCGCGCTCATGTCAATAGCATTGCCATTAGCGTCAAGCACATTGATAACACGGGTGTCAGGGTCGCAGATGTTGTCGACAGAGAGGCTGAACTTGAGTTCGGGAGTCTCCGGGACGTTATATGTTGCCTGCTTGAAACATCCATCGGCATCGGTGACAGTGATTACATAGTCACCAGGAGCGAGGCCAGAGATGTCCTTGCTCGTGCTGCCGAAGCCGCCTACGCCTGTCCACAAATAAGAGAGGGTTGACGCATCGACAGAGCCATCGGTGATGACGACGGGCTTGATAGAGCCATCATTGACACCATAGCAGGTAGGCTGGACAATGGCTGGAGTACCGAAGTCGATGCTCTTGCTATTGTCGAGAGTGAATGTGCGAACCAGATAGTTCTTGTCAGTCACCTTACCACCGAGATCGGCAGTTCCGGCATCCTCGACGACTACTTTATAGGTGCCAGGCTTGAGAGCGTTGACAACCTTATAGCCGGAGAAGTTGGTGAGGTTAGCCCAGACACCATTGCCATCGAGCTGATACCACTCGTAGCTGAGTCGTCCTGAGTTGCCAGTGACTTCGATAGAGATGACGCCGTCGCCCTCGCTGCTTGAGCAGGTTGGCTGCTCAATGGTCTCAGTGAGTTCAAGCGCACTGATGGTGAACGTCTTGCTCGTCTTGCAATGCTCAACCGAGTTGAGGTCGGTCACTGTGAGAGTGTAGTCACCAGGAGTGAGGACAGACCAGTTGAGGAACTCGTCATCGTCACTTGTGGTTGCTGAATTAGCATACCAGACGTAGTCATTGCCAACCTCATCGCCTGTCGTGGCATCGAGCTTAGGCTCAGGACGTTTTACGCTCGTGTAGTTAGAGCCGCCGTTGGCGCCAGTGAGGACGATCTGATAGTTATACTTACCGTTAGACTTGAGACCACCCTTGATGTTGAACTCAAGCTCGCCGTTGAGATAACCATCCTTGCCAATCACAAGGGAAGTGTTAGCACCATCTTTATCCTGCTGAGCATACTGGTAGCGCGAGAGTGAGAGCAAGAGCTGGTTAGGCTCAGCCACATCCACGCTGATGAAGTCGCCGTTAGCAGGGTAAATGCATCCGTTGGCGTCGGTTACACGGAACTTGTAGACACCGGTCTGAGCGGCAAGTCCATTGAATACGTAGTAACCTGTGCGGGTTGAGACAGTCGGGTTATCCTCACCGTTGATGAAGTATATTTCATAAGGCGCAGTTCCGCCGACAGCCTGAACAGTTATGAAGCCGCTGGGGTCTCCGCTGCATGTGGTAACATCGCCAGGAGTTGCAGTAAGTTTGAGGAGCTCGGGCTCGGTAATCTCATACGGGCCTTCGAGCTTGGTGCAATCATCACCTGTAACAAGGACGAAGTACTTGCCCTTGGCGAGGTTAGATACAGAGGCTTGAGTCTGACCCATGATCTCGAGAGCGTAGTCACCGACCACGCCAGAGCTGAGAGCATTGCCATTCTCGTCATAGTACTTGACCTCATAAGAGACTGAGGCGTCGTTATCAATGACGTCATAGTGGCCAGACGCATTAGGATCCTCATGGAGAACCTTCTTATTGTCGGCGTCACTATCGGCCTTCTTGCGGAGCATCAACCAATTGTAGCTGACGTTGGTAGCACCTGCCACAGTGACAGAGATCTTACCATCGTTGCTGCTGGTTGCCTGAGTGCGGTTGTTGTCATTTGCAGACTCAGTGGCATCGCCGGCACAGCTGACATTAGTCAACTCTGGGGTAACAGTGAAGTCTTCAATGAGGTCGTAGGTCTTAGAGGCCTCGCAACCGTTAGCGTCAGAGATAGTGAGCGAGTAAGTACCACCCTTGGTGAGGTTTGTAGCATCACCGTTAGTGTCGGTTGTTACTCGGCTTGGGCCACTCCAAATGTAATTGTAAGGAGCGGTGCCGCCTTGGAGGTTCTCGACATGGATAGTCTTGTTGAAGTTAGAGCAATCCACAGTCTCAGAAGAGAGCATGAAGGTGATGGCGTTCGGCTCATCGATGCTGAACTTGTTCTTGAACGCCTCCTGCTTGCTCATGGTCTCACCAGTAGCAACAGTGCTGCTGAGAGTTTCGGCATAGAGCGTGCTGGAAATAGAGCAACCGTCAGCGTCGGTAGCGACGACAGTGTAGTTGCCGGGCTTCAGGCCGGTCACCTTGTTGCTGTTAGGCATGTTGGCCACAGCACCTGTCCACTTGAACGTGTAGGTGTCATAGCTTGGAGCGAGGTTATTGAGGACAGAGACCGTGATAGTGCCGTCGTCAGCGCCGTTGCAAGTGACATCCGTCTTAGTAGCCTCAAGCGAGAGGTGCTTCTGGTACTTGAGCTGGATTGTAGCGACGGCCTGAGCATTAGTCGTAGCCTCGGTAACAGTCAGTCTGTACCACTTCTCGCCAACATTATTGAGGACGATACGGCCCTCGTAATCGCTCTCGGTAGTCCATGTAGCGGAAGCGTCATTTGCGCTCGTCGCGTCAGAGCTTACCTCCCACTTGTAGTAGAGGTCATAACCAAGAGAGCCAGAAACTGTCGCATTGATAACACCATTCTTGAGGGTCTCACAAGAAGGCTGGGTAGCCGAGAGTGAAACACGGAGCTGGCTGAGAGAGAAGGTCTCAGTAGCCTGACAGGTGACCGGCATTGCATTGACGTCGGTTACTGTCAGAGTGTAATTGCCCTCAGGCAGGTTTATCATGCTGAGCAGACCAGTGGTCGGATCAATAGAGCCGTCAGAGTCTGCGATTGTCGCAGTGTAGGCGTGGGTAACCGTAGTAGAGCCACTTGTCGTGGTAGAGGTGGTCACATCGGTGACGGTGAACGACTTGACATAGTCGTCGCCCGTGAGAGTAACTCGGTAGTTGTAAACACCTGCGTTGTTCTTTGTGCCACCAGAGATAGAGTACTTAGCAGTGCCGTTGGCAGCAGTACCGGTATAAGCCATGCCATAGTCTTGCAATGAGATAGCGAGCTCAGCCGGGCGGTAAATACGAACCGCGCCGATTCCATTATCATCATTGTTGGCAGTCTTAACGAAAGTAGATTGGCATCCGTTAGCATCAATCACCTCGACCTGGTACTGTACCCCACCCTGCTGCTCAGATGAGCCGGCGAGGTTCTCGAACCAGTAGTCACCGGTCTCACTCTTAGCAGAGACGGGCGATGATGCGCCGTAGAGAGTCAGTGTGTAAGGAGCAGTGCCGTTGATTGCGACAACATGGATGCGTCCGTTGGCCGCATCGCCGCAACCAGTTGCATCGACCTTGTAGAGAGAAGTGGTCAACGCGTTGGCAGGCTCGCTTATTACAATATCCTCAACAGTCTTGCTGCAGGTCTCACCATTAGGTGTAACCTTGACAGCATAGGTGCCAGCGTAGGTATTAGAGAGGTGGCTTGTGTTGGCAGTCGCATTGACATTAGAGGGCAACTCAACATAAGTTGCGCTTCCGTTGTAATCGGACCTGCCAGTCATAGCCTTGTAAGCCTCCTCGGTCACACTGCTCATCTTGACATACCACTGGAATGTCGGGTTACGCAGCTCGGCCACCTCAATTGAGGCCTCACCATCGTTACCACCATTGCAGCTAACATCGTTAGTGCTGGTTGTGTAAGAGAGGTGATGCTGGCTGAGTGTAAAGTCACCGCTGACCGCCTCGCAAGCGAGAGTACCGGTGTTCATGTCGACAACGCGGAGGTGATAGGTTCCCTCGGGTATGTCACTGAACTTGAGGTCATCGGCAGAAGTGTTGCCGGTGCAAGTCATCACATCGGTATGGTTGTCACCCTCGATGTAGACAGTGTAGCTTGTAGTGCCAAGATTGCCGGCGGTCACACCGCCAGAGACAGAGAATGTAACCTCACCCGTATTGGCGTCGAAGCAATCAATGGTAGAAGTGAGGACATCAATCTTGAGTTCAGTACCCTTGTTGGCTACAACAATCTTCTTAGTGATAGAGGTGCCATTAGCATCGGTAGCAGTAAGGTAGTAGTTGTAGTTTGCAAGGTTATCGAAGTAGTAGATGTCTCGTCCGTCAAGGCCATTCTTAGTCTGGCTTGAACGTCCAGAGAGATAGAGCGTGTAAGGAGCGACGCCATTATGGAGGCTGACCGCAATCTGGCCATTCTGTCCGCCGAAGCAAAGGTTGTCCGTGACAGTATAGGTCATGAAGAAGCCATTGTCGTTGACAACGATAGCGCCATAGACGGGGTCACAACCAGTTGTAGCCACAGCGTAGTCGGTCACCTTATAGAAGTAGATGCCAGGCTTGAGACCTGTGAGCTGGAATGCGTCGTTGAGAGAAGCATCCGCTGTAGCAGCATTGAACTCATCCTCGGTTGCATCCTGAGCATGGTCGTCAGTTGAAGCTGAGTAAGACCAGTAGACATGGTACTTAGGCGTGCCGACATTAGGATTACCACCAGTAACATTAATGGTTATAGTGCCATCGGCAGTGTCAACCATGTTGCCAGCGTCATCGGCCGTCTTGCTCGTACTGCTTGTCACTGTGTAGGTGACAGCGATAGGATCTGGCTGAGTTATGGTTATGTCAGCCGTTGCCGTGCATCCGCTGAGGTCCGTTACATCAAAGTGGTAATCACCAGCAGTGAGGCTGTTGGTCGTTGCACCCTGACCCTTGAACTCAAGGATGAAATCATTGGTCGCGCTGGCATCATTTCCAGCATAGATGCGGCCAGAGCTTACCTTGTCGCAAGAGACTGGGCTGCCATTGACATTAATGATGTAGTACTCCTTGCCTGTGGCATCCTTATAAGGAGTGCCGCCTGTGATGCGGAGCTGAGCATAGCCACCGTTGCCGGCCTTGACCGTGCCTGGGCAGGTAATGTTGCCAACAGCGAGGACATCGACATTGAGTGCAGACTTGGGAGAATTGACTACCAGATTGCTCTTTGTCGCCTTGCAACCAAGCTGATTATCGGTAACGACAACAGTATAAGAACCCTTACCGAGAGCAGACTGGCCACTTGCGCCCTCAACGAGGCCATAACCTGAGCCGCTCCACTCGTAGGTGTAGTCGCCTGAGCCATTCTTGACAGAGAGGCTGATGGTGCCGTCGGTATTGCCGTAGCAAGAGACATCTGATGTGGCAGGGATTACGTCGAAGCCGTAGCGGCTGCCGACATTAATCTCAAGCTCAGACGTGGTGCAGTGCTCAGCACGGTTGGTTCCAGTGCCTGTGTAATCGGTTACAGTAACCTTATAAGTGCCTTGCTGCAGCATGACCTGATGGCTGCCATTGTCATTGTTGACATTGATGCCCTCCCAGTTGTAAGAGTAATCACCAGTGCCACCAGAGACATTGATAGTAATCTCACCATCATTGATGCCGGCGCATGTCTGGTCGACAACAGAGTAATCAAGGATCTCAAGTTTCTTGGGTACCGCGAGAGTCATGACGACAGCGCAGGCCTTGGCCTTGTCAGTCATCGTGACGGTGTAAGTACCGCTCTTGAGAGTTGTAGCA
The DNA here is from genome assembly GCA_963618945.1 of Bacteroidaceae bacterium. GTDB lineage: Bacteria > Bacteroidota > Bacteroidia > Bacteroidales > Marinilabiliaceae > W3P20-009. Next base: position 225,267 of record CAVETY010000001.1, read on the forward strand.
GTTGTAGAGTTAGAGGCGTCAGTAGCCTCACCATTCGGACCACGCCAATGGATGGTGTAACCACCATATGAGTTGGCTGCAGAGTTGTCGAAGGCTGAATTCTCACCCACAGCACGGATTTCAGCAGAAGCCTGCTCACCGTTGCAATCAGGATAGCCAGTGAGGACAACATTAAAGGCCTTAGGCTCATCAATGGTGTAATACTTGACATCCTGACAGCCATTAGCGTCGGTCACCGTCAGCATATATACGCCGGCAGAGAGGTTGCTGATGGAGTTGGTGGTTGAAGAGAGGGTCTCACCGGTTGAAGTAGACCACTGGTAAGTGTAGGGCTGAGTTCCGCCGCGGACTGTTACAGAGACGAGACCGTCAGCAGCACCATTACAAGTTATGTCGTTGTGGAGCCTCTCAACAATAGAGATCTTGTTGGGCTCGGGGACATAGATGTAATCAGAGGTAGCCGAGCATCCTGCACCACCGACCTTATTGCTATTGTCGGTTACAGTCACACGGTAGTAGTAGTCCTCACGGGTCTCAGTTCCGCCAGTAGTGACATATCGGCAGCCCGGGATGTAGTTGATATCCTCTGACGTCTCACTGAGAGCATCAGCACCAGAAACCTGGCTATATGTGCCATCAGACTTGAGCGTGTAGCGACCCCATGAATAGGTATAGTCACCTGAGCCACCATTGACAGTGATATCGATAGATCCGTTAGAAGAGCCTGTGCAGGTTACGCCAGTCACAGAGTAGTCAATGGTAATCTCAGGATATTGAGTAACCTCGACTGACTTAGTGACAGAGCATCCATTAGCATCAGAGACAGTGAACGTGTAATCACCCTTAGCAAGAGCGATGCTCTTAGTGACATTGGGAGTCAAATCCCAAGACTCGCCTGTGCTTGCAAGGACAGCAGTGTAGGTTGAGGTCGTCGCAGAGAGAGTGCCGCCATTGGCTGTGATATTGACAGAGCCAAGGTTATTACCATAGCACTGAATGTCGCCCTGAGTGAGGGTAACCTCTACTGGAGTAAGAGTAGTAGCCTCAATCTCAAGTACAGAAGAAGAGACAGAGCCACCAGCAGCATCAGTTACACGGAGCGTATACTTGCCCTTAGGACGCTCAATGAGAACCTCAGCACCGCCTTGGAAATTCTCCTGATAGAGAGCCTCGTTTACGTAGATTGCAAACGGAGCCTTACCATTGGTGACAAGGACATGGAGCTTGCCATTCTCACCATAGCAGAGGGGATCCTCGCTTGAGAATGTAGCTGCAAGAGCACCATTATCGGTTACTGAGACAATCTCACGATCGCTTACGCAACCATTGTTGTCAGTCACGATGACGCTGAATACATTAGCGCCGACGCCCTGAACAATGCGAGTGTCATTCTTAATGGTCGTAGAAGAGGCATTAGATGCATCCGCCTTAGTTCCGACAGGGATAGGCGTCCAAACGTAATCGCCTGTTGTAGCATCCACAGAGCCTGTGTACCAAGCGAGAGTATAAGGAGCGGTGCCGCCACTTATCGTATTGATAGAGACAGAGCCGTCATGCGCACCTTGCGCTGTCGGGTTGGTAGCAGAGGCCGCGAGCGTGATGGCATCGGGCTCGGTTACATTGACCTCGACCGCGTCGAGACAGCCATTAGCGTCACGGACATAGAGGACATGCTTGCCTGCTTTGCCTGTGTAGTTGCCAGTGGTCTCATTGAAATCGACCTTACCTGCAACAGTTACCTCATTTGCGCCACCAGGGGTTGTTGAGACATTTGAGTCGTCGAACGCCCAGTAATATGGAGCAGTGCCACCAGAGACGGAGAGCGAGAACTCACCATCGGTGCCTCCGTTGCAAGTTACATTCTTGGTAACCTTGGCTGAGATATTGAGTGATGATGTCGGGCCACCGACAGTGAACTGCGAAGTATAGGTGCAGCCCCAGTCGCGGTCGCGGACAACAACAGTGTAGAGGCCGGCAGAGAGACCTGTCTGAACATTCTCATTCTGCTTGAGCGCGCTGCCAGTGCCAGACCAAGTGTAGCTGTAGTTGCCAGAGCCGTTGAGGACGTTGATAGAGATGATGCCGTTCTGCTCCTCGAAGCATGAGACATCAGTCTTCTCACCCTTAACCGCAAAGCCATTTTCTGAGACAAGGCTTACGCGGACATAGTCGGTCATACAGGTGCCATCATCAGCAGTCTTACCATTGCCATTGATGTCACGCGCCTGAGTATCCTCAACACGATAGTAGAGAACACCGGTTCCGAGACCAGAACGAGCAGCTATGCCCTCGGCAGTATTGATCTTGCTATACTTAGAGTCATCCTGTGAGACTGTAGCATCCTCATCAGTTGACGCGTCGTTAGCAGTGTACCAATGGTAGGTATACTTGCCAGAGCCGCCATCGGGGATAATTGTGATAGATCCGTCGTTGACGCCATCGCAAGTCGGGTTATTGGCCACGTGGGTAGCAGAGAGAGGCTTAACGAGAGTAACATCACGATTGATGTCACAAGCTCCCGTCTTGGTCATCTTGATAGAGATGGTGCCATAGACAGTAGACTTGTCAGTGCGCGTGTTACCGTCAAGCGAGAGAATTGACTTGCCAAGATCGGTAGCCGAAGTCGGGTTGACAGCAGCAAGCTCACTCGCCGTGAGATTTGCGCCACTCCAAGTTACAGAGTAGCCAATCTTAGTCAGGTCAACAATTGAGTTCTTATCATTGAGATCAGAGAGAATGGCAAGCTTAGCCGTCATGCCATCGCAGCTGATGTCATTGATTACGCCGAGGTAGTAGGTCTCGGGCTGAACGAGAGTCGTGGTAATTGCGTTAGATGTGCAACCTGCGTCATCTGTAACAGTGACAGTGTAGTTGCCATCAGCGAGACCAGTCTGGAGGTTGGTAGTCGAGCTGAGTCGGGTTCCAGCGCTGGTGCGCCATACGTAAGTGTAAGGCTCAGTACCGCCTGACACATTTGCAACAATCTGACCATCGGAGAGACCGAAGCAAGAGGGGTTGGTGCCGACTGTAGTAACAGTGAGGGCTGCCTTAGGCTCGGCTACAGAGAAAGTGAAGCTCTTGGAGCATCCGCCAGAGGTAATGGTAACCTGATATTCACCACCCTCAATCTGAGTGAGGTTCTGAGTGTTGCCGACGAGAGCCTTAGATCCATTCTTAAGGGTATAGACCTCATCAGTGTAGTCATTAGTCGTCTCATTGAAAGCCTTCCAAGAGTACTCGTATATGCCATCACCACCAGAAACGATGTAAGAGATAGCACCATCATTATTACCCTTGCAGTAGACGGGACGGATTACCTCGTTGCTGATCTGGATATCGTCAAAGCCCTTGACCTCGACAGACTTCTGTGCAATACAGCCGTTGTCGTCGGTTACGGTTACGATATAAGTTCCAGCAGAGAAGAGCTGACTGTTCTTAGTAGAGGTTGCTCCGTAGTATTCAGAATAGAGATCCTCGTTTGCAGTCGGGTTCTCAACAGAGACAGCGCCAGGTGAGAGTGTGTACTTAGCATACTCGCCAGTGGTTGAGCTTGGTGCGCCACCAGTCACAATCATCTTGATGCCAGCCTCACGATTGCCGTAGCAGACAGCCTCTTGCTTGTTAGGATAAGAGACGGAGAGGGTCAAATCGAGAGCAGCACGGGTGTCGTCAAGCTTGCCCTTGTACTTGATAGTGACGGGGTCAGCAGTAACAGATGCGCCAGTGGCATCCTTAACCTTGACAACATAAGTACCTACGCCGAAGCCTGTGAGGTCGACATCTGAGCCGCCTTGGAATTGGCTGAGCTGGATGACATCATCGACATAGATATCATAAGGAGCAGTACCGTTCTTAATCCTGACAGTGATTGCGCCAGTCTCCTCGCCATAGCAAGCTACGTCTGAGAGACCAGTGGCGGGAACCTCAATGGCAAGAGCGCCATTATCGAGAACCTCAATCTCCTTAACATCAGAGCGGCAACCATTAACATCCTCAATACGGGCGTAGTAGGTGCCGACAGAGAGGTTGCGACGGGTGTAGCTGTCAGTGAACTCACCGATAGCGGTGAACGGAGAAGCAGTCGCAGACCACTGGAGCGTGTAGGCGGGAATACCACCCTTGACATTGGTAATCGCTATAGAGCCATTGCTGCCATTCTTGATCGTTACCTTCTGAGATGAGGCGTCGAAAGTGATAGGATCGGGCTCTGCGATTACAACAGTTACAGTCTTCTCACAACCGTTCTTATCGCGGATTGAGATGAGATAAGAGCCGGCGGGCCAATTCTCGGTAAGACCATTGGTCGCATCGTTGTACTTAATCTTGCGAGCAGTGGTAGCGCTAAGCTCTACAGTTTGCTCCCAAGCAGAGAAGTCTCCATCAGCGGGCCAGTTCTGCGCATTATACTTGTAGTAGTATACATTGGTGTTGTTAACAACAGCGGGTGTACCACCATTGACAGCGAGGCTGATTGTGCCGTTCTGAGTCTTAGTGGTTGTGACATCCGAGTTGTGGCAGCTTGCATCAGTGTGAGAAGCAGAGACAGTGAGTTCAGCATCGGGACCTGTGATGGTGGCCTCCTTGCTGTCTGAGCATCCGTACTCGTTATCCGTAATGGTCACACGATAGGTGCCAGCGGAGAGACCTGTCTGGGTCTTGCGATCGGTCGTGCCTGTGACAAGGCCGTCGCCGGCGCCAGTCCATACGTAGCTGTAGTTACCTGAGCCGCCAGTTGCAGAGGCTGTAAGAGTACCATTTTGAGCCTCGAAACATGTCACATCGGTCGGAGTGAGCTCAATCTGGAAGTTATTCTTATTCTCAATCGTTACCGACTGCCAATCATCGTCGGTTGTCGGCTCGACAGAGGTGTTAGAACCATAGTAGTAGCAGACACGAGTTGAAGACGTGGTGCTGCGGGTGTCGCGGACACGGAACTTGTAAGTGCCTGCGCCAAGGCTTGAGCGAGTGTTGACATTGCTCCATGCGCCACCGAGATCATCCCATGCGAAAGTATACTTGCCGTTGCCACCTGTGACATCGACCACGATTGCGCCAGATTCCTGACCGACACAGTTGCTGTCATCGACAGTTACAGATACATTGAGAGGCTCAACAAGAGTAACCTTCTGGGTCTCGGAGCAGTTCTTGATGGTCGTCGCGCCAGAGGTCTTAATGGTAGAGATAGTCACTCCATAGTCACCACTGATAAGGCCAGAACGAGAGAGAGGAGTTGACTTGTCATCATTAGCATGAGAGCCATCCCATACAATCTCCATTGTGCGTTGCTGAGCGACACCAGCCTTGACATAGTAGACTGTCATGCGGTCCGTCGTAGAATCCCACATGTAGCCGGTAGCAGACCAGTTGTTGCCCTCCGCATTCTTTGTTGGCTCGACATTCAACTCTGCCTTGATAGCGCCATTGCCGTTGTTATCAAAGATAGCCTTGTTGAGGTCAGAGTCAGTGAAACGGATGCTAAGGACACCATTCTCACCATCGCAATCTACATCAGTATTAGTATTGATGCGGAAGTCGTTAGAGACAGGGTCGGCAACCGTTACAGTCTTTTGGACGGTAGCGCCCGTCGCGTCAACAACAGTGATGCGGTAAGTGCCGGCTGACTGGTTGGTCAACTTATCCTTTGTTGCGCCAGCAATATCAACAGCCGTCGTTCCGCTATACTTAGCCCACTGGTATGAGTAGTCACGATTACCGCCTGTTGCGACAACAGTAAGGTCGGCATCAGACTCACCTGCGCAAGAGATTTCGGTTGCGGTCACAGTGAGTGTGAGACCAGTGTAGGCGTCGATAGTGAAGCTTGGGGTGAGCGTGGTGCAACCATTGCTCTCGACAAGCACAATGTAGTCGCCCTCCTCAAGATTAGAGAAGCTGTTTGCGGTCTGCTTCTTCTGAACAGGGGTCTGAGTCGTGTAGTCAGTTACAGCCGCATCATATGCGTAGAGAGTGTAGGTATAGTTGCCATCACCACCAAGGGCGGCGACAGTAGCTGAACCATTGTGGCTCTGATCAATCGGGGTTGTAGACGCGATAGTAGCAGTGAGCTCGTCATAGAGATCAATGCTCTTGCTCTCTGCGCATCCGTTCTTGCTGTTGTAGATACGGAGGTCAAAGACACCACCCTTCTGGACATTCTCGGCATAGCCATAGACATAGGTATCTGACGCGCCGTCGTAAGCAGTCGTGTTCTTAGTGAACTGCCAGTTGCTATTTGCGGTACGGCCGGTACCTGTCCAGTCAAGAGTATATGTGCTGCCAGCCTTAGTTACGGCTGCGATGAACTCAGCGCCCTTGAGGGTTACGTTAATCTTACGTGAGGTGCTGCAAGCATCGTCAGCAGCAATCTCAAAGTCGATTGCAGGGTCATCAGTAAGAGTTACAGGAGCTGCGAGGGTTGTGTAGCAAGCCTCATTTGTCTTGTCATATACTCGTACATTCCATTCGCCAGCCTGGAAGCCGGAGAAGGTCTGACCGTTGCGAGTCCACTTATTGAAGCTGGTCTGTGATGCGCCACTGATTGCATACCAGTCATATGAGAGGCTGGAAGCCGCGATGCCGTTGGAGACGACAGAGAGGGTAATAGAGCCGTCTGAGCTGCCATCGCAGGTGGCATCGACATGAGAATCAGCAGTGACCGTGAGAGACTTCTGGTACTTGAGTTCAATCTCAGATACAGAGATTACAGCATTTGCGTAATCAGAGCCAATGTAGTCATCAGAAACCTCAATGGTGTATTTACCAGTACCGAGGTTCTCGAAAGTAATGCTATGCTGGTTGCCGTCATAGAGAGGAGTTGCCGTAGCATCGGTGACACCTGCAGCGAAGTCCTTTCCATCGTAGAAATCAGCGCCATCCTTCTTCAGGACAACCTTAATGTTGCCATGTCGGCCATCAGTCTTGACAACAAGCTTACCATCAACAGAGGTGAGGCAGGCTGGGTCAGTGACGGTTACGGTAGTGGCAAGACCGACTCGATCGAGGGTAGCAGAGCAGGTTGAGCTGCTGAGCGGATTTGCATCGAAGACCTCAATAGAGTAGACACCCATTGAGAGGTTATCGAGGGTTATGTTGCCATTTGTCTTGGCGACATCCGTGAAGTTACGGGTATCAGACTGACCAGTAGTTGAGTTCTGGAGGAGGACACGGTAGCTGTACTTGTAGTCGGCGTCCGAAGAGCCTGAGACAGGCTTGCCACCAGTTACAGAGAGGATGATAGAGCCAGTGACACCGGTGTCAGTCATTGAGACTGTCACAGGCGAGAGGCCAATCTGCTCAGTCTGAAGAATATTGACATTAACGTCATAGTCAGGGGCTGCATCTGTACCGTTGTTGACACCTGCGTATTTACAGTCGTTAGCGTCGGTGATGACAACAGTGTACTGACCTGCGGGAACATCATTGAAGGTGGCGAGAGCGTTCTCGGCTACATTGTTCGCAATGAATGCGGCAGCGTCGGATGTGCTTGAGCCAGCAACTTTAACCTCAACAACGTAAGGTGCAGTGCCACCTGTCGGGCGCACATTGATAGAGCCTCTTGCAGATGATTCACAAGATACAATGTCAGTGTGGCTTATCTTAGCCTCGATCTTCTTAGTGGGGAGGAAGATTGCCTTAGACTCAGAGCAGTCATAGGTGGTCTTGCCATCAGTGTAGTTGATCTTAGTCGTTACCTGATACCAACCAGCAGGGCCTGTGATGGTGTAAGGCTTAGTGCCATCAGTTTTGGCAGTAGAAGGCAGAGCTGAGAAAGAAGTAGGCTCGGTTGTCGCATCGAGCGACTCGTTGTACTTCCACTCGTAGGTATAGCTGTACCCGTAGACTTTGTCATTGGTAGCATAGTTGACAAATGTCTTGTCATCATATGTCGGGTTCGTGGTGACCTCGATGAAGCCATCGTTGCCATCAGCGCACTTGACATCATTGACAGTCACAACCTCAATCTCGGGCTGAGGAGTAAGGAAAATCTCCTTAGTCAGAGTACAATCGGCATTGCTGTTCTTGGTGACCTTGAGCCAATAGCGACCGCCATTAGGAATGACAGAGGTGGTACCATTGACTGAATTGAAGGTCATACCAGCTGGCATATTATCACCCGTCCATGAGAACGTGTATTGAGTTTCGCTGCCAGCGTAGCTGAAGTCAGTCATTTGGATAGTGCGGTTGTCGTAATCGCACATATCATTGACCTGGAGGTTGAAATAGATAGGCAGGATACCAGTGATGTCAACATCCTCAGTGAACTCACAGTTACCACTCTTCATGGTGAGTGTGTAGGTGAGAGTCTTGACAGAGGGTGCGCCAGTCGTTGCGTCATAGCTTACCTGGGTTGGGAGCTTGACACTCTCAAGGTAATACTGACCAGTCTTACCGCTTGAGCGAGCCACCTTGACAGTCTTGCTGTAGCCATTAGGACCTGTCCAAGTGAATGCGGTCTGACGCATCTGGGCGTCTGCAGTAACGAGCTCCTGCTTAGGAGTTACGCCATCCTCCTCGTAAACGATGTTGTTATCAGCATCGAGAACGGTCTGATAGTAATCCTCGAAGCCTTGGAAATTAACGAGAGGCTCGATAGAGTTGCCATCGCCAGCGCAGGTCTCGACAGTGACAAACTCAGAGAGAGCCTTGTCAGGAGCGATATTCTTGACGTATGCGAGCGTCTTCATGGCAGTGAAGACACAAGCAGCAGTTGAGCCAAGAGTCTCAGTGCGACCGGGATCGGTTACAGAGACAGTATAGTCGTCGGGCTCTAGACCCTCAATACGGCTATTGGTTGAAGAGAAGGCAGCGTTGGACTTAGCAGACCAAACATAAGTAGGAGTGCCTATAGCATTCTCCGTCTTCACCTCGATTGAACCCTTGTCGCCTGAAGCGCACTCGGGCTGCACGTCAACGAGCGTAAGCTTGAACTGAGTGAGCGTAACCTCGTCAAACTCGACTGAGCAAGTGTTGGCGGTGGTAGGATCTTGATCAATAGAGTTAAAGTCGTAGACGACAACCTTGTATACGCCATCCTCAAGACCTGTGAGCTCAATCTTAGAGGTGCCATCAGCCTCAGCAGTGGTTATGACACCACTTTGGAGAGCTGCCTTTGCACCATCCTTATAAACATACCAATGGTAGTTGTAGGTGTTATTCTTGGTTGAACCACCCTTGAGGACAGCAGTAATCTCACCTGTTGAAGGAGCACAGAGGTTACCATCTATAGAGATGGTCTCCATGTTAGAGATGTCGTAGATGACAACATCATTAATGTCAACAGTGACACCCTTCGCATCCTTAACGGTAACCTTATAGGTGCCGGCTGCGAGACCTGAGATGCTGTACTTAGCGTTGACATTAACAGTTCCGTCCTCATTAATCTCGGGGTCGGGCTTGACATCCTGTGCGATGGTCACGCCACCGAGCTGGATGGTATAGGGAGCAGCACCGGTGATGGTGAGGTCAATCACGCCCTCAGCGTCACCATGGCAGCTGTTGTGAGTTACAGTAGTATCGACTTGGAGAGCATTGCCCCATACACGGAAATCTTGAGAGAGGGCGCAGGCCTTTTGGTCAAGAACGTGGAGAGAGAAATACTTCTCAGCGATGCGGTTGCCCTTAGCGTCGCGGACAGAGAGGTTCTGGATTGGGTTATCATTGCCAGTACCGAGGAAGCCAGAGGGGTTGAGAATGTCGAATGAGGCATTGTCATCCTTGGCGGTCCACCACCAGTTGTAGCTTGCCGTGCCACCCTCGATAGGATTGATTTCGATAGCACCGCTGTTAGTTCCGTTGTCAGCGATAATAGACTTGGCAGTGACACGGATGTCATCAGGCTGGGTAATCTCGACAATTGAAGTCTGAGCGTCGCAAGTGCCGGCGTCGGTGTTGCCATTGTAGACACGCACCATGTAACGGCCAGGCTTGCCAGAAGTCAGGACAAACGTGTGAGACGACTTGCCGTCAGCACCAACAGCCTCGACAGCAGTACCATTAGAAGTTACGAGAGTGTAGACATCAGAGTATACGCCGCTGCCAGGGGTAGTCTCGACAGAGGTTACCTGATAGAGCTTATAGAAGTGGCTTGTGCCGCCGCCATAGGTAGCCTCGGCTGTGATGAGAGCGACAGACTTGTCGCCAGCCTTGACACCTGTTTCAGTGTTATCTGAGGTCTCGGTTGTGTTATCGGCGCAGAGGTAATTGACTGTTGAGGTGATAGAGGCCTGAATGTAGGGCGCAATCTCAACATTAGCATTGCCATCGCAATAATACTCCTTGGCATTGCCATCGACAGTGAACTCACCATCATTGACCCAAGTAGTACGCCACTTAGCGACATAGACCTTAGGCTCAGTGATAGAAGTTATATCAACACCGAAAGTCTGGTCTACACCGTCAGAGACCTCAGTCCAGTCACCGACCATCTCATCATTCTCATTCCATAGAGAGACCTCAAGCTTAACGACATGAGCACGGGGGTTCTCTGCCTTAGCCACTTGATTCCAATGGCCAGAGATATTAGTGCGAACCGTCTTGGCGCAAGCGTCAAAGACAGGAGTTGAGAAGTTGACAACGCCAGGCTCGTAGATGCTAATCTCCTTAGAGACAGAGCAGATAGCCTGACCTGTGGTGAGAGGCTTATCACTTACAGTGAGGACATAAGTACCCTTGGCAAGGTTCTCGAACCTGTATGCCTTAGAGGCAGAAGCAGCGACCTCGGCACCAGTTGACTTGTTGACAAGCTTGTAAGTGTAGTTGCCTGCGAGGTCACCGAAGTTGGTAGTCTGCTTACCACCCTTCATAGAGGTTACCTCGATGGCGCCATCGGCTGAACCATTGCAGCTGATATCCTCGGCCGAAGTGCGGACGATCTCGATATCATCATCAGGCTCAGTTATGGTGAACTCATAAGAGTAGAGGCAAGCATCGTAAGAACCGTACTTGAACCAAACCTTATAGTTACCAGCCTTAAGGTTAGTAATCTCAAGTTTGTCTGTCTTGACCTTCTGGAGCTTACCACCAGCGTTGACCTCAGTTGCGGCATTAGCGTCCTTGGTGAACTTAGCCTTAGCGCTGAGACCAATAGAAGAGACTACATACTCCTTCTCCGAGGTGTAGTCAGACACCTTCTGCCAACCTGCGGCTGATGCTGTAACTATGTCATTCTCAGAGGCAATGAGGAAGCGCATATCTGCCGAGAACTTAGAGTACTCAGCGTAGTTGTTGGTTGCGCCAGCCGGATCGATGTAAGCTGCGACATCATCAAGGTGAGTGAAGTTGACAGTCGACTCACCATCATAACCACCCTTGCAAGCGACGGGGACCTCAGTAGAGGTTGCAGTCACGGTAGGCAAAGTGAGGACCTCGAACTTGACGGTGTTAGAGCAAGCTGATTCATCAGTGCCGGGGAAGACCTGAGCAGAGTACTCACCAGGCTCAAGACCTGTGATTATAGTGCTGGTGACAGGGATGACCTCACCACTACCCTTCTTCCAAACAACAGTGTAGTCAGAAGGAACAGACGCGCCAACAAACTTGATGGCAGCCGAACCAAGCTGAGTGGTTACGCCACCTGTGCAATCACAATCAGAGCCACAATCATAGTGTTCACGGACATCGACTACGAAGTCAACAGGCTGGTTAGCACCGACATATTGTGCATCGCTACGGAAGTAGCATCCACCCAACTCCTTACCATCGGCATCCTTAGAGTTGTCCTTAATCTTGAGGATATAATAACCCTGCTGAGCATTCTCGTAGACGAATGTTGTACCAGCCATCGGGTTAGTGAGCTTCGTGCCGTCCTTGGCAGTAGCACCGAAGTCTCCATCCTTAGTGTTGTTGGCATCCGACTGGTTTGGATAGAAATACCACTGATAAGAGAAAGTGCCATCAGCAGCAGGAGTTATATCCTTACCATCACGATGGATGGCAGTGAGAGTAACCTTACCAGAGAAATCATCGACACCACCATTCATACAGGTCTTGTCGATCTGGAAGTCCATGGTGACGGCGGGATAGGTGCGTGGAATGAGGTTAGCCACAGTTCGCTCGCAGGTGTTGTCAGTGACAGGGGCCTGGAGATTGGTTGCAGTGGCAAAGTTCACACGACCATAGAGCTCAGTGCCGGAAATTGTCTTGACATAGAGCTTAGAGCCATCCTTAGAGAGATAATAAGTAATTGGGAGACTTGCTTTTACGACATAGCCATCGGTAGGAATGGCAGTCTCAACAATCTTATTATTAGCGTTGTTTGCGACCTCCATCTTGATTGTGGGGTCGGTGTAGACCATATTACCATTGCCATCATCATTCTTTTGAGTGGTGATGTTAAGGTCATAAGCAATGGTTGCATTGGTAGCATGGTAAATCTTGAAAGTGTAATAGCCATAGTCCTTCTGCTCGAGATCCTGCTTAGTAAACTCGAGATGGCTGTTGAACACGTCATAAGGACGATCACCTGCTGTGTTAGTAGCAGAGTAGGTACCGCCATAGGGGTTGTTTGCCCAGTTGGTCTGCACAGAACCTGCTGCATAGGTGTCGTTACCATTGCTTATATAGTTGGGGCAGTAGTAGATGGTGTCGGCCTTCTGATAGAGGTGGCTTGGTGACACATAGTACTGCTTGGACTGAGTCTTGTAGCAACCGCCGTAAGTTGTTGCGTCTGAGAGGAAGATATAGTTGATGGTGTAGACACCAGGAGAGAGTACACCGGGACGGAAGTAGAACTGGCCGTCATTATCGCTATACGTCTTGTTGGTTATGTCTGCATCGGTAACCTTGACAGCGTCAGAGTCACCAGTCTTCTTGAAATAGAGACCGAAACTCTTGCCACTGGCTGCACCTTGCATAGTAATCTCGAACCAGCCATCGCCGGGCACGAAGTTCGTGTCATCAACCTTCGGGTGGGTAGTTGCAAGAGCATAGTCGTCAACATCGTCGCCGCAGAAGAGACGAGGCTCAGTTGAGGAGCCGTTGTTGGACGATACGTTAAACTGGACATTCGCGAAGTCAACAATATTAATCTGCTTACTTACACGATAGACGCAGCCGCCATCTCCTGCCGAGTACTCGAAGTAGATGGTGATAGGCATGATATCGTCAGTCTTGAGACCATTTCGATAGTCCTTAATGTTGAGATATGCGACTTGGCCGATTGCGTCTCTCTGTACTGCGATACCCTTAAGGACATCGGGAACAGTAGAAGCAGTGTTAGTCCAAGTGGAAGGATCAGCAAGCTTATTGGCATCTGCAGTAGGATCATAGAGGAGGTTGAGCTTACCATCCTTTGAAGTCACAGCAGTACCGAGCTTAAAGACGCCTTGACTGATTGAGGTACCCTCGGCATGAATGACGATGTAATCGTTGTAAGAAGAGGTTGTTACGCCAGTCTCAGAATCAACATCAGTCTTTGAAGTACAAACACTTCCATTCTGCTCATTCTCAACAGAGATGGTGACAGAAGAGTTGTTGCTAATGTAGATACGACGTGAGAAAGGTTCACCGCAACCTACGTAATAGAGGACGCGATAATACTTACCAGGTGTAAGAGTGTTAGTATAGAGTGCATAGTCCGAGATATACTGCACGGAGTTGAAATTATCCTTGCAGATCTTGAACATAGCATTGGTTGTGTCCTTTACACCGAGAGGCTCGGTTGCAGGGATGGCGCGATCCGCCTTGTCATCGGAGGTGCGGAGCTCCTGAATCCAGAACGAGCCAGGAACTTCATCACCAAGGAGTTCCGTCGGACGGAAAGAGATAATGTTCTGAGGATCAGAATCACGATCGTCAAAATTCTGCTTCCAACAGAGGGGTATGGCAGGGGTGCGGTCAGATGCCACCATGGTGACATCCACATTGTTAACCTTCTTGGTTACCCACCAGTTGTCCTCCTGATAAGCACTGTTATCAGCATTGACTTCAGACTTGTAGACAGGGTAACGAGCGACCTCGGTTGCAGATGCCTCACGCCAGCTCTTGCCTTGCCAGATAGAGAAGGCGTCTGAGTTGCTTACGACATAAACATCCCATTCCTTCTCCATGGTGCAAGAAGGATTGTCGCCGTTGAAAGTCCAAGTGAAGTGGTAACGGCCTGCACCTGTTGAACCTGTCTCATGCTGCCACTTGAAAGATCCATCAGAATCTATGTTGGCATCATCGAAATCAAAAGAGACAGAGCCGATACCATTGTCATCATAGACAATCTTGGGCATAGCCGTACCCTTGGTATAGGAGATGGAATAGGTCTTTACCTCACCATTGTAAACAGTATTACCATCGGCATCAGTTGTTCCAATGACGTTGCCATTAGAGTCAATCTGTTTTTGAATCTTAATGACACTTGTACCAGAGACACCCTCATAGTCATAGTTATAGACAGTCGAGGTAAGGTTGCCGGTGAGGTAGCCATTATCCCTATTATCCTGAGTATCTGCTATGTAGCGAGACGGGTAATTGAGGATAACCTTGATAGGTTCGTCGGTGTCGAATGCGCAGTAGCTACTTTGCATGTTATGCTCAAGCTCACGCAAGACACGGACAGGGCGCTCGGTGTTAGCACGGCACTGGTCATTGGTGTTGGCGCGGCACTCAGAGCCATTGTCAACATAGAGATGGATATTGGCGGTATTGCCATTACCTATCTCACTGACATCAAGGAAGTAATAAGCAATATCCTTCTCATCATAGCCACCGCCGAGTGCAGATACAGAACCATCATCGAGCTTGACCTTGATATGCGGACCACCTGTGAAGTTGTAGTAATAGTTGCTACCGGTGTTTGCCGTATAGTCAGTCAGGTCGAGCGCCTTCTTATACTCATAGGCATCATAGTTCTTGAGGATGGCATCGGTCACCTTGTCGGTAGAGACATTGGTGCCATCATTGAAAGTATAATAGCCGAGAGTCGTAATGGCGTAAGTAACCGAGGCTACGAGATTTGGCGTAGCGGTGGTAGAACGATCCTTAATTTCAAGCGTAGCAGTGATTCGTACTGTTAAGCCGTCGGGAGTATTGCCACTAAGCTTAAAAGTAGAGGCGGTATTAGTCCAACGAGGAGTAATAGTTACCTGACCACCAGCAGAGAGGACCTTGAAAGACTCCTCATAAGTGCCAACAGTCTGATAGCCATTGCCGAGGGTTGCCAAAGTTGGAGCCTCTGTCTCACTGACAGTTACAGACTTAGTAAAAGTTACGAGGCTGCTGCTGTTGATTGCGCTTCCATAGGAGAGCATTGGCGAACCGTCGTCATAGAACTGATACTGATAGACATACGGTACGAGCTGATGCTCTGAGTTATCCTCGGGGCAGAAGTAATCCTCGCTGAAACCACCCTGGAAATTCTTGGGGTCGGGAGTGTTGTTGATGTTGAAATAAATTTCATCAGCAACAGGTTGATAGAGCTTAGATTGCTTCTTGACCTGATAGACACAACCGGTGGCACCATCCTTATACTCGTAGGTGAACTCAATGGTCTTGCCATTGCTGTTACCACGATAACGGAGGACAGGGCTGAAAGTGTATCTCCACTCGAGACCATCATCATCGGGCTGGTCACTCTCAAGGATACCCTCGCAATAGAGTTTAGCATAACCATACTCATTGAGGATAGTGTTGGGGTAACCCTCTACAGTGATGTAGTCGTTGGTGCAGTAGCAGTCATCGGCATGGATGCCATACTCACTAATGTCACGTTTCTTGTTGACGGTCATCTTGCCGTCGATGTAGAATGAGTTGGGACACCAGCTCTGCTTGTAGCGGATTGTGTAGGTTACCGAGTTGCCGTCCTTTATAAGAGTCGGCTCGAAACCTGCGGGAATCTCATCAGCGGTGTAGCCACCTGCGGCATAATCAATTCCATCAGGAGTGAAGATGCGCGGATCGAAAACAGTTGAACCGTTGATCTTCTTCTTAATAGGCAGGAGCTTATCTTGATCAGTGCCAACAATATAGAAAGTTCCGTCACCGGGATAGAAGTAGCTGGCGAGAGTTACGGGATCCGTGTCCTCACAAATTGACCAACGTGGGTCATCTTGCTCAATGTTGAGGGCAGTGTTGTTAGGACGGATGACCATCTCGTAGGTAGTGGGGTCAGATTCACAACCTTGCTGCTGTGCATCACGAGCCACTACATAGTAGAAACGGTGATAATTTCCGTCCCCGTCATAATATCCCGTACCTGTGGGCGCGCCATCAGGGATTTTTACTGTAAAGTTGTAGACATCATTCTTAGTCTTCAGGATTGCGAGAGGCGAGGCAGTTGCATCGGGCTCCTTGTCGGCATAGACATAGAACCAAGTGTCGCCATCGGCACTTGAAGATGCGGAAGAGGCAGAGAGGAAAGCCTCGTCACCTTCGCAAGCGACGGTAGAAGCCTGACTATAAGTGACAGAGACGGATGGTTTGTCAGGCTGTGGCTGAATGCTGAACTGATAATGCTCACTCTCACAGATGAGATCAGTCTGACCAGGCTCAGTCTCAATGTAGATATCGACAGTTCCCTGAGTCAACTCATAGTCGTCAGCGACAAAAGTGAACTGGTAAGTGTATGAGTTAGTTTGCGATACAGTAGCATCGGTGCTTGAGACGGTGTAAGACTTACCAACCTCGGGGACAATGTGAACCTTGAACTTATAGGCAGTAGCGTTATTCTTAGGGCCATCGGCATAGACAATAGAGACCTTATAAGGAGTCTTGCCATTGGATGACATACAGAAGACCTTGGGAATAGCCGGGCTGAGCGTCGGGTTATACTCTCGGCCAGTCACCTTGATAGAAGCAGAATGTTCTGATTCGCAATCTGCCTCATTCTTAATTACGGCATAGTAAGTTCCAGCAGGGATATTCTTGAAGCGGAACGTCGTAGCGTCAATCTTGACGTTCTGCATCTGAACCTCCTTGCCGCCGGTCGTATAGAGATATGCGTTACCGGTTACAGACTCATCTACAGTTATTTCAACATCAGCACCATCGGCACCGCAGAAATAATAATCTGACTTAGTTGGGGTTGGTGCCTTGGGGACACCAGGAACTACAATAGCGCCATTGACCTCAATGCGGCAGCTCTCATCGGTTGCATCCTTCGGGAGAGCATAAGCCTTGAAAGTAACAGTGTTGTCTGTGGTGTGATATTTATAGACGTTATTGAGGTCGCCACCATTGCCAGCTTGAGCTGCACGGTTAATCTGCTTTCCAGCTGCGGTTGTCTCGCCCTCGACATATATGTAGTACATATAGTCGGTGCTGGTGAGACCCTTAATGGAGAAAGTATAGTCGCAACCATCATTCTCCTTGACAAGGGTGACATCGGCAGTCTTGCCATCCGTTATAACGAGTTCACCCTCCACCGTCTCGCAGCTGATATTGGTCGAGATGGTGTAGGTGCCTTTGGCTGAAACCTTGGTTGTGAATTGGTAGTTCTTACCATCATTAGTCGGAGTGAAGCTCTCCACATCCGTCTTTGTGCCAGCATCATTGGTATAGACGAGGGTGTAGGTTACGCCTGCTACATATTGGTTAATGCCGATAGAGTAGCTGTTTGTGGCGCATTGCTGTCCTGCCGCCGTCGTGGTGCCAGACTTTGTAGCGACAAGTTGACGATTGCCTCCTGCTGTTATGATGAGCTGACCACTTATTGTTTTTGTCGAGTTGCAACCTACACGCTGAGCTACAACGGTGTAGGTACCAGACTCGGTAAGTGTCGAGATATCTATCTCATCCGTACCATTGTCGGCTTTACCTGTTACCGAATACTTGCCATTGGAGTAAATTTTATTGTTGCGGTAGAGTGTGTACTTGACGTCAAACTCGGAGTTTTGAATTTTAAGAACAACACCTGCAAGGTCAGTGGTACAGTAGGAGAGATTACCGATCTGAGTCTTGTCACTATAGCCGCGCACCTCGAAAGTACCCGCGAGGAAACCATAGTCAAGGCTTCCGCAAGTTGCTTTGATGCGATATTTGCCAGCATCCGGGATGAAGAAGCGAAGTGCCTCATTGTTGACTGCGACAACAGAATAGTCGGAAGTCGCGAGAGTAGTTCCCGAAGCTGAGGTGGAAGCGGACTTGAACTGATATTTCTTGTCAAAAGTGCCGGAACCTGATGTTGACTCGGTGTAGACAGTGAAAGTCACACCTTCATAGGAGCCATTAGTCTCAAGGTAAGTAGTCTGGTCATTGGCGCAACCATAGGTGCCATTGGCTGTGATATTGAGACTCTTGGCAGCGAAAGTTGTCGGATCCGGACATTCCTGACACGGGTCAACGCCAAGAGTCGCGGTGAAGTCACCTGTTGGTCCTCCTTGAATATTATTCAGATCGCCGAACTTGAGCGACTGGCCTTGGGCTATTGCATTCTTTATAGCCGTCTCATCCTTAGTTTTGAAGCCAGAGAGCCTGTAATAGCCAGCGTGAGTGCCGGCAGTTTGGTATTCAGCATTACAGGTGCTATTATTGACCACAATAGTACTCGTCGCAGTACTTGTGCACTCAACACCGTTATTGTATACCTTTATATACAGATAATACTTACTGGCCTCTGTACCATGATCCGCAAAGTAGACGCCAGTGCAATCATCAGCGCCTTGCGCGAAAGAGTTCGAGATAGAGGCGAAAGGAGATACATAATCTAAAACTGCCGCGTCCGGGTTGACCGACACAGGCCATGCCAAAGCGACATTAGAGAATGCGGTAAGAGCCAGAGACGCAGAAAGGATGCGACTCCTGAATGTTCTCAAAGAGAGCTTCATATAATTAACTTTCAAGAAGTTATGTGCTATATTTTCAAGCATGAAAGGAGTGTTGAGAGGTCAGAAGGAAAGGGTTTTGAGATGCGACTGACCGTCTGCCATACGCTATAGTATGGACTTTAGGCAGTAAAATTACTCATTTTACACGAGATATCACACACAAGAATGGAGATAAACACGAATAAAGATGCAGGAACATGAGAAAAGAGTTGAATGTGAAAAGGTGTGATTGTGATAGAAAAGCAGCGAAATTCAGAGCTATTTATCAGATAATAAGCCGATAAGAATTACCAGGGAGAGCCTTGACCAGGCCAGCAAACTCCATATTGAGGAGAGTGACATTTAATTTAGCTATGGGAATATGCGTTCGTTGACCGATGACACTGGCAGTGAGGCCGTCTTCCTGTTTGAGAGCAGCGACAACAGCCTGCTCCTCTGGAGTCTGCGGCTCGGCGAAAAGACTGGGGGTGGGTGCTGAGGCAGCTTTGCGGAGAGCAGCGGGCAGATCCCAGCCGAGGCAATTATCCACATCGTCAGCCGACTCGACAAGTGCCGCCATACTCTTCTTGATAAGAGCATTGCAGCCCTTACTCTGTTCACGGCCTGGGAAACCAGGGACAGCAAGTACTTGGCGGTCGTAGTCGAAAGCGTTGCGGGTGGTAATGAGGCTGCCGCCCTTTTCGCCAGTCTCGACGACAAGAGTGGCATCAGATAGGCCTGCGATAATTCGGTTACGCGCCACAAAATTATACGCCTCGGGGCCTGTGCCGAAAGGGAACTCTGTGAGGAGCGCACCATTTTTTATCATCTGCGTGGCCGAATCGCGGTGTTGAGAAGGATAGAGAGTATCAAGGCCATGCGCGACGACTCCAATGGTTGGTCGGCCAACGCGAATGGCGGCACGGTGGGCTGTGATGTCGATGCCGAAAGCCAAGCCCGAGACAATAATCAGATCAGGATGACGGGCGCAAAGATCAGAGATGAGGCGATCGCACAGCATCCGCCCCTCATCGGAGGGCTTACGAGTGCCGACGACAGCGAGAATCTTAGCAGTCTCGAAATTGACATTGCCCTTGTAGAAAAGAACAGAGGGCGCATCGGGACACTCACGGAGCCGCGACGGGTAGGCGGCATCGGTGTATGCCAACATTTGCACGCCAAAACGGTTCGCCTTGTCAACTTGGGCGTGAGCGAAAGAAAGAGCAGATTCACGTTCCTTTGCGATAGACTCACTGATGGAGTTGTGGGACTTGGGAAAGTCAGCAGCGGTGGCAGCGAACACATTGGATGCGGAGCCGAAATGGTCGATTAGCTGACGAAGAGTCTGCGGGCCTACACCCGATATGTTACCAAGAGCGAGAGTATAGAGAAAATCGTCGGACATCAGAGCGAAAAAGTCGTTGGGTGGGCAAAGATATAAACAAATGGTAGAAAAGACTTAACTTTGCAAATATGTTTAATAAAAGCATAATAGCGGCCTTAGCCTTAGTTGGCGCGGGCGCGGCAGCAGTGATAACAAACGGTTGCACAAGTGGCACTCGCACAAACGAGGGGGCAGACACGGTAACCATGGTACAGCCCACGTTACTTTACGGAATTGTGGCGGACTCGTTTAGCGTGGAGAAGACCACAGTCGGCAATGGCCAGATGATATCCAACATACTGACCGAGGCAGGCCTACCCTACTCTGCAGCTATTGCGGCTTATGACAAAGCCTTGCCGCTATATGACTTCCGCCAGATGAAGGCCGGGCACACATGCTGCTTCTTCAGAGACATAGACACTACGGGTGTCGGAGCCGTCAGGCACTTTGTTTACGAGATATCCGCCACGAGCTATGTGCGCTGCACCTTTGGCGACTCAGTGACTGTGGCAAAGGAAGAAGCCGAGGTGACCACACGCACAAGGATGGCGCAAGCCACGATTGAGAGCAGCCTGTGGAACGCCTTGTCGGCTCAAGGGATAGAGCCACAGGTGGCGCTTGACCTGTCTGACGTCTTCGCCTGGACCGTAGACTTTTTCGGTTTGGGTAAGGGTGACCAGTTCGGAATAATATATGAAGAGCGGATGGTCGGCGACAAAGTAATCGGCACGGGCAATATAACGGCGGCCGTGTATGTGGGGAGCAACGGCAAGCGCGACTACGCATTCCGGCATGTCGGGGACAGCGTGGCCGGGTATTATGACTTGAAAGGCAACAGCCTGAGGCGCGCATTCCTGAAAGCCCCACTCCATTTCAGCCGCATATCCAGCCGCTTCAGCAATGGCAGACTCCATCCAGTCTTGAAAATACGTAGACCACATCATGGAGTGGACTACGCAGCACCAAAGGGGACACCGGTGGTGGCCATAGGCGATGGCAAAATCATTGCCAAAGGCTATGACTACAAAGGCGGCGGCAACTACCTGAAGATACGCCACAACAGTGTCTACACCACCGTCTACATGCACTTGAACAACTTTGCAAAAGGCATAGCGGTGGGACAGACAGTCCGACAAGGAGACCTGATAGGCGCAGTGGGCGCAACAGGGTTGGCCACAGGCCCGCATTTGGACTTCAGAATGTATAAGGATGGCCAGCCTGTGGACCCTCTGAGCGTCGAAATGCCGCCAGCTGAGCCAATTGACAATGACGCCATCATAGACTTCATGGACGAGAGTGACAAACTGAAACAGAGCCTCGACTCCATCATAAGCAGCAAGAGATAAGGGGAATACATCTCCCCATTAGAAGAAAAACATCTATAGGCGAAGACTCGAAAAGTAAACGTTCACGGTCGCGCAGATAGGCAAAAGAGAGTAAAGCAAAATGGAAAGCATAGAGAGCCTTGGCGAGTTCGGTCTTATTGACCGCATTGCCAAAAGCATCAAAATAAATCAGCCCACAACAAAGACAGGCATAGGTGATGACTGCGCAGTGTTGAGCACAAGCGAGGGCAAAGTGAAAGTGGTGACCACAGACCTTTTGCTTGAGGGCATACACTTCGACCTGACATACTGCCCGCTTAAACATCTGGGTTATAAGGCAGTGGCAGTCAACTTGAGCGACGTGTGCGCCATGAACGCCATTCCGCAGCAGATAACAGTGTCCATTGGCGTGTCGGGCAAATTCACACTGAAGGCCATAGACGATTTGTATGACGGAATACGCACTGCTTGCGACAGATATGGCGTGGACTTAGTGGGCGGCGACACGACATCGTCACTCACAGGCTTGACCATCTCAATCACTGCCATTGGCGAGCAGGAGCCTGAGAAATTGTCATACAGGAGTGGGGCGAAGAAGAATGACATAATATGCGTGAGCGGCAATCTGGGCGCGTCATATATGGGACTTCAGTTATTGGAGCGAGAAAAAAGAGTCTTAAAAGACAATAAAACATCACAACCTGCGTTCACGGGTTACGAGTATATTCTCGAGAGGCAGTTGAAGCCGGAGCCGCGAGTTGACGTCATCAAATTCTTGTCTGAGATAGGCGTAGTGCCGACATCGATGATGGACGTCAGCGACGGTCTGAGCAGCGAGATGATGCACATCTGCACCAAGAGCGGTGTGGGGTGTCGCCTCTACGAAGAGAAAATACCCATCCACGAGCAGACCCGCAAGATGAGCGAGGAGCTGAGTATCAACGCGGTGGTCGCAGCTCTGAATGGAGGTGAGGACTACGAGCTGCTCTTCACAATAAGCCAGGAGGATTATCAGAAATTCCAAAACGCCCCGGGTCCGGACATCTACGCCATTGGCTACATATGCGAAGAGGACAAGGGCCGCAGGCTGGTGACCACGAGTGGCGAGGAGGCTGAGCTTCAGGCGCAGGGATGGCGGTTCTTCTCTAAATAAGGAAAGAGAGCAATGATTGAATTCATCAGGGGCAAAGTAGCGGAACTCAACGCCACGTACGCAGTCATAGAGTGCGGAGGCGTCGGCTACATGGCCAATATATCACTTAACACATATACGGCCTTGGAGGGACAGGCTGAGGCCAAGCTGTTCATCCACGAGGCTATTCGCGAGGATGCGTATCAGCTTTTCGGGTTTGCCACCACAGGCGAGCGCGAAGTGTTCCGTCTGCTGACGTCAGTTAGCGGCGTGGGGGCTGCCACAGCCCGCATCATGGTCTCGTCAATGAGTGCGGGTGAGTTGCAAAACGTCATAATGAGCGAAAACGTCACCGCCCTCAAAGGCATCAAAGGCATTGGCCTGAAGACCGCCGAGAGGATAGTCGTGGAGCTGAAAGACAAGATAGGCAAACTGGGCATAGAGCAGCCGGCTGCCGGCACATTGCCAGGGCTATCGGCCAAGCCGTCGCCAGTTAAAGAGGAGGCGCTGCAGGCACTTGAAGTCATGGGCTATAACAAGGCTCAGGCATCAAAGGCCATAGACAAGATATTGTCACAAAATCCGGATCTTAAGGTTGAGGGCGTAATAAAAGCCGCATTCAAAATGCTTTAGAGCCACACGAATCAACGAAATATACCCACCGCGTGAAAAACAGACTACACGCCCTACCACTCATAGCAGTCGGCATCTTAGGAATGGCCGGCGTGGCAAGCCCATTGCTGCGTCCGGTCATTAATCGTGCATTGCTGGAAGAGATGCAGGCCGAGCGCGAAGCAAGAGCGCAGACGGCAGAGCCAGACTCGATTGTCCTGCCGTACAAGATGACCGACCAAGGCGACATACCTACTGACGGACACACGCCGCAACAAGACAACGGCAGCCCCATAGACCTGCGCGAGCCGGACAACGCTGAATATAGTGCGACATACGACCCGGCCTCGGGCAGCGTGACGATTTACCGCAAAATTGGCGGCATAAACGTCAGGATGCCATACTCAATGAGCCTTGAGGACTATCAGAACGACGCTGTGCGCCGCTCGATGATGGACTATTGGATGGGCAAACAGAGGCAGGCGGGAAACGCCGACCGCACAGGGAGCACGGCCAAGGGCGACGAGACGCAGAAAAACAGTCTGCTCAACAGCAAATGGCAGATAAACAACGACTTGTTTGAGAGCATCTTTGGCAGCAACAAGATAACCATGAACCTGCAGGGCCAGGCTCAAGTTAGCATTGGCGCGCAATATAACAAGATAGACAACCCCACCCTGCAGCAGAGGATGAGGGCGACAACAAGTTTTGACTTTGACCAGAGCGTCCAGTTGAACCTCAACTCGCAGATTGGCGAGAAGCTCAAGCTGGGCATCAACTATAACACCCAAGCCACATTCGCTTTCGAGAACGAGGTGAAGATGGAGTATACGGGTGACGAGGACGACATAATTCAGGACATACAGGCGGGCAACATCAACTGGAGTCTGCCCGGCACATTGATTCAGGGCAGTCAGAGCCTCTTCGGTTTCAAGATGGACATGAAGTTTGGCAAACTGACCGTATCGTCCGTTTT
Organism: Bacteroidaceae bacterium; assembly: GCA_963618945.1. GTDB lineage: Bacteria > Bacteroidota > Bacteroidia > Bacteroidales > Marinilabiliaceae > W3P20-009. The sequence continues at coordinate 249,421 of CAVETY010000001.1, forward strand.
CTCACAGAAAAAGGGTGAGAGCAACTCGATCACCGTGCAAAATGGAGCGACGGCTCAGGAGTTTGAGATTGACGTGACGCAGTATGAGAAGAACAAGCACTTCTTCCTGTCCCACGAGTTCAAGGAGATGTATGACAAAGCCTTGAGCAAACTACCGACAATCAACTCCGGTATCACCATTAACAAAATCGAGGTATGGGTGACCAATAAGAGCGGCAACTACACCGATGCACGCAATATATTGGCCTTTAGCGATTTGGGCGAAACAGGTGACAACATTCAGAACCCGACTGCATGGAGTGGCAAAGAGGCCATGCCGAGCAACGACGCCAACAACCTCTACGCTGCCATGACCAGCAGTTACTCGGGCGCACGCGACCCGAGCAACACAACGACCACCATTAGCGGAATAGCAGGCATGAAAGTGGGGCGCGACTATGAGAAAGTGGAGAACGCCCGCATGCTGTCCAGCTCGGAGTATACACTGAACGAGCATTTGGGATACATCTCGCTCAACTCAGCGCTCAACAACAACGAAGTGCTGGCCGTAGCCTATCAGTACACCTACCGCGGCCAGACCTACACAGTGGGCGAGTTGTCCACAAGCGGCGTCAACGCCCCCCAGTGCCTGTATCTGAAAATGCTTAAGGGTACGACACTCACGCCTCAGTATAAGAACTGGGACTTGATGATGAAGAACGTCTACTCGCTTGGCGGATATGAGATTACGAATGACGACTTTGAGGTTGAGGTGGTTTATCTGAACGACTCGAGCAGCACGTATATCAACTACTTCAATGAGGGTCAGCGGCCAGTGAACGGAGGCCACAATGGTGAGACTTACTTGCAGATTCTCAACCTCGACAGGTTGAACAGCTACAACCAAGTTTCATCGGATGGCAAATATGACTACGTGGACGGCGTGACAGTCAACTCGAAGCGCGGCCTCATCATATTCCCCGAGCGTGAGCCTTTCGGCAGCTATCTGTATGAGAAGTTGAAGAAAGAGCCCGCCTTGGCAGAGAAATACGCCTTCACTGCCATTTATGACAGCACGCAGGTGTATGCCAAGCAGCAGACAAAGAAGAACAAATTCAAGATTAAGGGTAAGTTCCAGAGCCAGAACTCAAGCGACATATCACTTGGCGCATACAACATAGCCCAGGGTTCAGTGACAGTCACAGCTGGCGGCCAGGTGCTGTCGGAGAACGTGGACTACACAGTGGACTACTCGTTGGGCCGTGTGAGGATTTTGAACCAAGGCATATTGAACTCGGGTTCGGCCATAAACATCTCCTACGAGAACGAATCGGCCATATCGACCCAGACGCAGACTATGGTGGGAACGCACCTCAACTATGAGGTGAACAAAGACTTCAACATTGGTGGAACCCTCATCCACATGAAAGAGAAGCCTTTGACCAGCAAAGTGGGATATGGCGAGGAGAGCATAAGCAACACAATGTTGGGTTTCAACATCGACTATACCCACGAGTTGCCATTCCTGACACGCGCGTTGGACGCTTTACCACTTGTCTCGACCAAGACGCCGAGCACCATAAACTTCGAGGGTGAAGTGGCCAAGCTGATAGCAGGTCACGCCAATTCGATTGACGCGGCGTATATTGACGACTTTGAGGGATCGAGCGTCAAATATGACATCAAGGCGTGGAGTGGTTGGCATCTGTCCAGCCGTCCACAAGGCAGCGGGGCTTTGTCGCCCGACCAGCATAGCACAAACGACCTCTCAGCCGGATTTGACCGCGCAAAGTTGGCGTGGTACAGCATAGACCCGCTGTTCCTGCGCAACATGAGCAACACGCCTCGCCACATAAAGAACGACCTTGAGCAGAAGAGCAACCACTACGTGCGCGAGGTCTACGAGGACGAGCTGTACCCCAACCGCGAAGCAGCGTATGGCGAGAGCACCAACATTTCAATGCTCAACTTGGCGTATTACCCTGACGAACGCGGCCCGTACAACTTCACCACCGACCTTGACGTGAATGGCCACTTGACTAACCCCGAGAAGAACTGGGGTGGCATTCAGCGCAAACTGGAGACGACGGACTTCGAGAACGCAAACATTGAGTACATCGAGTTCTGGATGATGGACCCGTTCATCTATGACCAGAGCGACAGGAAGGGTGGCGAGCTTTACTTCCACATAGGATCGGTGAGTGAGGACGTATTGCCCGACTCGCGTAAGTCCTATGAGAACGGATTGCCGGTGCCGGGCGAGGAGTTCAACTGCGACAGCACCGTGTGGGGCTATATTCCCAAGAGCAACAGCCTTGTGAACAGCTTCAACACGGACGCCGCCAGCATGTTGGCCCAAGACGTTGGCCTGAATGGCATGAGCTCTGAAAAAGAGCGGTATTTCTACAACAAGTCAGACTATCCGTACATGGACATGATTCGCCAGATGTACGTCAACGGCGAGCTCAGCGAGACTGCATATAACGAGATAGTGAACGACCCTGCGGGAGACGACTACCACTACTTCAGAGGCTCGGACTATGACCAGCAGCAAGTCTCAATCTTGGACCGATATAAGAAATTCAACAACCCCGAAGGCAACTCACGACCGAGCGAGTACTCGACCGAGAGCTACTCAACGGCTGCTACCAATCTGCCTGACAACGAGGATTTGAATGACGACTACACCCTGAACGAGAACGAGAGTTACTACCAGTATCACGTGTCTCTCCACCCCGCCGACATGCAAGTGGGCAAGAACTACATTGCCGACCAGTTGGAGACGACCACCAAACTGGCAAACGGCAAGACCGAGACCATCAAGTGGTATCAGTTCAAGATACCCATCGCTCAGCCGGACAAAGTGGTGGGTGACATAAGCGACATGACATCCATGCAGTTCATCCGTCTCTTCATGACCGGGTTCCAAGACACATGCATTGTCCGTCTCGCCACCCTCGAACTTGTGAAAGGCGAGTGGCGCAAATATACCGAAAGCTTAGTCGAGGACGACGGCCAGACATCGGCGGCAACGACAATGTCAACCTCGACAGTCAACATTGAGGAGAACGACAGGCGCACGCCAGTCAACTACGTGCTGCCTCCGGGCGTGGACCGCGTAGTCGACCCGTCGAACCCACAGTTGCGCCAGTTGAACGAGCAGGCCTACTCAATGAAGGTCACCGACTTGGCCAATGGTGACGCACGCGCGGTGTATAAGACCCTCAACATGGACTTCCGCAACTACAGGCGTCTCAAAATGTTCATACACGCAGAGGCGTTGGAGGGCGAGCCACTTGAGGACAACCAGTTGAGCGCATTCATACGCATAGGCTCCGATTACGAGGACAACTACTACGAGTATGAGATTCCGCTGACACTTACGCCCCAAGGCATCTACAGCAGCAACAGCGACGCGGACCGTTACGCAGTGTGGCCCGAGGCCAACAACCTCGACATCCCCATCTCCGTCTTGACAGAGTGCAAACTGGCACGCAACGAGGCGAGACGAGAAGCAGGCTCAAACGTCACACTGCAAGACGTTTACACCATAACAGACCCGGACAACAATAACAACCGAGTCAGGATAAAAGGTAACCCGAGCACGGGCAACGTCGTCGTCATGATGATGGGTGTGCGCGCTCATGGAGCCGGCACCAAGAGCGCGGAGGTGTGGTTTAATGAATTGAGGCTTACCGACTTCAATGAGCAAGGCGGTTGGGCGGCACGCGGACGCGCCACTGTCCGATTGGCAGATATTGGCACAGTGCAGGCGTCTGGCCAGTACTCAAGCGTGGGATTTGGAAGCATAGACCAGAGTGTGACAGAGCGCAGTTTGGACGAGAACCGTCAGTTCGACATATCGGCCAACCTGGAGATGGGCAAATTCCTTGGCCCGAACTCACGACTCAGCCTGCCTGTCTACGCAGGTTATAGCCGCACGACGTCCATGCCCAAATATTCGCCCTACGACACTGACGTCCTGATGAGCACAGTCTTGGCTCAGGCACAGACCAAAGCGGAGGAGGACAGCATCAAAGAGATTTCTCAAACCACGGAGACAATCAAGAGCCTCAACTTCACAAACGTCAGGGTAAAACCTGCGCGAGGGAAGAAAGTGACGCTCTTGTCGCCCTCCAACTTGTCAGCCTCTTACAGCATAAGCACCACGAACAAGACAAGCCCCGAGACCCAATATGACTACACGAAACAGATTAACGGCACATTGGGCTACAACTACTCGACAGGCGTCAAGACAGTGCAGCCGCTCAAGAAGAGCAAATTGAGCAGCAAGTATTTGGGCTTAATTAAAGACGTAACATTCTACACAGCTCCATCGCAGCTCAGTTACCGATGGGACGTGGACCGCAGTTATCAGGAGGTGCAGAAGCGCAATGTGACGAACCCGGACTACCTTGTGCCCATCAGCGTGACCAAGGACTTCTATTGGAACCGATACTTCGACTTGAGGTATAACATAACCCGCAACTTGAAATTCGGCTTCAGCTCCGTGATCAACACGCGAATTGATGAACCTGACGGCCCTGTGAACAAAGACCTGTACCCTGAGGAGTACAAGCTTTGGCGCGACTCTGTCTGGAGCAACATCAAGAAATTTGGCAGAGTGCAGAACTATCAGCACAACACCGACCTGAGTTGGAACATCCCGATCAACAAACTGCCCTATCTGAACTTCCTGACAGCCAACGCCACATATAAAGGTGTTTACACATGGGAGCGCGGCAGTGAGACCGAGGATTTCGAGTGGGGCAACGTCATCAGCAACAAGAACACCGAGCAGGCCAACGTGATGGGCAACTTCGGCACACTGTACAACAAGTCGAAGTACCTGCGCGACCTGTATGACCACTACAACCTCTCGAACAACACGCGCCAGCAGCGCAAAGCGCAAGGCAAGACGGTCAACTACACCCAGCGCAACGTTAAGTTGACACCAGGTGAGCCTGTGACCATCAGCCACAACCTGAAGACTGAGGACGTGAGCGCACGCGCATTCGACGCCAAAGGCCACAGCATCAAGGGAACACTCAAAGCCATTGACGGCAACACGGCAGTGTTCACACCGAGCATGGCGAGCGACAACTCGCGAATTGTCGTCACAGGCACCATAAGCGAGGATAATGGCGAGCAGCGCAACGTGTTCAAAGACATGGCCATGATGGTCTTGACATCAATCAAGAGCATCAGCTTGAGTTATTCGGAGAACAACGGCACCACATTGCCAGGCTACATGCCGGGCAGCCACTTCCTCGGCACGGCCGGCGTCAGCGGGACACGCGCCCCGGGCTTCAAATTCATCACGGGTATACAGGAACGCGGTTTTGCGAAGAGAGCCGCCGAGAACGGTTGGCTGACCACAGACACCACATTCAACGACCCGTATGAGATGACCCACAGCGACAACCTCCAGTTGCGCGCATCCATCGAGTTGTTCAAGGCCCTCAAAATCGAGCTAACCGCCCAGCGCAGCAAATCGAAAGACCTGAGCGAGTATTACATCTACTCGGCTAACGGATATTCGGGCGTGTATAGCACCATGGAGAGCGGAACCACGTCAATAACCTACAACGCCATCCGCACGGCATTCAAAAAGCCGAAAAAGAGCGGAGCTTTGACATACAGTGTTTATGACCAATTCCTTGAAGCCCGCAGACAGATATCGACAAGATTGGCGGTCAACAGGGCGAGCAGAAATGGTAACAGCTTGGGAACCCAACGTGATGATGGCGGACAAGACGGATATGGCCTGACTTCGCAAGAGGTGATGATACCGGCATTTGTGGCGGCCTACTCAGGCAAATCGACAGGCAGCGTATTCTTGGACCTCGTGCCAAAGCTAAGCGCCATATGTCCCAACTGGCGAGTTACTTTCAGCGGCTTGAACAACATCAAGGCATTGAAAGAGAAAGTCAGGAACATAGAGCTGAATCACAGCTACACCTCGAAATATACCGTAGGCCAGTTCACGACCAATTTGGACTGGGAGAAATCAGGTGACGGTCTCAGCTACATCCGCGACATAGACGACAACTACGTCCCCGAATATGACGCGTCGACAGTATCCATTGCTGAGCAGTTCAGCCCATTCATCGGAATATCGGCGACCTTTGTGAACAACATGACCGCCAACGTCTCGATAAACAAGGGAAGAACCTTGACAATGAACGTCTCAAACAACCAGATAACCGAGAACTACAGCAACGAGTGGACAGTAAACCTCGGCTACAGGTTTGACAACGTCAAGATCTTCGTGGGCAAGAAACCCAACGGCGGATTCAACAACACACTGAACCTGACATTGGGCTTGTCTCAGCGCGACAGCTACACAATATTGCGACGCATTGAGGAGGCGACCAACGAGTTGGCCAGCGGCAACAGAAGCACTGGAATAAAATTCGCAGCCGACTACGCGATGACGCAACGATTTAACGTCCAGTTCTACTATGACCAGACACTGACAAATCCCTACGTGTCGTCATCCTACCCGACAAACAACATAAACGTCGGCCTCAGCTTCCAATTGCAGCTGACTGAGTAGAGAAACTAAGAGCAATGACAGAGAAGCCCACCGGGACATGACAAGTCTCGGTGGGCTTCTTTTTATGAAAAATAGACAACGCAAGGGAGCAATTTTACCTTAGCACGGGACCCTAACGCAATGCGGATATGTACGCCGAGGCTCAGAGTTTTAAGCTGATTTTGAGAAGATGAGAATGGAGGGGGAAAGTTAGGATGTCAAAAGAGTTGTTGCAATAAGAGGCGGAGAAAGAGACTTTTAGCCGGGATAAATTAGATTGGGATGGCTTAGTTTTTGGGAATGACACTCAACTTGTCATGACGAAAAACTTAAGAACTGGTGCTTAACATAGGTCATGGGACAGAAACGTCTTAACAAAGAAATGAAAGAAGGACAACATGCATGCAAATGAAAAAAGCCTCGACCCGAAACAGGACGAGGCTTATGTTTGTAGTGATTCCGTTGGGATTCGAACCCAAGACCCACAGCTTAGAAGGCTGTTGCTCTATCCAGCTGAGCTACGGAACCATCACATTTGCGGTGCAAAGATAGCGAAAAAAGAGGCACATTAATCTTTTATCGTCTCTTTTATTTTCAAAAAGAAAGCAGCTATTATTCCGGGGATTGTAGCGAAGCAAGCGACGACGAACAGCAGCTCGTAAGAATCACCAAGAATATTCTCCTTGAGGAAACCTGCTACCATTCCCGGGATTATGAGACTGAGCGACATGATGGAAGTGCCGATGGCGTATTCAGCCGCCTTATATTCGGCATCAGCCACGTAGTTCAGCATGACGAGCATATAGGCGGTGAAGCCGAAGCCATAGCCGAATTGCTCAACCATGACAGCCGCAGGAATCCAAAGGCTTGTAGTGTCAGGCATAGTGTGAGCAAGAATGACATAGGCGATGTTGGGCACATTCATGAAAGCAATCATTGGCCACAGTGCCCGACGCAGACCTATGCGCGACGCGAGAATGCCACCCAGAATGCCGCCTGCCACCAGCGCGATGACGCCATAGGTGCCGTAGATAATTCCACACTCAGCCACCTCAAGGCCGAGTCCGCCATCCATTCGAGGCGAATTAAGGAAAGGCAGGACAGCCTTGGTTATGAGCGCCTCGCCAAGCCTGTATACAAAGAAGAAGACGACGGCAGCTATAGCACCAGGGTGAGAGAAGAAAGAGCGCAGGGCGCGGATGAATATTTTCAGACTGTCATCCTGTCTTCCGCTTGACTCGTGGATGGAAGGCATACCCAAGCGGCACATTATGGCCATGACGAGCAAAATCGACGCTGACAAGCCTATTCCCGCCGCCCATCCGTAGGGGGCAGAAGTGGCCTTATCTGCGCAGCCATCCTTGACAAGGCCGACGATCAAAGGCACAAGTCCCGTCGTGGCGACCATGGCAATGCGGTAGAATGTGGATCGGATTCCGACAAAGAAAGACTGCTGACTTTCGGAAAGCGCCATCATGTAGAAACCATCACACGCAATGTCGTGACAAGACGAGGCAAGAGCCACCACAAGCATCAGAGCCAACGACAGTGGATAGAACACGGGCGTCAGCATCGACAGAGCCAAGAGGACAAACGCCAAGACAAGAACAATCTGCGTCAACTTGACCCATTGCGCTTTAGATGAATACCGCTCAACAAAGGGGGCCCAGAGTGGCTTGAGCGACCATGGGAGACATACGAGACTCGTCCAAAAGGCGAAAGAGGTCATTGAGACACCCATGTCGTTGTAGAGCAGGGCCGACGTGGTCATGACAAGGCATGAAGGCACACCTTGAAAGACATATAGGGGCGGAATCCATCTCCAACCTTTTGAGCCGTTGTCTTGCTCCGCCGTGTCGTATATATTGGTTTCAGCCATATTGAATGGATTTGCTATGCGGTTTTAAAGATAAAAAAGGAGGCGGGATTACAGAGAACCCCACCTCCTGAAATTTACATCGTGGATGGCCTAAAATGAGCCATACTTAATCATACTAAGAGAGTTTGCGAGCGACCTCGATCTCCTCGTAGGCCTCGATGATATCGCCAACCTGGATATCATTGTAGCCCTTGACATTGAGACCGCACTCGAGACCGGCGACAACCTCCTTGACGTCGTCCTTGAAACGCTTGAGGCTTTCGAGTTCGCCAGTGTGGACGACAATACCGTCGCGGATGATGCGGACCTTGCTCTTGCTCTTGACCTTGCCATCGTTGACAAAACAGCCGGCGATGGTGCCAACCTTGGAGATTTTGAAGGTCTCCTTGATTTCGAGGTTACCAGTGACTTGCTCACGGATTTCAGGCGAGAGCATGCCCTCCATGGCGCTCTTGAGCTCCTCGATGGCATCGTAGATGATAGAGTAGAGGCGGATATCGATCTTCTCGCGCTCGGCCAGTTTGCGTGCGCCCGAAGAGGGACGGACCTGGAAGCCGATGACGACGGCGTTAGAAGCCGCAGCGAGCATGATATCAGTCTCAGAGATCTGTCCGACAGCCTTGTGGATGACATTGACACGGATCTCCTCAGTGGAGAGCTTGATGAGTGAGTCGGAGAGAGCCTCGACAGAGCCGTCGACGTCGCCTTTGACAATGACGTTGAGCTCCTGGAAGTTGCCGAGAGCGATACGGCGTCCGATCTCGTCGAGAGTGATGTGAGGCGTAGCGCGCATTGAGAACTCGCGCTGGAGCTGGTCGCGCTTGTTGGCGACCTCCTTGGCCTCCTTCTCGTCCTCGAACACATTGAACTTCTCACCTGCCTGGGGAGCGCCATTGAGACCGAGGACAAGAACAGGAGCTGATGGGCCTGCAGCATCGACCTTTTGGTTACGCTCATTGAACATAGCCTTCACGCGGCCAAAGTTGGCACCGCAGACAACCATGTCGCCAGTGTGGAGGGTACCATTGCGGACAAGCATAGTGGCCACATAACCGCGGCCCTTGTCGAGAGAGCTCTCGATGACGTTGCCACTCGCCTTGCGGTTGGGGTTAGCCTTGAGCTCCTGAAGGTCAGCAACGAGAAGAACCTTCTCAAGAAGCTTGTCTACATTGAGACCCTTCTTAGCAGAGATCTCTTGGCACTGATAAGTACCACCCCACTCCTCGACGAGGTAGTTCATCTGGGCGAGAGCCTCGCGGATCTTGTCAGGATTAGCGCCTGGCTTATCAATCTTGTTGATAGCGAAGACGATGGGCACATTGGCGGCAGAGGCGTGGTTGATGGCCTCAATAGTCTGGGGCATGACGCTGTCATCGGCAGCCACGATAATGATGGCGACATCGGTGACTTGGGCACCACGGGCACGCATGGCGGTGAACGCCTCGTGACCTGGGGTGTCAAGGAAGGTAATCTTGCGGCCATTCTCAAGCGTGACACCATAGGCGCCAATATGCTGAGTGATGCCGCCAGCCTCACCTTGGATGACATTAGTCTTGCGGATATAGTCGAGCAAAGAGGTCTTACCATGGTCGACGTGACCCATGACGGTGACGATAGGTGGACGCTCCTCAAGAGAGCTCTCATCATCCTCTTCCTCCTCGACCTCGTGAGCCTTGTCAACACTGATGAACTCGACCTTGAAGCCGAACTCCTCAGCCACGATGGAGAGGGACTCGGCATCGAGACGCTGGTTGATGGAGACGAACATGCCGAGAGACATGAAAGTGGCGATGACCTTATTGACAGGCACATTCATCATGGTGGCGAGCTCGGACGCTGTGACGAACTCAGTCACCTTGAGGATGCTCTTTTCCTGCTCCTGACGCTCAGCCTCCTCGGCTTCGCGCTGGCGGACTGCCTCACGCTTATCGCGGTTATGCTTAGAGGTGGTAGTCTTGTGGCCCTTGGCTGTGAGACGAGCGAGCGTCTCCTTGACCTGCCTCTGAACATCCTCCTCACTCGCCTCTTGAGACTTGGCGGGCTGGGCGTTATTTGATCCGGCTTTCTTGCCGCGCTGCTTATCCTTGCGGTTCTGCTGCTGTTGGGCTGCAGCCTGCTGTTGCTTCTGCTGCTGCTTCTGCTTGCTGCGCTCCTTATTGATGTCGCTGTTTACCTTATTGATGGTGGTGGGAGAAGAGACATCGACCTTCTCGCCCTTCTTGTTGATGCGCTCGCGCTTCTTGTGCTTGCCACCGCGGAAATCGCCGCCGCTGACGGGCAACTCGATCTTGCCAAGCACCTTAGGACCGGAGAGGCTGGGCTTCTCATTGAGGCGGAAAACGCCATCCTCGCTGACCTTACCCTCTGCAGACTCAGCAGCGGGGGCGGCCTGGGCAGCTACGGGTTCAGCCGGCTTAGCGGCCTCAACTGGCTTAGAGGCCACAGGTTCAGCCTGTTTGGGTTCAGCTGGTTTTGGAGCCTCAACCTTAGGCTCGGCAGGTTTAGGTGCAACTGGCGCAGGTTTGGGAGTAACCTCAACCTTGGGTGCGGGAGCGGGCTGCGCAACGGGTTTCTCAACCTGTTTCTCGACAGGCTTCACAGGCTCAGCCTTCTTCACCTCGGGCTCTGCGGGCTTAGCGACAGGAGCGGCAGGTTCAGCTTTAGGCTGCTGGGGCTGAGGTTCAGCCACAACCTTCTTCTCGGCTGCGGGTTCCTGCTTTTTAGCCTCAGGCTCCGCGGGCTTAGACTTGCCGAGCTTATCGAGGTCAACACGTCCTACGACCTTGGGGCCTTTGGACTCAGACTTGACCTCCTTGACCGGTTTAGACTCCACGACATCGCCGTTCTCGTTGATGCCGATGGATTTGTCAGCCTTGCCTTTTGCCGAGATGCCCTCGACCTTGGCGACTTGCTGCTTGGCCTCACGGTCCACTTTAAACTCCGAGGCGATCAGATTATACTGTTCCTCAGTCAACTTGGTGTTGTTGTCAAAACCGGTGACATCGACACCCTTCTTGCTAAGGGCCTCGGTGACCGAGCTGACTCCGACGCCGCACTCCTTGGTGATCTTGGAAATTCTTATTCCTCCTGCCATATATAAATTTAGTACTCTCATGTTTTAGTCGCCACACCTGATTATGAGCAAGACATCGGATTGGGGAAGATATCCGGCTTTGCCATATTTGGGCGGGCGAAGGTTAAACAACTGAAACGGCGCTTGGGAACCTTGTGGGGTTAGCGCCCAATTGCTACAAAAATCTCAACGGCATGAACACCTTGGACGGCGTCGGCCTGCATCATGGCCGTGGCGTGAATGTCAATGCGCCATGCGCAGGTCGCGCAGGCTAATGTGAGACTATTGTGGCTCCCGTAAGAGTTCTCATTGTTCGAACTCAGCCTTGAGGATGGCGAGCACATCCTTGATGGTCTCCTCCTCGAGGTCGGTGCGCTTGACGAGCTCGTCATAACCGAGGTCGAGGACAGACTTGGCGGTGTCGCAACCGACGCCCTTGAGGACATCGATGATCCAAGGCTCGATCTCGTCAGAGAAGTCCTCAAGGCGGACATCCTCCTCAGTCTCCGACTGCTCGCGGAAGACGTCGATATCGTAGCCAGTGAGCTGGATGGCGAGCTTGATGTTGCTACCGCCCTTACCGATGGCCATGGAAACTTCCTCGGCGTCGAGGTAGACCTCAGCCTTGCGGCGATCGTCATCGACAATGATGCGGTTGACCTTGGCTGGGCTGAGAGCTCGCTGTATGTAGAGTTGGATATTATTGGTGTAGTTGATGACGTCGATGTTCTCGTTCTTCAACTCGCGGACAATGGAGTGGATGCGTGAACCCTTCATGCCGACGCAAGCTCCTACGGGGTCGATGCGGTCGTCATAAGACTCGACAGCCACCTTGGCGCGCTCGCCTGGCATACGGACGATCTTGCGGATGGTGATGAGGCCGTCGAAGACCTCAGGGACCTCATTCTCAAACATCCTCTCAAGGAACACGGGAGAGGTGCGCGAGATGATGACAAGCGGGTTGTTGTTCTTGAACTCGACACGAGCCACGACAGCCTTGACCTGGTCGCCCTTGCGGAAGAAGTCGGCCGGGATTTGCTCCGTCTTGGGGAGGATGAGGTCATTGCCCTCCTCGTCTCGTACGAGGACCTCGCGCTTCCAAGACTGATAGACCTCACCGGTCACGATCTGACCGATGCGCTCCTTGTAACGGTTGAAAAGGTTGTCCTTCTCAAGGTCCATCACAAGGCCTGCAAGGTTTTGCTTGAGGCTCAGGATGGCACGGCGGCCGAAGTCCTTGAGCTTGACCTCGTCGGTGACCTCCTCGCCGACCTCGAAATCCTCATCGACCTTCTTGGCCTCAGAGAGGCTGATCTCGAGGTTAGGATCATTGAGTTTATCGTCCTCGACGACGGTGCGGCTACGGAAGATCTCGAAGTCGCCTTTCTCGGCGTTGATGATGATGTTGAAGTTCGAGTCGGTGCCGAACTGCTTGACGAGAACGCCGCGGAAGGCCTCCTCGAGGATTCGCACCATAGTGGCCCTGTCAATATTCTTCAGGTCCTTGAACTCGGCAAAAGTATCAATCAGCGTGTTATTTTCCATTACAACTTTTTTTCTAAAGCCGGAATATTATATGTCTTTGTCGATGACCAGCCTACACACACCTTGGCGAGGCGGCCATCATAACTATCATGTTTACGCAAGATCAGAAATCAAGGATATCCTTGACCATCTTGACATCGGAGAGCGCGTAGTGCGTGACGGTCTTGACGATCTGTTTTTTCTTCTCGCCCTCGACCTTCTTCTTTTCCTCAGTCTCAACATCAAAGCCATCCTCAGTGGCGTCAACGAGCACGCCGCGAATCCAAGCGCCATTGGGCATGGTGACCTCGACCTTGTTGCCTATATTCTTGCGGAACTGGCCGAAAACCTTGAGCTCAGTGCAGATTCCCGCAGAAGAGACCTCAAGAGAATAATCCTCCTTGTCCCTGTCGAGCTTGGTCTCGACGAGCGCGTCAAGCTCCTCGCAGTATGAGATAGGTATACCCTTTTCGCTGTCCACCACGAGCCGGATCTCATTTGAGGGGCCTACGGAGACCTCGACTATGAAATTGCCGTCGTCTTCAATCTTTTGGGCTACGGCATCGAGCACGTCTTGTTTAGTAATCATCAATTATGGAGGTTTATAACAACAAAATAGGGGACACGGAGTCCCCTATCCACGTTGCAAACGCCTATATGAACGCAGCAAAGATATAAACAAATCTTTAAACTGCAAAATTATTTGTATTTCACGGCGTTATAATCAGCCTCAGCTACGCCTGCCGAGAAATTTTCGCGCTCTAAATCGACATTTTAGCCACGTGATTTAAGAGCATTAATAGATTTGTTTTCCAAAATCATATTGATTACAGAAACAAAATCTACGAATCTAAACCAGCTGTTTGCATTTTTGCTTGTTTTGAGGCTTTCGCATCAACATAGCCCTGATACAAGCTACACAAATCATCAATTGAGATGCCAAGGAGCTCCATATCCTTAAAGAGAGTAGGCACTTTATCTTTCACGAAAGTCGCCTTTCTATCTTGCAAAATTTTCTCCTTGGCCCCAGGAGAGACGTAATATCCCATGCCACGCTTATTAAAGATTACACCCTCACGCCCGAGGTAGTCATAGGTCTTGACCGCAGTGTTTGTGTTGACTCCCAGCGCAATGGAGTAATCCCTCACACTGGGGACGCGGTCGCCCTCGGCATAGGTGCCGATAAGGATGTCATCGCAGAGGCGATCTGCCATCTGGAGATATATGGCTCTGTCGCTATTGAACCAAACCATAGGCTATACTGATAAAAAACGGCCTTGAACAGCCTGCGAACGGCAGAAAAGACGAAAAGAGACCCAGATTAGGGCGATGGTAATCAAAAAGACGAAAGCCACAGCCCACCAAACAAGCGCAGTCTCGTTGACTACATACTCGTCAAAGTCAATCGTCTCAGAAATTTTAATTGTCGCAGTACTGATCACTCCGATCAAAATCACATGCAGCACGACACCCATTATGAACCTTAGACGCGAGAAGAACGCCCCACAGAAAATGAAAATAGCAAGGGAGGAAAGAGGAAGGCCCAGCATCAGAGTGACGGCCCCCAACTCTTGCGAACTCAAACCAGCTAAGAATTTAGATGTTTCTGAGACAAAACGACTCACCTGGTGCGCCGCCATTCCGAAATGGGTGATAAAAAACGGCAGCCAAAAGGATACGGAGAACACGACCAGAGGTATCAGCACGCACACTAAAAAAAGTGCGACAAACTTCTCAATGTTAGAGGCCGGGAGCACAAGCAGAGCAGAATATTCGCCTGCGCGCTTACGACTTGAATATACCATTCTCGCACCGCAGAAAGCAGAGAGAAACATGAGACAAAAGGTAAAATATCCCATGGGTATACCCCACGTTGAGGAGTAATACGACAAAGAATCGCCCTCAACGAAATTTATAATAATAAACAGAAGTATGACGGAAAACGGCAGAACCGCAGTTGTAAGCAACATACGCCTGTTGATACAGAACAGATATCGGACCACGTTGCGGAAACGGGAAAATGTAAAACTCTTCATGGTAAGAGAATACTAACGCTACACTTCAAAAAAAATGAGACAGGGCGATTGCGAGTTATTAATTGCGAGGATTAGCGACTCGGAGTTTGTCATAATCCACACATCCTACCCCGCTCTTGCTAAAGTCGAATGTGGCGGCATCACCCTTGAGCTCGACATTCGCAGCTCCAGAAGTGCTGACATAAACATCGCCACAAGAATCAAGATCAAGGTCAGCCTCGCCCGCCCCGCTGATACGGACTTTCACTGTCTGAGCTTCATGAATCTTTGCATCGAGCTCGCCAGCGCCGGACATGCCCAAGGCAAACGACTTGGCAGTCAGGTCGTCAAAATCGACATTGCCAGCACCACTGACAGACAAAGTCACAGCATCGGATGCCACAAGCTTGTCCACCTTCAAGTCGACTGCGCCTGAAATCTCGACGTCAAAATTGTCAGTCAAAAGCGAATCCTTAATAGAGAAGTCGTTAGCTCCGCTAAGGTTCAGCTTCTCAAGGTTGGGAGAAGATAGCTCTATGT
This sequence comes from Bacteroidaceae bacterium, assembly GCA_963618945.1. Taxonomy (GTDB): domain Bacteria; phylum Bacteroidota; class Bacteroidia; order Bacteroidales; family Marinilabiliaceae; genus W3P20-009. The sequence continues at coordinate 264,969 of CAVETY010000001.1, forward strand.
AAACTTTGCTTTCATTCCCGAAAAGGGAGAACTTTGAGCCACCATTCTTTCTGCTGATGGAAAGCACCCCACCATCCTGCTCGACCTTCACAAGATCAACCAGTTCCTTGTCCGCCATGATGCGGACGCTATCCGCAGGTCCCTGTTTGAAAACGATTTTAGCGCAGCCGGAGACATTAAGCTCAGAAAAGTCATTGATGGCCTCAGAGCGCGTCACAAGGCCCTCTGGGATAGAGCCATCGGCGGCATGGCGTTTCTCAATGATACAAGACGAGAGCGAGAAGAGGAGAGCGGACGTTGCCGCCACGTATGCTATTCTTTTCATGATATTTGCTGATATATGGTTATACAAACTAATTGACTCAGATGAATTTGATTATTTGACGAAGCCTTTAGTCACGGCATTGAAAAGCAGTTCAATATTGACTTGTGTCTCGTCCTCGTCAGGAGACTTGAGACGGATTGCGAGACAGCCGTAGGGAGTAGGCTCGGAATAGATTGCATTGCCGGGATTTGAGCTTAGGCCCACATTCTCAAAGGCGAACGTCTCGGAGATTTCAGAAATGCTCTTGTTGAAAAGGATTTGACGATTATCAATAATAGTCACCTGGTCAATCACATTCTCAACATCATGCACCTGATGCGTGGAGATGATAAAAGTGCGCTCGTCCGTCATGGCAGAAGCTACAACCTTGCGGAAGTTGCCCTTGCTGGGAATGTCTAAGCCATTGGTAGGCTCGTCCATGAGCAACAGATCAGTGCCAGAGGCGATGGCGAAACTAAGTGCCACCTTTTTTCTCTGACCGAGAGAGAGTTTGCTGATGTCGGATATGTCAGTAGGCATGTCGAAATCAACGAGATACTTTTTAAGTGCGTCAACGCTAAACTTAGGGTAGAACGGAGAGTGAACCCGGACATAAGTCTTTAGGCTGAGGGATGGCAGAGCGACCTCATCCGGCAAATAATAGATCCGGGACAAGACATCAGGGTTACGCTTAGAGACCTCAACATCGCGAAACTTCACAGAACCTGTTGTCGGGCGCAAAATTCCGCACATAAGGCCAAGCAGAGTAGTCTTACCAACTCCATTCTCTCCGAGGAGGCCATAAACCTTGCCAGCCTCAAGAGACAAAGAAAATGAATCAACGACATTGCCCTTGCCAGACGGATAGGCATATGCCAGGTTATCTATGGTTAGCATCTTGCTTTGTTTTGGTGTCATATTTTAGTAGTACACCACAAAGTTAAATAAGATTTTCTTTCACACAAATATATTCTTGAAAAAGTAAGATGGAGCGGAATTTAATTGCTCTAACTCCTTAGCAATTTGACAATTATAAGCACGAGCGAGAGAAGCGCCGTTATAACCGCACCAGAAGGCAAATCGAAAGCAAAAGAGAGGCAAAGACCTGCGACACAGCCGATTAAAGCGACGAGACCTGACACAACCATAATACGCGGCAACGTTTTGACGAACGACATGGCAATGGCCTGCGGCACAGTGAAGACAGAGAGAACGAGAATTATCCCAACCGCCTTGATGGACAATGAAATGGCGAGAGCGACAAGGACTGACGCAACCGCTGAGACCAATGATGGCCTCCAACCAGACAGGCGGGCGTATGTGGGGTCGAAAGAGCAGTAGAGCAGCGGACGATAAAAAACAGTCGCGCAGATGACGCAGACGACTGCCGCAATTCCATTAGCCACAACATCCGCAAAACTGACAGCAAGAAGGTCGCCGAACATGAAGCCCATAAGGTTGGGGGCATAGCCCGGCGCAAGACTTAAAAAGATGACACCCACGGCCATGCCAAGACTCCAGAGCATGGCTATGGCACTATCGTGACGCACATTGCCCCGCTCTGAGACCCAATTGACGCTAAGCGCAGTGACAACAGCAAAAGCCAAAGCGCCCAATGTAGGGTTAAAGCCAAAGAAATAAGCGAGACCAATTCCGCCGAAACTTGCATGGGTGATGCCACCAGCGGCAAAGACCATGCGACGGGAGACAATGTAAGACCCGACCACACCGCTCAGCACGGCTATGCAGAACACGCTGATGAGGGCGTAGCGAGCGAACGCGTAACTGAAAAAAGAGGTGAGATCCATGACGACGGGCGAATAATCAACAAATTGGTAGAGAGTCTACCGCAGTTTAAATGAGCGGCCAAGCGGATTGGCGACCTCGGACTTGACAGGGGCGAAATTAAGAGTCTGCGTTGCCACGTTGGCAAGAGCCTCATGATCATGAGTTACAATCACAATGCCGACCTTTCCCCTCAACTCAGCAAGAAGGGAGTAAAGATTAGATTCTGAATCGCGGTCGAGATAGGTCACAGGCTCATCAAGGACAAGAATGTCAGGTTTGGACATGAGAGCCCGGCAAAGAAATGCGCGTTGACGCTGACCACCTGAGACCTGACCTATCGTATTGCTGGCGACAGAGGAGAGGCCCGCGAAAGACAGCAGCTCAGCAGCGCGTTCACGATCCGCTTTCCTGTGAAAAAGGGAGAGAGGCTTAGGTGAGCCCATCAGCACAACATCAGTCAACGTGATGGGGAACTCAAGATCGGCAGATGTGACCTGCGGGACATAGCCGACAGAGAGGCCAGGGTGGCGGATGACATGGCCGTGCATTGGAGAGAGCAGACCGAGCAAAACACGCACTATAGTGGTCTTTCCACTACCATTGGGACCTTCGAGGGTCAAGAGAGTGGAACGGTCAACCTCAAAAGAGATATGCGAGGCTACGACATGACCGTCGTAGCCCGCCGAGACATCATGGAAAGTGACAAGGGCGTCCTTATTCATCTTAACGCCTCAGTAATCGTATTCATAGTCCCAAGCCAGTCAGCAGACTCAGGTTGGATGCGGACCACAGTTGTCCCCATCTCGGCAGCCGAGGCCTCCACCCTGTCGGGAGCAAAACCTTGCTGGAGGAAGAAGACACGCGCGCTGGCACGTCGGGCGCTGTCGGCGAGTTGAGCAAAACGCCTCGGTTGAGGAGAGAGGCCCTCCGCCCCGACAGACAACTGATTGAAACCATAATCTCGGGCTAAATAAGCCAGGGCTGGATGGTATATGACAAAAGTCTCGCCTTTGTTTTCTCTTGCAACCTCGGTGAGAGCGGAATCGGCAGCAGAGATATCGGACAGAAGCGCGACAAGAGCCGAATCGACAAAATTGGCATCATCGGGCAAGAGAGTTTTGAGAGCATCGGCGATATTGCGAGACATGGGCTCTGCCTGCTTGGGAGAGAGCCAAAAATGCGGGTCGGCAGCATGCTCGTGTTGAGACGTCGCCTCTGACTCTGCATGATAGTGACATTCGGAAGATTGGATAAGGCCGATACCTTTTGAGACCTCGACCCACTTGATGTTGGGAGCGGCTGACTCAATGCGGTCACGCCACGTCAGTTCAAACTCAAGGGGGCCGAAGGCGATATAGGCCATGGAATTGGCGAGGGACGCCATTTGTGTGGGTTTCGGGGTATAGGAATCATGATCAGCGCCTTGCGGAATCATGACGTTCACGGAAACATCAGCAGGGGCAAGCCTTGACACGAAAAAGCTCATGGCGGGATTAGAGACCGTCAAGCAGCGAGACCCGTCATTTTGTCCCGATTGGGAGCATGAGAAAAACAGGACCGAGGCGCAGAGGGCGAAAAAGATATTAGAGAAAGCAGTCATCCGACGCTTATTTGCCGCCGAAGAGTTCAAAGACATCTTGCGCATAGTTTTTAGAAACGGGGATTTGCATTGGCGACGCGGAGTCGAGCCTCACGACAAAACCGGTAGGCGTTTTCTCAAAGAGCCTTACATGGATACGGTTGACCATATATGACCTGTGGCAACGGATGATGCCGCGCTGCCTCATGTCATCCTCAATGGCTTTGAAGGTTCCGCGAATCATTGTCGTGCCTGTTTTGGCGCCGTCAACATAGTGGACCGTGAGGTAATTGTCCGCCCCCTTTATGTAGAGAAGATCCTTGATTGTTATGGCCAACTTGATGTCACCCTTGGGGTCATAGAAATTGACCATTTGGATGTCCGACGCGTCAGAGGAGGAGTGGTTGGTGCGATATTCGCTTATAGCCTTAAGACGGCGGTCCTTGTCGCGCCATGAGAAATAGAGCCATGTGGCCGCATAGGGGAGCAAAAGGATGCAAAGCGTGTTACGCAGCGAGATCTTAATCAGGTCGAGAATGGGGCGTTGGTCGCTGAACATCTGCACCTCGAGCATGGTGAACGCGAAAGAGATGCAAACGATTTCGGCTGTGATCCAGACGAGGTAGGCCCAAAGCTGAATGGGGCGGCGGAGACGCACGCAGTGGTGATAGAGGATAAGCCGGCTGATGGAGACGACGACCATACCAATAGCCACGAGCAGAGAGGAGAGGAGGAAATAACGAGTGTCCGACATTCCGTCCTTCAACCAATCACGCGAGCCATAAGGCTCAAAGAGGTTGATGAAGAGCAGAGAGAATGTCGCCGTGAAGAGAACCTGACGAATCAGATTAGCTTTATCGACAAGATACTTTGGTATGTTCCTTCCGAAATCCATAATGCTTTGCGAAGATAACTAATTCCGCAGAATATACCATCGGCAAAAAACGTGTGTTAGACGATTGGCCGAGGATAGTCAACGAACAGGCTCCTTTTGCCTATAAGTACCTTTTGCGAAGACGGGGTATGAGCAAGAAAGTGGCGAGGGCCAGACCGACCACGAAACCGCACCAGACGCCGACAGGGCCAAGGCCGACCACAAAAGCGCAGATGAAACCGACTGGCACGCAAGTGGCGGCATAGGCGATAGTGGCGACCTTGGCAGGGAAAGTGTAGTCTCCGAAACCGCGCAGAGCCGCTATGGAAGTAGCCTGAAGCCCGTCGAAAATTTGGAATATGGCGCCAGCAACCATAAGATTGGCGGCTATGGCGAGCGCATCGGGACTGTCAATGACGCAGCCAGGCAAATAGTTACGCACAAGCACAAGCATGATGCCTGTGCACGTCATGAAACACCCGGCTAAAAGCAGCCCCGTGACAGCATAACGACGGGCGAGTGACACATTGCCGGCACCTATGTAGACAGAGACCTTGATGGTGACAGCAGTGCCGACACCGCTTGCCATGAGGAACGTGGTGCTGGTGAAAAGATTAACCACCTGATGAGCCGCAATAGCCGCAGTGCTTATCCATCCCATCATAATGCCTCCGAAAGCGAAGCCGAAACACTCAATGACAGTCTGCATCCCGACAGGCAGTCCCGTAAAGAAGAGCTTACGCGTCAGCCCGCGCCGTATGCTATGAGGGTAGATGCCCATAGACCTGAGCCTCTTGCGCAACACGACCTCAATGGCCGCCCACATGAGCAAACGCGCTATAAGTGTACTGATGGCGGCGCCATAAGGCCCATAGCCCTCAAAATCACCTAAACCAAAGATGAAAACGTAATTGAGGATTATGTTGAGGATATTGGCGACCAGGCCGATAATCATCGGTGACGCTGTATCTTGCAGCCCCTCAATGATGGTGCGCGAGCAGACAAACATCTGCTGGCCGACCATGGAAGCCGCATAAATGGCGAGATAGAGCTGAGCGATTTCGACAACCTCGGCAGGCTGCCCCATGTAGGGCATGAGCACAGCAAGGAGCGAAAGAACGACCACTTGAAATATAGCGATGCCCCAATGGAGAGAACGGGCATGAGCCACAAGGCTGCCAATAGAGGACATATCGCCACGTCCGAAACGCCGCCCGACGAGAGGCGTGATTGCGGCTCCTAAGCCAATGCCGAAAAACATGAACGGCACGGACAAATTGCCAGAGAAAGCTACGGCTGCCAGTTCAACCTCACCAAGTCGGCCGACCATGAAAGTGTCGGCGAGGTTGACAAGAAGCGCGCTGGCCTGCGAGGCTACGACAGGCGCCGCCAGCCTGAGCAAAGGGGCTACACATTTGCCGAGGCCGGAGTATGTGGCATTATTGCCAGAAAAAAGCATAAAGGATTTTTGTCTTTGGAAAGAAAAGGCATCAGGGGGTGGAAAGATTGATAGAGCAAAGCTTCCCTACCCTATTCAGGTGGACACCGTTTGATTTTACATGGCCCTCACAACGCCAATCACCTTGGCAAGGCTACGAATCTCCTGTTTGGTTATAGAGAATTCGGGCACATCGGGATTATCCGAACGGCATATTATCTTATCGGGATTGGCGGGATCAAGGAAAAGGCGTTTAATCATCACGCCCTGCTGGCCGTCAATGACATAGGCTTCGCCATAGTCAACCCATGAATTTGGCTCAAGTTTTCGGCAGGCGACAAGATCACCACTAACGAAAGTAGGAATCATGGACGAGCCTTGAATACGGATTAGGAAATCAGCACCTGACTGAGCGAACTCCGGCACAAGATAGTGCTGACAGTCCTCAAGTCGGACACCTGGCTCATCGATTCCATTGAAACCGGCAAGGGCCGTTATTGGGATAAGGGGCAGACAACCCTCAAAACGCTGTTGAGCAGTTCGGGCGCTTTGCCTTGCCTCAGATTTAAGAGAAGGGGCGCCATCCTCATTTTTCATTATGGGGCCTGTGCCAAGGAGAATCCACTCGGTGGAGACACCATAGCATTGGGAGAGGAGGGCTACATTATCAGTTGATGCGTTGGCGCGTCCGCCAAGAATGAGCGAGAGACGACCAAGATAAAGTCCGAGGCTTGCCATGACCTCGTTCTTGTTTCGCGCCTTCTTATTATCCAAAAGATAATTAACGGCCTCGCAAAAACGCTTGTTGATAGCGTCACGCAGGGATGAAGTCTCTTGCTCTTCGTTCATATCAAAATCAATTTAGCGAAATTAAAATGCAAAATTAAAAATAATTGGAACGCAAGCAAAAGCAAATCAAAAAGGCCTCCGCATCAAAAGATGCAGAGGCCGCTATAATTGCTAAACTCAGCCCTTGGGAATTATCCGTTGAGAGCAGAGGCACCACTGACGATCTCGATGAGCTCGTTGGTGATGGCCGTCTGACGGGCCTTGTTGTACTGGAGTTCGAGTTCTCCGAGAAGTTCAGACGCGTTGTCGGTAGCCTTTTGCATGGAAGTCATTCGGGCGCCATGCTCAGAGGCAAGCGACTCTTTGATGACGGAGAGGAAACGAGTCCTGATGGACTGCGGGATGAGGTCCGCAAGAACCTCCTCTTTGCTCGGCTCGACAATAAAGTCCTGCAGAGCGGAAGAGCCATTCTCGTCACCAGTGGCAATCTCAAGAGGCAAGAGTTGCGCGCCACGTACATTTTGCACTGCGGCATTCACGAACTCGTTGTAGATGAGAATCACCTTGCTGTATTCCTTCGCCTCGAAACGCTTGGTCAGGTCATCTGCGACTTCATAAACCTTAGCGAGGCTAAAATTTTCGTAGAAACCCTCGACGCTTCGAGCAGAAACGGAGACGTGCCTTGACTTGACACCTTTGGCGGCTTGCTTGCCGATGGTGAGGACCTCAACCAGCCCTTGCTCTGCCTCGCTCTTCAGATCGTTGCCGAGAAGTCTCTCGACCTCCTTGACGACATTAGAGTTAAAGGCACCTGCGAGACCCTTGTCAGAGGCTATGGCCACGAGTAGGATCTTGCCGCCCTTAGTCTTGGCGCGGAAAGCTGGGTAGTTGAGCTCGACGTTGGGCACCGACGAGCCGAGGAACGCGATAATCTGCGCAAGCTTGGCCTCGAAAGGCCTAACCTTGGCTACTTCATTCTGAGCCTTCTTGAACTTTGCGGCCGAGACCATTTTCATGGCGCTCGTCACCTGCATAGTCGAGGAGACGGAATGAATTCGGTTACGGATGTCTTTTAAATTTGCCATCAGCCTGCCCTCCGATTATTAAACAGCGAAACGCTTGCTGACCTCAGCTGCGGTGGCACGAAGGACGCCAGTCACATTGTCGTCAATCTTGCCTGCGGCGAGAGTATCGAGCACATCCTTGTGGTTGACCTCCATCTCGCCGAGGAACTCGTCCTCGAACTCCTGGACCTTCTCACGAGGAACGTCACGGAGGAGACCGTTGGTGCCACAATAAATGATAGCGATCTGCTTCTCGACAGTATACGGAGTGTGGAGAGGCTGCTTAAGGATCTCGACATTCTTGCGACCCTTATCGAGAACCGCCATGGTAGCGGGATCGAGGTCGGAGCCGAACTTAGAGAATGCCTCAAGCTCACGGAACTGAGCCTGATCGAGCTTAAGGGTACCGGCCACCTTCTTCATACTCTTGATCTGCGCAGAGCCACCGACACGGGATACGGAGATACCGACGTTGATAGCTGGGCGGACACCGGCGTTGAAGAGGTTGCTCTCCAGATAGATCTGGCCGTCGGTGATAGAGATAACGTTGGTCGGGATGTAAGCTGCGACGTCACCCGCCTGGGTCTCGATGATAGGAAGCGCGGTAAGAGAGCCACCACCCTTGACGATAGGCTTGATATCCTCAGGGAGGTCATTCATCTTGGCTGCAAGCTCATCGTTCTCGACGATCTTAGCGGCACGCTCCAAGAGACGTGAGTGGAGATAGAAGACATCGCCAGGGTATGCCTCACGTCCAGGTGGACGACGGAGCAGAAGGCTCACCTCACGGTAAGAGACTGCCTGCTTAGAGAGGTCATCATAGACGATGAGAGCGTGGCGACCCGAGTCGCGGAAGTACTCGCCGATGGCGGCACCCGCGAGGGGTGAGAAGTACTGCATGGCAGGGGTGTCAGCTGCGGTAGCGGAGACGACAATGGTGTATGCCATGGCTCCATGCTTCTCGAGAGTAGACACGATCTGCGCGACAGTAGAGGCCTTCTGGCCTGTTGCCACATAGATGCAGTATACAGGCTCGCCTGCGTCGTAGAAACTTTTCTGGTTAAGGATGGTATCGATGGCGATAGAGGTCTTACCAGTCTGGCGGTCGCCGATGATAAGCTCACGCTGTCCACGTCCGATGGGGATCATGGAGTCGATAGCCTTGATACCGGTTTGGAGAGGTCGTTTGACGGGTTGGCGGAAGAGCACCTGAGGAGCCTTGCGCTCCAGCGGCATCTCATAGAGTTTGCCGCCAATGGAACCCTTGCCATCGATGGGCTCTCCGAGCGTGTTGACCACGCGGCCGACCATCTCGTCGCCCACGCGGATAGAAGCGATACGCCCGGTGCGCTTCACCGTGTCGCCCTCCTTGACATCATCGGCGTTGCTCATGAGCACGATGCCGACGCTGTCCTGGTCAAGGTTGAGGACCACACCCATGGCCTTGCCTACCTCGACGAGTTCATTGCTCTCGACGTTGGCCAGACCGAACGCCGTGGCGATGCCGTCGCCGACGGTGAGTACGGTGCCCACCTCTTCCAGCTTCGAGGATGCGTCGAACTTTTCAAGCTGCTGCTTGAGGAGGCTCGACACCTCTGAGGCTTTTATTTTTTCCATTCGCTGTAGTCGTTAGAATAAAAAGAAATCATACCGTCAGCTGCTTCTCGAGAGCCTTGAGCTTGCTCTGCACGGAGTCGTCCAGCTGCATACCGTCGACGGCGAGGATAACGCCGCCAATGATAGAGGGGTCGACTTTGAAAGTGGCATCGACAGCCGAAACACGTCGGCCTGCGCCACTGAGCTTTCCGGAGATGAGCGAGACGAAATGCTGCTGCTGATCTGGCGCCAGCTCTTTGGCTGTGGTCACCGTGGCAGAGCAGATGTCATGCTCTTTCTTGTAGAGCATCTCAAAGACGAGGAGAATGGAGCTGACATAGCCGATACGCTCTTTCTCGACAAGGAAGACGAGAAATTGCAACATCTCGGCTGATACGCGGCCTTGGAACGTCGCCTCAACGAGACCCCTCTTCTCAGAGGGTTTGTGGAGGGGCGAGTCGAAGAACCGCTGAGCTGCTGGCTGCTGCGCCAAAGCCTCACGCACGAGTGCGGCATCGGCATAGACGTCGTCAATCTTGCCGCGGTCGGCGGCGAAGTCGCGCAATACGGTGGCGTAGCGCCTTGCTATCAGTCCTGCGTCCATCTGGCTCGATTAATTAAAATTGCTCTCCTGAAGGTACTTTTCGATAAGTTGCTCCTGACGGTCGCCGCTTTGGAGGTCGCTCTCGATGAGCTTGCCGGCGATCTGGACAGAGAGCGCGGCCACCTGACGTTTGAGGTCGTCGATGGCGCCAGCTTTCTCCCTTTCGATCTGGGCTCGTGCCTGCTCAATAATCTTGTCGCCCTCCTCTTGAGAGGTTTTGCGGGCCTCGTCCAGCATCTGCTGGACTTTCTCTCGCGCCTCCTTGATTATGGCGTCACGCTCAGCGCGGGTTTCAGCCTGCATCTGGGCTTTTTGAGCCTCGATGCGCTCATACTCCTGCTGGGCCTCCTTGGCTTTGGCGAGCGAAGAGGAGATCTCGTCCTCACGCTCCTTGAGCATGCCGAGGATAGGTTTCCAAGCGAACTTGGTGAGCAGAGCCAGGACCACCAGGAAGGTCAGACCGGACCAGATGACTAGTCCCGGTTCTGGATTAAGAAGGCCATCCATAGTGATTCGGATAGGTTAATCTCACTTAGAGATGAAAGCGATGACGATAGCGAAGAGGCCTGCACCCTCGACCATACCAGCCGCGATGAGCATAGCGCTCTGGATCTTGGCTGCCATCTCCGGCTGACGAGCCATAGCGTCAACTGCCTTGCCGCCAACAAGACCAATGCCGAGACCGATACCAATAACGATCAGTCCAAGACCGACTGCGATCAAAGTTCCACTCATAATAATCGAATTTTAGATTGTTGTTGTTGTTATTTGATTTTACTTGTTCAGATTGCTTTGTTGTGAAAGGCTGTCACTTTCACCACTAATCATCATGGCCAGCGTTGACCGCGAGGCTGATGTAGAGGGCTGAGAGGACAGTGAAGATATAGGCCTGCAGAGCGCCGAAAATAAGCTCGAGGCAGAAGACCATGAGGCCCAGGAGCACTGACACGGGCGCAATGCAAAGCGTCTGGAGAATGAATATCAGGGCGAAAAGGCTTATGACAATGATGTGTCCGCCAGTGATATTGGCAAAGAGACGGATAAGCAGGGTAAATGGGCGCGTGAACATCGTGATGATTTCAAGCGGCACCATGATCAACTTCATGAGAACGGGTACGCCCGGGACAGTGAAGGTGTGAATCCAGTAGTGTTTATTGGCGCAGACGTGGGTCACGATGAAAGTGAACACCGCCAAAATGCCAGTGAAAGCAATGTTGCCCGAAAGGTTGGTTGAGCCTGGGAAGAATGGGATGAGGCCAATGACGTTATTGAACCAAATGAAGAAGAAGAGAGTGAGAAGGAAAGGGGTGAACTTGGCACTCTTGGCCTTGCCAATCTGCTCATCAGCAATATCCTTGACGAAGGTTACGAGATACTCAGCCGCATTTGCCGCACCATGAGGCACGCCACCAGACTTACGGATGGAGCGGGCTGCTCCGCCAAAGACGAGGAGAAGAAGCACGCAGCTCATTATGCCGGAAGCCACATTGCGCGTCAGAGAGAAATCGAACACGGCGTCGCGTGACCCGTTGGCACAGAGTTTGTCGTGTTCATTGAAAGTATAGGTTACACCGTTTTTCTCGACACCCTTATCTCCGAAAGAGGAAGAGAGGCAGAAAAGGAAATCGCCGTTATCCTTGTTGTAGGCCATTACGGGCAGAGGAATGTCTATGGACTTTGCACCGCCGTCCCACGCGAACACATTCCAGTGGTGCGAATCGCTGATGTGATGGCTGATGACCTCAATCACATTGATACCCTCCTCCTCGGCTGCGGGAGCCGCGGACTCAGAAGTCTCGGCAGGCGTTGCGGACTTCTCATCTTGCGCCATGGCAGGCGTGAAGAGCGTGGCGAAAGCCAAGCATATAGTAGCTAAGAATTTAGACATAGAAAATATTTTCAATCTGGTATGTTGTCTGTCTGTATTGATTTTCTATTTCCAAAAGAAGTGCGACAAGGCGTTCCATCCGGCTATGCGAAGGATGAGAAAGTCAGCGCACAGGATGATAGGGACGACCCGGGCGCAAGACCCGTCAGCGTGAATGGCAAGAAAAACCGCCAGCCCATCAACCAAAAGAGACACTCCCTCTGCGACCATCATCGGAGTCATGATATTGCCATCGATTGCACGATGAAAACGCCGAACCGTGAATATCACTTTCACAACCTCGACGGCGACCATCGCCAAAGAAGACAACAGGAGAGGGGAAGAGGCTAAACCCAAACTAACGAGTACCGCATTGGCTCCCAGCAGGGTTATCCCGACGGCTGCGGAAAAAACAATCTTGCCTGGCAGCATACGGCAGCCTCTCACGGGTTACTTCTTCTCCACGGGCGCAGAGACAGAAGCGCCGCCCTTGTCGGCCATAAGGCAAGAGCCGATGAACTTGGCACCCGGCTCAATGCTGAGCTTGTTGACGTTCATCTCACCTTTGAAATAGGAAGAGGCTTTGAGTGAGAGAAGCTCAGTGACCTCCATCTTGCCCTCGAACGAGCCGGAGATCTCGGCGCTTGCGCACTTGATATTGCCTTTCACAGAGCCACTGCCACCAAGGACGAACTTGCCCTGCGACTTGACATTACCCTCGATGACGCCATCCACACGAAGGTCGCCATTTGTCTCGATATCACCGACGAACTTGGTTCCGTTGCCAATGATGTTTGGCAGCCTATTCTCGGTCTCGAAGTTCTTACTCATTCCTAAAGCCATTTCAAAGGTTTTACTCGGAGAGAGGATTACGTCACCCCCTCTTTGACCTAACAAATATAGGCAAAAACAATTCAAACGGCAATAAAGTGACGGGAAATGACATGATTTTTTATCATTTGACGCTCTATGTGTTGAATTGCTTCGGGACTGCGAATATAGAAAAAAGTCTCAATAGCGTTATGTTAATTATTGCTATTCGCGAGTCTGCCCGTTGCCGCGCACGAGCCACTTGTAAGACGTGAGTTCACGAAGCCCCATTGGGCCACGGGCGTGCATTTTCTGCGTGCTTATTCCAATCTCCGCACCCAGGCCGAACTGTGCGCCGTCGGTGAAAGCGGTGCTGGCGTTGACATAGACGCAAGCCGCATCGACCTCATTAAGAAAACGTTCGGCCGCAGCGGGGTCCTCGGTGATTATCGCCTCTGAGTGTTTGAGGCTGTAGTCATATATATGTTGCAGGGCGGCATCGATGCTCGGCACGGTCACCACAGCCAATTTCAGGGCAAGATATTCACGGCCGTAGTCATCTGGGGTGATGTGGACGAGCAGGTTTTCGGGATAGCTGTCCTTCAGAGCATTAAAAGCCTGGTCGTCGGCACGAATCTCGACATTTTTCTCAGCAAGGGGGAGGCACAGCGACGGGAGGTCCGCCAAACGGTCCTGATGAATCAGGACACAGTCAAGCGCATTGCAGACTGAAATTCTTCTCGTCTTGGCGTTGCAGATGACCGCCCTACCCTTTTCGAGGTCGGCAGCGCGGTCAAAATAAGTATGGACGACACTTGCGCCAGTCTCAATGACGGGAATTCGAGCGTTTTGTCTGACACTGTCAATAAGCCTTTTAGAGCCGCGGGGGATGAGAAGGTCGACATATCCGACGGCATTCATCAGCTCGTTTGCCGAATCGTGGCCGTCGGGCAGAAGTTGGACAATGTCGGGATCAAGGCCTTGGGAGCGGAGGACCTCGTGAACCACCTTGACAAGCGCCACATTGCTCTCATGCGCATCACTGCCGCCTTTGAGCACGACGGCATTGCCTGACCTTATTCCGATTGAGACGACATCGATGGTCACATTGGGCCTCGCCTCATAAATGACACCAATGACACCCATTGGCACACGCACACGGCTTATCCTCAGGCCATTGGGCCGCACAACCTCATCAATCACCTCACCGCACGGGGCTGGCAGGGACGCCACATTACGCGTATCAGCAGCAATGCCCGCGATTCGCTTGGCATCGAGTTTCAGACGGTCATAGCGATAGTCTGAGGGGTCAATCTTTGCAAGATCAACAGCATTTGCCGCTACGATGGTTTGCGCGTTTGCCTCAAGGGCATCAGCCAAGGCGAGGAGGAAAGTGGCAGTCTGAGCGGGCGTCACATGACTCATGGAGCGTGAGGCCTTTTTGACTGATATGAATTGCTGGTTCACTGCTTTAAGGAATAAGGTTGGCAAATGGAGAGAGCTACATCGTAATCACTCCTTCACCTTGGGGTAGACATAGAGATAATCATAGTGGACAAGCGGCTTTTGCTTAGCGGCAAAGGCCTGACGGGCGGCGGTCTCCTTATCCATGGCGGCGCGTCCCACACCGATTGTAGTCCCCGAGGGATCGACAATGAGGACAATGTCGTCCTTGCGGAAGTCGCCCTCAAACTCGCGGACTCCGACGGGGAGAAGGCTTGAAACGTGACTTTGGCTTTGCAGAGCCTCGGCCGCACCTTTATTGACAATGATGCGCGCTGTGGCGAAGCCGTCGGAATAGGCAATCCACTTTTTGACAGCGGCGCTCTTCTGGCCAGCCTCGAAATGAGTACTTGGGAGAGAGGGGTCGCCACCGACAAGACGAGTCAGGACATCATCGGCCGCGCCATTGGCGATGTAGACATCAATGCCCGCCTGGGCCGTCTTTTGCGCCATACGACATTTGGTCACCATGCCGCCACGACCGAAATCGGACTTAGTGGTGCGGACATAGCGCGAGACACTGGTGCCATTGGCCACCTCGCGGATGACGTGAGACGAGGCGTCTGACGGATCGCCGTCATAAATGCCATCTATGTTGCTGAGGATAATCAGCCTGTCGCAGTCCATCATCGAGGCGATGAGACCGGACAACTCGTCATTATCCGTAAACATAAGCCCGGCGAGAGAGACCGCGTCATTCTCATTGACGACAGGGATAACATCATTTTGCCACAGCGTCTCGAAGCAGTTTTTCATGTTGAGATAGTGCGTGCGGCTGCCGAGGTCTTGCTTCGTGACAAGAAGTTGCCCGATTTTGATGCCGAGCCTGTCAAAGATCTGCTTGTACTGGTCGATGAGCTTGACTTGGCCTACAGAGGAGAGCAGCTGACGCTGAGCCACAGGGTTAAGGTCACCATAGCCTGAAATCATTCCACGGCCCGCCGCCATTGCGCCTGATGAGACAAGAATGACCTTATGTCCATCTGCGCGCAGCTTGGCTATTTGCCCAGCGAGACACTCCATGCGGCCGACATTGAGCTTCTTGTCGGCCCCGGTCAGCACATTAGAACCGACCTTTATAGTAATCTTGAGCATCGTGCTACTTGACAATCTTTTTATAAGAACCCATCATGCCCTCCATGACGGCGTGAGTGAACCCGGCGTGCTCCATGGCATTGATGCCGGCAATAGTCACACCCTTTGGCGTGCAGACCTTGTCAATCTCGACCTCGGGGTGAGAGTGGTTAGTCAGAATGAGTTGGGCCGCGCCTTTGACAGTCTGCGCGATGACCTCGGCGGCCACGTCGGCCTTCAAGCCCATCTCGATGGCGCTCTCCTGACATGCACGGACATAGCGCAGGGCATGAGCTATGCCGCAAGACGCAAGAGCGGTCAGAGCCGGCATCTGTGCCTCGTCAACCACAATGGCGAGACCGAGTGCTGAAAATATCCTCTCAACGACAGCCAACTGCGCAGCCGAGACCGAGGGACCGCCAACAATAGCGGTGAGGCTCTCACCCACCTCGGCGGCCGTATTGGGCATGACACGGACGGCCGCAACATTTGCGCCGAGCATGGCGGTAAGCTGATCTACAGAGACTCCAGTGGCTATGCTTATGGCAATGACCTCCTTCTTGAGAGAAGGGCGCACGGCAGATATCACATCGGCAATCTGATAAGGCTTGACCGCGAAAATGACCACGTCGGCACCCTCGACCGCCTCATTATTATTAGTGGTCACGGCAAAACCATCCTCCTCCCACGGCTTGAGAGCCGAGGCGGTTCGACGTGTGATGGCGATATGGCCTGGCTTAGTGATTCCAGACTTGACGATTCCGCGGGCAATGGCCCCGCCCATGTTGCCGCCACCGATGATGGCTATCTTCTGAAGTTCACTCATTGTTATATTTCATTTCAACTAAACGCAAATATAACTCATATTTGGAACATAGACGGAATGTATTAAACATTAAATGCGGCACGACATAGAAAGCCCGGGCAGCGCATCAGAGTGCGGCCGCCCGGGCTTCTTATAATTCAAAGTGATGTCTACTTGTTGAGACGGAGCTTGCTGGAGCGTGAACCGTCAGAATAAGCTGTCACCTCGATAACCATACCTCGGGTTGAAGAGTCACAAGGACGACCTGAAAGATTAAAATAAGAAGTAGAAAGAGCCTCGGCAGAGACGGACTTGACAGAAGTAATAGTTCCGCCATCTTCGCCGTCGCCTTCGTCATGCAACACGATGACAATGAGATAGAGGTTTATGTTCTTATTCTTGGCGATTGTGTGAGTACCCGATTCAAGATCAACCGAATAGGATGTAGAAGAGCCGTCTAACTTTTGGCCATCAAGCGTGAGACTTGCCGCAGCGTCGAAATAGAACGTGACAGTGGCAGAAGAAGGCAATGAGAACGTAAGCTCAGTGGTAGACTCCAACTTAAGACCTACTGAATAGTCCTGACCGTTAATTGTCACAGTCTGGCCGGTCTTCGCATTGAACTTGCTACCTGTCGACTTGAAATAAGGAGAGGAGATGCTGAGGGACTTATTCTCATACTCAAAGAAGCACATAGAATCGGAATCCACTGTAGGGGTTGAAGTTCCGCCATCCTCGGAACCTGAGTCACCAGATCCAGAGCCACCCGTGTCAGAGCCGTCACTTGAGCCTGAGCCATCGGAAGAGTCGGAGCCAGACTCATTGCTATCCGAAGAGACGGTGCCATAGAAATCGACAAGCGACGACGTGTAGGAGACGATGGCCGACTTGAGGGCGGTTATGACCGCGTAGTTATCATCCTCAGTCGCATTATTGAAAGTCCATTGGAAATCGCCATGCCCCATACGCCCAGCTCCGAGCCAACCTGTGACAATGGCGGGGATATCTTCGGGAGAGTCTGGGGTGTAAGAGTACATCAGACTTGCGTCGGTGTCGAAATTATTATATACGTGTCCGCCACTCTTGGCAGTGACAGAGGAAGGGACTTTGTCATTTCGAGAGGTGACCTCGTAGGCGTCAAAATCGACAGTAGTGGTAATATCCGCAGCCTGCTCCACGCCAGACTTGACAAACTTAGTGCAGCCGTAGGGGACATAGGTATACTTGCCGACCATGACATTATTGTAGGCCTTAATGATGCCACCCGCCTCTTTTGAGAAAGTGCCCTCATTGCCCCAAGAGATGTCAGAACCCTGGAGCGAGCTGAGCATGGGGTATTTGCAGTTGCGGAAATAGTTACCCTCCACAAAGACATCGGAGCTTTTTGCCGCGCCTACGCCATACTTCGCCACGCCGTCATAATAGTTATTATAGACATGGACACTCATGGTGCGGACACGCGGATGGCGTGAATCTGAGTGGTTGAACCAGTTGTGGTGGTATGTGATATAATTGGGGCCAGTCTCGCTCTTCATGCCGCAGAGGCTCATCTTGCCCGAGTCCCAGAACGTGTTGTAGGCATAAGTCACATACTGCGCATTGTCCTTGACATCAATAGAGCCGTCGCCCTTGGCCTGATCGGCGTCTCCGCCGGTGCTGCCATAGAAATAATCATTGTTGTGAACCCAGATGTGCTTGCTGGCCTTAATTGAGAGGCAATCGTCAATGGCACACATGAACGCCACATTACGGATCTCAACAGACTGCGTCTTCTCGAACTGGACCCCGAAGCCCCAAATGGTGGCGTCATCGCCAATGCCCTCGATGGTAACATTGACAGTGACAGAGTTATTCTTACCCTTGAGGTTGAGACCCTCCTCCTTACTCTTTATGTAGTCGAGATCGTCAAGACTGAGCTTGCCGATGATACGAATGGCGAGAGGCTCCTCGGTCTGACCCTTCTCATACTTATCCAAGATGGCTTGAAGGCCAGTCTGCTCGGCTCCGTTAACAACAGCCGTTACAGTCTTGGCAGTCTCCTTTGTGACATAAATCACACGGGCGTTGGCCTTGAGAGTGCCATCATTATTATATGCGCCCACACCGCCATTCCATCCGAAATGCGCGAAGCCTGAACGGTCATATGGGGAGACAGAAAGGAGCGAAGTCTCGGTGGCATCGGCGGTGCTCTCGACACCGTCCTTAGTGGGCACAACCTTCAGCTGGTAGTCGCCAGCCTTAAGGCCGACCACATCGGCGCGCCCGTAGGTGCCGTAGTTGCGCACCAGCATGGCATCGATGACCTTGTACTCTCCACCATCAGGGCGGACGTATACATTGTAGCCGTCAAAATCGGGATCGTTGGTCCATTTGACATAGCAGCTTTCAAACCACCCTTTCTGCTCCGTAAGCACGAGTGAAGCTTCTGCTGCAAACGTTGACCCGATTGTTGCAAGAGCCGTCAGGAAAAAGTGACGGGATTTAATCATATTAATAAGGTATAAGTTCTAAAGAGTAAGAGGTAGTGAGAGGATTGTTGGCACATCCAAACGTTTGAACAAAAATAAGTTTGTTTTTTTTTATTATCAAACATAAACTCTATTTTAACACTCCAAGGCTTTCTGAGCATAAACGCATGAGTCAAACGCCGAAAAAGCGCGAGCAGCCCCAACATGACAGAAAAAACATTAAATTAGCATCGCGATGAAAACAATAGAGGAACTATATGACGCCTACCTCAACAGCGCAGGCGTATCGACCGACACCCGAACCATAGGGGCGGGAACTCTTTTCGTGGCGTTGAAGGGAGCAAACTTCGATGCCAACACAATGATAGGCAGCGCACTTGAGCGAGGGGCATCATACGTGGTCACGACAGACAAGGCCTATGCCGATGACAAGCGGGCCTACGTGTGCGACGACACACTGAAAGCCTTGCAAGAATTGGCGCACACACATCGCAAGCACCTCAAAATCCCCGTAATCGGCATAACAGGAACCAACGGCAAGACCACGACCAAGGAGTTGGTGACCGCCGTCCTCCGCAAAAAATATAAGACCTACGCCACCGAGGGCAACCACAACAACCACATCGGTGTGCCTCTCACACTGCTCTCAATAAAAGGAGACGCAGAGATGGCGGTAGTCGAGATGGGAGCAAACCACCCAGGTGAGATCAAAGCCTTGGTTAACATAGCGAATCCGACAATTGGACTGATAACCAACGTCGGAATTGCCCACATAGAGGGCTTCGGCTCTTTTGAGGGCGTAAAGAAGACCAAGGGAGAAATGTACGACTACCTCAGAAACACAGGTGGCGACATTTTGATTGACACCCGAAACAGCCACCTCACCGGTATGCTCGGCGAATATCAACACGCCCTGCCTTATGTCGAAGGCAAGGTTGAGAGAGACGGGCGAGAGACCATAACAGTCAGCTGGAAACACGGGGAGGAGACATTCACAGCGCACAC
This sequence comes from Bacteroidaceae bacterium, assembly GCA_963618945.1. Taxonomy (GTDB): domain Bacteria; phylum Bacteroidota; class Bacteroidia; order Bacteroidales; family Marinilabiliaceae; genus W3P20-009. The sequence continues at coordinate 284,537 of CAVETY010000001.1, forward strand.
CAACCTGACTGGCGAGTATAACTTGGCCAACGTGTTGGCAGCCGTGACAATGGGCGGACGTTTTGACGTGGCGGACGCTGACATAGTTGCCGCCATAAGCGAGTATAAGCCCACCAACAGCCGCAGCCAGATTGTGCAGACCAAACGGAACCACCTGATCGTGGACGCATATAACGCCAACCCGAGCAGCATGGCGGCCGCGCTCGACAACCTTGAGCACTTGGAGCGCACCGACAAAGCGGTCATACTCGGAGCCATGAGAGAACTCGGGGCGGAGCAAGACCCGCAGCACACCGCCATCTTGCGCAGGCTAAAGTCAATGGGGCTTAAGACCGCCATACTGATTGGTCCCGAGTTCAAAAAATTCGCAGGAGAATATCCAGAATTCAGATTCTTCGACCAGACAGAGGAGGCCCGCGAGGCGGCTCGTTCGCTCAACGGCCTGACCATCCTCGTGAAAGGCTCAAACTCAAACAAACTGACCACGCTGGTTGAGGACCTGTAGGGAAAAGACGCAAATAACATCAAGAGAAACATATGAAGCAATTTCTGACAGTAGGAGACATAGGCGACCTCGGCAAAGCCATCGAGGAGGCCAAGCAAGTCAAGGCCACCCCGTTTGCCTGGAAAAACTTAGGGCAGAACAAGACCATCATCCTGGTCTTCTTCAACTCGAGCCTCCGCACCCGCCTGAGTTCACAAGTGGCCGCGCAGAACCTCGGAATGAACGCCATCGTGCTGAACATAGACAAAGACAGCTGGAAATTGGAGACCGAGATGGGCGTCGTGATGGATGGTGACAAGACCGAGCATCTCCGCGAGGCCATCCCTGTCATCGGCTCCTATTGCGACATCATAGGCGTACGCTCATTCGCCCGCTACGAGAGCCGCGAGTTCGACTATCAGGAGACCATCCTGCGCCAGTTCATTGAATACTCAGGCCGCCCCGTCATCTCGTTGGAGAGTGCCACGCGCCACCCGTGTCAGGCCTTTGCCGACCTCCTGACCATAGAGGAGCACAAGACAGTCAAGCGTCCGAAAGTAGTCCTCACATGGGCGCCCCACCCCAAGGCTTTGCCCCAGGCTGTGCCCAACTCATTCGCCGAGTGGATGAAAGCCGCACCCGATGTAGACTTCGTCCTCACATGTCCCGAGGGTTATGACCTGGCACCAGACATTATGGAGGGAATAACCGCCGAGCGCGACCAGAAAAAAGCGTTTGAAGGCGCCGACTTCATCTATGCCAAGAACTGGGCAAGCTATGAGCAATATGGCCAGATCTTGTCAAAAGACCGCTCATGGACTGTTGACGCTGAGCATATGAGCTGGACCAACAACGCCAAGTTCATGCACTGCCTGCCGGTTCGCCGCAACATGATCGTCTCTGACGAGGTCATTGACGGGCCTAACAGCCTCGTCATCCCCGAGGCAGCCAACCGCGTGTTCTCCATCCAGACAGTCATGAAGAGAATGTTGGAAGACCTCGCCAAGGGCAAATAGCCCGCGTGGGACAACATACAGAACTAATCGGCACGGATGCGACTTATGGGCGTCCGTGCCGATTTTATTGTAAAGACCACAGCCCAAGAGAGACGTAAGCCAACCCTCTATGAAAGATAATGATAAGTTAATTTTGAGGGGTAAATTTCCGTTTTTAGATAGATAGAAGTATATTTGGGCTGCCAAATAGGCGCAAAAAGCAGGGGCACCTCCACCCCCGTGCGCCCACACAGACAACGAGCAATGAGTGAAGTACTTTTAGAGGCTCTGATGCAGCTCTTCGCACTCCTGACCGACGCGAAACACGTGTCTCGCGCCACGGGCAAGGAGAAAGTGGGCGAATACCTGTCTCGCCAATTCAACGCGGAGTATGTGCGCAAGTTCCTGACGCGATACGAATACTACCTTGACAAATTCCACCGGGATGCTGTAGAGGGAGACGAGAGCGCACGCAAGGCTCAGACGGATGAGAACTTGCGGCGGATGGTGGCCATCTGCAACGACGTCAACCTTGAGATTGGCCTTAACGAGAAGATTTTGCTGCTCTCGGCCATGCTTAACTACATAAGCAAACCCGAGATAGGTTTTGACGAGGAGCGTTTCGTAGATGAGTTGGCCGAGCTGCTGCGCATTCCACCCGAGGACTATTGGAACCTCAAGACCTTCACACTCGAGTTGCCGGGCAACGTGGTGGACAAGAGCCGCCTCCTGATCATCAACGGCAAGCCCGAGAAGCTGCACCCTGACGTCAAGCACATCTACATAAGCAAATTTGGCGTATGCGTGTGGGTGCTTCATATCAAATCGACCAACACATTCGTATTCAGATATAACGGGGAGCGCAACCTGTACCTGAGCGGCCACAGACTGGACCCGGGCAAAGTGTACCCCATGTCGCCAGGCTGTGTGCTGAACACGAGCCACGTGCGCCCTGTCTACTATGGCCACATAGCCGAGAAATTCATTACGCGTCCCGAGACCGGAAGAATTGTCTACAAGGCAGTTGACATCGAGTATAAATTCTCGGACGACAACGTGGGCGTTCACCAGTTCAGTTTTCTGGGCAAGAGCGGCCAGTTGGTCGGCATCATGGGAGGCTCGGGAGCGGGCAAGAGCACGCTGATGAACCTGATGTGCGGCAAGTGCAAGCCAAGCCATGGCCGCATAACGATAAACGGCTATGACCTCCATGCGGACCACAAGGAGCTGGAGGGCGTGATTGGCTACGTCCCGCAAGACGACATGCTGAACGAGGAGTTGACCGTATGGGAGAACCTATGGTTCAACGCCCGCCTGCTGTTCAGCAACAAGAGCACGGCAGAGAAGAAAAAACTGATAGAGAAAGCCCTGTTGGACTTCGACCTCGTCGAGGCCCGCAACCTGAAAGTGGGCAGCCCGCTGAACAAAGTGTTGAGCGGAGGCCAGCGCAAGCGACTGAACATAGCTTTGGAGCTGATGCGCGAGCCGTCGATACTCTTCGTTGACGAACCCACATCGGGACTCTCAAGCTCGGACTCAGAGAAAGTAATGTCGCTGCTGAAGCGGCAGGTGCTGAAGGGCAAACTGGTGATAATAAACATACACCAGCCCAACAGCGACATATACAAACTGCTTGACAAACTGCTGATTATAGACCAAGGCGGCTACATTGCCTACAACGGCAACCCGATGAACGCCATAGTCTACTTCAAAAAGAAGGCACACTACGTCAACCCCGAGGAGCGCGAGTGCTACCTGTGCGGCAACGTCAAGACAGAGCAGCCGCTTCGCATCATCGAGGCGAGAATGGTGGACCCCTCGGGCAAGCTCATCCGCAAGCGCAAAGTGACGCCCAAAGAGTGGTATCAGCAGTATTGCGACGAGTTCGAGGCCAGCTTTGACTGGAAGGCCAAGAAATCCACTGTCAAAGAGAAGTTGCCGGACAACCTATACTCCATACCGACCCGCCGCAGCCAGTTTGCGACCTTCATGCTGCGCGACGCGCTCAAGAAGCTCAAAGACACGCAGTATATGCTGCTCAACATCTTAGAGGTGCCCATCTTGGCGTTGCTGTTGGCCTTTGCGACCCATTATGTGGGCGAGAGCGGAGTCTACACACTCTACGACAACACCAACCTGCCGACCTATCTGTTCATGTGCGTCGTCGTGGCCATCTTCGTGGGACTGAACACATCGGCGGAGGAGATAATAAAGGACCGCAAGCTGCTGATGCGAGAGCAGTTCCTGAACCTCAGCCGCACGTCGTACCTGTCGGCCAAGATAGTCAACCTCTTAGCCATGTCGTTTGTGCAGACATTGATGCTTGTGGGCATAGGTCACTCGATCATGGGCATAAGCATGGACTTGTGGCTGGAGCATATCGGTATATTATTCAGCACATTCGCCTTCGCCATAATCTTCGGGTTGAACATAAGCAGCGGACTCAAGACTGCCGTCTCCATTTACATATCCATCCCGTTGGTGCTTGTGCCGCAGTTGGTATTCAGCGGCACGATGGTGGACTTCGAGCGACTTCACCCCGCGTTGGGCAACCGCGAATACACGCCAGTGATAGGCGACGTGATGATTTCGCGATGGGCGTATGAGGCTCTCGCCGTGGATCAGTATGTCCACAACCCATACGAGCGCCGCTTCTTCGACACCGAGGCCGAACGCAGCCAGGCTTCCTACATAGTCACTTCTTGGCTTCCCGAGGTGGAGAGCCTGAGCCGTGCGACGGGAGATAATGAGCAGAAAAAGCACCTCATGCTCAGCGAGTTGCAGAGGATAGTCAAGACCATGGGCGTCACATTGCCCGACTCGGTAGCACTACCCCGAAGCGCAGACGCGGCGGACAAAGCTCAGACCGCCAAGACAATCAGTTACCTGAAAGCCGAGGCGCAGACTCGATTCCGCGAGGCCTCAGCGAAGTGCGACAGCATAGCGAACACAATGGTGAACGAGCTCGGCTCTGCCGAGGCATTGGCCGCACTCAAGCACAAGGCGACAAACGAGGCGCTGGGCAGGTTGGCACAGTCGAAAGACAAATTTGAGCAGATTGCGGTATATCCTGACAAGATGATCCGCAAGCGCCAACCCGTTTATGACATGCCAGAGAACACCATGGGCCGCGCCCACCTCTACTCGGCATTCAAACGCATAGGCGACAAACTAATCCCCACACCCCTGTTCAACGTCATCGTCATCTGGGTCTTCGTAGGGATCTTCTACGTGACGCTCTACTTTGACCTGTTGCGCCGTCTCTTCGACCGCATCGAGAGCTACAAGAAGAGCAAGCTGAAAAAGAAATTAGAGAAAATAAGACTATAACCCCCACCCCGTCGGGGAAACAAGCCGACGGCACAGACTGCGGACGGGCTCAAGCCCCAGTGCCGCGATGCGGGATAACCTAACCTAAATACAAAAGAATGGAAGAACTGAGAGAGTTGGCGGAGGCCGCATGGGCGGACCGCACTCTGCTTGAGAAAGCTGACGTCCGCAAGGGCATCGACCAGATTGTCGACCTGCTCGACAAGGGCCAGTTGCGTTGCGCAACCCCCGACGAGAGCGGCGAGAACTGGACTGTGAATGAATGGGTGAAGAAGGCAATCATACTCTACTTTCCCATCCACGACATGAAGACCATAGAGTGCGACCCGTTTGAGTGGAACGACAAAGTCCCCTTGAAGCACGGGTATGCAGACATGGGCGTACGCGCAGTTCCTCACGCAGTGGCTCGCTACGGCTCATTCCTTGAGAAAGGCGTTGTCATGATGCCATCGTTCGTCAACATAGGCGCCTATGTGGGCAGCGGCACCATGGTGGACACATGGGCCACCGTCGGCAGTTGCGCACAGGTGGGCCGCGGTGTCCACTTGAGTGGAGGCGTTGGCGTCGGCGGTGTGCTTGAGCCAGTGCAGGCGGCACCTGTCATCATTGAGGACCATGCGTTTATTGGCTCGAGGTGCATTATCGTCGAGGGCTGCCACATTGGCCATGAGGCTGTTTTGGCTGCTGGCTGCGTGCTGACCGGGTCTACCAAGATTATTGACGTGACCGGTCCGGAGCCTGTCATAACCAAGGGCTACGTCCCTCCCCGCTCAGTCGTAATTCCCGGCTCATACGTGAAGAAATTCCCCGCCGGCGAGTTTGCTACCTCGGCGACACTCATCATCGGACGCCGAAAAGAGTCGACCGACAAGAAGACATCCCTCAACGACTGCCTGCGCGACTTCGGGTTGGGAGCATAAAGAGAGACAGACACCGCAAAGGCCTGCCATAGGGCGGAGCGCAGAGGACGATGCATAGCTTCCGTGCGCATCCGCATGGTGCGCCTTTGCGGTTTGTCAACACTGCGTGTCTGCGCCCCTCTCAACAATGGCAAAGTTCAGGAAAGTCAGGCTTTGCGCATTGGTCGAACGGGAATTGGCGATATATTTTTGATATAAAGAGACATAATGAATCAGCAAGAGAAAGAGAGGTATGACGAAGACCTGCGCGCGGCGGTCAAGACACTGCGCGAGGGTGGCATCGTCCTCTACCCCACCGACACGGTGTGGGGCATAGGCTGTGACGCGACCAACCCCGACGCCGTCGCCAAAGTCTTCGCTTTGAAACAGAGAGCCGAGGCAAAGAGCATGTTGGTGCTGGTGGACAGCCCGATGCGAGCGCAAGCCTATGTGAGCGAGATACCCGACGTGGCCTATGACATGATGGAGCTGAGCGAGAAACCTCTCACACTCATATTGGACGGGGCGAAAAACCTGGCCCACAACCTTATAGCGGAAGACGGGTCGGTGGGAATACGCGTAACAAGCGAGAAATTCAGCCACGACCTCTGCTACCGTTTCTGCAAACCGGTGGTCAGCACATCAGCCAACATAAGCGGACACCCGTCGGCAGCCACATGGTCGGAGATTGAGCAGGAGATAAAAGACGGAGTGGACTACGCCGTCAGCTACAGACGCGACGACAACACAAAGTCCAAGCCGAGCAGCATAGTCAAGCTCAAGGCGAACGGCGAGGTGACCATCATCAGGCCATAGTCCGCAAAGGCTTAGCCGGACAGGCGAGACGACAGACAACGACAAGATGAAAAAAGAATACCCGATAGACATAGAGCATTACGACTTCAAGGTGCACGCAGACATCCAGACCCGCTTCAACGATTTGGACGGCTACGGCCACGCCAACAATGGCGCCATGCAGGCTTATTTCGACATCGGGCGAGCCGAATATCTGCGCCTGTGCTGCGGAGAGGATTTTTATAAGGGCGACTCGACTATGCTCGTCGTGTCATACTCCACTGACTTCCTGCAGCAAGTACACTTGGAGGACAACATCGAAGTGCGCGTAGCCGTCCACAGGATAGGCTACAAGAGCATCAGCATGATCATGGCCATAGTGGACAAAGACAGCGGCTCCATCAAAGCCGTCTCGGACTCCATCATGTCGGGTTTCAGTAAAAGAACCCAGGCGAGCATCCCCATCTTAGAGAGGTGGCGTCTCAAGATACAGGAGATAGAGGGCCGCGAATTTTAAAAAAGATTACAAATCACAAAAGAGTTGATTTGCCATGATGTAGATTTCAACTCTTTTCGTATCTTTGATAAGACAAGGAGGACTAATGCTTTCGGTAGACAACATACTAACAGACGTAAACAAGTGGCTTTCAGAGATTGACTACGGTCAGAACCCGAAGAACCTTTACGACCCCATTCGATATGCCATGTCGCTTGGTGGCAAGAGGTTGCGCCCCGTCTTATGTCTCTCAACGTGTGCACTGTTCAAGGACGGCTATGAGCAGGCCAAGTGGCCCGCCATGGCCATTGAGGTGTTTCACAACTTCACGCTCCTTCATGACGACGTGATGGACAATGCCGGCATCAGGCGCGGCAAGCCGACCGTCGTGGCCAAGTATGGCTTGAACACCGCCATCTTGAGCGGCGACGCCATGCTGATTGAGGCTTACCGACTGCTGCAGAAAACCGACTCGCCCTCGTTCTCTCTCATTGTTGACACGTTCAACCAGACGGCGCGCGAGGTGTGCGAGGGTCAGCAACTCGATATGGACTTTGAGACCCGCGACGACGTGACCGCGGAGGAGTATATTGAGATGATCAGGCTCAAGACGGCCGTTCTTCTGGCCGGAGCCATCAAAATTGGCGCATTAGCCGGCGGCGCAACTGCCCAGGACACCCAAGCCCTTTATGACTACGGAATCTTGATAGGCCTCGCGTTCCAGCTCCAAGACGACCTCTTAGACAGCTTTGGCGACCCTGCGACGTTTGGCAAAGCCATAGGTGGTGACATCATGGAGAACAAGAAGACGTATATGCTGATTTCGGCGCTCGCCCTTGCTGACAGCGGACAGAAGCGCGAGATACTGGCTTGGCTGTCAAACCCCGACCCTGTGCGCGAGGAGAAGATTGAGGCCATGCGCGACCTTTTTGAGGCGACAGGCGCCCGCACCGCCACTGAGAAGAAAGTGGAGGAGCTGTATGGCAAGGCCATGTCCAAGCTGCGCGAGATGGAGATACCCGCCGAGGGCAAACGATACTTCATCGACTACGCCGACAAGCTATTCAAACGTAACAAGTAAGACAACAACATAAAACAATAAAGAACATATCGATAATATGGCAAAGACAGGCAAGATTATCCAGATAGTTGGTCCTGTGGTAGATGTCACTTTCGACACGGCCGAGGGCGAGCTGCCAGAGATCTATGACGCTCTGGAGATAACGCGCGACAATGGTGCCAAGCTCATCATCGAGTGTGAGCAGCACATTGGCGAGAACACCGTAAGGTGTATAGCCATGGAGTCCACCGACGGCCTCAAGCGAGGCATGGATGTGGTCAACACTGGCTCCCCTATCATGATGCCAAAGGGAGACAACTCCCGCGGCCGACTGCTGAACGTCATCGGCGAGTCAATTGACGGCATGCCCACCCCGAGCAAAGAGGGCGGCAGCCCCATCCATAAGCCAGCCCCCTCATATGAGGAGTTGACCACTGAGGCTGAGGTGCTTTTCACCGGTATCAAAGTCATCGACCTTATCGAGCCCTATGCAAAGGGTGGTAAGATCGGCCTCTTCGGCGGTGCAGGTGTAGGCAAGACAGTCCTTATCCAGGAGCTCATCAACAACATCGCAAAGGGACACAACGGTCTCTCAGTATTCGCAGGCGTAGGCGAGCGTACCCGTGAGGGTAACGACCTTCTCCGCGAGATGATTGAGAGCGGCATCGTGAACTATGGCGACGCATTCAAGGAGAGCATGGAGAAGGGCGAGTGGGACCTCTCTAAGGTTGACCACGAGGCTTTGGCCAAGAGCCAGTGCACCATGGTGTTCGGTCAGATGAACGAACCGCCTGGAGCACGTGCACGCGTCGCACTCTCAGGTCTTACTGTTGCTGAGAGCCTCCGCGATGGTGATGGCAAGGGCGCAGGTCGTGATATCCTCCTCTTCATTGACAACATCTTCCGTTTCACCCAGGCAGGTTCTGAGGTATCGGCACTTCTCGGCCGTATGCCTTCAGCCGTAGGTTACCAGCCGACTCTTGCATCTGAGATGGGCGCCCTCCAGGAGCGAATCACCTCAACCAAGCACGGCTCAATCACCTCTGTCCAGGCGGTCTACGTCCCTGCGGACGACCTTACCGACCCTGCACCAGCCACCACATTCACCCACCTCGACGCAAAGACCGTCCTTAGCCGTAAGATTGCCGAGCTCGGTATCTACCCAGCGGTCGATCCTCTCGACTCTACCTCACGAATCCTTTCGCCCGAGGTTGTCGGCAAGGCCCACTACGAGTGCGCAGAGCGCGTCAAGCAGTTGCTGCAGCACTACAATGAGCTTCAGGACATCATCTCGATCCTCGGTATGGAGGAACTCTCAGAGGAGGACAAGCTCGTGGTCGCACGCGCACGCCGCGTCCAGCGTTTCCTCTCTCAGCCGTTCTTCGTCGCAGAGCAGTTCACTGGTCTCGCAGGCGCATATGTATCAATTGAGGACACCATCAAGGGCTTCAACATGATCATGGACGGTGAGCTCGACAAGTATCCTGAGGCTGCATTCCACCTCGTTGGCACCATCGAGCAGGCCATCGAGAAGGGTGAGAGACTCCTCAAGGAGCAGGCATAAACCGACATAAAAAGGCAGTAACATGGAAACGCCACTCAACCTCGAAATCGTCTCGCCAGAGAAGGTAGTCTTCAGTGGCGACGTTGAGCTCGTAGAGATGCCAGGCAAACATGGACGCTTCGCTATCTTGCGAAACCATGCGCCCATCATTGCCACACTCTCTGTTGGGCAGATAAGGGTTAAGCCCGTGGGCAAACCCGAGGAGGCATTCGACTGCCAAGCCGGCTATGTCGAGTGCTCAAACAACAAGGTGTCGATTCTGCTGAACGCATAAAGAGTTTCAGCACATCGCAATAAAAGCCAAGCGGCGGGTAGTCTTACAGAGACTGCCCGCCGTTTGTTTTTGGACTAATATTGTTTGCGCTTAGGAGACAGGGAATAGAATGGTTATTGGAGAGTTTTGTCAACTATTGCTTTGAGGAGGGAAATGCTTGTTTTGAGAAGTGAGACACGCCCCTTAATTCAGGCGTGAAAGCGAGGGAAATGGCGTGAGATTAAGTGAAAAAAGGAAAAGGCAGACACCCCTTGAGAAGTGTCTACCTTGATTTATACTTGACTTTAGACGTGGACTAAAGGATCTTCAGCGACAGCTATAGACCCGAGAGCCATCGGTTGAGAGGCTGAGATTTCAAAAAAACTTGAAGGAAGGAGAGCGGCTTGAATATTGGTCAATTTCAATGCGGGAAAAGAGACTACATGGGACACGGAAATCAAATTGCCGCCCCGTTCCCGCTACACCGCTAATTTAAATCTGTAGAAACTGGGAAATCTGAGATATATGTTCCAAGGCGACGCAGCACTCGCAAGGCAAGAGACCTATGGTCACGACCGAAAAGCCGCAAAAGAGCTTTATCCTTGCGGACCATGCTCACATCTGAAGATATGGAGAAATCACACCCTTGCGATAATCCGGAGCAAATAAGACGTCGGCCTATGAGATTATCATTTGACGCGGCAATGAGAGCATTAGCCACGCTCTCAGGAGAGGAGAAAAGATGGGCATTCTGATTAATGTCATCAGCAGTAAGCCCAAGATTTATGAAAGAGTCGTCAGTCAAAAAGCCGGAGCATACGACAGTGACAGGAAAACCGCGCTCAGACATCTTCCAAGCCTCCATTTCTGCCCGATAGAGAGACTTTTCACATTCTGTACGCCTATTGTCAGACAAGTATGGTGACGAAATGTCAACAGGTGAACCGTCTGGATTATGACCGAGAGAGAGTATGGAGCCATGGGTTACAATGCGCTTCACGCCTGCCATTTCTGCGGCAAGATAGACAGATTGAGCGGCATTGAGGTTCATTCGCCATGCCTTTTCGCGGTCGCCATGACTAAACGAGACAAACTGCCCCACGAGAAAAAGGACGTCGATGCCTACAAACGCCTTGTCAAGCTCACCTACCGAATTGAAGGGCGAGACCGAGTCTACTATCGACACGACTTCACCATCCACATTTTCTATGAGTTCAATGAGTTTTGACGCTACAGGAAGTGGATTGACGAGCCCACTCGATTGGGAAGAAACTCCCAAGCCAACCACGGCGCAACGTTTGCCCCGCAGCCACTCGCCTGCGCCGTCAACAACAATAGGGCGCACACTCGACATGTCGTTTTTCACTATGACAAATATAGACAATATATTGAGAAACGAGGTAGGCAGGCAACCATAAAGAGAGTAAAAAAGGAAAGCCCCAAGGCCAAGTGAGACCTCGGGGCTTTATTATCAACTTGAGTTTACGACTACAATCGAGCCGACAAACTATAGTTCAGAAATTTAGATCCACTTGAGGAGGGGGAAATCCTGCTTGTGGGGGAGGAGCGGGTTAGAGGGGAAGATACGGAGCCCGAAGCGGAAGACGCCAGGATAGTTGAGCGAGAGGGACACCTTGTAAGTGACCTGTGAACCATTGCGCTCAGCAATCTGGAAAGGCTCAGCATGGACAATCTTCATGTTGCTCTCATCTGCACCGCTTGCGAATACAAGCTCAAGGCCAAGCTCAATGTCAGTGTCGACCTTGTCGAGGGTGACAGAGATAGGATAAACCTGACCAATGCCGAGCTGCTCCTTAGCGATGTCAGGCATATCTACGTTGATAACCTGAATCTTATCCCAGATGTTGCAGACCTTGCTCTTCCATACGGTGAGATCCTTGGCAGCCTTGAAATCCTCAGCCTTGAGGACAGCGCCGCGCTTAGCCTGAGGGATGTAGAAGCGGTTGAGATAGTCAGTTATCATACGCTTCGTGGTGAACTCGGGCGCAATCTGGCAGAGAGAGTTCTTGATGTACTGGATCCAGTGATGAGGAATCTCATCCTGCTGATCGTAGTAGAGAGGGATAATCTCCTGCTCGAGCATGTAGTAGATCGTGCTGGCATCGAGCTCATCCTGGTATGCGGTCTCCTGATAGGTAATCTTGTCGGTCAAGCACCATCCGGCACCCTCCTTATAGCCCTCATACCACCATCCGTCAAGGACAGAGAAGTTGAGGACACCGTTGAGCTCTGCCTTCTGACCAGAAGTACCAGACGCCTCAAGAGGACGAGTAGGCATGTTCATCCAGACATCGACACCAGAAACGAGACGGTGAGCGAGCTCCATGTCATAGTTCTCAAGGAAGATAATCTTACCGATGAACTCAGGACGATGAGAAATCTCGACAATGTTCTTGATGAGGTTCTGGCCGCCCTGATCAGCGGGGTGAGCCTTACCTGCGAAGATGAACTGCACAGGGCGCTCAGGATTGTTGACAATCTTGGCGAGGCGGTCGAGATCAGAGAAGAGGAGGTGAGCACGCTTGTAAGTAGCGAAACGACGAGCGAAGCCGATGGTCAAAGCGTTAGGCTTGATACCCTCGAGGACATCGAGCGTGCGGCTTGGGTCATTGGTAGCGTAGAGGGTGCTAACCTTGCGGTCGTGGACATAGTCGAAGAGCTTCTTCTTCAGAGCACGACGGACACCCCAGATCTCTGCGTCGTCAACAGACTGAATCTTCTCCCAGTATGAGTGGTTAGAGACATCGCTGAGCAAATCGGGATCGAGAACCTTCTTGAAGAAGCGCTGCATCTCGCTTGAGGTCCAAGTGCCGAAGTGGACACCATTGGTGACATAGTTGATGTGCAACTCGTCGGCCGTGAAGCCAGGCCAGAGGTGCATGAACATCTTCTTGGTGACCTCACCATGCAACCAGCTTACGCCGTTCATCTCCTGCGAGGTGAAGGCAGCGAGGACACTCATAGAGAACTTGCCGTCATTCTCACGGCCGAGCTTAATGAACTCCTCCCAAGAGATGCCGAGGAGCTCGGGCACATGACCGAGATACTTGCCGACGAGGCCCTCGTCAAACTTGTCGTGGCCTGCGGGGACAGGGGTGTGGGTTGTGAAGAGAGAAGAGGCACGGACAACCTCGAGAGCCTCACGGAAGTTGAGACCCTTGTCGGTGAGGTCGATGAGGCGCTGGATGTTGAGGAGAGCTGCGTGACCCTCATTGCAATGATAGACATCAGCCTGGATGCCAAGCTGGTTGAGGAGTCGTACGCCACCCATTCCGAGGATAATCTCCTGCTTGAGGCGGTTCTCCCAATCACCGCCATAGAGAGAGTGAGTGAGAGTGCGATCCTCGGGGTTGTTGAGTGGGTGGTCAGCGTCAAGGAGATAGAGAGAGACGCGGCCTACATTGATGCGCCAAACCTTCAGCTGAACCTGACGGCCGGGGAAGTTGATGGGGACGTAGAGCTGCTTTCCGTCGGGAGTGCGAACCTCGTCAATAGGGAGGCTCTGGAACTCAGAGGCCTCATAGATGGCCTGCTGCTCGCCATTGATGGAGAGGCTCTGCTTGAAATATCCGTAACGGTAGAGGAGACCTACTGCGGTGAGGTTGACACGGCTGTCAGAAGCCTCCTTGAGGTAATCGCCAGCGAGGATGCCGAGACCGCCAGAGTAGATCTTGAGGATGTTGGCGAGACCATACTCCATGCTGAAGTAGGCGATGGAGGGCTCGTAGGCGAAAGGCTCGTTGAGGTAAGACTTAAACTTGGCATAGATGCCGTTGAGGCGTGAGACGAACTCTACGTCCTTGGCAAGCTCATTGAGGCGGGTGTAAGAGACCCTCTCAAGAAGGAGAATGGGGTTCTTCTCCACCTGATGCCAGAGCTCAGAATCAATCTCGTTGAAAAGTTCAGTCGCCTCATAGTTCCACACCCACCAGATGTTACGCGAAATCTCGTGGAGGCATGAGAGCTCAGCGGGAAGCTTCGATTTGACGATAATCGACTTCCACATAGGCTCAGCGGAAGGTGCGAAATTGGTCTTAATGTCCATTGTTCGGTTCTAAGTTAAGTTGTACGCTGCTATGTCTGTGCCTGAGCCGTCAGGGCGCGGGGGGCGCTGGCCGACCAAGGGAGTATGTCGGGCCTTAGGCAAGCGTCAGGAGGGCAGTCGTCACATACACTTTGGCATGTTGATAAGGTAACGTGTCCTTTTACGAACTACTTCTCTTTCGGTTCGCTCTTTTTCCTTGTCGTAGTTTTCTTTACGATTTTTTCAGAGTCTTCAACCTTTGCCTTGGCGGTCTTGGTCGACTTAGTCGTCTTGGTCGTAGCCTTGGCGGCAGTCTTGCGCTTAGCCTTGGTCTCAGGCTCAACGCCGACCTTAACGAGCTGCTTCTCAAGAGTAGAGACCTCCTTAGAGAGCTTAGCGTTCTCGGCCTTGAGGTTCTCAACTACTTGATTCTCATCATCGGGCACTGCGGCAGAGAGGCGGGCAGAGAAATCAGTGAGGATGTTCATGAAATTGATGAACGCCTCATAAGGGGTCTGATAGGGCGAGTTGTAGGTGCGGTTCGCGCCGTTGGCGAAGAACTTGGTGCCCATGTAGTAGATATTATCAGAAGACTGGAGATACTGCCAATCCTTGAGAATAGCCGTGTCTTCGCACTTTGCCATTTTGGGAGCAAGGGCATAGAGCTTGTCAACAGCCTCAGTCTGCATCTCATTGCCGAGCCACGGGGTGAGGTCGCGCTCCTCGTCGCGCCAGCTGGTGGCGGAGGGGACATGGATGGCCGAAACTGATTGAAGTTTCTGCGCCGCCTTAGCGGGAGTGATGAAAGCGTAGTTGGGGTCCTCGAGCATGACAGTGGGCAAAGCTCGGAGGAAATCGAGGATGCCACTCTCAACTGAATGCACAGCGCCGAACGTGTCATAGCTCATGAAGAGATTGATAATCTCCTCGCTCTGATCGAGGCCATCGCACCAGCTCTTGAACTTCTGGGCTGTGAGAGGCCATTCGCTCCAACCCTGGTTAGAGAAGCGGAGGGCAATGTCATCACTCATGTGGTAATTGCGCGCAAGAACCTTAAGGCGAGGCTCAATAGCGTTGCAATACATATAGTTAGGACTCTTCCAGCCAAGTGTCTGCTTTGCGCCCTCGGCGAGCATGACCTTGAAATTCATTTGCGACACGGCCTCGCCAATCTCATCGGAGTAGATGAGGTCGGTATTTCGGAACGACACGGGAGTCTGTCCGAACGTGTCCTCAATCAGTTTAACCTGCTCGGCGACCTGACGTTTGAACTCGTCGAAATTGCGGGTAGAGGCGAGAGAGTGTGACGACGTCTCGGCAATGAACTCGACGGAACCCGTCTTGGCCATAGCCTTGAAACTCTCGATGACCTCGGGAGCGTAGACCCTGAGCTGATCAATCATTGTCCCACTGATGGAGAACGCCACGCTGAACTTGCCCTTATATTTCTTCAGCAATTCGGTGAGGATCTTATTGGCGGGCAGATAGCACGTGTGAGCCAGCTTATTGATATTGCTCTCGTTGGCGTAGTCGTCATAGTAATAGTGGTCATTACCGATGTCGAAGAACCTGTAGCGACGGAGCTTGACAGGCTGGTGGAGCTGGAAGTAAAGGCAGATATTTTTCATGACTTGTTCTTTCATTTAACGACAGAGTCATAGACTCTCTTAATTTGCTTAGCGGAGTTCTCCCACTTGAGAGAGTTAACCTCCTCCATTCCGTATTTGGCAAACATCTTGCCGAGCGAGGGGTAGTTGAGTACGCCATACATGGCATCCGCCATAGCGTCGACATCCCAGAAGTCAGTCTTGATGGCGTAGGTGAGAATCTCAGCCACGCCGCTCTGGTAGGAGATGAGCACAGGCACATTGCTTTGCATGGCCTCAAGCGGCGAGATGCCGAACGGCTCGGAGACAGACGGCATCACGTAGAGGTCGCTCATGCGAAGCATAGAATAGACATCCTGGCCGCGGAGGAAGCCCGTGAAGCTGAAATGATCCATGATCTTGAGGCTTGCCGCGCGGCGCACCATCTTCTCCATCATGTCGCCATTACCAGCCATGACAAACCTCACGTTGTCCATCTTCTGGAGCACCTTGTGAGCGGCCTCGATGAAATACTCGGGGCCTTTCTGCATGGTGATTCGACCAAGGAAAGTGACAATCTTCTCATTGACACCCTTGCGCGCGTAGTTGTTATAGTCGGACCTGATGGGGTCTACCGCGTTATAGACGGTGACGACCTTATCGGCCGGTATGCCATACTTGTCAATGACAGTGTTGCGAGTGAGGTTGGATACAGTGATGACCTTATCAGCCGCCTCCATGCCCCTCTTCTCAATGTCATAGACCACAGGGTTGACACGGCCGCCAGAACGGTCGAAATCAGTGGCGTGGACGTGGACCACGAGAGGTTTGCCTGTCGCCTCCTTGGCGGCTATGCCGGCGGGATAGGTGAGCCAGTCATGCGCATGGATGACATCGAACTCATTCTCCTGAGCTATGATGTTGCCGATAATCGCATAGTTACGAATCTCATTCATCAGGTCGGCGCCATAGCCTCCGGCGAAGTGGAACTTGCCGTTCTCGTCAGTCTGGAAATACTTAAATCCGTCACCGACATTGAGAGTCCTGAGCTTGTAATACTCCTCAGGATCGGTGTAAGGCACGAGCTTGGAGTTGACCTCAATATAGTCGAGTTGCTTGCTTTGCTGGCTGTAGCGGATCTGCTTATTAATTATGGAGACATTGTTCGCTCCGATAATATCCTCGACCTTGCTCTTGTCCTCGTCGCCGAAAGCCTTAGGGACGACAAAGAGGGTCTTCAGGTCGGGAATGGTCGCAAGGCCTCGCGTTATGCCGTAGCAGGCCGTTCCGAGTCCTCCGCTAATGTGAGGTGGGAACTCCCATCCAAACATTAATACTTTCATGTGGAAACAGATTATTTTTCGGTGAGTTTGATGAGTTTGAGCACGGCTGCCACGCTGCACGCCATAGAGATAGCGCCCTCGGCCTTGTAAGGCGGGTTGCCGTTGTAGCTCTCGCTGATGGAGCCGACACCGTGATCCTTCACGACCTCATCGAAGCCGTCTACGATTCGGCGGAGCTGCGCCATGCACGAGTTGCGATGGACATCCATGAGCGCGTCGGCATAGAAGCCGAGGAGCCAAGGATAGGCCGTGCCCTGATGAATACAGATGGCGCGCTCGTCCTCATTACCTGTTACAGCACCATGATAATCCTCGCTGTCGGGAGCGATGGTACGGAGACCGTAGGGGATGAGGAGCTTGGCTGTCGCCACATCGGCAATCGCCTTCTTGTTCTCGCGCGAGAGCGGGGAGTATTTAAGTCCTGCGGCAACGACCTGATTGGGGCGGGTCTTTGGTGAGCGGTACTCGCCATCGACGCGGTCGTAGAGAGTGCCATCCGGACGGAGGAATGTGCTGAGGAAAGCTTGTCCGACTTGCTCAAGGCGGGGTTGCCAGACATCAATGAAGCCTTGGTCTTTGAGTTCCTTGGCTTCCTCGATAGTAGTGGCGATGGCGTTATACCAAAGGGCGTTAACCTCGACGCAGCAACCGTAGCGCGGTGTGACCATGTGGCCATAGGAGGTCTGGGCGTTCATCCACTGCTGCGGATGACCCTCATTCCTGGCATATATAAGGCCATTGTCAAGCCTGTGCATCTTGCCGGCCACGCCTACCCAGTAGTGCTCAAGGATGATCTTCATCGCGTCATAGTACTCGGCAGCCTTGAAATCCTTACGGAAGCGCTCCATCTCGTTGACGCAATGGAAGAACCACAGAGGGATGTCGCATGAAGTGTTGTTGATGGACGCCTGCTCCACATAGAGTCGGAGGAGGTTCGGGATGCAGGTGCGGAGAATCTCGTCAATCGACTTCTTGTCCTTTTGGAAGATAGCGAGACCGGGGAGCGACATGAACGTGTCGCGCAGCTGCGGGCCCTTCCAATGGAAGCCGGCCTTGAGCATCAGGCTACCGTCAGCCTCACGCTCCGTGAATTGCTGGGCGGCGTTTATGAGGACATTTTTCAGACTGTCCTTGGGAAGCCTGTTCTTCTCCTCGCGGGTGAACTTAGCCTTGAGGTTCTTTGGCACTGCCGGGGCGAGAGACGCGGAGACCACGAAAGAGTCGCCTTTCTTGACCTCTGTCTCAAAATAGCCAGGCACATAGAGGTCCTCACGGAAGCCGTAGCCGCGGTAACGCTCCTGCATATACTCGACATCGCGGTACCAGTCCGGCATGGCCACATAGTCCATATCCTTGCTTGACTGGATGTAGAGATTAGGGAAGCCCTCATAAAGGCAGAAAGCCACGCCGCCGTCGACACTCGTGTAGTGCGTGTTGACATTCATGTTCTCGTGTGTCAACTCGTGCACGCTACGGAAAGCGAGGAAAGGCTTGAGCCTCATTTTGAACTTCTCGGGGGCCTCGACCACAGTGTAGCGGATGAGGGTCTGGCTCTCATTTTCAGAGAGCACAAACTGCTTCTTGATGACGACGGCGCCTACCCGGTAGGTGAAAGTCGACGTCGGGGCGGCCTCGTAGCCGATCATGTATTTATGACCCTTCGGCTCGAAGTAGTCCCCCTTATACTCTTGGACGCCGAGGTTGAATGGCTTCTCGCCGACGGCGATGCTGCATTGGAGGGAGGAGAGCATGACATAGGCCTTGCCTCCGAACTCCTTGAGGGGGCACACGAGCAGCCCGTGATACTTTCGGGTATTGCAGCCGACAATGGACGAGCTGAGATAGGCTCCCGCCCTGTTTGTCTGCAATATCTCCCTGAAGAGCGAGTACTCGAGATTCGGGAGAAGGGTGCCGTCAAACTGAATGTAGTTCATAGGTGAATATCGTACGTGTCTATAGGTTTAGGTCCGGAGCGCCGTACCTGCTCGGGGAGGGGGAGGTTCAGTTGGCGGCAAGTGGGCCTTGTTTTTCCAGTGTATTATCGCCACGCGAGGTGGATTTCCGCCTCTCATTTGCGTAACGGTACAAACATAGTGATTTTTTATTAAAATTTCAAGGCACTATTATGAAATTAGCGTTAACAAATGGGCATTTCACGAACAGTAGCGACCTTACAGCAGTGTTTCAACTATTCGATTTTAAGCGATTTATGTAGTCCAATCGGGTAGAAAAGTTATCAAATAACATATTTTAATCTTTTTATACTTGACAAGACGAAAATTCTCTCTAATTTTGCAACGCATTTGAGAAATAGCCACAGACGCCTAATGATATATTGCGGGATGGAGCAGTGGTAGCTCGTTGGGCTCATAACCCAAAGGTCAGTCGTTCGAGTCGGCTTCCCGCTACTAAGTTAGGTGGTTCAGATCACCGATGCAAGCGTCTGCAGGCTAAGATATATTGCGGGATGGAGCAGTGGTAGCTCGTTGGGCTCATAACCCAAAGGTCAGTCGTTCGAGTCGGCTTCCCGCTACTAAGTTAGGTGGTTCAGATCACCGATGCAAGCGTCTGCAGGCTAAGATATATTGCGGGATGGAGCAGTGGTAGCTCGTTGGGCTCATAACCCAAAGGTCAGTCGTTCGAGTCGGCTTCCCGCTACTAAGGAATACAACCGAGCTTTCTTTGTGGAAAGTTCGGTTTTTCGTTTTGCACCACACTCACATTCCTTTTTCATCACCACGTTTTTCCTCCTTTGACAAGCCAGAACAAGGTTGGCTTGCGCATTTTTTCTCATTGGAAAGGCTGACATTTCACCATCTTTTGAGAACTTTGGAGAGCTTGTGCCAAATCTTGGTACATACCTCACTTAATTTAGCATCGCACAGAGGGAATTGAGAGCCTACCTCTTAATCTCAGTTCTTATATTATTTGACTCGCACCACAAAAGAAAAAAGCCTCCAGAACAGAAAAAACACCAAAAGATGACATTCCCGGACTTATTCAGGCTATACACATGGCTCATTGACACCATTCGCCAGTCGAACGGCATCACACTCGAAGAGATAAACAAACTGTGGGTTCGCACGGACTTAGGCGACGGAGACCCCATGTCGCGGTCCTCCTTCATTCGCCACAAAGAGGAGATTGCGGACATATTCGGAATCAACATAGTGTGCGCACGTGATGGCGGGTATAAATATTTCTTGGACGACCGCGAAGTACTCAAAAAGGACACCGTCCAAAATTGGATGATCTCAACACTTTCCGTCAACAACCTGCTGCATGAGGGCATGGCCATGAATGACAGGATTTTGATAGAGAGCACGCCTTCGTCATCATGGTTGCGCCCAATAATTGACGCCATGAGGCGCAGCTGTGTTTTGGAGATAAGCTATAAGAAATACACGGCATCGGAGTCCAAGAGTTACAAGGTCGAGCCATATTGCCTCAAGCTGTTCAAGCGCAGATGGTACATGCTTTGCGTCAAGCGTCCCGAAGGCGAGTTCCGCACATTCTCACTTGACCGCATAGTCACGGCGGAAAAGACAGACGAGAAATTTGAGCTGTCGCAAGAGTTCTCGGCCGAAGAGTTCTACCGCGAGAGCTTCGGCATAGTCCATGACGACACGGTCTCAGAGCGCGTCTTGCTCAGGGCGTACGGCAGCGAGGTGCTGAGGATGCGCGACCTGCCCATACACTCAAGTCAAAAAGAAATCGGTTCGGATGGTGACAAATGGACAGACTTCGAGTTCTATCTGCGCCCCACTGGCGACTTCGCAGGCCACATAATCAGCCGAGGCGCGGCAGTCAAGGTCATAGAGCCACTTTGGCTCGCCGACCAGGTGAAGGAGATACACGCAAGCGCGGCCAAGCTCTACGAGAAAGAGGACTGACGCGTCAAGCAAGGAGAGAACACTCCGCAGCCTCTGTCTATTCAGGAACAAAAGCGGCAGAATTTCGTATGAGCGTGCAGAATTAACACACTCACACAACACATGGAAAAGAGCACGCCATACAGCTGGAAATTCACCAAACTGGGCGGAGTGACGCGCATAAGCATTGAGACTGGCGCAGACATAGCCCACCTTGGCGAATTGGACCAGAAAATGTGGACCGTTTTGAGCTGTCCGACATCGGGATTGGAATTTGACGAGAACACACTGAAGCTGATGGACGAGGACGGCGACGGCAAGATCCGAGTCAGCGAAGTAATCGACGCCACGCAGTGGGTCACCAAAGTGCTGAAAGATCCCGAAATCCTCATCAAACCGCAACCCGAGTTGCCACTGAGCGCACTGAACCAAGATGACGAGGACGGACGAAAGTTGTACGTCAGCGCCAAGCAAATCCTCGCCAACCTCGGGTTAGACAAAGAGGCCATCTCACTTGACGACACAGCCGACAGCACCAAGATTTTCGCCAAGACAAAATTCAACGGTGATGGCGTGATAACCGCCGACAGCACCGACGACGCCGATCTGAAAGCCATCATTGCGCTCATAGCTGACAAAATAGGCTCTCAGCCAGACCGCAGCGGGGAGAATGGCGTGAATGCCGACCTGATTGAGGCTTTCTACAAAGAGGCTGGGGCTTTTGCCGCATGGCAAGCCAAGGCCGACGAGGCCACCCTACCCTATGGGGACAAGACCGCCGAGGCGTATGCCGCCTATACCGCCATACGCGACAAAGTGGACGACTACTATGTGCGCTGCAAATTGGCCGCATATAATAAAGAGCAGAGCGCGGCTCTTGAGATGACAGCTGAGCAGACCGCCTCAATAAGCGGCATGAACTTGGCCACGTGCATTGACGAGCTTGCCAAGTATCCTCTCGCCCATCTGACAGAGGATTGCCATGTGCCTTTCGGGACGACAGTCAACCCGGCATGGCGCGCTAAATTAGAGACATTCAAGAGCCTTGTCCTTGACGTCAAATGCCCTGGGAAAGACCAGATGACGGAGGGCGAATGGCAGGAGATAGGCGCAAGTTTCAAAGCCTACGAGACATGGATGTCAGAGAAGGCTGGCAGCAGCGTTGAGAGCGCAGGTGTTGACACGATAAAAGAGATCGTGGCCAAGGACCGCAAAGCAGAGCTTCTGAAACTTGTGGAGCAGGATTTGGCCATAAAAGATGAGGCGGATTCTATTTGCCAAGTGGATAAGTTGTTGCACCTCTACCGCGACATATTCGTATTCCTCCGCAACTTCGTCACATTCTCGGACTTCTATTCGAGCGACAGGAGCGCGCGCGCCATCTTCCAGGCCGGCACATTGTTCATTGACCAGCGCAGTTGCGACCTCTGCATACGCGTGACGGACATGAGCAAGCATGACGCCATGGCGGCGGCGAGCGGCATGTATCTGATCTACTGCGACTGCACCTCAAAAAAGAAGAACGCCAGCATGAAGATTGTGGCAGTCATGACAGACGGAGACGTGGACAACCTCATGGTGGGCAAAAACGCCATATTCTATGACCGCGACGGGTCTGACTGGGATGCAGTGGTTACTAAGATTGTGGACAACCCGATTTCTATTCGTCAGGCTTTCTGGTCGCCATATAAGAAGTTTGGCAAGTTCATCAATGAACAGATAAGCAAATTCGCCCAGGAGAAAGACAGCAAGATGACCGAGGAGGCCACTGCTAAGATAAGCGAGGGCGGCAGTAAGATGACGACAGCACCAGACGCCGCTGCGACGGCCGAGAAGCCAGAGAAGTTCGACATTGCCAAGTACTGCGGTATTTTCGCCGCCATCGGCTTGGCAGTAGGCTACATAGGCGGCTTCCTCGTCAGCATCTGGGAGGGCTTCATCTCGCTCACCACAATAGGCATGATTTTGGCACTTATCGGACTTGTGCTAATCATCTCTGGACCTTCGATGCTTCTCGCATGGATGAGCCTACGCAAGCGCAACCTGTCCCCATTGCTCAACGCGAACGGCTGGGCCGTCAACGCACAGGCCTACGTCAACATTGTCTTTGGCGCCACACTGACCAAGATTGCGGCATTCCCTGTCTTGACAGTGACAGACCCGTTTGCCGACAAGGGTGTGCCCAAATGGAAGATAGCGCTGAGCATAGTCATTATGCTTGCCATAGTTTTCGCTTTGCTCTACTTCAATAACCTGCTATCTATTTTCGGGCTGCCATACGAGGGTATCGGCTTCTCTGACATAATTGGCGACATTAACCTCACAAAGCCAGTTGAAGCCGCAGCGGATTCAATTCCCGCAGAAAACGCTCTTTAATAGCCACAGACTGCATACAAGCATAAACCGCGCCTGACGGAATGAAGCCCGTCAGGCGCGGTTTGTGCTTTATTTATGAGGAGACAAGTTATGAGGAAACGTTTGTTCTACGCATCGTGAGAAATGAGAGGATTAAGCGAACACACGTGAGCATAAACGTGCGCATAAAGAAATAGGTCTCAATTAACCCAAGGCAATAATAACCAAGCTTTCGCATTGGATTAGCCCCAATCAAGGTAAAGATAAAGGAGAAGAAAGGGTGTGAAGAAGGTGGAGATAAAGAGACCTCATACAAGCAAAGAGAGCAAAGTCAAGTTCACTCAGGCTTTAGACATAACAAGAGACGTGAGGAGGGGACACAAAAAAAAGCCGCATCCACCTGAATGGACACGGCACACAAACTATATCTTATGAAATCGCTTTAAGCCCGATTACTGATAGATTACCCTTGAGGACAAATCCTTACGCCATTCGTCAGCGCCCCATGAATAAGAGGTGCGGCGTACTTGGCTGTCGCCCTCATATTCATACTCCTCTTTTGAAAGGCCGATTTTCTTATCGCCATTGTAGACATAGGTGGCCTGCATTACGATATTGCCGTTTGCGTCAAAGACCAGATCATCAACGACGTCGTCACTGCTGAGGTCTGCCTCGTCAAAATTGGCAGCCACTGACCAATGGCCGGCGGCATCAGCCTCATAATATGTCTTGGTGACATCGACACCGTCAACAGATACCGAAACAAGGCGAGAAACAGGAACCCATGAGCCGTTGACCTTGTCATAAGTAGTGGTCTCGACCTTATTGTCAGAGTAAGATGTCTGCTTCATAGAGGTCTCCCTCCACTCCTTGCCACTGATGGCCAAAGTCAGCTCATTAGTCACACGGCCATGAATGTCACGAGATACAATCGTCTTGCCCACAAGGCAAGCATTTTCGTCGCACGACTCGTTTGTGAGAGAATCGCAAATGATGGCTGCGCAAATGATAGACAGAGCCGCCAGAAATGTTACAGCAAGGGTCTTCATGGTGTGAAGTGTTATGTCGTTTAGGATAACGTTTGTCTTGAATTATTGTGTGAAAGATTTCAACCATCACACATTGCCGATTTACGACACACACATTCAAAAGTTACAATGTCAAATCTGAGGACAATGGCCTCAGAGGAGGGGCATAACACTAAACAACACCAAGAAAAGAGATATATTGCCTTAAATCAGCACATTGCAAGTGACAAAAAGGCAAGGAAAAGTGACAAGGGCGTAAAAAGTTAAACAATCATAAAACGCCCATTTGCGTTAAATCAGCAACAACTTGATGTCGAAATATTCCAATCCTGAACTCTTTGCCAAGACCTTGTTAGTCACCGTTCCTTGATACATTGCCACAGCCGACGCCAAATCGCGGTGAAAACGCGCAGCCTGGTCCACGCCGCCCTCATGGGCAATCGTTGAGATGACGGGCGTCACCATGTCGCTGATGGCGATGGAGGCCGTATGGGGGGCAAGAACTGTTATATCAGGGAGACAGTGCAGGATGAGGTCATGCTGACGATAAGTAGGGTGCGAGATTGAGGTGGACCTTGATATGTCAGTCCGTCCGCCCTCGATGGTGTCAAGATCTACAACAACCGCATTGCGCTTGAGGAATGACAGATATTCCGTCGGGATGCAAAAACACTGCTCAGCAGGTCGGCGGCGCGTGCAAATGACCACATCGGCGGATCCGAGGGCCTTAGTGAGGGCCTGCGGATGCAAGACTGACGTGAAAATCTGGCGAGGCATCTGCCATGCGAGCTCGTGAAGATGGGCGAGGCTGGTGTCGAAAACCTTAACATTCGCCCCAAGAGCCAAAGCGGTGCGGGCGGCAGACATGGCGGCAGTATCAGACCCAATAATCACAATATCAGTCGGGGGGACACCTGTGACACCACCAATTATGACACCCTTGCCACCATCTGAACACTCCAAAAGATTCGCGGCCGTGGTGACGGCCATCATTCCCTCCATCTCGCCGAGACTGCGTGTGAGGACGGGGCCTATGGAGTCGGGGTCATTCATGACATCGACAGCCACGATGGTCGCTTTCTTGGCAGACAGAGCCAAATAGACGCCCCGGTCCCGACTATGTCGGCTTGCGAAGCAGACAACAGTTTGCGCCTTTCGCATCAGTGCGACTTGTGCAGCGGTGGGAGGCGCCACCTTCAGAATCACATCGGCGCTGAAAACTTGCGCCTCGTCGGACACCACTTCCGCGCCAGCCATGGCATAGCGTTCATCCGCAAAACGGGCTGAGCTGCCCGCCCCGCGCTGAAAGAGAACCTTATGGCCCTGGGCCACAAGAATCTCAACCCCCTGCGGAGTGAGCGGCACGCGAGTCTCCTCGGCGGCGTCCTCGGCGGGTATGCCGATAGTCAGGACGCGTCGCACAGTGGGAACCACGAGCCTCTCAGCGCAGGGGGTGAGTTGTTGCTCCATAAGGATGCGGGTATTAGCTGACGGTCACAGTGCGCGAGCCGTCGGGGTTGACCACAATCTTCAGGATTTTAGTGTCTTCGGGCAGAATGTCCTCGGCAATGGCAGGCCATTCCACGAAACAATAGTTGCCCGAATAGAAATATTCATCGAAGCCCATGTTGAAAGCCTCCTCGATGTTCTTGAGCCTGTAGAGGTCGAAATGGTAGACCGCCTTGCCTTCGGGCAGCTCATAGTCATTGATGATGGCGAACGTGGGGCTGTTGACCACACTGGGGGTGCCGAGCGTCTTGCAGATGGCCTTGACGAGGGTTGTCTTGCCTGCACCCATAGGGGCGTCCATGGCCACCACGCGGCTATCGCCTATCGCCTTGAGGATTTCGGGGGCAATGACCTCCATGTCTTGTGCGGAATTCGCTGTGAAAGAGGGCATCTTGAGATGAATTAAGAGTTAATGGGAATATGGAGAGTTAATCTTTTATGACCAACTCGTTGATGAGGTTCTTGGCTCCACCGAACTTGTCGATGATGAAGAGCACGTAGCGAATGTCAACGCAGATGCACCTCTGGACGGCAGGCTCGAAGATGATGTCGCCACTCATGGCCTCCCAGTTGCCATCGAAAGCCAAGCCGATGAGTTCGCCATCGCCATTGATGACGGGGCTACCTGAGTTGCCACCGGTGATGTCATTGTTGGTGATGAAGCAGACATGCATCTTGCCATCCTTGTCGGCATAGGGGCCGAAGTCCTTTGCATTGTAGAGAGACTTGAGCTTGGGGTCTACCACGAACTCCCAGTTATTGGGATCCTCCTTGGCCATGACGCCGTCGAGGTCGGTGAAATAGTCGTATGTGGTGTCGGCAGTTGAGTAGCCGCCTACCTGGCCATAGCTGAGACGCATGGTGAAATTGGCGTCAGAGTAGAAAGATCGGTCGCTATCCATCTGCATGCGCGCAGCCATATAGATGCGATCGGCGTCGGCCTTTTGGTCGCGGAGGGCAGAGGACTCTTTGTTGACCTTGTTGAAATAGACGTCAACAATCTGCTTGGCGTAGAAGACAGCATCGTCTGAAGTGAGAGAGTTGAAGTCCCCATTGACTGCCGCCTTGATGAGACGAGCGGAGTCGGTCATGATGCTCTCGTCAAAAAGCTTGTCAATGAAAGGCGTGAACGCGGCCTCATTGGCGATATCCTTGAAGAAGGCGGGGTGGAACTTCGAGTCAATGTGGCTTGCGTAGTATGCGAGGAGCGCAGCCGTGGCGCGGCGGTCAGTCTTAATGCTATAGTCCTTATAGAAATTGCGGACGTAAGAAACGAGCTCATCTGACTTCTTCTCGCCAGCCAACTTAGAGACATGGCCCGCGAAGCTAAAGATCTCAGGTCCGCGATAGAGGCACTCACTCCAATAGTATGTGCACTTGACGTAGGGCTGAAGAGCCTTGTCGAGTTTCTTGATCTTCTTGAGTACAGACTTCTGCTCGTCGGTGCCATTCTTCTTGGCCCAAGCCTGATAAGCCTTCTCCTCAGCCTCTTTGCGCTGGATGACATTGAGGTTGTTGATGCCCCTGTTCATGCCAATGCTGTTCTTGTAATAGTTGGTAGAACGGGAGTATTTGCTGGCGTACTTGATGTAGATGGCCTGATCGGCAAGCATATCCTCGAGCCATATCTTTTGTTTGATATCGCGTGGCTCAATGCGTGCGGCGTTCTCAATATCGCGGCGAGTCTTGACGTCCCATGAAGAGGCGTAACGGTTTGTTGAGCCGGGGTAGCCGATTGTCATGGCGTAGTCGCCAGTCTTCATGCCCTTGACAGAGACGGGGAGGAAGTGGGTTGGCTTGTAAGGCTTATTGGCCTCAGAGTAGTTAGCGGGTGCGTTGTCGGCGCCAGCGTAGACACGGAAGATGGAGAAGTCGCCCGTGTGACGAGGCCACTGCCAGTTGTCAGTGTCATGGCCAAACTTGCCTATGCTCTCGGGAGGAGTGCCGACAAGGCGGATGTCCTTATAGACCTTATATTTGACGAGGAAATACTGATTGCTTTCAAAGAAGCTCTCAACAGAGGCCTCGTTGAAGTCATCACCTTTCTCTTCGTTCTCAATCTCCTTGCAATGCGCCTTGATAAGGTTGACGCGGGCCTCGGGAGTGAGATCGGACGACACGCCATCCATGACACGCGAAGTCACATCCTCAAAAGAGGAGAGGAAACGCACCTCGAGACCTGGGACGGGAAGATCCTCATTGAAAGCGCCAGACCAGAAACCGTCACGAAGGTAGTTATGCTCGACAGACGAAAGTTGCTGAATAGATGAGTAGCCGCAGTGGTGATTGGTGAAAATGAGGCCATTGTCAGACACAATCTCGCCTGTGCAGCCGCCACCGAAAATAATGACGGCATCCTTGATGGAGCCATGGTTGACACTATAGATTTGCTCGGGCGACAGTCTGCAGCCCTCTTGCTTCATCACGTCGATGTTGTGCTTGCTCAGCAGGCTGAGAATCCACATACCCTCATCGGCAAGGGCGGAAGTGGCGACGCTGAGCAGCGCAGCCACCGAAAGTAGTGCTTTCTTCATTAAACGAAACTTAGTGTGTCAGGTTAGGGAACGCGAGTGGCTTGGCAAACGCCAAGTCGGAACGCGTCAAATGATGGCAAATATAATGAATTAGAGGCAAAGGCCATCTCGGCGAGACACACTAAACGCGCAGATAAGCTGTTTAGCCACCCTCACCCCCACAGTCGATAGGTTAAACGGCAGAGAGGCCACCCGACAAGGTGGTTATACAGATTGCGAAAGTCGAAGCCCGCAGGACGCAGAGTCACACCCTTGCCACGAGGGGCGTCGACATCCATCTGGTCGGCATAATTTGCGATGAGGCGGAAAATGTTATACTTGTCAAGCACAAGGTTTCGGGCGGAGGACAAGGCATCAATCTCATCATCATAGGGGTCTGAGGCCAGGAGGGCGTCAATCTTGTCGCGCGCTGAGTCGAAATCGTTCACGTCGATTGGCGTTATGGCAGCCGAAGGGAAATAGTCGGCCACATTGGTCGCCCCATAGTAGATGACATGACACCCGGCAAGCATGGCGTCAGAGATTTTCTCGGTCCAATAGTGTGGAACTTGGCAATTCTCTATGACGATGGCGTATTTATATGGGGCGAGCGCATCCCATTTATCACCCACGCTTTTAAAGCCTCGGCCAAACACGTCAACCGCGTCGCCATAGGCTTGCTTGAGTTTGCGGACGAAACGCAGACGAGCTACATGCCCCGCAGTGAATGACTTATCGGACGTGACGAGGGAGACCATTCGAGTCTTAGCAGGGAGAGGAGAGGCGGAGAGAGAGTCATACGAAATGGAGAACTCAGTCTGCTGGCCCTGGGGACTGTCGAAACCCACGAACCAAGGCAGAGCAGCCGGCCCGTAGGAGACATTGGCACCTTTGACCTCAACCTGACACGAATGGACGCATCCGAACTGCCTCACATAGCCATCGGGGAAATGGCATACCGACACGGGCTCACTGAGCATGAGCAGCGTGTTGGCGGGGGCGACGTCATAGTGCTCGGATTGCTTAAGATAGCGGTTACGAACCACCACAACGTCAGGCCGGACGTCGGTGGGCATCGAATTGAAAAAGAAATGGTATAATCTATCTCCTGACTGAAGAACGGGCTTGCCACCAGGAAGTTGGCGCGAGGTGAGAGGCGTCCGCCCTGTGACAATCAGGATATTGACGCACTTAGTCATTGGACCACGAAATGACTCGCCCCGCTGATTGGCCGACCGAAGGCAAGACCGGGTTTAGCACCTGACCATTAAGCACCGCCTCATATTTCGCCACATAGCCTTTTGCCATCTGGAGAGCAGAAAATGCGTCCCTCGCATATTCGTGGCAAACACGCGGATTGAAATCAGCGTGAGTTATGTCATAGGCCATTTGCGACACAGACTCAGACATCAGGCCCACCTCGGGCGTTACGATTTCAGGCATAGCCCCATAGGGAGTGCAAAAGACGGGACAGCCCATATAAAGGCTCTCGATAACAGCCAAGCCGAAAGGCTCGTGCCATACGACGGGGAACACGAGACCCGAAGACTGGCGCAGCAGCTCGGCCTTTCGGTCTCCCGCCACCATGCCATGGAAAGAGACCTTGGGCGAGAGGGTGAAACGCAAGCCCATGTGCCAACTGAAGCGGCGCCCGCCCAGCACGTCCATCTGGCAACCATCTGGCAAGGCCTTGGCCACACGGATGGCCCCGTCGAGGTTCTTGACTTTCCAATCGGCCTTGGCGAGGAAATGATAGCGCGAGTGATTGCGTGGGGCGAGGTTTGGAGCGGCATACTCGGGACCGTCCCAGTCTATGCCGTTGTAGACATAATGGGAGCTGCCATGGCGAGCCGCATGATCTTTTGAGACAAATATAGCGTTGTGGCTAAAGGACTTATTGAAATTGCCGTGAATGGTCTCAACATGAGGCCTCGAAAAACCGGCAGGCGGGGCAGAGTTGAAATGCACAACGTCCACATCCGCCGGAATCTGCTCCTCAACACTTTTGTGCGGGTCATACTGCAAGATTGTGGCAAAAGGGCACACCGAGCCAGCCGCGCAGAGGAAAGATACACGGTGACCGAGTGAGACAAGCGCACGCCCAAGCCCCCAGACCATGCGGTGGAGTCCACCGTAGCCTTGGGCAGGAAGAAGGGCATTATGAGCCACAATGAGGATATGCATGATGACGCGGGCTTAACAGACTACTAAAGAATATTGTCCGATTTCTTCTCGATGCCGAAATCAGTCCAATGGAGATGGCCTTTGCGCACAGCCGCACGGATGGCATTATTGGCTATTATGCCCTCGGTTGTCCGATAGGGACGAGAGTGGTCAAGATGTAGCGCGGCAATGGCGTGGCGCATTTGAATGGGACGAATGCCGAGATTGACAAGGCGCTCACCGAACTCACGATCCATGCCGCCATAAGTCATACGCTCATCGAAGCCATTGACGGCCAGAGCATCGGCACGCCAGCACGATGAGTTGCAACCGTTGAATGACGCCTTGGCTGTTGTAATATGGTCCAAGACAAGGGCGAAGAGAGGGCTGCCAGAGAGCTTAGTCATCTTGAGAGACAGAGGCTGACCCGCGTCTCTCAACCATTTGGGATTGAAAGCGTCACCACTCTCCACATCCGCCTGCGCCAACGCCTTGCTGACAAGGGGTGAGAGGCGGAAATAGCCAGCGGAGACGAAATGGCCGGGGCGGGCCGCAGCCTTGTGCGCAGCCACGAAATCACGACGAGGGACGCAATCCTGATCCGTAAAGATGACATAATCGGCTGTGGCGGCGCAAAGGGCCATGTTCAGAATAACCGGTTTGCGGAACCCGTGGTCAGGGTGCCAAAGGTGCCTGATGGGCAAAAGGGAACGGAAAGAATCTACAACTTTCCGTGTTTGGGAGTCCGACCCGTCGTCCGCTATGATGATCTCATCGGCCGGGACTGTCTGCCTCGTGTAGCCCCAAAGCGTCTTCTCGAGCCACGCCGGGTTATTGTATGTTGAGATAATTACTGCTGTTGTCAACTGCTTAGTCTATGTTGTTATGAGGTAGTGGAAAGGGGCCATAATGGGGATTGAAGTCCTCAACCTCCATGGCCGCTGAAACAATTTCGGGTCTAAATTACTAATATATCAATCACAGATGCGCACCTTGGAACAATCTTTGCGACAAATAGGATAAATTTGCCGACACACTAATCAAAAATATATGCCGCACGTAAGCATAATCGTACCAAACTATAACTATTCACGATATCTGAGGCAGCGCATAGACTCCATACTATGCCAGACCTATCAAGATTTCGAGCTCATCCTTCTTGACGACAAAAGCACAGACGACAGCGTGAGCGTGCTGAACGAGTACGCAGGCAATCCGCACGTGTCGCACATAGTCATCAACGAGAAGAACAGCGGAGGCGTTTTCTTCCAATGGGAACGCGGCCTACGGCTCGCAAAGGGCGACTACGTATGGATTGCGGAGGCTGACGACTATGCCGCCCCCTCTTTTTTGGAGAGATGCGTAAAGGAGCTTGACAAGGATAGAGATGTCGTCCTGTGCCAAACAGGTTCTCAGATGATTGACAGTGAAGGTCAGAAGATAATGACATCGTGGGACAGATTCGACAACTACGATGGCAATGTTCTGTACTTCAAAGGAAACACGTACATTCGGAAATTCCTGAGATACAACAATTTACTATATAACGCATCTGGCATCGTATT
Source organism: Bacteroidaceae bacterium (assembly GCA_963618945.1). Classification (GTDB taxonomy): domain Bacteria; phylum Bacteroidota; class Bacteroidia; order Bacteroidales; family Marinilabiliaceae; genus W3P20-009. Next base: position 316,392 of record CAVETY010000001.1, read on the forward strand.
CAGGAAATCAGCCGTAGAAGAGTTCCCTGAGGACGTTAAATGCTTCAAGGCCTCGGGAGATTGGCTCTTTTGGATTCTGCTTGCTCAGAGGGGTTCAGTCTCCGTGATCAAGGAGCGCCTCAACTACTTCAGGCGCCATGCGGGAAGCGCATCCAACGCCATAAACGTGCGTGAGGCCATCTCGCTCTTCAAGGCACTCGTCGGCCTACACATCTTCAAGCTCGGGTTCTGCCACTCGACCAACTTGATGGAAGGCGTCCTGCAACGCCACATTAAGCATATACAGGACAAGGAGCTTAAACAGTCACTGACTCAACAACTTGAGGCCGTCACGCACAGCAGCACAAAACTGCCATATCACTACTCCCAATTTTGCAAACTGCTTGACAGGGTCTTGCCTGTCTGCATATTCCCACCAACCAGGAAATATTAGGCGCACCTGTCGAATGATAGACATATTTTAGAGGGAGTTTGCTGATGGCAAGCCCCCTCTAAATTTTTCATGCCTTAAGATGCTGGTCTAAGCCATTGGGGCACCATTTGGCTTGCTCTTTCTTGACCTTAGCGATAGAGTCATGATGCGTCTGCTCATTACTCTTGGAATTCTCGTGGTGGTACAAATGATAGCAGACACCGCCAAATTTCAGGAACTTCTTTTGTACACCGGCGAAATGCAGGCGCAAGGCTATCTCGCCATCCTCATGTCCCCAACCGGACAAATCCTCATTATAGCCATTGACATTGATCAGGTCCGACTTCCAAAAGGCCATATTGCACCCCCTGAGATGAGTTATCTCACGGCCATATCGCTTTGCGAGCCAATGGCTCAAGAATGGCAGTCGCAATGAATTAAGAAAATCTCTCGAAACAAAGAATTTAACCTTTGCATCAGAAGAATCGCCGCCGAATAACTGCTTTGTCTCATCCTCAACCAGCCTCACGCGACTTCCGCAGACAAAATGCCCGGGTTCGCACATCATCAAGTGGTCATGAATGAAGTGACGAGACAGGAGAATGTCACCATCTATTTGAATGATATAGTCGCACGATGATTTAGCGAACGCCTTATTCCTGATGGAGCTGAGCCGGAATCCCTCGTCGGGATGCCAAACATGGTGAAGTGGGACAGGAGACTCCTCCTTCAATTTGTCAATCAGCTGCCGCGTCTTGTCTCCGCTGCCATCATCGGCAATTATGATTTCCGTGGGCAAGACATCTTGACGGAAAGCGCTTCTTACGCAAAACTCCAAAGCGGTCTCCCAATTATACGTGGCGATAACGAGAGAGACAGTGGGCCAATTTTTCCTATTCATTGCGCCTTATACTTTAATCGTGGTATACTTGTTCAGAAGAGAGATAGCCGCAGAGAGAGTCAGTCCACGCTAATTATTCAAAACATCCTCATAGACCTTGACCAACTCGGCCGTCAACCTGTCCTGACGGAAATTTTGCGCATAAGCGCGTCCGTCCTCAATCATGCGGGAGCGCAAGCCGGGTTCTGAAGTCACGCGCATTATGGCATCGGCAAGAGCCGAATCGTCATCAGGAGAGACATAGAGCGAAGATGGGCCGCCGGCCTCCTCAAGGCACGAGCCTGTGCAGCCGATGGCGGGGATGCCACTCACGATAGCTTCAAGGAGAGGTATGCCAAATCCCTCAAAGCGAGACGGGTAGACCATCATATCCGCCATTTGATATATGGCAGGGAAGAGACCGAATGACACCCCGCTTATCATTCGAAAACGCCCGTCTATTCCATTAACTGCGCAAAAACGGGCAATCTCATCGGCATAAGGGGTACGTTTGCCCAATGCGACGACCTGAGTGTCAGCAGGCAGACGCAGCAAGGCCTTGGCGAGCAACATGAGGTTCTTGCGTCTCTCGATGCTGCCAACGTAAAGAATGTAATGCTCTGGCAGGTTGTATCTGTTGCGGGCTGTCGATTTGTCCTCCTCCTTCGCCTCATGCCAAAACTGCTCGTCGCAACCTTGATAGACCACAGTGACCTTATCAGGGGAGACGCCATAGAAGTTGACGACATCGCGCTTTGTGCACTCGCTGACAGCTATGACGCGGTCGGCATTGCGGCATGCACGGCGGAACTTGAAATCGTATATGGCGCGGTCAATCCGCCCGTAGCACTCCGGATGGCGGAGGAAAATGAGATCGTGAATAGTCACGATGCTGCGCACCCCATTGGCTTGACGGATATTAAGGGGCAACTCATTACTGAGGCCGTGGAAAAGACTGACGCCGTCAGACTGCAGCCGCCCTGTGACACCCATCACACGCCAAAGAGATTTGGCGGCGCGAGACAAAAGGCCATCAGGAAAGACCATCTCAACCCCTCTCTCCTTGTCAATTCCATCGAGGCAATTAATCCTCTTGGGCGATGGAGCATAGACACGGAGAGCTGCGGCATCAGCATAGCGCGCCAAGCCACTGATGACAAAGCGGCTGTAGTTGCCAAGGCCGGTTCTGTTTTGAGCGGCTCGCTTGCCGTCAAAACCTATTATCTTGCTGTGAATTGACACCTTGTGGAGAAAATGAGTTTTGTGGGAATGTGTTACTTCTCGTTCGGGAAATCCTCATGCTTCAGCTTCCAGCGGCGATGGCTGAGCAGCCATAGATGTGGGAACCTCTGCAAGTCATCCTCAATGAACGAGGCGAAACGAGCAGTGCTCTCCTTTTCGGGCAGAGAGGCTGGTGCGTCAGAAATAAGTTTGAGCTCAACCTCATAATAGCCACGGCGGTATGAGACAAACGAAGGGTAGAAAAGCGCAATATCCAATTTACGCGCTATATGCTCGGGGCCGACAAGGAAAGGGGTATCCTTGCCACAGAATGGCAGCCACATCTTCTGGGCGCCATGGTGGGGGCATTGGTCACCTATAATAAGCGTGAAACCCACTTTGCCACTGCGGACACACTGGGCTGTATACCTGAAACCGCGCTGGCTCTCAATGGCCGTGATGTCACGACGGGTGCGGACCTCGGTGCTGATATAGTTAGCGAAATTATTGGCCTGGGGTTGATAGAAAGTTCTGATCTCAAACTCTTTGGAGAAGACAAGCGGGAACACAGTGAACCACTCCCAGTTGCCGAGATGAGCGGCATAGAGAAAGACGCTCTTGCCCTGTTTCATCACCTGCTCGGCAAGCTCAGGGTTTCGGATGACCATCCTGCGTCGAAGCTCGTCATCTGAAATGGTGAGCGCCTTGATGGTCTCGAAGAAATAGTCGCTGAGATGGCGGTAGAACTTGCGCTCTATAACCTTCTTCTCCTTCTCAGTCTTGTGAGGGAAGATGGTCGTGATGTTCTCTCGCACCACCTTCTGGCGGTAACTCAGAACCCAGTAGAGGATGAAATAGACAACATCCGCAAAAATGTAGAGGACGCCGAGGGGAAGATGCGAGACCGCACGGACGCACTTGCGGCCGAAGCGCTCCAACAGGTTGAGATGGCCAATGTTACGGCCATTGCGGCTGACGCCAGCCGGGAGGTCGGTTGGCTGCGCATTATTTTTATTCAAGTCACTACTTGCCACGTCGAAAGTAAAAGATTGTATTCATGGTAAATCAAGAAAACGCCCTCGCCACATTTGAGGCTGACGCACTGTTCAGCCTTTCAGGGACTTGACAATCTTCTTGAAGAAATTCTTAATCTTCTCAGCCGGAGACATATGCCAACTATGCGCGCAATAATGTATCGCATAGGTTTGCGGGGTCACCTCATGGCGATTACCAGCAATCAGTGCAGAGGGGTATATGTGCACCCCGCCGTCAAGTTCCTGATCCTCATCCTTATAGAGAAAGCCGCGCTTCTCCGCCACATAGGCATATATTTCGGGCGAGACGACATTCATGTTCAGATTGCCGTCAGAGCCGACAAAAGACTGGTCGGTATACCAGTCAAGGACCTCACGGGCGAAGGGGCAACCTTTCTCCGCCCCCATCACAGCAGCCTGAATCATGATGCCCGAGACGAATCCCGGTTTGATGCGTCGTCCTTCAGCATCAATCATATCCCATGCGCCATCCCTGTCCGCCTGAATTTGATGAAACTCAATGGCCGAGAAGAAGTTATGATTCAAAAAGAAGTCAAGAGGCTTGAGGACCAGCACGTCAGAATCAAGATAGACACCGCCCTCTGTCAGAAGGGCGTACATGCGCACATAGTCCGCCACGAATGCCCACTTCCTATGAGCGAGTGCCTCCTGCGCATAGGCTGGCAAATCGATATTCTCAAGATCCTTGGCGGTCCACAGACGGAACTTATAATCGGGCAGATGGCGCTGCCAAGAGGCGATGCACTTCCTTATCTTGCGAGGGTATGGGTCGCCGCTGAACCAGCAATAATGAATAACCTTGGGAATCATATGTTTCTACTACAGTTTTGGCTCATAAGCGTGGCTATACTCCACTTGTGAAGAATAAGCCGATAGCCCGTCAAGAGCCAAATTACACAATCAAAAAGAGACGCGGAATTTTAGCCTTGTTGACCAAAGGAAGTCACAGGCTGTCGCCGCGCTCGTCATACTTTATCTTTTTTTCATCCCGCTCAACCATCTTGGCTAAAACGAGGAATTTATAGAACGCGTCATTGCAAGACATGATAAAGCCGAACTTGCCGAGCCTGAACCCGCCCTTGATAATGTAAGACTTGAAAAAGCGGAAAAAGGGCGAGAACATGAGCTTGAGCATCCCTACCCTCTCATCCTTGCGCCGATGAACCTCATTATCAGAGTAATTGTTCAGCTTGGCGACATATTTATTCTCCGGGTCATCAGCAAGGTGGATGAAAGCCAGCTCCGTGCGGCTTGCGGGTATTCGTTCCGTAGGGCCCTGAACGGTTGGAGTAACGTGGATAATGGGAGGCCAATCCGCTCCCTCGCGATGGAGGAAGCGCAGCTGATAGTCGGGGTAAGACGACTTGACAAAGAGCCCGAACATGTGGTTCTTGCGGGGGATGTAGATGCCGGCAGGGCAATCGGGCCTCTGTGTTTGCTCATAGAGATATGTCCGCAACTCAGGCGTCACGAGCTCATCGGCGTCCACAACCAGCACCCACTCGCTGCTTGCCGACTGAATGGCGAAATTGCGGGCCGGCTCACAAAAGGTCAGTCCATTCTTGGGGAACGTCACAACCTTGCATCCGAACTCACGTGCGATATCAAGCGTAGAATCCGTGCTCTCCATGTCGCAAATGACAATCTCATCAAAAGAGCGGACGGACTCGAGGACACGCCTCAGACGCGACTCTGCGTTGTAAGTGTTTATTACTACGGATATCGGCATAAGATAAGTTTATTCGCCAGTTAATCATCCCCCATGCCGCCACGGCGGGATGAGCAAGGCGCAAATGACGGCCAAATTTAAGCAATTCCGTTGAAACGGGGAGCAAGGAGGCGGCATGGCGGCGGGCGGACAAGTCAAAAATCACTATTTTTGTGAGGAATTGGGTAACTGCGCAAAAACGTACGACTATGCAGACAACGGGCTTTAGAAAACTGCCGGTGGGCATTCAGACCTTCTCCAAAATAAGAGAAGAGGGATACGTTTATGTGGACAAGACAGACTTGGTGTGGGAACTTGCCAATGGAGGGAATCAGTATAACTACCTCAGTCGTCCGCGGCGATTTGGCAAGACGTTGCTCGTCACCACACTCCAGGCCTACTTTGAGGGGAGAAAGGAACTCTTTGAAGGACTGAAGATAATGGGAATGGAGACGGAATGGGCGGCCAGACCCGTAATCAGGTTAGACATGAGTCGTGCCGGGGAATCAGTAGACAAGCTAAACTCATACCTGAATCAGGCTTTAGGCATATACGAGGCCAAATATGGAGTCAACGTCGCGCCTGGCACAACACTCCAAACCAGGCTTGACAACATCATAATAGCCGCTCATAAAAAAACAGGCCATAAAGTCGCCGTCTTGATTGACGAGTACGACTTTCCGCTCCAGCACTCATGGGGGACGACCGAGCATGAGAAATGCGCTGCGGCATATCGCGAGGTTTTCACCATCCTCAAGGCTGACGATGAGCACATACGCTTTGTATTCATCACAGGAGTCACCAAGTTCACACAAATCTCACTCTTCTCCGCCTTTAACAACCTTGTAAACATCAGCTTCAGGCCTGAGTTTGAAAACATCTGCGGCATATCGCAGGGCGAACTCGTCTCCAACTTCATCCCGGAAATTGACGCCATGGCCAAAGAAAACGGATGGACGGCAGAGGAGGCCACAAAAAAGCTCAAGGAGAATTATGACGGATACCACTTCTCAAAAGCACGCAAGGAAGACATATACAACCCTTTCAGCCTGATTAACGCCCTTGACAGCAAAGATCTGTTAAACTATTGGGTATCATCAGGCTCCACCACATTACTCAACAAGTTTGTTAGTGATATGGACATAAGGATTGGCGACTTTGAGCGATTCCCGATAACAAGCAACACTCTCGAATCCTCGGATGCGTCATGTGGCAATGCGGGGCTATTCCTGTACCAGTCAGGCTACTTGACAATCAAGCAGTACATACAAGGCACTTATATTCTCGGCTTCCCGAATAAAGAGGTCCGACAGGCGCTCTACGAAAATGTGCTGCCAGCCCTGTCAATGCGCAAACAGAATGAGGTCCAGACAGCCCAGGCACTACTGAATATAGCCATGCAAGAGGGCGACCTTGCCCAATCGATGCGACTTCTGAAAGCCTTGATAGCCGATGTGCCATACAGCAACAAGAAGTTGGGATGTATGGGCATGGAGGAACGCTACCGCCTCATTATAAGCACGATCCTCAATGCGATCGGACTGAATGTAGAGGTAGAGCACATGCTGTCCACAGGCCGCATCGACGTGGTGGCCAGTTCAGCCAAGTTCACCTACGTCATGGAACTCAAGTTGCGCAAAAACGGAGGTTTGGAGGCCGCCGTCAGGCAGATGAAAGAGAAGCGTTACCTTGAGCCATTCCGTGGAACCGAACGGAAAGTCATCGGCGTCGCCATAGAGCTCGACGACCTCGGCATGGGAGTCGTCGGATGGAAAGAAATCAGCGAAGAGTAAATCCAGCAATAAGATGAAACGAATATTCACGGCAGCTGTCGCAATCATTGCCGCAAACACGGCTGTGACCGGCCAGGCGAGCCGCGACTCACTGAACGCGTCTGCCCAGGCTTGGGCGTCAGTCTCGTCCAACAGCAGACTGCGGCCATTGTTAAGCTATAGCAATGAATGGGGCAAATATACCCAGTATGACCAAGGAGAGGGCGGCATTGGCGTCTCAGTAGCCTACACACACTCGTTCCGCAACCCGAACCTCATCTTCCGCGCAGGAGTGACAGCTCAGGCTTCGACAGATGGGGACCGGACACAGCTGAGTGAGCTTTACGCCGACTTTGACCTGTGGATGTTCGACATCAGGATGGGATTAGAGAACTACACCCCCGTGGAGAGCAACACAGAGACGTCTGTCGGCTCATACATAATGAGTAATAACGCACGCGCCGTGCCTCGCGGATGGGTGGGTATATTGGACTATTGGTCACTACCCCTCGGCAAACTGCCGTTCTCTTTCGCAAAGCACCTGAGCAACCTTATCCAAATACGCGCAGGCTTCTCACTCGGCGTGATGGATGATGAGGGCGTAGCGGAGTACACGGACAATATGCTGCTGCACGAGAAGTTCGCATATGGCCGCATAGGCCAGTGGGTTGTGAAGCCTTATATCGGACTCAACCACAGCGTCTTGATGGGCGGACGCCTGCCCGACGGAACAAAAGTACCCATTGACTTTTGGAACTCAGTCTTGGCCCAAAATGGCGACCCCGACGTATTTGGTGACAGATTCCGAGCCGAATGCACAAACGCCGCAGGTGGACATCAAGGTATGTGGGATTGCGGTTTTGACCTCGACTTCGGCACGTTCAGCGGCAAAGTATATTACCAGCGGCCATTTGCCGATTCCAAAGCGATGGGCTTGTTCCCCAACTCATCTGGAGGCCATGGGGCGAAGGACTACACAATAGGCTGCACCATCCGTCTCAAAAAGAGCACTTTTCTGCGCGAGATATCAGTAGAGATGGCTAAAACCGCATGGCAAGGCGGAGAGGGGTTGCCCGACCCTTACGTCCCATTGCGCGACGGCAGCAGCCGACTCTTTTGGCCAGGCGATTACACCGAGAGCAACTTCGACAACATAAAGAACACGCAATTAATTGAGAGCGATGTGAGAGCGTGGGAAGAGAAGACAGGCGAGACGCTCGACTCGAATAACTTCCTGCGGTTCTGCATTGACACCTATGACCACGGGGAGTCATACGGCGGACGCACAACCTATTTGAGCAACTGGCTTGCGGAACAAGGTTGGACGCGCCACGGATTGTCAATGGGCAATGCGCTCATGCACACAAAGAGAACCGTGGCCATCTATGCGCCCGAAGGCACAATGTCAATGACTGAGACCTTCCCGAACACGCAGGTGCGAGCAATAAACGCGGGCTTCGCTGGTGACCTGATGCCGAACAAACTGACTTATTGCCTGCGCCTCACCTTCACACGCAACTACGGCAACATCAGCGAGAAATATGGGAATCGGAGCCTCAGCTGGGACGAGATCCCCAACTACTTTTTCTCGACACCGAAGAACGAGGCATACACAAAACTCGCCCTTGACTTGGCTCTGCGCCATGGTCTGAGCGTCAACACCAACCTCTCCTACGACTTCGGAGACCTGTATCACAGCTTCGCCATCAGAGCCGGCATCAAATATCAAATAGGGTTGCGGCTTTAAGAACAAATCATAAAAATCAGAGCAAGGCGTAAACTCAGAAATTGAGGAACCTCCGCCACAAATGGCTGTCAGTCACATCAGAAAGATGGATTGGCAGCCATATTTTTTGCGTGCGAATTGCTAATAAAACTAAAAACCCAAAAACGGTTTTGCGTTTTCGGGTTTTCTAAATAACTTAGCGCATAGAAAAACTAAAGACCTGCTACCAACTGATGGAACTGAACGAGAAGATATTGCGCGCCTCTATGGACTTATTCTTCAGCAAAGGAATAAAAGCCGTATCAATGGACGACGTGGCAAAGAGCGTCGGGATCTCGAAGCGCACACTCTACGAGCACTACGAGAGCAAAGACGCGCTGCTCGTGGCGTGCATAGAGAGCATACTCAAGGAACGCAACAGCTGGATGTACAACATGATGGATGGCTCAATGTCCTTCATTGAAGTCATAATCAGATCCATCTACGAGTGCCTGAGTTTCGCGCAGAACATCAACAGGCAGTTTTTCATCGATATGGACAAATTCTGCTATTCAGCGGTAAAGTCGTCCGTAGAGCAGAGTTTTGAAGAGTTGCGCAAACGCACTGAGAGCCTCATTGAGCAAGGCAAGCAGGACGGCCTCTTGCGCAAAGACGTGGATAGCAAACTAATATCTCACATCATGGTGAACGGAGACAAAAAAGTCTTCAACGACCCCGCGCTCGCCAATGCTTGGGACAGGACATACATCCTCAAGCAACTCAGCTCAATCTTCCTGCGAGGCATGGCCACAGAAAAAGGCGCAAAGCTAATGGACGAGTGCATGCTTAAACTGGGTACAGCAGAGCCTACACTTTAAAGAGACACAAAAGAAAACACAAGATAGATTTTAGACAAGATGAACCTGAGAATTGCCACTTTGGCCATAGCCGTCGCCGTATGCATGGCAGGCCAAGCGCAAGAGCAGCAGGGCGCGGGACAGACGTCACAATCCGCATCGGACGCCACCCTGACCGTGGACCTGCAAACCGCCATCAGCAAAGCGCTGCAATATAACAAGCAGCTGAAGAACAGCACCCTCGACCGCGAGACGTACTACCAGAAAGTACGCGAGGCGCGCTCACAAGGGCTTCCTCAGGTCAACGCCAGCTTAACAGGGACCACCTATTTTGGCAAAGAGATGGACTTTGGCGGCATGCCCATCAAGATGGACAACTCGCTGACCCTCGCCGCCTCAGCATCCTGGACCTTCGCGATGCAGCAGATCGCCTCGGTCAAAGTGGCCAAGATAGCCCAGAGGCTCACGGAGCAGACTGTCCGCCAGACGGAGCTTGACATCAAAGCCAACGTGGCCGACACATATTACGCCGTGCTGACCTACGAGCGCAACATAGAGATTGTAAAGAGCAACCTGAAGGACATGGAGGACATAGCAGCCCACACGCAGCACTGCTATGACGCTGGCACAGTGGAGAAGACTGATGTCGACCAGATAAACATCAACTTGTCCATGCTCAAGAACTCGCTCCTCTCGCTCCAGCGCAGCTTGGAGAGTACCAAGAGGCTGCTCGTGCTGCAGATGGGTGTGGACATAAGCACCACAATCAAGACGGCGCAGACGCTCGACCAGTTCCTCTCGGCCACCTCCGCCAAGATTGACACCACCTCATTAAACATCGACAACAACGTGGAGTATCAGCAGCTTCTCATCAACCGCGAGATCACTGAGCAGACTGTCAAACTCCGCAAATATGCCTACATCCCCACCCTCACGGCCAGCTACCAGTACTCCAACGCGCTCAAGGGCGGCTTCATGAACTTCGACCACGTTGGCAACTTGACGCTGACCATCCCCATCTTCAGCGGCTTCATGCGCCACTCACAGCTCAAGCAGGCCGAGATTGACGTGCGCAAGAATGAGACCAACATCGCGTTGATGGAGGACAACCTCGCACAGAACGCGGAGCAATACGCCTTCGACCTGCAGACGGCGCAAGACGCCTACGACTTGCAGAAAGAGAACCTGGAAGTGGCCCGCCGCGTGCTTGAGAACTACCGGAACAAATACAACCAGGGAGCCCTGTCGAGCCTCGACCTGACGCAGGCCAACACAAACTACCTCAGCGCCGAAAGCTCCTACGCCAGTGCGGCACTTGACCTGCTCATGGCTCAGACCAAGCTTCTCAAGCTCTACAACTTACTCTAAGAAACAACACAAGAAAATTAAGACATAGTACCGATGAAAAAGAGTTTTGCATGTTTGGCAATGGCAGCAGCCGCCATGCCCCTCATGACGTCGTGCGGCGGGCCACAGGAGGCTCAAGCCACTGAAGAGGAGAGCACACTCGTACGCGTGGACACGATTAAGACAATCACTGTTGACCGCAAGATTGAGTACACCGCAAACCTTGAGGCCAACGAGCAGGTGTTCTACGCCCCCACCCTGTCGGGTACGCGCATCAAAAAAATCAACGTCGAGGTGGGTGACCGCATCCACAAGGGTCAGGTCCTCGTCGAGATGGACTCAAACACACTCACTCAGCAGGAGCTTCAGCTGAAGAACATAGAGACCGAGTATAACCGCGCCCTCAAACTCATGGAGACAGGCTCAATCAGCCAGCAGAACTACGACCAGGCTGTGACGAGCTATGAAGTGGCTAAGAAAGCCATTGAGACGCTCAAAGAGAACACCCGACTCGTGGCTCCATTCAACGGAGTCGTGACTGGCAAATATATGGAAGAGGGTGAGCTTTATATGGGCGGCGCGTATGGTGGCGCCAGCAAACCCTCCATCATCTCAATCGAGGAGATCAACCCGATGAAGGCCATAGTCAACATCTCGGAGAAATATTACCTCGAAGTCAAAAAAGGCATGAGCGTAAGCCTCAAGAGCGATGTCTACGGTGACCGCGAGTTCCCCGGCCACGTGAGCATCGTCTACCCGAGCATTGACGCCAAGACACGCACATTCTCCGTCGAGCTTCAGTTTGACAATGCCAAGGAGGAGCTCCGCCCGGGCATGTACGGCACAGTCACATTCTCAACCGGTAAGTCTGAGACTAAGCTCGTTCAGAGCCTCGCCGTGCTCAAGGTCCAGGGTTCAAACGACCGTTACATCTTCCTTGCCAAAGAGGGACGCGCAAAACGCCTTTCAGTCAAAATCATCAACCGATATGACGACAAGGTCGAGATTTTGCCCCTTGATGGAGACATTCAGGATGGCGACCTCATTGTTAGCACAGGTCAGGCTAAGCTTGTGGACGGCCGCAAGCTCAACATCGTCAAGAACTAATCAAAAGAGTCATAACACACTAACGGTTAGTCAAGATGAGCATATTCTCAACCGCCGTAGAGAAGCCTATCTCGACATTGATGGTCTTCGTGGCCGTCATAGTCATAGGCATCTACAGCTACATAAAGCTCCCTATCGACCAGTATCCGAAGATGGACCCTCCGTACATCACGGTCATGGCTACATATCCGGGAGCCAACGCCACTGATATTGAGCAGAACGTCACCAAGCAGCTGGAGGATCAGCTCAACTCGGTGGACGACCTCAAGGAGATGACCTCCACATCCTACGAGAACCTGGGCGTTGTAACCCTTGAGTTCGAGTGGGGCATCAACCTCGACAACGCCAGCAATGACGTTCGCGACGCGGTGGACAAGGCCATGAACAACCTGCCGGACGACATAGACCGCCCGACCATCATGCGCATATCGACATCAATGATGCCGACCCTCGTCTACGCCGTAACAGCCGAGCAGTCATACTCGGGCCTCTATAAGATATTGGACGACAAGGTCATCATGAACCTTAACCGCGTGGACGGTGTGGCATCGGCCTACGTGTCCGGTATCGCAGAGCGCGTGGTATATGTAGACCTCGACCCCAATAAACTTGACGCCTACAACCTGACACTCAACCAGATTGGCAACGCCATCTATGCTGAGAACAAAGACGTCTCGGCGGGTAACGTCAAAGTCGGCATTGAGGACTATTCACTTCGAATTGAGGGTGAGTTTGACCAGAGCGACGAGATTAAGGACATTCCCCTCTCAGTGGGCGACCGCACCATCAAGCTGTCGGACATAGCGACCGTGCGTGACACGCTCAAGGACATAACCCTCGAGACCCAGGTCAACCGTCAGAACGGCGCTGTGCTTCTCGTCACAAAGCAGTCTGACGCAAATGCCGTAGCAGTAGCGAGCGAGGCGAGGGCCGAGATTGAGAAAGCCGCCAAAGACCTGCCGAGCGACATCAAGTTCACGATGATCACGGACAACTCGGACTTCATCATCAAGGCTATAGACAACCTGAAGGAGACCTTGTTCTACGCCCTCTTGTTCGTCGTCATTGTCGTGTTCGTCTTCCTCGGCCGTTGGCGTTCAACCTTCGTCATCGCGCTCACCATTCCCATCTCGCTCATCGTGGCCTTCATCTACCTTGCGGTGGCAGACGGCTCGCTGAACACCATCACCCTCATGTCTCTCTCCATTGCCATAGGCATGGTGGTTGATGACGCCATTGTGGTTTTGGAGAACGTCACTAAGCACGTAGACCGCGGCTCACGCCCCAAAGAGGCGGCCAAGTATGGCACCAACGAGGTGTGGACTTCGGTCATCGTGACGACACTTGTCACCATAGCCGTGTTCTTCCCACTGACCATGATCCCCGGCATCATGGGTATCTTCTTCAAGCCGTTAGGCTGGATTATATGCATCTGCGTCAGCACCTCGACCATGACGGCAATCTCGCTTACGCCTATGCTCTGCTCCAAGTTCCTCAAACTCCGCGACAAGGAGGAGGATGCCAAGGACAAGCGTTTCAGCTTCTATCGTTGGAGCCAGAAATGGCTTGACAAGATGGACAACGGCTACGAGCGCATCATCCGCTGGGTGCTCAACCACAAGACTGTCACCATATGCACGATGTGCGCCCTCTTCGCCGGCTCGATATTCCTTACGCCTTTCCTGCATACTGAGTTCTTCCCCCAGAACGACCAGAACAACATCAATGTCTACGCCAAGATGCAGCAGGGACAACGCGTGGAGGTCACCAAGGCCATGGCCATGAAACTGGACTCAGCCATTCGCGTCAAGATACCTGAGGTGACCATCATCTCGGCGTCCTATGGTTCAGAGGAGGAGGCTTCGTTCTCATCAATGATGAGCACCACGGGCAACAACGTCTTCAACATGCGACTGCGCACAGTGGACATGAAAGACCGCAACCGCTCAGTCTTCGTCATGGCGGACTCAATCCGCGCAATCATCAACACGTTCCCTGAGATTTTGGACTACGAGGTCACGACCGGTCAAAACGGAACGACGGGCAACACCGTTGATATTGAGATCTTCGGCCACGACTTCCCCGGCACGAGCCGCTTTGCAGCCGAGTTGAAAGACAGGCTCAAGAGCATTCCCGGCGCAGAGGACATCCTCATCAGCCGAGGCGATGACAAGACAGAGCTTCAGGTTTTCCTTGACCGCGAGAAACTGGCCCGCCATGGACTTACGACCTCTGGTGTCGGCGCGCTTATCCGCACCTACGTCTATGGCAACCGCAACTCAAAGTTCAAGGAGGAGGGCGAGGAGTATGACATCATCGTGCGCTTGGAGGAGAAATACCGCTCCAAGATTGCCGACATTGAGAACATGCTTATCACCGACGGATATGGCCAGAAAGTCCGCCTGAAGGAGCTCGGCGACATTGTGGAGGGATACAACCCGCCATCCATCGAGCGCAAGAGCAAACAGCGCATGCTCAAGGTGTCTGTGACCCCGGCCTCAGGCTACGCCATGGGTGACATTGCCACCGAGTGCCAGAAGGTCATCGACTCAATGGACGTGCCATCGGAGTACTCAACCTACATTGGCGGCTCATATGAGGACCAGCAGGAGTCGTTTGGCGCACTTGGCCTGCTCATCATCCTGTCACTCCTTCTTGTCTACCTCGTCATGGCGGCCGAGTTCGAGAGCTTCGTGATGCCAGGCATCATCATGCTCGCCATTCCATTCGCATTCACAGGTGTCGTGCTTGCGCTCCTCATCTTCAACGTCAACCTGTCTGTGGTCGCAGCTTTGGGCGCAATGATGCTTATCGGTATCGTAACCAAGAACGGCATCGTGCTCATCGACTACATCAACTTGATGCGAGAGCGCGGCGTGAAACTCTACGACGCCATATCACTCTCATGCCGCAGCCGTCTCCGCCCTGTGCTGATGACATCGCTCACCACCATGCTCGGCATGCTCCCTATGGCACTCTCAACAAGTGAGGGTTCTGAGACCTGGCAGCCAATGGGTGTGGCAGTCATAGGCGGCATGGTCTTCTCGACCATAATAACCATGCTCATCGTTCCGGCGGTCTATGCCGCAGTGGACAAGAGCGGCAGCCGAGACAAGAAAAAGAGCGAGCGCAAGGAGTATAAGTTCATGGCGGACTTCGACCCTGAGCGCGACCTCCCAGCCAGCCGCCGTCAGCAGATTGGCGACGGGAAATAAGCAATGACACATGACTTGCGGGGGCTAACCAATCCCCTTGGCAAAGCCTCCGCAAGCCTTTCATTTAACCCATTGAAGAGATGAAAGCAGTATTCATATCATATAACCAGGCACTCACAGAGCGATTGGAGTATATATTCGATCAGCTTAAAATAACGGGCTTCACCAAGTTCCCGCTTGTTTTTGGCCGAGGCACCAATGGAGGCGAGCCGCGCATGGCGAGCCACGCATGGCCCGAGATGAACAGCTCAATCATCACCATTGTCGATGACGACATTGTGCCACTCCTGCTCAAATACATAGAGAAGCTGGATCATGTGAACCTTGAGAATGGCATCCGCGCTTTCGTGTGGAACATTGAGCAGCAGTACTAAAGATTAATAGGCAACATAAAAAACAGATTCTTCCTCACCGCTTCTTCAGTTCCCTGCACCAACAGGACACACATCTACAAAGAGAAAAATAATAGTTTGGTTTTTGATTAGTGAGAAAGTGAACCCCGCGCACGCCTTGGTGGCGACGCGGGGCGCTTTTTTTTGTAGCCGGCAGTGGCAATTATACAATCACACCTTTTATGTCTATCAAATTGGCGCAAAGAGGCGAGGTTGGAGGTGAAGCAAAAATATCAGCTATCAGCTGACATGTCCAAAAGCGGACATGGCATCGTCAGTGAGCTTAGATTATAAAGATAGGAGCTATAAAGATGGGGATTGTGGTACCCTGAAAAAAGTCACGCCTCCGCACCATGCAGAGATAGGTGCGGAGGCGTGATTATAAAGTTAATCTATTGAAACAGGTAGACCTTTATAGACTGCTTTAATAAATGGGAATAGGGCCGATAAGTTATTTTTAAATGAACAACAAGCCTATGCGATAGAACAGGGCCGAAATAACCCAAGCCACAAGGGTTGTCTCACCGGCCAAGAATAGAGCCCATTTCCAAGATCCTGTCTCGCCCTTGACGGCGGCAACTGTCGCAAGACATGGGAAATAGAGAAGGATGAAGAGCAGATAGGCGTAGGCGTTGAGAGGCGTCATACCGTCAGCCTCCATTTTTTGGCGAAGGATTGTGTACTTGTCATGCTCCTCGCCACCGGACTGTGCGGCCTCAAGGTTATCGTCATCGGCAAAACTGTCATCATCGGCATAAAGGACACCGAGAGTTGACGCCACAATCTCCTTGGCACCGACACCCGCAATGATGCTCACATCCTGTTTCCAAGAGAAGCCTTGCGGGCGGAACACGGGCTCGACAGCCTGACCAATCCTGCCAATGAAACTCTGCTCCTGCTGAGCCTGACGGTCCAGTTCCTCATTATGGGGGAAATAGCCGAGCGCCCAAACGACCACACTGGCCACAAGGATAATGCCACCCATCTTCTTGAGATACTGGCGGCCACGCTCCCAAGTGTGGCGTGCTATAGCTTTCGCTGTCGGGAAACGATAAGGAGGCAACTCCATGACGAAAGGAGTATCCTCGTCGCGCATAAAGAAACGGCAGAAGACTCGGCTGAGCAGAATGGCGACAATAATACCGACAACATAGATTGAGACAATGACAGGGGCTTGCCACTTGGTCGCGAAGAATGTGCCGACAATCATGATATAGATTGGCAGACGAGCCGAGCAACTCATAAAGGGCAGGACGAGCATGGTCACAAGACGGCTGCGACGACTCTCGATTGTGCGCGTGGCCATGACGGCTGGCACATTGCAACCGAAGCCCATGATGAGGGGGATGAACGACTTTCCGTGGAGACCCATCTTGTGCATAAACTTATCCATGATGAACGCGGCACGGGCCATATAACCAGAGTCCTCCATCAGCGAGATGAAGAAATAGAGGATAAGAATCTGCGGTAGGAAAACTATAACAGAGCCAACGCCGGCAAGCGCACCGTCAATTATCATGTCGCGCACAGGTCCCTCAGGCAACATGCCGCCAAGCCATCCTCCGAGCCAATCGACACCCGCCTCAATCCAATCCATAGGGAATTGGCCAAGAGTAAATGTCACCTCGAACATCAGGAAGAGAAGCAGGAAAAAGAAGGGAAAACCCCATATCCTGTGCGTCACGACGGCATCAATGATATGCGTCATCCGATAGGCACCGAGTTTGTTACCCATCTTATAGCCAGCCTCGGCCAAGGCACCACGAATGAAGCCATATTTGGCATCCATGATGGCAGTCTCGCTGTCAGTCTGCAGGTCCTCCTTAATCTGGAGCTCAGCCTTATCACGCGAGTCCATGATCTGCTTATGGTTAGGCAGATCGCTTACAATTCGTTCAATCTCGGCATCATTCTCAAGGAGCTTGATGGCGAGATAGCGCGTTGAATATTTGGTTCTTATCTGCTCATCGCTCTTAAGTGTGGATTGTACGCTCAGAATTGCCGACTCAACATATTGTCCATGATTGACATGGATATGCCTTGCCACATTCTTCCGCGCCTGATCACCTGAGGCGAAATCCTCATCATGGTCGCCCACCTCATTCTGGTCGCCAAGAGAGTCATGCCACTTGCGGATATCCTTTGCGACATCAGGGTTTATATTGCCGTGCTCATCAACGAAATCGAGGCCCTCATACATGTTGATAATGACATGAAAAAGAGTCTTGACACCCTCGCCAGTCTTGAACACCGTCGGAATCATCGGGACGCCGAGCAACTGCCCGAGCTTCTCCCGGTCCAACTTGTCGCCACGACTTTCGAGCTCGTCATACATATTCAGCGCACAGACCACACGGAGGTTCATGTCAATGAGCTGAGTTGTGAGATAGAGGTTTCTCTCTATATTACTGGCATCGATGACATTTAGTACGACGTCCGGGGTCTTGTCCACAATCTGCTTGCGGACATACATCTCCTCGGGGCTATACGCGGTGAGTGAATAAGTTCCAGGCAGATCGACAAGATTAAACTCATACCCCTCAAAAGAGGCAGTACCCTCCTTGGCGTCGACAGTAACACCCGAATAGTTGCCAACACGCTCGTGGGCACCCGACGCAAAATTAAAGAGTGAAGTCTTGCCACAGTTGGGATTGCCGACAAGGGCGACATTTATTATACGTCGCTTTCTCATTGCCGCCTCGCGAAGCTTCTCCTCGTCAGTCTCAATGCGACCGCAGTCGTCATTATCCGCCGTAATCGGACGCTGAGACGACATAGAATCCTTGCTTTCTGAATCCTTGACTTCAGCAGCCTCAAGAGGCGTCATCACCTCAATCATGCTCGCCTCGTCACGACGGAGAGAGATCTCATATCCCATCAACCTATATTTGATAGGGTCACGCAAAGGGGCTGAGAGAAGAACCTCAACCATATTTCCGCGGATGAAGCCCATCTCAACGATGCGCTTTCGGAAACCGCCATGTCCAGTCACCTTGACCACGACAGCCTTGTCGCCAGTCTTAAGTTCAGAAAGTCTCATAATATAATCTTACACCTGTGGGCATGTCATTCTTGGTAGTAATAAGTCAGCCCATATAGGTATTTGAGAGCGAAATAAGCCTATTCTTTGAGCAACTTAGTTGCTAAACAGGCTTTATTTTAATTCAGTACAAAATTAATCAAAAAGGACTTTACATAGGATTAGAACAATTGTAAATAGAGAGAGTAAAGGGATGAAAAAACGGCTTCCACCCGAATTGGGCGGAAGCCGCGATAGATATCATTCAACAATCAGATTTTCGCAATGGCGAAAACTGACCGAGGCGTGACAATCAGTAGTTAGGCCTTCTTAGCAGCCTTGCGCGCCATGATCTCGTAAGCGATAGGCGTAGCGAGGAGCATTGAGCTGAAGGTGCCGACGAACATACCGACGAACATAGCAAAGACGAAGCCGCGAATGACCTCACCGCCAAGCAAGAAGATGACGAGAAGAGTCACAAGGGTCGTAGCCGAGGTGTTGACGGTACGGGCGAGGGTAGAGTTGAGCGCATTGTTCATAACCTCAAGCGGGCTTGCCTTAGGCATGACAGAGAACGACTCACGGACACGGTCGAAGATGACCACGGTGTTGTTGATAGAGTAACCGACAATGGTGAGGATTGCAGCCACGAAAGACTGGTCAACCTCCATTGAGAACGGCATGATTGAGTAGCAGAGCGAGAATACGCCGAGCGTGAAAATGACATCATGCGCCAAACCAGCAACTGCGGCAACACCGTAAGCAACCTTGCGGAAACGAGCGAAGATGTAGAGGAACATGACGATGAGAGAGAGAACAATACAGTAGATTGCCTTCTCTGTCATATCAGATGCCATGGTAGGACCTACCTTCTGAGAGCTCATGCGATAAGAAGCGAGGAAAGTCTCCTTGTCAACATTCTCGGGGAGATATTTCTTGACACCCTCATAGAGACGGTTCTCAATGTCAGCCTGAGCGTCAGTAGCCGTATTGTCCATGCCGTAGCTGGTAGCGATACGGAGCTGATTGTCATTGCCATAGGTCTTGACCTCAACAGTGGTCTCGTCAAAAGCGTTGAAGAGTGAGCTCTGAACGTCTACAGAAGAGACAGGCTGCTCAAAGCGGACTACGAACACGTGACCGCCCTTGAAGTCAATACCCTTGGAAAGGCCACGGAAGCAGAGCGAACCGATGCAGATGAGCATTGCAACAGCATAGACAATGTAATAGAGCTTACGCTTGCCGAGGAAGTCGATGTTGATGTTCTGGAGGAAGTTCTCTGAGAACTTGGTGCTGAACTTCATATCCTCGTGCTTAGCTGCGAGGCGGTCGATGATGATGTGGCTAAGGAAGACAGCCGTGAAGAATGAGCAGACGATACCAATCATAAGAGTGGTAGCGAAGCCGCGGATTGGGCCGGTACCGAAGATGAAGAGTATGACAGCCGTGAGGAAAGTAGTAAGGTTGGCATCGACGATGGCGCTCATTGCGTTAGAGTAGCCAGTCTGGACGGCATTCTGGATAGAGTGGCCAGAGCGAAGCTCCTCCTTGATACGCTCGTAGGTGATAACGTTGGCGTCGACTGCCATACCAATGGTGAGGACGATACCAGCGATACCAGGCAAAGTCAGGACAGCGCCGAAAGAGGCGAGGACACCGACAATGAAGAAGAGGTTGCAAACCAGGGCGAAGTCGGCAGTGAGACCGGCACGAACACCATAGAAGACAACCATGTAGACGAGGACCGCAATGAATGCGATGAGGAAGGAGATGAGACCAGCCTCAATAGCCTCCTGACCGAGTGAAGGACCAACGACGGTATCCTCGACAATGGTAGCGGGGGCGGGAAGCTTACCGCTCTTGAGGACGTTAGCAAGGTCCTGAGCCTCCTCGGTGGTGAAGTTGCCGGTGATCTGGCTGTTGCCACCAGTGATCTCAGACTGGACAGTAGGATAGCTATATACAAAGCCATCGAGAACGATAGCGATTGAGCGGCCGAGGTTCTGCTTGGTGAGCTGAGCCCACTTGCGAGCGCCGTCGCTGTTCATGCTCATTGAGACCTCGTACTCGGCGCGGCCCTGCTGAGAGACTTGTGAACGGGCATTGGTGATGACGTCACCCTCGAGAGGAGCGCGGCCATTGCTGCTGTTCTGCTTGATGGCGATGAGCTCGTAGAAAAGCTCCTTAGAGTTGGCCTGGAGACCGTAGCGAGCAACCTCCTCGCCCTTGAGAGGCTTGACACCCCAAAGGAGACGGAGATCGTGAGGCATTACACGGCGGACCTTGTCAGAAGCAAGAATCTCCTCAACCTTGTTGCGGTCCTTAGCGGTGACAAAACCCATAAGAGGGCTTGAACCCATCTGCACGGGAGTGAGATAGGTGAAGAGAGAGGTGTAGGTGCCAGCTGCGACAGAGTCGGAAGATGCTGCAGGAGCGTCATCAAGAAGATCAGCCACATTGCTTGCGGTGGTAGAGTCGGAGGTAGAGGCTACAGCGTCAGAGTCGGATGCGACAGGAGCTGAGGTCATGACACGAGAGACACGGTCAGCCTCGGCGAGCTTGGGAAGGATCTCGCTGTTGGTGTAGGTCTCCCAGAACTCAAGGCTTGCGGTACCCTGGAGGAGCTTGCGCACACGCTGAGGATCGGTGACGCCAGGAAGCTCGATCATGATACGGCCAGCCTTCTCGAGACGCTGGATGTTGGGCTGAGCCACACCGAAGCGGTCGATACGGGTGCGGAGGACATTGAAAGCGTTCTGGATGGCAGCCTCGGTCTCCTCACGAAGTACAGATACGACCTCAGAGTTAGACATGTCGAGGGTGATGCGATCCTTCATGTCCACAGTCGCGAAGATAGTAGAGAGCTGGCCATTGGGGCTGAGCTTCTCGAACTCCTCGCGGAAGAGGGTGATGAAGTCGGAAGTAGAGGTCTTCTCACGCTCAGCGGCGTTCTCTACAGCCTGATTGAAAACGGGATCGGTGTTGTGGTTGGAGAGAGCCTTGACGACATCGGAAATCTTGACTTCGAGGATAAGGTTCATACCGCCCTTGAGGTCGAGACCGAAATTAATCTCCTTGCTCTTACACTCCATATATGTGAGGCCGAAATAGACGGGCTCATTTGCTACAGAGTCCAAATAGGCAGCCTCGACGGTGGCGTCGCCGGCAGATGCCTCTTTGGCAGCGCTCTCCACACTTCTGGTGACGAAGGTGAAGGACAATTGGTACAGACATACGATCGCCAGGAGGATGGCGAATATCCGTACGGCTCCTTTGTTTTGCATCTTTAGATTAGTTTATTGTGCTACTTTTTATTTTTTCGAGCTGAATGAAAGCGTCGCAAGCTGGCGGCCGCCCGATGACAGCGGGTCCACACGGCACTATAATCGCGCAAAGATAGTAAAACCATTCTTAAAAGTTTACCGTCCGTTCACAATTATTGACGATTAGGCAAATAAAGCCTCAGCGTGGGAAAATCACCGTGCAGGTCGCATTTGCAGGTTTGGCAGGTCCTACTGCTCCTTGTTCATCTGCTGCCAGAGGAGATCCTTGAGCTTGTCCACGTTGATGTTGGCATGAGCCGAGAAGACAATCGACGGGATGTCCTTAGGCAATTTGTCCTGAATCTTCTGGCGATCCTCGTCAGTCACGAGGTCAGCCTTTGAGATGGCGAGGACACGCTGCTTGTCAAGGAGCTGTGGGTTATAGCGCCTCAGCTCGTCAAGCAGAACCTCGTAGGCCTGAAGGACATCCTCAGAGTCGGCGGGGACAAGGAAGAGCAGGATCGAGTTGCGCTCAATGTGGCGAAGAAACCTGAGGCCCAAGCCCTTACCCTCAGCCGCGCCCTCAATGATGCCCGGGATATCCGCCATGCAGAAAGAGCGTCCGTCGCGGTAAGAGACAATGCCGAGGTTTGGCACGAGCGTGGTGAAAGGATAGTCGGCAATCTCGGGTTTAGCAGCGGAGACTACTGAGAGCAAAGTACTCTTGCCTGCGTTAGGGAAGCCCACGAGACCGACATCAGCCAGCACCTTAAGCTCGAAAATGGCGGTCAACTCGATGCCATCCTCACCGGGCTGAGCGAAACGAGGTGTTTGAAAAGTAGAGGAGCGGAAATGCCAGTTGCCCTGGCCGCCGCGGCCTCCCTTGGCCAAAATCTTCTGCTCGCCATCCTCGGTTATCTCAAAGATGACCTTGCCGGTGTCAGCGTCCTTGACCACAGTGCCGAGGGGGACCTCGATAATCTGATCCTTGCCGTCGCGGCCGAAAGCTCGCTCGCGGCCACCGCCCTCGCCATCCTCAGCGAAGACGTGGCGTGCGAATTTGAGATGGATGAGAGTCCAGAATTGGCGGCTGCCACGGACAATCACGTGGCCGCCACGTCCACCGTCGCCGCCATCGGGGCCACCCTTCTCGATATACTTGACGTGACGGAGATGGGCAGAGCCTGGACCACCATGGCCAGAGCGGCAATATATCTTGACGTAGTCGACGAAATTAGATGCCATTGTTGCTTATTGAAATTGATAGGTGGCAGAAAACACACAAGACCCCTGTCGCCCAAAGCACCATGAGGCGCATAGAGGCGGCAGGGGTTGTGCGAAAGCTGTTAGCTTACTTGTTCTTTGCGTTTACGGCGGTCTTGATGTCGCCGAAGATGGCGTCGATAGAGCCTACACCCTTGATATTGACGGCGGTACCCTCCTTCTTGTAGAAGTCGAGGACGGGCTTGGTCTGCTTGTCGTAGGTCTCAAGACGGTTCTTGATGGTCTCCTCGTTGTCATCTGAGCGGCCAGAAGTCTTGCCGCGCTCGATGAGACGGACCATGAGTTCGTCATTGGGGACCTCGAGGTTGAGGCAGACAGTGACGTCGGTCTTGTAGGTGGCGAGGAGCTCCTTGAGAGCGCCAGCCTGAGCCACGGTGCGAGGGAAGCCATCGAAGATGACGCCCTTGACGTTGGCCATATTCTTATCGAGGTATGAGTCGATCATGCCGATGATGACCTCATCGGGAACGAGCTCACCCTTGTCCATGTGGCTCTTAGCGAGAGCGCCGAGCTGGGTATTGGTAGAGATCTCCTTGCGGAGGAGGTCACCGGTGGATATGTGGGCGAGGTTGTACTCCTTGATGAGGTTCTCGCTCTGAGTGCCCTTGCCAGAGCCTGGGGGGCCAAAGATGACGATGTTGAGCATTTTCTATTTAATGAAAATATGTGTGGGTATTGTGTTAAGCTTCAGGCACGAGGGTATAGATCTCGTGGAGGTTGCGGCCATAGCCGTCATAGTCGAGGCCATAGCCGACGATGAAGTCGTTAGGTATTTCGAGACCGATGTACTCAGGACGCTTGGGCAGTTTGCAGCTGCCGGGCTTGAAAAGCATAGTGGCGATGCGGACATCGGCAGCGCCCTTTGCCTTGCACTGCTCGACGAGGCTCTTGATGGTGACGCCCGTGTCGACAATGTCCTCGATGAGAATGACGTTACGGCCGGTGAGGTCCTCATTAAGGCCGATAAGCTCCTTGATGACGCCAGTGGACTGAGTACCGCTGTAAGATGCGAGCTTGACGAAAGAGATGCGAGAAGGGATGGTGACCTTCTTCATGAGGTCGGCGGCGAACATGAAAGCGCCATTGAGGACGCAAAGGAAGAGAGGGTCCTTGCCTTCCATGTCTCGGTTGATGGCTTCAGCCACTTTTCCTACGGCCTCGAGAATCTGGCTCTCGGGGTAGCTTGTCTCGAAGGTCTTATCGAGGACTTTAATGCGTGCCATATCAGTTCGTTGAGCTGGGAATCCTTTAAAATTGGAGGTTAGATTAGAGTCCGCACCTGCATGTCTTACAACCGCCCGCAAACCGTCTCCGGTGTGCTCCGCAAAGTCGCAACAGGCACATGACTTACAAGCCGCAAAAATAAAACTTTTTGCTCAAAATGCAATTAGGCAGAGCCAAATGAAGCTATCTTTGCACTTATTAAAGGAATAGGCCCGCCTTGGCTGAGACAGGCCCGCGACATCGGATAATAGCTACACCTTATTATATAATATTGGCAAAACAGCGATGAAACCATTAATCAGCATCATCATGGGCTCGACGTCCGACCTTCCGGTCATGGAGCCAGCCCTGAACTTCCTTGAGCAGCAGGAGATACCTTTCGAGGTAAACGCGCTCTCGGCGCACCGCACGCCACATCAGGTACTCTCATTTGCCGAGAAAGCAGCCGAGCGCGGAATTAAAGTCATCATTGCCGCCGCTGGTGGCGCAGCCCACCTGCCGGGCGTCATTGCCGCAGCCACCACCCTTCCCGTGGTCGGTGTGCCCGTCAAGGCCTCGATATCAATGGACGGATGGGACTCCATGCTGTCGATGATACAGATGCCTCCGGGAATTCCCGTAGCCACAGTCGGACTCAACGCTGCGCAGAACGCCGCCATCTTGGCGCTCCAGATCATTGCGACAGGCGATGCCGAAATGGCGAAAAAAGTCGCAGCTTACAAAGCAGGCCTCGAAAAGAAGATAGAGAAGGCTAACGCCGACTTGGCCCAGCGCAAAGACTGGAAATTCAAGACCAACTAAAGCGACACGACAATAAAAAGACGCGCGCCTCAGATGTTACCGAGTAACAACCTGAGGCGCGCGCCTTTTTGCGGTTATTCTTTTAGTTTTCCCTTCTCTTTTAATTTCTGCATATACTCCTCAAGCTCTTCATGCATTTTCTTCGCCTTGTTGACTGTCTCAAGTAATCGAACTCGATCTTTAAGCGAATTGACCTCCTGATTCAGTTTGCCCACAAGGGAGAACAGTTCAGAGGAGTATTTATAGCTGTTTGCCACCTCGGCTCGCAACTTGGCTATTTCATCATCTTTGGAATTTCCATCCGCCTGCTTATCATCTACTCCGCCAACTTCATGGTGGGCGTCACAAATAGGTGAGGGTTTAACTGGAAAATCGTCTTCTTCGATAGGCAAGGAGATGCCCCCTTCAAAATCGTCATCGTCATCCTCGTCCTCTTCATAAACATCAGCCTCGTCAAAGTCGGGCAAGCGCATTTCAAAGGTAGAAGGGTCTTCGTAAACTCCAATAGATTTGGGGACAGCCATCTTGCGTGGTGTGGGGTTCGAAGGAGCTCGGCGCTCCGTTAAGCTACCCTGGGACCGTTCTTCAGAGCCGCAAGAAGTCATGGAGCCGACACCGCTCATCAGCCATTCGGCATTAACGCCGCACTTATTAATGATATTAAGCAGGACGGCATATTTTGGCGTAGAGCGTCCCGTGCGATAGTTGCGGATGTTGGCCTCACTATCACCAATCAACTCTGCGAACAAAGTGTTCCGCCCCTTTCCGAAAGTGGCTACAAGCTGAGATATTCTATCTGAAATTTTTTCTTCCATGTTATTGTCAACCGTCCGTCCTCCTTGCCAATGCCGCAAATATTTGCGACATAAATACGCTCTAAAGCACTGACTTTCGCTAATTTAAGAAAAAAAAGCGACATTACGAAAACAGCATCGGCGTTAGTAGACAAAGCCGCCCAATCCACCGACTAAAGAAGTTGTCAATCAACCCAAAGCCGCCTATTTGACGAGAACACAAATTTCGGACCACAAACCACATCGCCGTAAGGACACATAAAACGCCACCCACTCAGGGTCGAAAAAAAACACACAAATCGCAAAATTTAGCTTTAAACAGTTGTTTGTTCGGAAATAATTCCGACATTTGCAATGTCAACATCGCGACTCGACAAAACAACTAAAGTTCATCTAACTAATTATTGTCATTCCATGAGAAAATTTTTCCTGACATTAGCCGTTTCACTCGCAACCACTATCTTTGCACAGGCTAACACTACAGCAGCCGATAAGCTCACCGAAGTTCCAGAGACAAAGGCTGTAACCGAGTGCGCAACGGAAGTTCCCACCCAGAAGCTCGGCATTGTCGAGTATAAGCACGTCGATGTCAACGGCAAGCTGCGCAAGCGTTATGTCTGCGGCGACGTAGTGATGACCAGCAAAGAGTTCACCGCATATTGCAAAGCCAACTGTCCACAATCCTACAAGCATATGCGCAAGAGCATCATATACAACGCAATATCAATTGCCACATGCTGGACTTTGACCATCAACTGGGGCTTCCTCATCGCAGGCTCAGTTCAGGCAGAGAAGGCACTCCCGGCTTACAATGAGTACTGCGCGGAGAAGTAAAAACAGAACTACCAATACAATAAAAACAACAAGTTAGAAAGCAATGAAAATCAAGAGATTTCTTGGCATGGCATTGGCCATGGCTGTAAGCGTATGCTGCATGACTTCATGCGGCGAGGACGATGATGACGAAGTCGAGACCGACGTCCGCGTGCAGGCTGTAGGCAACTACACATCCAGCGTCACCGTCTACTTGGAGCAGGACGGCAAACTGACAGACATAACCTCGGAAATGGGCGAGGACACCAGCATTGGCGCCAGCACTGTAACGCTGAGCGGAAACAACGGCATCGACTTGACCATTGATGGTGACAAGATAACCATCTCCAAAATTGAGGCCGCAAGCAACGGATTTTGTGGAGACATCAATGGAACATACGATTTCGATGGTATCAAGGTAGAGGGATACAAAGGTTTTGAAATAAACGCAACCGGCTCTACCACAGAAAAGTATGATGCCGGCTACCTCACCGCGACAAAGACACTCAGCGTGTATATGCAGACAGCCCTCTCTAACTTTATAAGCGATGAGGACATTGAGGGCATGGCAGAATTCTTAGATCTCACGACTGAGGAGCTTAAAACTTTGGGATTGAGCGGCAAGGCTAACATCGTCTTCTGCATCACCTCTGTCAAGAAATAAGGACAAGAGATTCTTGGGTAAACAATTTTGGGGTCATCATGGACTGCGAATGTCCATGATGACCCTTTTTTTGAATGAGTATTAGGAAAGAGAGTTGAAGTCAATCAATTAGGGACTACAATCGGCATGCGCCACCATGATTTAGGGGATAATTATTTGTAGGGGGGAAAACTCAGGCATTGGCTTTTCCGTTTATGTTTTAAATGCCGCAATCTCATTCGCTGGCTGAAAATATAACGCCATTAATTGACACAAGCAGAATATTTATGTCAGACGGCAGGGCGACAAACCAAACGAAATAATTTACGAAGTCTAAGAACATAGCGAGGGGAAGAACAGCATCGACAAATTAGTGTTGCCGAAAAAAAGAAGCTGCGCGACAAAGAGGAATGTACTCTTTGTCGCGCGGCTCTTTAGAGAATGCTATGCTTGATTGTAATCAAGCGACAGCGTTGAGAATTTTACTTGCCAACCATCACAGCGCCACCATTAGCGGCCACAGTAATCTTTGCTGGCAATTTAGAAGCAGGAAGTTCCTTGACTACGACATCGTCGTTTGTCTTTCCGTCCTGATAAAACTTAACAGTCTCGGAAGCTGCAAAAGGAAGGCCAGAGAGTTCGATTTTGAGCTCCTTGCCAGAGCCATTAATGACGGCCACATACCACGTGTCGCCATGTTGGCGGGCGAGAACGACATATTTGCCAGGGTAGCCTGCAATGATTTTCGTGTCATCCCACGTGGTCGGGACATCGCGGAGGAAATCGAGACACTCCTTTGGGGCATCGGTCAAGTTATTGGGAGCCAAGGCGAAAAACTGCATCGGGTTTTGGAAAGCCACGGCCGTTGCCAAAGAGTAGACATTGCTCGTGAGGCGGAGATTGCCGCTCTTGTTATCCCTGCTCATGTGGCGATTGAGGAAAGAACCAC
Source organism: Bacteroidaceae bacterium (assembly GCA_963618945.1). Taxonomy (GTDB): domain Bacteria; phylum Bacteroidota; class Bacteroidia; order Bacteroidales; family Marinilabiliaceae; genus W3P20-009. The sequence continues at coordinate 344,853 of CAVETY010000001.1, forward strand.
CATACTCCATACATCCAGCGGCATTGCGGATGAATGGATGGAGAGTCGCACTCATAGCTTCAATGTCGCAGTGATGCTGATCAAAGATAAGATTTTCAGAGGCGAGAACAGCCTCAGAGCCAACATAGTTGGGATACATGCGTTCCCAACCGCGTGGCATGGTCGTACCATGGAAAATGACAAACAGACCTGCATCTGCTGCATCTGACAATATCTCCTCGTAAAGCCTCATTGTCTCCTGCTTGTCTCCGCCAAAGAAATCGACCTTGATGCCCTTTACGCCCATGCGGCTAATCTTCCTCATCTCAGCCTTACGGACAATAGACCTGTCCATCTTGTTGACCGGTCCCTGAACAATATCATTCCAATATCCTGACGATGAATACCAGATGACAAGGCTCACATTAAGAGATTTGCCATATTTGACGAGCTCTTCGATGCCGTCATAACCCATATTGGTGTCCCACCAGTTATCGACGAGTATATAGCTGTAGCCCATTTCATGAGCCAAGTCGATAAATTTCTTCTGGTCGTCAATATTTATGCTTCCATCCTGCCAAAGAATCCAGCTCCATGTGCCTTTGCCATACGCCGGTTTCCAGTTCATGGCATACTGCGGGGTGACGAGATCCCAAGTGATGGTCTGCTCTGCGACCACGCTTGGAGTTGAGCCGACAGATATGGTGCGCCAAGGGGTCTCACCGGGAAGAGCCATGCCCGGCTCGACCGTGCCATTGCCATTATTCTCCTCGGGCATAGGATAGGCGATTTTGTAGGCACCGTTAGCATAATCAGAGAGATGCGAGGCGCAATATTTGCTCGTCACACCAGTCTCAGAAACCAAAGCCCAGGCCTTGCCGCCATCGACATTGAAGAGACAGGGGAATGTGAAGCCATGACCATATTTAGACTTACGATTCATGGGAGCATCAAGGTCATACTCCTCCTCATAAGAAGGTTTAGTCCTCTTCCAGCCAATCATGGCGTCGCTCTGCGGACACATGAAAGTGGTTGTGGCATCGGGGAAACGGAACTCAGTGGCCTCGTCCATGACACGGACACTGCCAGTCTCACCTTGCTTGGGAATGATGTATCGGAAACCGACCGAATTATCCTCAACGACGAACTCCGCGGCGAAACGCAGCCCCGCCTTGTTGCTGTACCAGAAGACAGAGGCGTTACCCTGAACATCTACAGAGCTCCGCTTAATCTTGTCATTGTCATAGCCAGCCGACCAAGGTTGCTGGAGCAGAAGGCTATCGAGCGAAAGATTTTGTGACAAATCGCCGAAGTTGGCGACGAAACCGAGTCGGGACGGGCGAAGCACCTGCGCGCCATCATAGCTTATGGAATAGATGGCATGACCATCCTTGACATCCGTAGTCAGCACAAGGCGGCCATCGGGACTCGTCGTCTTCAACTCGTCATTTGCCAAAGCCGTCTGCGCCACCGCAAGGGCGGAGAGGAGGCAAAGACTTGTTAAACTGTTCTTTATCATGTATTTCTGCGTGTAATTTGATTTATTCCTCTGAAATAGCGAAACCGACCTGCCTGAGGTCATCCCAGAAATGCGGATATGACTTAGAGACGACAGCAGGGTCGGCAATCTTCACACTGCCTAATTTTATGGCGGCGGGAGCGAAGGCCATTGCCATACGGTGGTCCTTATAGGTCGCAATGGGTTCAAGAGACGCAGTGCAACGAGAGCCATCCCAAGTGAGAGTGTCATCGCCCTTGGCCTCAATGACATAGCCGAGTTTGCGGGTCTCGTTCACCAGGGCTGAAATTCTGTCAGTCTCCTTGATTCGCAACGTCTGGAGGCCTGTGAAACAGAAAGGCACACCCATGAGGCAGCAGAGAACCACAAAAGTCTGAGCTAAATCGGGTTGTTCGGCAAAAGAGCAGTTGTATTGGCTGACAGGCTTAGATGAAGAGGTAATCCTCACACCTCCGTCAACAAACTCAGTGACAACGCCGAGAGGCTCAGCAATTTGCGCCACATGAGAATCGCCCTGTGTGCTCACCTTGTCAAGTCCTTTCAAGACGACAGACGAGCCTGGGAAGAGGGCCACCATTGAATACCAATAGGAGGAAGCGCTCCAATCGGCCTCGACGCTCATCTGCTTATAGACATAGGGTTGTTCCTTGACCGCGATAATACCGCCAGTCCTTGCCACCTGCGCACCAAACAGTTCCATGAGCCTCTGCGTCATGATGATATATGGCATCGAGACGATCTGTCCCTCAAGAGTAAGGCGCAAACCGCCCTTGAGAATAGGGCCAATCATCATGAGAGCGGAAATATATTGACTGCTTACGCCACCTGGCAGGCATACGTGTCCGCCAGATATAGAGCCACCCGTTATGCGGAGAGGCGGGAAGCCCGTCTCACCCATATATTCGATTTTGGCGCCAAGTCCACGGAGAGCGTCAACGAGCAGACCAATCGGCCTCTTCTTCATGCGCTCAGAACCTGTAATGACATGGGTTCCAGGCACCGTCGCGAGGTAGGCCGTAAGGAAACGCATGGAAGTCCCGGCCGCACCGACATCAACAAGACTGAGGTCGGAGGCGAGAGCGTCAAGCACCACGCGCGTGTCATCGGAATCGGAGAGGTTATCGGGAACCATCTTGCTATGACTGAGCGCAGTGAGCAGAAGCAGACGGTTGCTGATGCTTTTGGATGTGGGGAGATTGACTACACCGCCAAGTGACTTAGGGGGTGTAATGGTGTAAGTTGTCATTGTGTGTGTGTGATTGGTGATGAGGAAAGGAGTTATCTCGCAGGGACTTCTACTTGAGGTAAGACGACAAAATCGACTTAATCTCCTCAGGCTCGGCTATTTGATTGACGATAACCTCGCCGACTTTGGGCAAGAGCGTGAAATTGATGCCGCGCGAGTCATTCTTTTTGTCATGGCGCATAAGCTCAACGAGTTCGTCAACATCGCTGAGTGTCGCAGAGGGATTGCCATAGAGTTCGCCGATGCGATTAACAATAGACTGAGTCGCAGCCGGATCAAGGCCTACACGGTCACGGCTGAGAATCAGCTCACAAGCCATGCCGTAGGCCACCGCGTGGCCGTGGAGAATGGGATGTCCGTGGCGCATGCTGAAAGTCTCGAAGGCGTGGCCGAAAGTGTGACCGAAATTGAGGGCCTTGCGCAAGCCTTTCTCAAAGGGATCCGACTTGACAAAGAAATCCTTTATGAGGATGGAGCGTCCCACCATGTCATGAAGAAGGTCATAGTCAACATGGTCGAAATCGAAACCGAGGAGCGCGTCAAGCTCACCTTGATCATGGATGAGGGCGTGCTTAATCATCTCGGCAAAACCAGAAAGGAGATTCTGGCGGTCGAGCGTCCGAAGGAAATCGGAGCATATGAGCACATGCGAGGCCTTGGCAAAGACACCAATCTCATTTTTGAGAGAGCCGAGGTTCATGCCGGTCTTGCCGCCGAGCGACGCGTCGACCTGGGAAAGAAGAGTTGTGGGGATATTGATGAAATCTATGCCGCGCTTGAAAGTAGCCGCGCAAAAGCCGCCGAGGTCGCAGGGCATACCACCGCCGAGGTTGACAAGCGTGGCTTTCCTCGTGGCGCCGTGGCTGCTCAGGAACTCCCATATCGAAAGAGCGGACTTATAGTCCTTGGCGTCATCGCCAGCAGCTATAGTTATGCGGTTCTCCGAGGGGATGAGGTCCGCAGCCCGTCCAAGAGCCTTGACGCAGTGGTTTTGTGAACCTTCATCCGTGAGGAGGAACAACTGCTTAGGCTCACGTCCCGACAATATTTCGGCAAGATCGTCGGCGACGCAGTTGGAGCCATAGACGTGGCAGTCTTCAGATATGATTTTCATCTATATTGTAGTTTGTTTAACGCGATTATGCACTTCACGTGGGACAGAGCTGAGCATCTCACTTATGTTCTCGGCTCTTGTCGCGGCATAGGGGCGCATGTCGACCACACTGCAGCCACGCTCAAGAGATGCGGCCTCGTTTGCCTCCTCAATCCTGCGGATTATCTTCATCAGCTTCTCGCGACGGCGTTTGCCCACAAGTGTTAATCCCACATGAGCCGTACGTTTGCCTCCGCGGTGGCTGACGTAGTCTATGGAAAGGAAATGCAGAAAGAGGATGTCCAACCGTTTGTGGTCGATGAGCCTATTAGCCTCAATGGAATAGACAGCATTGCCGCCTTTGGGCCACAGCACTTGGCCGCAAGAGAGCTCAATGAACTTTTCATCGGCCACGAGAGAGACCTCGCACATGCCGCCGAACAGGGCGACAATCACGACCAATGTGAACAACCCGACGATGATCCACCTGATTTGATACAGCAGATCGAACTCTCCAATGAACGCGGCAACAGAGCAGATGCCCAGGATGGCGAACACCGCCCTCACTATGGCACGCGCCTCAGACGCTGTGCTACCATTATCATACTGCATGATTTAATTTCTCGAATTTAATGTTTTTAGATGTGACCTTTTGACTGAGTGGTGAACGGGGAGGTGGCTATTTCTTAAGGCTTTTGGCTGATCAGCTTTCCGTTACGGTAGGTTTCCGTCCTTATCAACTTGCCTGCCGAGTCATAGAAATACTTCTCGCCATTAATCAGCTTGCCATTGACGAACTTGCCGGACTGTTCTTTCTGACCATTGCTATTGAAGAGCGTAAGATTGCCCGTGGACGTGAAACTACTCCCTGCCGGGAGTGTGGCGCCGTCATCGCCGGGCACCTCATGATTTAGTGTCGAGCTATAAGCTCCGTTCTTATCGTAATAGCGTTCAGCAATTTTATGTCCCTGCTCGTCAAAGACGGTTAGCACACTGTCGATCTTCCCGTCACGCCAAGTGCCGTCATACATCACCTGACCATTCTCATGGTAGTAGGCTTGTCTGCCGGCACGCAGACCATCGGCGTTGTACGAGAATTTGCAAGCTATTGTTCCACTTTCATAATAGCGGGCGTAAGCACCCTCCCAATGGTCAATGTTCCAGACTCCTTTCTCCATAAGAGTGCCATTGGAGTAGAAATATTCCGCCTCGCCCATGGGCAGCCCCTTCGAGTAGGTCACTTTGGCCCTGACTGAGCCGTCTGACATGGTTGTCACCCAGACTCCCTCTTTCTTGCCGTTGACATAGAGCCCCTCTTGCGTCTTACCGCCTAACGACTTGACAATCCAACGCCCCTGCCTGACGCCCGCCACCATCTGGTTTATGGCATCAGTATCAGCCGCCTCATCCTGTCCGAGGCACGCCACTGAGACAGTGGCGAACAATATGGCAGCCAATGCAAGAACGCGGTTCATAGTCCCTGAAAGTTTATCATTAGCAAAAATAACAAAATTTTCCACAATGCAGGTGTAAACGCAAACAAATGGACATGTTGCGCGACATTTGGCGAAAGAGAGGCCAAGCAAAGGCAAAAGGGGGCATGGGCAGATTGCATTTTGACAAAGATTGAGTATTTTTGGGCATTATGTCAGACAAGGTAAAGAAAGAATCGAAGGCCAACCGGTTGCTCCGGATGACCGTCTTCATAGATAAATCTTTGGAGCCGCTCTTCACACTGCGGTTCACGCCCGTGATGCTGGCCGTGGGCATTGGGGCTTTAACTATTTTGCTGATAGTCAGCGTCACCCTGCTCATTGCGTTTACTGGTTTACGTGAGTACATCCCGGGATATCCTACAGGCGAGGAGCGAGTCATGATAATGCAGAACTTGCAGAAGGTGGACTCGCTCGCCACGGAGATTGAGATGCGAGACAACATGATGAAGAACCTGAGGGCGGTGCTGAGCGGTGACGACCGGATTTTGATGCAAGGCTCGGCACAGAGCGACAGCTCGCTCACACCAGGCAACGTCACAAAGGAGGGCTTGGCTGGACTGAACAGAGAGAAGAGCAGCGAAGAGGCATCGTTCATCTCGGAAGTCGAGTCCGCCGAGAAATATGACGTGGACGCGAGCAAGAGCGAGAGCAGCATCAACCAGGAGCTTGAGGCGACATTCTTTTTCTCGCCTCTGAAAGGAATTGTGACAGACGGATTCGGTGTGCGCAAAGGCCATATGGGCGTCGACGTGGCGGCCACGGACGGCACTCCCGTGATGAGCACACTGGCCGGCACGATAATATTTGCCGAGTGGACAGTGCAGACAGGCTACGTCATCATGGTGCAGCACGACAACCAGTTAGTGTCTGTATACAAGCACAATGCGAGACTGCTCAAGAAAGAGGGCGCGCGCGTCAAGGCTGGTGAGGCCATTGCCATGGTGGGCAACTCTGGCGAGTTGACATCGGGTCCTCACCTCCACTTCGAGCTGTGGTATATGGGCGCGCCACTTAACCCAGAGAACTACATAAACTTCGACCCACAGAAGACATTATAATCCCCCCACCCCATTTTTTTTGCAACAACACAAAGGAACAAATAGTCATTTAAGAGATGAGTGACACAGAGTGGCCAGTAAGCGGAGTTGCCATATTAGGCAGCACAGGCTCCATAGGGCGTCAGACCATTGACGTCATCAAGATGCACAGAGACAGCATGCGCGCGTCTGTCCTCGTGGCGGGCAAGAACGTAGACTTGTTGGCCGAGCAGGCAAGGGATTTGCGGCCGGACTGCGTGGTCATAGCCGATGAGAGCAAATATGGCGAGTTGCAAGAGAGACTCGAGGGCACGGGGATTGAGGTCATGAGCGGGGCGAAGGCCATAGAGGAGGTCGTGACACGCGACTATGTGGACGAGGTTGTCGCAGCCATGGTAGGCTTCAGCGGTTTCGGCCCGACGATGGCGGCCATAGAAGCAGGCAAGGGAATAGCCTTGGCCAACAAAGAGACCTTGGTGGTGGCCGGTGAGATAGTCATGAAGGCGGCCCAGGAGAATGACGTGCGAATCATGCCTGTCGACTCGGAGCATTCGGCCATTTTCCAATGCCTTGAGGGTGAGCGGCACTTGGCGCCAAGAAAGATTATACTGACAGCGAGCGGCGGCCCATTCCGCGGCAAGAGCTTCGATTTCCTGAAGAGCGTCACCCCTGCCATGGCCCTTAAGCACCCCAATTGGAGCATGGGCGCAAAAGTGACAATAGACTCAGCCTCAATGATGAACAAAGGACTTGAAGCGATTGAGGCGCATTGGCTGTTCCATGCGCCCAAAGAGAAAATAGACATCGTGGTCCACCCTCAGAGCATAGTCCACTCGATGGTCGAGTTTGAGGACGGAGCCATCAAGGCTCAGTTGGGCGTGCCAGACATGCGATTGCCCATCCAGTACGCCCTCACCTACCCCGCCCGCAAGCCCTCGCCCGTCGAGGCGCTCGACTTCAGCAAGTGGGGCACCCTGACGTTTGAGAAGCCCGACCTCGAAGTGTTCCGCAACCTGCGCGTGGCACTCGACGCCATGGCACAGGGTGGCGATGCGCCTTGCATCATGAACGGGGCGAACGAGGTGGCGGTGGCAGCCTTCCTCGCGGGCCGCATAGGCTTCACGACAATGACCGACGTGGTGGAGGAGACCATGGAGCGCTGCGGCTTCAACTCGTCAATCACCATGGAGATGCTCTATGAGCGCGACGCGGAGGCAAGGCGTGTGGCCGAAGCTATTTGCAAGACGAAAGAATAAATGTGTAAAAAACGTATTCTAAGTTTTAAAATTAGCTATCTTTGGAATTAGATAGCAAATAGTTGTCCGTTAAGAAGAAGGGGCTGACCGCCCCCATTGACGGCTGAACCACATAGCGCAACAAAATCACCTTATCCCTCACGGCCGATGCCGACGGGACGCGCGACACATGATGACAGAATCCGCCAAATTAACTCTATGCGCCAAGTTGCGCAGACGTTCACTCTCACACACGGGAGTGAGCGGATTGTTGTGCGGAATCATCCTGAGCGTGGCAGCTATGACGCCGCTTGAATCCGTAGCCGCAAATCAGAAGCCGATACCAGCCGTCATAAAAGTATCCAACAGTGACCAGATTGGCACAGACCATGGCCTGACGAGCAACAACGTGACCGTGATCTATCGCGACGAGTCGGGTTTGATGTGGTTTGGCACAGACGGCGGCCTTAACACGTTTGACGGCTACACGGTCAACCGTTTCACCCCAAACGGCAGGGACACATCGGCGATAGCGGGAAAAGACGTGTCCAGCATATGCGAGTTCGTCCCCAATAAGGTAGTTGTCGCCACGACCGACGGCGGAATTAGCGTATACGACAAGCGCAAGAACACATTCTCGCGCAGAGAGAGCAGCCGCGGACAGAAGAGCGCATACGCACTGTGCCACCTTGGCGATTTCGCATACTCCGTCTTCCCTCATTATGTGGCCAAGGGCGGCATAACGGTCAATCAGGACAAAATACACAAGATAGACCTCGGCAAAGAGATACAGGAGGAGGGCATAACAGCCCCGAGGGTCAAGATGCGCATCATGCCGGGTGTGGTCGGCCTCGTCTCCATCTTGGTCGGAACCAACACGTTCTGCATCTTAGACACCAAATATGAGAACATAGTTGAAGTCAAAGGCCCGAGTTCTAAGATATTCGACATATACCCGTTGGACGCAGAGCATCTGCTGCTTGGCACCGACGACGGCATTTATTCATACGACTTCAGGTCTAAGGGGTTCAGCGCCATCAACATACTGCAGGGAGAAGAGGTGCAGTCATTGTCTCGCAATCAGGATGGCGAATACTGGATGGCGCACTCAGGGTCAAAGATAACCAAGTGGACCCCGTCTCAGAACAAAGTCACCGAGTTGGTATGCGTAAGAGACTACTTGGACAGCCAGACCCGCGTCAACGACATGTACGAGGACGAGAACGGCCTGCTGTGGGTGGCCACGAGCAACCAGGGCGTGATTAAATATGACACAAAGCAGAGCAAGATAACCACCCGCGACATCTGCGGCGAGATGCCATTAGGCTATGAGACGCTTGACTTGTCGATGATTGACGATGACGTCATATGGGCGGCTTGCGGAGAAAACGGGCTGGCACGCATAGACTTGTCGGCCGGCAGCCGAAGGCTGATTGACATTCCTGGGACTGACAATGCGACGGCCGTCCTGGCACGCCGAAATGGGACAGTCATGGTCGGCACGGGGAGCGGAATCCTCAGGCTCAACACACAGGACATGGCATTCACCCCCATACTCATGCGCGAGCCGAAGACCGGGAACGTGGTTCACCACGCAGTCAAAAACCTGAGCGAGGACTGCCTTGGCAACCTATGGATATCAACGGCTGACGGACTTTACCGCTACAATGGCGTGACCTTTGAACGGATGATGACTGATGACGCCCGCGAGTACTCGTACAACGACGTCATAGAGGATTCGGACGGAAGCATATGGGCCGCGACGAACTCTGGCACCCTGATGCGCGGCGCAGGCGAGAAAATATTCAAGCGCATGGGCAAGCGATGGAGCACGCGCGACGAGGAGGGAGCCTTATGCCTATGCGAGTACAGGAATAAGATGATAGTCGGCTCATCAAGCGGCATCACAATATATGACCGGCGCACGGGCGAGGAGGACAACAGTTCAGCGTTCCGCACGTTTGACAACCTGACGGTTTACAGCATAGTGTCCGACCGCAACGGAATCATCTGGCTATCGACAAGTGCGGGCATTGGCTACGTGGACTACAACTACGGCAACGTCTACATGTTCGGGCATCGCGACGGATTGGATTACCGCGGCAACGAGTGCCGGAAATTCAGCATGCACGACGATGGGATCTATTTTGGCCAAGTCAGCGCTGTCAACTACATAGACACCCGTAACATATCGTTCAACACGAGGATGCCACAGACCTTCGTATCGGAGATCATCTATGGCCAGAGCGGCGCCGAGGAGGTAATGCGAATGGAAAACGACTCAACATTCGCCCATCTGTACCTTCCGAGCTCGTCAATGAAAATACACCTTGCGTCGTCGGACTACACCGAGCCGGGGCGTAACCTCTTCATGTACAAGATTAACGACGGCGATTGGGTGACCCTCAACATGTCCAACGAGGTGCTCATATCGGGACTTATGCCTGGCACGTATAAGCTCATGCTGCGCTCGTCCAACTCCGACAAGACATGGAGCTATGAGGTCAAGACAGTCTACATCAAGCTGCAATCGCCACTTTGGCTGTCACGTCCCGCCATGCTGTTCTACGCCATATGGCTGATGGCCATCATCTGGCTCATCCTGAACCTCAGATTCCGAAACATAAACAAACGAATCAGGTTGGCGGAGGCAGAGGCCAAATCGAAGAGCGTGGTGGAGGAGCAGCGCAACAGGTTGGCACGCGTCATCAACGAGCAGCACGCCAGTTTCAACTACGCCAAGCGAATACAGGACGCCTTGATGCCGAAAGAGCAGAGCGTCAGCAGCCATTTTGCAAAACTATTCGTGCTCTACCGCCCCAAAGAGATAGTGAGCGGCGACTTCTACGCCTTCTACCACCGAGACGGCAAGACCTTCGTAGTCTCTGCCGACTGCACGGGCCACGGCGTGCCGGGCGCATTCCTCTCAATCCTGGGCATAGACCACGTGAGCAACATCATCATGCAGCAGAAGACTGATGACGCGGGCGAGATACTCAACATACTACAGGCCAATCTGCGCATGGCAGTGACAAAGATTGGCTCGGAGGAGATGAACGACGGCATGGATATGTCGGTCTGCGTTGTCAAGCATGAGGAGAAAGTTATTAACTTCGCCGGCGCAATGAACGACCTCTACCTCATCAGGAACAACGAGGTGCTGGTCTACCATGGCGACCGCATGTCGATAGGACATGACATACTGCGTGGCGACGGAGCCACCACATCGTTCACCAGCAGAGACATAGCCTGTCAGCCGGGAGACATGATGTACATGTTCTCCGACGGATATTGCGACCAGTTTGGCGGTCCAGAGCATCGTAAGTTCAAAGTACGACGCTTCAAGAACATGCTGCTCAACGTCCACAAACTGCCCGCCAACGACCAGAGGCTGCTGCTCAACCAGAAACTGATAGAGTGGATGGGCAATGAGGAGCAGACCGACGACATATCCGTCATCGGGTTTGAGCCGTGGGCATAGCGGGGCCGCGCCGGGGAGTTCATCCCCCCGATGCGGAGACATTTATCATGAAGACATATTAAACACTCTATTTCAAACAGATGAAAATAGTATCGGCCGCATACTTGATAGGAATGTGGTTCTACAGTTTGTGCGTACGCATAGCCTCACTGTTCAACGAAAAGGCTAAACTGCTGTGCGCAGGCCGTCGTGAGACATGGTCCAAACTAAAGAGTTTCGACAGCACAGGCGGCACCATTTGGGTTCATGCGGCCTCACTTGGCGAATTTGAGCAGGGTCGCCCCCTCATAGAGGCCATCAAGGCCAAGCATCCTGACCAGAAAATAGTACTCACCTTCTACTCGCCATCGGGCTATGAGGTGCGCAAAAACTATAAGATGGCGGACTTGGTGTGCTACCTGCCGGCCGATGGGCCGTCCAACGCCCGAAAGTTCATTGACGCCATCAACCCCACGGCCGTATACTTTGTAAAATATGAGTTCTGGCACTTCTTCCTGAAAGAGGTTTGGCGCAGAAAATTGCCGCTCTATGGCATATCCATGATATTCCGCAAGCAGCAGCCATTCTTCTCTCCATGGGGTGACTGGTTCCGCCAGATGCTGACATACTTCACCCACATCTATGTGCAAGACAAAGTCTCGGGCGAGTTGTTAGAGACCATCAAGATAAGCTGCTACAGCGTGGTGGGCGACACACGTTTCGACCGCGTCAGACAGATTGCGGACTCGGCTGCGGACATACCCACCGTCAGCCAATTCGTGCAAGGCGCGCATCAGGTCATTGTGGCTGGCAGCACATGGCCACCCGACGAGGACATCCTCGTGCCATACATCAACGAGAAAGCCAATGGCGACGTCAAACTCGTCATAGCACCCCACGAGATTGACAAAGCGCGAGTAGATTCGCTGTGCGCCAAACTCACCGTGCCATACGCCCGCTTCACAGAGATAGAGAAGGCCGACCTTGGAGCAGCGAAAGTATTCGTGGTCGACACCATTGGCATCCTCTCGGCCATATACAGGTATGGCACAGTCACTTATGTAGGCGGTGGCTTCGGCGTGGGAATACACAACACACTCGAGCCCGCCATCTATGGTTTGCCGGTCATCTTCGGCCCCAACCACAAAAAATTCAAGGAGGCAATCGACCTCATCGATTGCGGAGGTGGCTTCACCATATCGTCAGCGGCTGATTTTAACACCCTCATTGGCGAATTGTTTGGCAACGAGGAGAAACTCAAGACGGCAGGCAAGGCAGCAGGCGACTATTGCCAGAGCATGCTCGGGGCGACCCAGGCCATAATGAACGACACCGTGAAATAGTCACGTATAGACATTGGCAAGGCATTAACAGCCAACAGAGATAAAACAAAGCAAGCAGAAGACCCGATGGCAGACAAGCCGTCGGGTCTTCTGTCTTTATGGACCACCACAATTAACCACGAGACGAGTTTTACAAAGCGGCGACACAGAGGGAGAGTGGGCAAGATTTAACATTGAAAACCATTGCCAGTATACAAAAATTGTTAATTTTGTATACATTAATTCAAAGAGGCAGCAATCGCCAATAGCGATAGGCATGCTTACCTCTGACATACAAACAGAATATGGATAAAAACAGACTAATCAAGCTGCTTGTGGCCTTAGTGGCCTTCTTCGTCCTGTGGTTTTTGCCGGCCGATTGTTTCGGCATGGCCGACTTGACAGTCATCGAGCACAGGGTCATAGCCGTCTTTGTGCTGGGCGCCCTCATGTGGATCTTGGAGCCTATCCCCATTTGGACGACATCCATAGGCATCATAGTACTCATGATATTGACAGTGTCAGACAGCATGTTCGCCCCTCTGAAAGACACGGCGGACCCGCTTTTCGGCACACTGATCAGCCATAAGTCCATCATGGCGTCATTCGCCGACCCTATAATAATGCTCTTCATGGGCGGTTTCGCATTGGCCATAGGCGCGACAAAGGTGGGACTCGACGTCAACCTGGCCCGCGTATTGCTCAAGCCTTTCGGAACGAGGAGTGAGATTGTCCTGATGGGCTTCATGATTGTGACAGCCTTGTTCTCCATGTTCATGAGCAACACGGCCACCGCCGCCATGATGCTGGCCATCATAGCCCCCGTCCTCGCACAGCTGCCAGTTGAGGGGAAGGGTCGCATAGCCATGGCGCTCGGCATCCCCATCGCAGCCAACGTGGGTGGTATAGGCACACCAATCGGCACACCGCCCAACGCCATCGCGCTGCGCTACCTGACAGAACATTCTGAGTTGGGAGTCCACATTGGTTTCGGAGACTGGATGGCCGCCATGGTACCCATCATGCTTGTCGTGCTCGCCTTCTCATGGTTCGTGCTGCTTAAACTGTTCCCATTCACAAAGAAGCAGATAACCTTTGACATCCAGGGCAAGTTCCGCACTGACACCCAGGCCATGATAGTCTACATCACATTCGCGGTGACAGTGATACTTTGGCTCACCGACAGCTTGACCGGCATCAACAGCAACTGCGTGGCCATGATTCCGTTGGCGGTGTTCGCCATCACAGGTGTGATGGGCAAGAAAGAGTTGCAGGAGATCAACTGGGACGTCCTCTGGCTTGTGGCGGGCGGCTTCGCACTTGGCGTAGGCCTCTCGGGCAGCGGATTGGCGCGTCACATGGTGGACTCCATCCCATTTGACACTTGGCCACCATTCGTCGTGCTGCTCGGCTCGGGCTTCATCTGCTACCTGATGTCAACCTTCATGAGCAACACCGCATCGGCCGCGCTCCTTATCCCCATTTTGGCAGCCATCGCGACTGGCATGGGCGACGTGCTCGGCGCATATGGCGGAGCTGAGACAATGCTTATTGGCGTGGCACTCTGCGCTTCACTTGCCATGGCGCTGCCAATCTCAACACCGCCTAACGCACTCGCATACGCCACGGGCGTCATGAAACAGAGCCAAATGGCCAGCAGCGGCATCTTGATTGGCATCTTCGGCATGATTGTGGGCTACGTAATGCTCTTTGGAGCAGTCAAGCTGGGCATATTGTAACGCACTAATATACAGAGCACTTATACGGCGCATCGTGACCCATGCGGACATGATGCGCCGTTTTTTAGTGTCAAAAAAAGAGAGGATGTTATTTTGTCCAACAAATTCATATACTTTTGTATCCGAAAATAACAACATACAGAAAAAGACAATAAGATGGAATTCAACATTCGCGAGACACTCTCGGCCACATTCGTGCTGATGGCCGTCATGGATATACTTGGCTCACTGCCCATTGTGCTGTCCATGCAAGAGAGGGGGATCAAGATTAGCGCATGGCAGATCTCGGCCGTAGTACTCGCCTTCATGCTCGTCTTCATGTACGGCGGCCAGGCAGTCTTGTCGCTCTATGGCGTAGACATCAACTCATTCGCATTGGCAGGCGCAATAGTCCTGTTCATCATTGGCTTAGAGATGCTTCTTGGCGCAACGTTCTTCAAGCAGGACGGCCCACGCGCGACCTCCATTGTGCCTTTGGCGTTCCCACTGCTTGCCGGCCCTGGCTCATTCTCGACCATTTTGTCACTCCAGGCTGAGTACTCGGTAATCAACGTCCTCATAGCCCTCGTGTTGAACGTCATCTTCATCTTCGTAGTCCTCAAATCGGCAGCCCATATGAACAAGCTGATAGGCAGCAACGGCATCTACATCATGAAGAAATTCTTCTCGGTCATCCTTCTCGCGATGGCGATCAAGATGTTCACCAGCAACTTGGCCATCATCTTGGGCAACATGCAATAAAAAGCCCCACCCTTAGGGGGGGAAAACATAACAAGGATAAATATTAACCCGGAAAGGTGGCAAGGTCCGCCTTTTCGGGTTAACTTTGTATTCTAAAGTCATTAAACAACACACTCCTTTCGCACCCCACACAGACAGAGATGGCAGGCAAGCATTACGTAGTTTGGAAAGGCCGAGTGCCTGGGATATATTCCGACTGGGCGACGGCCAAGGCTCAGATAGACCAGTTTGACGGCGCGAGGTTCAAAGGCTTCAGCACCCGCGAAGAGGCCGAGGCCGCATACGCCGCAGGACCGAAGCCGATTCCCGCCTACATGACGACCCGCCGCGAAGTGCCCAAACCCAGCACAGAGAAGCCATTGGCCCGCGCCATTGCAGTGGACGCAGCATGCTCCGGCAACCCAGGCGTGATGGAGTATCGTGGCGTATCGCTTTGGGACAACAAAGAGATCTTCCACCACAAATATGAGCTTGGAACCAACAACATTGGTGAGTTTCTCGCCATTGTGGAGGGGTTGGCCCGCCTGAAGCAAGCGGGGACGGAAGACGTGACCATATACTCGGACTCAATGATTGCCATAGGCTGGGTGCAGCAAGGGAAATGCAAGACAAAACTGTCAGTCAGCCCCCGCACAGCCCAATTGTTGGACGTGGTGAGGCGTGCTGAGGGGTGGCTCAAGGCCAACCCGTTCTCGACGCCCATAATCAAGTGGCCGACAGAGCAATGGGGAGAGATTCCCGCAGACTTCGGACGAAAATAAACAGCGGAAGCACAATTCACCAGCATATGAAACAAAAAGCAGCGAACTGGGCACCCGACGCGGAGATTCGCTCTCGCCTCGACAGGTGGGACAACATAGGCGCACTGCAATGCGCGGCCGACATTGCCACCCGACTCTCACGAAAAGACATAGCCGAGACAGCTCAAGCCATCCTCGACGACCTCTTGATGACGACAGAGTACCTCATCAAGGGAGTCAAAGACCCCGAGAGGCCGAACTTGGTTGGTCACATCAGGGAGAGGGCTTACGCCTTGTCCGACGTCATCCGGATTGCCTCAGCCCCTCAGAGCAGTGAGGCCCCACGCCGCGAGAAGCTCATGGCCGTGGCTGATGAAGAGAGGCGTGGCATAGAGGAGAGCATTGCTGAATATAAACAGTCCGCACTTGTGGGTGACACGGAGAGCGCACTGACGCACCTGTGCCACAGGCTTGACCTTCAGTGGCTTGAGCCGCATGACGTGGAGACAATCTTCACCCAGGTCATAGCTGACCATGAAATAGCGAGCCCGGACCGCGCTTTCATGGCAAGTGCATTGTGCCACAACAACCTGACCCGTCATAACCGCAGCATAGTCCATCAGTCCATCCTGCTGTTAATCAGCGACAAGGCCCTGAGTGACGACATAGCAGGCAGGCTGCTCCTCATCATAATGTCGGACATGGTGGCATGGCCCGAGAGGTGGGAGTGCGACAAGCTATTGCCCGAGACCCTGCGAAAACTCATAGATGGCGATGACGTGGCAGCCACGGCATTGCGGATAATTCTCATCGACATAATAAAGATGCGGATGAACCCCACTGTCGAGGACTTTATTGAGCATGGCATGACGGACCGCATCTTAGGCTTCTTGAAGAAACACATAGACAAGACCAAAGGGGACGGCCCGAAAGAGATAGTGTTGCGCGGCGACGAGGCCGAAGACTTCATAGCCAACGAGGGGAAACATTTCCGCAGCGGATTAGAGAAGATGCAGGAGTGGAAACTTGACGGTTTAGACATAGAGTTCTCCAGCATCCGCCACATGAAAGACGATGATTTTTTCCGCGAGACCGTCAACTGGTACCGTCCATTCTCGGCAGACGACTGTCACATTCCGCCTACGCCCCCAAACAGGGACCCGGAACTTCACCAGCGTCTCATTGAGGCTTTTGCCGAAAACAAAGAGATGGCGGAGTCTGACAAATATTCGCTGCTTCTCAGTTTCCAGAACACAGACAGCAAAATAATAAGCAGTTTCTGCGATGGAGCAGACGAGAACACCAGGATTAAGGGAGAGAGCGTCTCGTCTGCCGACGCAGACGCACAGGAATATATAGGCTACAGCCAATCAGCCATCAGGCTCATAAAAGACCTGTATCGCGGATATAAGCTGCGCCGATCAGGATTTGGAGACACAAACATCTTTGATGACATAACGAGAGCCATAGGGTCTGAGAGCCTGGGCATAATCATGCCTTGCGAGGAGACTTTTGGCGACAGGTTGGTCAAATATGGTTGTTGGGCGGAAGCTCTTATCGTATTCAGCAAGATAGCGGAGACCGCGGAGGGCAGGTCATCGGCCGTCATCATGCGCAAATACGCCATGTGCCTCATCAGGAATGAGAAAGACGACGACGCCATCAGGGCCCTCAAACAGGCGGACCTTCTTGACGAGAGCGACCCGTGGACCAAACAGACCTTGGCCCGCCTGATGTACAGCAAATGCGAATACGCATCCGCATTGTTCTACATCCAGTCCGCCAAGGAGTTAAAGAGGCAGAGCCGGTCAATGATAATGATGGAGGCTGAGAGCGAAGAGTGCCTTGGCCGCCACGAGGACGCCCTCAAGATATGGGAGAAAATGACCTACGAAGACGAGGATGACGCGGAAGCCCAAACAGGGGCCGCCCGATGCCTGCTCGTCCTCGGCAGGAGGCATGAGGCCGGCGACGCCATGAAGCACGTGGATGCGGAAGAAGGTGGCGAGGATGCCAAAATCATACGTGCACTTTTCGCCATCATAGACGGGCAGACCTCATTGGGCATTGAAGCCCTCAGAGACGTAGTGGAGGAGAAAGAGGATGAAGACGACTTGGCGGAAGCAATGACACGCATAATCATGGACTGCAAAAACATCCTGATGAAATTCGGCATGACAGAGATAGACGTCAGACTGCTCGCCAACATCGCCAGCGCCCACTACACAAACACAAGCGCAGATGAAAGCGAAGATAATTAACGACCCGGTCCACGGCTTCATCAACATAGACGACGACCTGCTGCTGGGGCTAATGTCCCACCCCTGGGTTCAGCGACTGAGGCGGATACGCCAGTTAGGCATGACGAGCCTCGTCTATCCGGGCGCCCAACATACCCGCTTTCAGCATGCGACAGGGGCTATGCACCTGATGCAGTTGGCATTAGACACGCTCAGCTCGAAGGGCGTGTTGATTTTGCAAGGGGAGCAGCGGGCGGCCTTGGCGGCCATCTTGTTGCATGACGTTGGTCATGGGCCATTCTCTCACGCCCTTGAGCATCTGATAGTCAACGTGGACCATGAAGTCATCTCCGACCTCATAATGGAGAGGCTGAACAAAGAGTTTGGGGGCGAATTGGACCTGTGCATAAAAGTCTTCGCAGGCAAATGCCGTCCATTCCTTCATCAGCTCATATCGAGCCAGTTAGACACCGACAGGTTAGACTACTTGAAGCGGGACAGCTTCTTCAGCGGAGTGGTTGAGGGAGCCGTGGGCGCGGACAGGATAATCAAGATGCTCGACGTGACAGCCGACGGACATTTAGGCATCGAGGCCAAGGGGATTTACACCATAGAGGACTTCCTTGTGGCGCGGAGGCTGATGTATTGGCAGGTCTATCTGCACAAGACCGTTGTCGCGGCTGAGGAGATGCTCCGCATGGCGGTGAGCAGGGCCCGCTGTCTGCTGAGGTCGGGTGAAGACATTTTCGCCACCGAGCCACTGAAATATTTTCTTACCCATGAGGTTGGCGAGGACGACATACGCGCTGACGAGTCCATCCTGCCCATGTTTTGCGAGTTGGACGATGATGACATAAACGTCTCACTCAAAGCCTGGGCTAAATCGGACGACAGGCTGCTCAGCTTCCTCTCATCAAGCCTTGTAAACCGCAGGCTGTTCCACATAGAGATGAGCCGCGAGCCCATTGACGCGAATCGCATAAACCAAGAGAAAGAGCTGGCCGCCCAAACGCTGGGCATAGACATAAACGACGCCGACTACGTGGTGCGCACAGGCCAAGTGAGCAGCAAGACATATAAAATCGGCGTGGACAGGATAAACATCATATTCCGCGACAGATCTGTCAAAGACATCTCAGAGGCGAGCGACATGATGAGGCTTGAGACCTTGGGCAACGCCGACCGCAGACACTACATTAGCCACCCCAAGTGGGACGACTTGGGCTTATAGGACAGAATATAGTCATTTGAGACAGCAAGAGAACCATACGCCTCGCCTTGCCACTTTTTTTAATAGGAAATTATTGACTAACTTTGGAGGTTAGAAACTTACAAAAAACAGGATAAAAACCCACATATAGACATGGAGTTCACAGCGCAACAAATAGCCGACATGCTCGGCGGCGTCGTTGTTGGCGACCCCAACATGACGGTGAACGACGTCTCCAAGATTGAGGACGGCCGCCCACACACGCTCACATTTTTCGCCAACGCCAAATATGAGCATTACGTGTACAGCACCGAGGCGTCGGTCATCATAGTGAACTCCGACTTCACACCAGCACAGGAGGTCAAGGCGACCATGATAAAGGTAGCCAACGCCTACGAGAGCCTCGCCAAGCTCCTCGCCCTCTATCAGCAGATGCAGCCCCAGAAGGTTGGCATCGAGCAGCCGAGCTACATCAGCGAGAGCGCAACGGTTGGCAAGGATATTTATGTGGGCGCTTTCGCTTACATTGGCGACAAGGCTAAGATTGGCGACGGCGCGAAGATCTACCCCCAGGCATACATTGGCGACGGCGTCACCATTGGCGCGGGGAGTGTCATCTACGCAGGAGCTAAGATTTATAAGGGCTGCAAGATTGGCGAGCGTTGCGTAATCCATTCGGGCGCAGTCATTGGCGCAGACGGCTTCGGCTTCGCACCGGACGCTAATGGCGTCTACCATAAGATTGAGCAGGTTGGCGTAGTCGTCATCGAGGATGACGTAGAGATTGGCGCTAACACTTGCATAGACCGCTCAACGATGGGCTGCACCAAGGTGGAGCATGGCGTTAAGATTGACGACCTGGTCATGTTGGCTCACAACGTAGTCATCGGTCATGACACAGTCATAGCCTCGCAGAGCGGCGTGGCGGGATCCACAAAGATTGGCGCCCACTGCGTATTGGCTGGTCAGGTCGGCGTGGCAGGCCACATCGAGATTGCCGACCGCACCACCATCGCGGCGCAGAGCGGAATCCAGGGTTCAGTCAAGAAACCCGGTCAGACATTGTTCGGCTCGCCAGCATTCGACTATATGCAGTTCACCCGCTCGTTCGTTGTGTTCAAGCATCTGCCTGAGCTTAAGCGCCAGATTGACGCCTTGGTGAAAGAGAGCGGAGATAAGAAATAGGCGATGACGTTTCCGCCGCTTTTCGCAAAGCGACAGAAATGTTGTCCGCAAAAACCACAGACCAAAGCTTTGGTTATGAAGCAGCATACACTCGCAGGAAGCGCGTCGTTTGAGGGCAAGGGCCTTCACACGGGCGCATACGTCCACCTAAGCATCAACCCGGCACCTGTCGATTATGGTTTCCGCTTTGTCCGCACAGACATTAGCGGTCAGCCCGAGATAAAGGCCGAGGCCACACGCGTCTCATTTACCCAGCGCGGCACAGTCCTGACCGGAGACGGGAAAGAGACCATATCGACCATAGAGCACTTGATGAGCGCACTCCGCGCCCGCGGTGTAGACAACTGCCGAATTGAGTTGGACGGTCCCGAGGTCCCCATTCTTGACGGAAGCGCCAAGCCATTCGCCGACGCCATCAGCAACCTTGGCCTTACGGAACAGGATGCCGCCCGAAAATATTTGGAGATAACCCATAAGGCTGTATATGAGGAGAAGGAGAAGGGCCTGCGCATAATAGCCATGCCAGACGACCACTTCGCAGCCACCGTATGCATTGCTTTTGACGGGACTAAGAGCCTCGCTAACCAGTGGGCGCAGATTGAGGACTTGAAGGACGAGTATGATCAGGTTTATGACTGCCGCACCTTCGTGTTCCTCCACGAGATAGCCCCGCTCCTGAACATGGGCCTCATCAAGGGAGGTGATTTGGACAACGCCATCGTGTTCGTAGAGGGCGAGTTGACCACAGAGCAGAAAGCCGAATTGGCTAAGAAACTGGGTCGTACGGATATAACGATACACCCGAGCGGCGTGTTGAACGACCGCGATTTGAAATATTCCAATGAGGCGGCCCGCCATAAGCTGCTCGACCTTGTGGGCGATTTGGCATTGGTCGGCTACCCTATCAAGGGGCGCATCATAGCCACCCGCTCAGGACACGGCTCGAACACGGCGTTCGCACGCCAACTCATGGCAGAGTTCCCTGTCAAGTAAGAGAACATATTTAGAAACAATTCAGACCCAAACAGATATATGAGCATTCCAAGCGACTGCAAGATTAGTCCGTTGGCCAGCGTCGATCCGGGCGCACAGATTGGCCACAATGTAGAGATAGGCCCGTTTGCGACGATTGAGGACAACGTCGTCATTGGCGATGGTTGCAAGATTCTCAATGGTGCCACCGTGTGCTGGGGTACGCGAATGGGCAAGAACAACCGCGTGGCTCAAAACGCTGTTGTTGGCGGCATTCCTCAGGATCTGAAGTTCCGCGGCGAGGAGACCACTTGCGAGATTGGCGACAACAACTCCATCCGAGAGTGCGCCACCATCAATCGCGGCACTGCGTCTCGCGGCAAGACCGTCGTGGGCAACAACAACCTTATAATGGCCTACTGCCACATCGGCCACGACTGCGTCTTCGGCAACAACATCATCATATCCAACGCATGCCAGTTTGCAGGCGAGGTAGAGTGCTCTGACTTTGCCGTTGTCGGCGGCGGCTCGCTCTGCCACCAGTTCACTCGCATAGGCCGCTATGTGATGGTTCAGGGTGGAACGCGTTTTGGCAAGGACGTCCCGCCATTCACGACCATTGGCCGCGAGCCCGCCTCGTTTGAGGGTTTGAACATAGTCGGTTTGCGCCGCCATGGTTACACAGCCGAGCAGATTGCGGAGGCACAGGAGGTATACAAATACCTTTACCTCAGCAAGTTGAACACGACTCAGGCACTTGAAGCTATTGATGCACAGATGGCGAAGAGCGACATCGTCAACGAGATTGTAGAGTTCGTCAAGGCGTCTAAGCGCGGAATTATCCGATAAGGAGCCTATTCTGATAAACAGCATCCCCACCTTTGGGCTATGATCCGAAGGTGGGGATGCTGTTTTTTTTGGGGGGGGCGATGTGGCCCTATTAGAGAATGGCTCGCATTGAAGTCGTCCGATATATGCGACAATGCCTGCGCCTCGTAAATATTGAGATTGATAGCTTTGAGCAGCAAGTCACGATTCCTGCCCTTGTTTATAGTTTCTTTGGCATAATAGAGCGTTGCCTCATCGTCAAAGTCCTTTGCTCAAAAGCAACAGATTGTGCGACCAAGGCAAAAGTGCTACAGCACGTAGCACTTTCTCATCATGCTCCGCATAACGCTCATAAAAATTCTTCATGTTCCAAACATCCATCTTTGGATAGCGTCCCTTCAAATCCGTCGAGAGCCGCCGAATCACACTGTCACCATAGCGGCTTTCAATTTTGCGCTCATGAAGGATTTTGCCAATCTCCCAATATGCCGAAGAGACATGACTGTTTATCTGTTTGGCAATTTCTTCCCGTGCGTGTTCAATTACAGCATTTGCACACCATTTAGAGACGGGAGCCTCATCCGTGCCAAGTTACTCTGCCAACCATTAATTGGTGCGTTGTTTGTCCTAAAGAACTACTTTTTATGCGACCAAGCTATTTATTTGCCATGTTCGTTTTCTTTCTGCAAAGAAACTACAAATTTGTTGGGGTTAGAATAATGCAAGCAATTATTCACAAAAGATTAGCACTATAGTGAACCAGTTTCACATCATGGCAGCGCCATGGGGGCGGTGATTTTTTTCATGTCGATTGTATGTTAGTTTTAAGATGTACGGGAGCAGTTTAAGAGAAAGTCCAAATCAGAAGAAAGTTATCAGCAGCCAGCGAGTGCCATAGAAGACCACAAAAAATACGGCTATTCTGCCACAGCCAATCAATGCGGTGCGCCACCTATATCTTATAAGCTGCTTCCTGTCCATGTTTTCGACCTTAGCTATAGCCTCCTCATACATGCCGAGCTTGTTCAATCTCTTGACAACAAACCAGGCAAGTAGAACATCAATTGCAAGCTCCACAACAAACTCCAAAGGATAATCATTTAAATTAATATCAATGAGATATCTCATGACACATAATAACACAAAGGCCATCAAAAATCCAATTATAGCCCAAACCACCATAAATTGACGCAGCCTTATATCGGACAACTCATCTTTTATTGATTTATTATAGGCACGATTATATGCGACAGTGGTATGATAAATAGCCTCGACAAATGTTTTAAAAAAAGAGATAATCATTAATAAGTAGAATATGGTTTAGAATATTGGGAGTCCAAATAATATGTATAAAGTGATATGCCTAAAGAAATACCACCGAGCGTCCAACCGACAGGGCCACCACAAATGTATCCAAACACACCGATGCCAGCACCGAGAGCCTCCCACATCGTGGACTCAGTCACCCCATTTTCTTTAGCATCATAAATAGCGACCACAACGCCAACAGCCACACCTACGGCGCCAATCTTTCTGCCGATTTTTGCAACTTTTACCACGTCCTCGCCAAGATCATCCAAGTAATGCTCAACCACTTGGTGAACGAACGTGTCATGCACACTTATGGCCGTTGACGAGGCGGAGAAGAAGTCACGCACTTTGTTGGATTCCACTATCGGGACATCGCCATTTCGGATGTCATCAAGAACAGCCAAGCCATTGCGATAGTCTTGCGAGGCGTCGGAAACGGTTGACGGCAGGCAGAAGCCGCCTCGCTCTGCGGCTTCATCGTAGTCCTCGCCATAATTGATACTGTAGTCGGAGAAGTCGGGCTCCTGAATATAGTTGTGCTCCGGAGTGCAGACGACCTCCCAGTCATAGCAGCCAGAGTCATATTGCAGGCAGTCCTGATAATTGTAGCTACCGCATCCTCGACCTCTCATCATGAGGGTCTCGGACTTTAGCAGCGCCATGGGGGCGGTGATTTTTTTCATGTCGATTGTATGTTAGCTTTAGGTGGACGTAAGTTGTTAGAAATAAAGTTTTAATCAGAAGAAAGTTATCAGCAGCCAGCGAGAGCCATAGATAAAGGCGATGAATAACCATAATTTAACACATCCAATTAAACCTGTGCTCCACCTGTATCTTATAAGCTGCCTCCTGTCCTTGTTTTCAACTTTGGCGATGGCAGCCTCGTACATGCCGAGTTTGTTCAATCGCTTGACAACAAGCCAGGCAAGTAAGGCATCAATCGCAAGCTCCACAACAAATTCCAAGGGGTAGTCATTTAAATTAATATCAATGAGATATCTCATAATACAGAATAACCCCAAAGCCATCAAAAACCCTATTATAGCCCACACTAAAAGGAATTGACGTTGTTTTATATCAGACAATTCATCCTTAGTTGATTTATTATAGGCGCGATTATAAGCGACTGTAGTATGATAGGCTCCTTCAACAAAGAATCTAAAAAAAGAGATAATCATCAATAAGAAGAATGTGATTTATAATAAGGGGAATCCAAATAATACGTATACAAGGATATACATAAAGAGATGCCCCCAAGCGTCCAGCCCACGGGACCACCTAAGAAACAAGCAGCGACACCGGCACTTGCTCCGACTGACTCCAATATTGTAGATTCAGTCAGCCCATGTTCTTTAACATCAAAAATTGCTACGACAACCCCGACAGCCGCGCCAGCAGCACCTATCTTTCTGCCGATTTTCGCAACTTTCGCGACGTCCTCGCCCAGGTCATCCAAGTAATGCTCAACCACTTGGTGAACGAACGTGTCATGCACACTTATTGCCGTTGACGAGGCGGAGAAGAAGTCACGCACTTTGTTGGATTCGACTATCGGGACATCGCCATTTCGGATGTCATCAAGCACAGCCAAGCCATTGCGATAGTCTCGCGAGGCGTCGGAAACGGTTGACGGCAGGCAGAAACCGCCTCGTTCCGCGGCTTCATCGTAGTCCTCGCCATAATTGATACTGTAGTCGGAGAAGTCGGGCTCCTGAATATAGTTGTGCTCCGGAGTGCAGACGACCTCCCAGTCATAGCAGCCAGCGTTATATTGCAGGCAGTCTTGATAATTGTAGCTGCTGCAGCCTCGACCTCTCATCTTGAGGGTCTCGGACTTTAGCAGCGCCATGGGGGCGGTGATTTTTTTCATGATAATCTGCTGATTGCTTGCAAGTAGCTGATAATCAGTATATGTTTTGAATTATATTAGCCGCAAGAAACAAACTGGAAACAAGATTTGCTTTAAACCCGAAATTGAAAGCAAGAGAAAACATAAATTAACACGGAAATGAACGGCAATTTTCCGATTTTGGGATCTGGGAAGTTTTTATAAAATTAAGGCAAAAATGATAGAAAACAGTCTATGTTAGTGAAGTAATGCTACAACCATTAAGGTCTATTCGAATGATTTTTATCAATAGTCAGCGACAAAAATACTAAATAATAATAATAAAAGTAAGAGAACAATTCCCTTATCTCGAAATATTTTAATATCTTTGCGTTAAAATCAAAACTATTAGATGTTATGTCAAAACTAAATCGGGTAAAAGTAGTTCTTGTTGAACACGGGAAAACAGGTAAATGGCTTGCAGAAAAACTCGGCAAGTCGACTTGCACTGTTAGTAAATGGTGCAGTAATTCTGCCCAACCTGATTTACAGACTCTAAATGACATTGCAAATCTTTTAGATGTAGATGTTTCTGATTTGCTGCATAGCAATAAGCAAAATACATAAACAGAAATACAACAACAATGGCAGATTTATTCGATAACGACCCGTCATTTCAAAAGACTAAAAAGTCCGAGAAAAAGGTAATTTCTGGTTATACTATTTACGCACCACAACAGAAGGCAAGAACGGTCGTGAATAATCTTCCGGAGTTTTATCCGGAATTACCAGAAGGGAAATTTGATATAATATATTGTGACCCACCATGGGACTATGGAGGCAAGATGCAATTCGACAAGTCTTCTATTAAGTCCGAAAATAAGGATTGGAGGCGCGATATTTTTATAAGTGCTGCAAATTTTAAATATCCAACAGTTAAGACCAAAGATTTAATGAAGATTCCAATTCAAAGCATTTGTGCTGATGACTGTCTATTGTTTATGTGGGTTACAAATCCACATTTAGCACAAGGCATTGAGTTGGGACAAGCATGGGGATTTGAGTATAAAACCGTAGGTTTTGTTTGGGACAAGTGCAATCACAACCCTGGTCAATATACCCTATCAAACTGTGAGTTGTGTCTGATATTCAAGAAAGGACGCATACCCAAACCCAGGGGAGCGAGAAATGTACAACAACTAGTCCGTGTTCCTAGAACGGAGCATAGTGTAAAGCCTATTGAAGTTCTCAAGAACATAGAAAAGATGTTCCCTACACAGAAAAAGATAGAATTGTTTGCAAGACATAAGCCTATAGGGTGGACAGTTTGGGGATTAGATGTGAGACCCGTATATGAAGAATGAGAATGCATCCTTGAAGAAATATGACTTTTTCTACATGATGGCTCTTTATAAAAATGGGCATCATGTAGATAGTCATAAGTTAATTCTCCAATAAAGGAGCAATGTAAGTCTCAAAGTGCTCGATTAAGCATTCTGCTTCTTTTGTGTTTCTCCAGAAAAAGTAGTTAGCCTTAAAATCGGAAAACCAATAGGAGATTTCTCGAACTCTACAGGGGTCACGTGTTATATCACCTTGGAATACAATCCAAAATGGAAGATTTGGTTCTTCTATTTTGCCAGCACTTCTGAGCTTTCGCAAAAGTCCAGGTGTAAAATACTTGCACAAACGTTCATGTGCATTACCTCTACCAGCAGACCGAGGCTTCCCTTCAACCCAACCATCTTGACGTTTAATTTCGACATAGATAGTTTTGCCTGTACGTGTGTTTCGAATTGCACCGTCGGGCTGAATTCCATGTTTAGCGATTGGGACATCAGGAGTATAAATGGCCTCTATTTCCTTGGCCGACAGCGGAACACTGACATACAAGTCTTTGAATTCTGTAGGTTGGCTAATTACCTTATACTCAGTACCCTTGAACAATTCAGTGAACACTTCAATAAAAGAATGCTCGGCAACAGTAGCTTTAGAGCCACCATAATCTTGCCACTTTCGTCTGAAACGATTATCAAAACTTCCCATTTAAATTATGATTAAATCTGAAATATTAATTTGTAATGCTTTTGTTATTTTTACTATAGTTATTAAAGAAGGGATTTTTTCCGCCCTCTCCAAGGAGCCTATGTATGTTCTGTGGAGACCGGCTATACCAGCCAGCTTCTCTTGGGATATATTAAGAGACTCCCTTCGTTGTTTTACCCTATAGGCAAAATCAACTAATATTTGGTTTTCTTTTTCTTTTGTCATTTTGTCTCCGTTATTAAATGAATACTTTAGTCTGCCATTCTATTGAATGCAAAATACAATTGCAAAATTCGGAAGTCAACAGACTATAGAATGCAAAGAAGACTGCCAGTAATGTTTTTAGTAAATACTATCTTGTGTTTGTATATATTTAACATATTAAAAACAAAAGTAACTATTCAACGAATAGGCCAGTCCTCCCATAAGCTCTTGCTTTACCCTCCATACACACTGTATGTCCGTACAACTGTCTGTCAATTATTAGTCCACAAAAATCCTATTCTGCCAGATTTAGCAAGTGCTTGATTGGTGGTGGAATATCTACAAATACCACTCGAAAAGTTTGGCAATGTCAGATATTTTTAGCAACATCGTAACTGTGAATAAGAACGTTACGGACATATCAGAGGCACTGCAGTCTATGACA
>CAVETY010000002.1:0-260086 GCA_963618945.1 Bacteroidaceae bacterium
CAGACGGAAAAACATCACAATCAACATTTGCAAGAGATGATATTGTAATGATTTACCCTACATTTGCCTTGCCAACAAATGACAGTTCCCACACATGACACAGTTCACACACCTTCACGTCCACTCCCACTACTCGATCCTCGACGGCATGAGCAAAGTGCCTGACATCGTGGACAAGTGCATCAAGAATGGCATGTACTCCGTGGCTCTGACGGATCACGGCGTCATGTATGGCGTCAAGGAGTTTCATGACTATGTGGGCAAGATTAATGGCAAGACAAAGGACGCTATCAAGGAGCAGGAGTGCATTGCCTCTGACGAGAAGGCCTCTGAGGAGGAAAGGACCGCCGCCCGAGAAAAGGCCGAAGAGCTGAAAAAGAAGATTTTTAAGCCCATTTTCGGTGTCGAGGCCTATTGCGCCCGTCGTACTTTGCAAGACAAGGACGCGTCCATCAAGTCTACTGACCCCGAGACGGGTCGTGCCAGTGTGCTGGACCGCTCCGGTTGGCACCTCATTCTGTTGGCAAAGAACAGGACAGGCTATTTCAATCTCTGCAAGATGGTCTCCATCTCATGGATTGATGGTTTCTATGGCAAGCCGCGTATTGACAAGTCCCTGCTTGAGAAATATCACGAGGGCGTCATCTGCTGCTCAGCCTGTCTTGGTGGAGAGATTCCGCAGCTTATCATGGCTCGCAAGATGGACGAGGCCGAGAAAAGTGTCCGCTGGTTCAAGGAGATTTTTGGCGATGACTATTACCTCGAGATCCAGCGTCACCCGACTTCCGCCTTAGATCCCGCCTATGATGTCTGGACGCGTCAGCAGGAGGTTAACCCCTTTATCCTTGAACTTGCTGAGAAGACTGGGGTCAAGGTCGTCTGTACCAACGACTCGCACTTCCTTGACAAGGACCACGCCGACGCCCATGAGCGACTGCTCTGCCTCTCGACCGGCAAGGTGATGAGTGATCCCGACCGTCTCCACTACACCAAACAAGAGTGGCTCAAGACTCCCGATGAGATGGCCGAGCTCTTCTCTGACCTCCCCGAGACCATGGCCAACACCATGGAGATCGCGGACAAAGTGGAGAATATCAACCTCAACTCGGACCCTATCATGCCTAAGTTCCCCATTCCCGAGGATTTCGGCACTGAGGAGGAGTATCGCCAAAGGTTGACAGAGAAGGACCTCTTTGACGAGTTCACCCAGGATGAGAAACATCAGGTGGTGATGGACGAGGAGGCAGCCAAGAAAAAAATCAAGAAACTCGGCGGATATGATAAGCTCTACCGCATCAAGCTGGAGGCCGACTATTTGGCCAAGCTGACTTGGGAAGGCGCGCACAAGCGATATGGCGAGGAGCTGAATCAGGCGCAGATTGACCAGATTACTTTCGAACTTCACATCATGAAGACCATGGGTTTCCCTGGCTACTTCTTGATTGTGATGGACTTTATCCGCGCGGCGCGTGAGGAGCTCGATGTGTGGGTAGGTCCGGGCCGTGGTTCTGCGGCGGGTTCGGTGGTCGCCTATTGCCTCGGCATCACGGATATCGACCCGATGAAGTATGACCTCCTGTTCGAGCGTTTCCTCAATCCCGACCGTATCTCTCTGCCTGATATTGATACCGACTTTGCTGATGATGGTCGTCAGAAGGTAATTGAGTGGGTCACTGAGAAATATGGCGCTACGGCTGTGGCGCACATCATCACTTTTGGCACCATGGCCACCAAGAGCTCCGTCTCCGATGTCGGCCGTGTGCAAGATGTGCCGCTCTCCACGGTCAAGCAGATGACGGGTCTCATCCCCGATAAGTTCTCCGACGACCTTGCCGACCCGAAGACCAAGAAGGTCCCCAAGGTCAATCTGAAAAACTGCTTCAAATATGTTCCCGAGCTTCAGATGGCTCTCAATGGACCTGACCCCAACGTCTCGTCCATGCTTCGTTATGCTGGTGAGCTTGAGGGAACTGTACGCCAGACGGGTGTCCATGCCTGTGGTATAATCATCGGTGCTGACGACCTCAAGAAGTTCGCCCCCATCACCGTGGTGGAGGATAAGCAGTCGGGCTTCAAGATGCAGGCCACTCAGTATGACGGCCACTATGTGGAGAGTGTAGGCCTCATCAAGATGGACTTCCTCGGCCTCATCAACCTCCGAATAATGAAAGAGGCCGTCAAGAACATCAAGGCTCACACGGGCGAGGAGATTGACATCTTCAAAGTGCCCATTGACGACCCCGATGTCTATAAGCTCTATGCCGAGGGACGAACGGTTGGCATCTTCCAGTTCGAGTCCGCCGGCATGCAGAAATACCTCAAGGAGCTGCAGCCCACCGTCTTCGAGGACCTCATCGCGATGAACGCCCTCTATCGTCCGGGCCCAATGGACTACATCCCGCAGTTCATCAACCGCAAACAAGGGCGCGAACCCATCACCTACGACATTCCTTGCATGGAGAAATACCTCAAGGACACGTATGGCGTCACGGTCTATCAGGAGCAGGTGATGCTTCTGAGCCGACTCCTTGCCAACTTCACCCGTGGCGAGAGTGACAAGCTGCGTAAGGCGATGGGTAAGAAGCAAATAGCCGTGTTGAATGAGCTCAAGCCTAAGTTCATTAATCAGGGGTCGGCCAATGGTCACCCCGTTGACAAGCTTGAGAAGATATGGGCGGACTGGGAGAAGTTCGCATCCTACGCCTTCAACAAGTCTCACGCCACGTGCTACTCGTGGGTCTCCTATCAGACGGCCTATCTCAAGTGCCACTACCCGGCCGAATATATGGCCGGCCTGCTCACCTGCAACCGCGATGCCATAAGTGAGGTATCCAAGTTCATGGATGAGTGCAAGAACATGGGGCTCAAGGTTCTCGGCCCTGATGTCAATAACTCTCACCTCAATTTCTCCGTCTCGCATGACGGCGCTGTGGTCTTTGGCCTTGGCGGCGTCAAGGGAGTGGGCGAGGGTGCTGTCATTGCCATTGTGGGTGAGAGGGACGGATGTGTGGAGCTGTCGCGCCGTGATGCCGATGGCCGCATACTTCATTCGCGTGTCCTCCCTATGCTTGGCGACGCTTATGGCGTGTCGGCGCATGACATTGACTCAATGCTCAACACAGGTGAGGGCTTCTCTAAGACTGTCAAGGATAAGTTTGGCCAAGATGTCAAACTGACTTGGCATGACGGACACGGGCCTTTTGAGTCTATATTCGATTTCGTGGAGCGTGTGGACCTCTCGGCCTGCAACCGTAAGACAATAGAGAGTCTTGCCATGGCCGGCTCGTTTGACAGCCTCGGAGACATCAAGCGCGAGCAGTTCTTCTGCCAGAACTTAGACGGGTTGGCGGGAAGTGAGATTCTCGTCCGCTATGGCAATAACTTCCAGAATGACAAGAAGAATGGCCAAGCCTCTCTCTTTGGTGACATTCTCGATTCTGTCATAGCGCGTCCTGCTTTGCCCGAGATTGTTAATGAATGGAGCGACCTCGACAGGCTTAACCGCGAGAAAGAGGTTGTGGGCATCTACATATCGTCTCACCCCTTGGCCAAATATAGCTTCGAGTTCAAGTGCCTCGTCAACACCAAGAGTACCGAGATGACGGATGATAACCTGCCCAACCTCGATGGCAAGACTTTTGTCGTGGCGGGCATCGCATCGGTCAAGAAGACAGGCATGAGCAAACGTAACCAGCCCTATATGATTGGTTTGCTTGAGGATATGTATGGCAAGTGCGAGATTCCTCTCTTTGGTGACGACTATGTCAAATATAGCCCCTATTTCGCTCACGACGCCTTTATCTGCGTCACGGGCAAGGTCGACCATGGCCGTTTCGGTGGCCCGCAGTTGCGCCGCTCCATCATCAAGATCGAGTTCCTCGCCGATGTGCTAAAGCATGGCATGGTCAAGAATGTCATCTTCACTGTTGACATTAAGAGACTCCATGACCAGGTGATTAATCTCTTTGGCGATGTCCTTCAGCCCAATAAGCGCAAACCGACGCAGACTCCTGTTGACGCGCCACCTGTCGTCCCCGTCAAGTTCCACATTGTGGATCGTGAGCGACGCATCGATCTGCCCATGACTTCGCAAACTTATAGTGTCGAGCTTGGCCCTAAGCTCATGAAGTTTATTGATGACACTGAGGGCGCAGTCGAGATGAGCGTCACTATGTAGCTTTTTTGCATAACTTTGCGACCGAAACATCATCATTTTAGTAGGTTTTGAATTTCCTGAAAGGCAAAGGTGGCGTTAGTCAATGGACTTCCGTCTGCTTTATTTTCGGCATCATTGCCATCCTTGGCGTGGTAGCCCAATTGACTCCGGCTGAGCCTGTTGAGGTATGCGGCGTCAAACTCCACTTCCCCGACTTGAGGCAGATGTTTGCCGAGGCTGGGCGTGACCTCATCTCGGTGGATGACCAGCTGAGCAGCATAGAGAATGATATGCGTATTGACGCGCAGGCCGACAGCCTCGCCGCCGTGCGCGATTCCACTTTATCCGCCCGTGCTGACAGCCTACGCCGAATGGAACAGGTTTTCGGCAACAGCAACGGCTCACTCCGTTTCCCTAAAAACGATTATTCCTATCTCTTTCCCGTCTACGAGGCCATGCGCGGGGCGGACTCGGCATGCGTTCATGTCTTCCACTATGGCGACTCGCAGATTGAGGGAGACCGCATCACACAGATTATTCGCGACAGCCTCCAAAGCCTCTTCGGTGGCTCAGGTCCCGGCATGCTCCCTCTTTGGCAACCCATCCCTTGCCGCACAGTCAGTCAGACTGTGACCGACAGTGTGGCAACCTATTACGCCGCAGGCATCATGGGCCGCCGCGCCAAGCACGACCGCTATGGAGCCATGGCTCAAATGGCTGAGTTGAGAGGCGAGAAGGTGACCATGACTGTAACCGCGCGTGGTGAGGGGCATGGAGCCTATCGCAACATAACGGTCTTTGTGGGTAATGTGGCCGACACCATGCGGCTGACGCTTGACAGTCTCAACACCAAAACTGTCGCCCCATGCGAAGGACTTCGCTCTGTCTCGTGGAGAGTGTCGGCTCGCAACTCGTTCCGCCTGACGCTCGAGGGCCGTGGCGATGTCTATGGCATTGAGGTCGATGGCGGCCGTGGCGTGACGGTGACCAACATCCCTATGCGCGGCGCCGATGGTCTTTTCCTCCAAAGGATGGATGCCAACCTCTCATCGCAGATGATGCGCAGGTTGAACACCAGCCTCGTCATCATGGAGTTCGGCGGCAATGCGCTGCCCATGTTCCAAAGTGAATCTAACGTAGATAATTATTGTTCCGGCATAGGTCAGCAGATTGAGCGCATGAAGGCTCTGTGTCCCGAGGCGCGGATAATTTTCATTGGCCCTGCCGATATGAGTGTCAAGGTCAACGGCACTTTGCAGACGCATCAACTCTTGCCTCTCCTGACCCAACGCCTCACCGAGACGTGCGACAAGCATGACGTGGCTTTCTGGGACATGTATGACGTCATGGGCGGATGGAACTCAATGATTGCATGGGTTGAGCATCAGCCTCAATTAGCGGGTGCCGACTATGTCCACTTCACCACCCGTGGCGCCAACCGCATAGCCTCCATCTTGTGGAAAGCCATCAAGATGAACTACGACTACATGCTCATCAGGGACGAAATGGAGGTCGAGACCGTAACTCCAGTTCCCTCAGCTCCGCAAACCGACCTCTCTTTGCAATGATCCACGTCGTCACCACGCTCTTCGCCTCAGCCTTGTGTCATACGGCCTTGGCGACAGTCCCGTCGACTTCGCACTCTTGCCCGTCGGATTCTCTGAGCGCAACGCTCCCCACCGAAATATCTGACGCTCTGTCTCTTGACACTCTAAGTGCCGTCGCTCCTGAACACACGGCTTTCACCACCGAGGCCGAGGAGGAGGAGGCCGAACGCCTCGACCCCGAATTTGCCACGGCCGAGAACCTGGAACTCGACACCATCGCGCTGCCCTCAAGTGGATGGGAGGCTCTGCTTCCTAAATGTGCGAGACCTGACTCCAATTTCATAACTCTCCCGGGTGGCCTCTCTCCCGAGATGAGCCTCTTCATTGACAAGATGGACTCCGTCCTCCTCTATGGCAAAGGGCGCGTATCCATTCTCCATATAGGCGGCTCGCACGTGCAAGCGGATATGTATACCAACGAGTTCCGCATCCGCATCGACTCGCTTAATAATGGTCTGCGCCCGCCCCGCGGCTTCCTGTTCCCCTTCCGCGTGGCCAAGACCAACAATCCATCTAATTTCCGTGTGACAGCCGCTGGCCGATGGGACAAGGCTCGTTGCTCGGTACGCAAACAGCGTCCCCCTCTTGGCATCGATGGCATAAGTGTCTGGACTTCAGACCCCACGGCATGGATAGGCTTCGATATTGACCCCAATCACACAGGCCGATGGACATCAACCTCGCTCAAGGTTATTGGTCGCAGTGTGCCATCTCTGACGGGCGTGAGGCTCACCCCTGTCATCCGTGTTGATGGTCAAGACGTGCGCCCGTCGTCTTATGACGCGCACACCATGACCTACTTGTTCCACCTGCCCAAACCTACCTCATCTTTCACCCTGCATTTCGCCCATTCAGCGGGACGACAGACAGACTCTCTCAAGATCGAGACGGCCGAATCCCCCACCTCCCGCGCCACCTTCTATGTCGATGGCGTTATCCCTGAGAAAGACGAGGACGGCATTGTCTATCATACTGTTGGCGTTAATGGCGCCGCTGTGCCTCACTATCTCCGCTGCGAATATTTCGAGCGTCAGATGGCAGCCCTGCATCCCGACCTTGTCATACTCTCCATTGGCATCAATGACGCGTCGGGCCCTAACTTCGTGCCTGATAATTTCAAGAGCAACTATGACCAGCTGCTGCGTATCTTCCGCCGCATAAACCCCAACTGCGCCTTCATCTTCATCACCAACAACGACTCCAAGAGGCGTGTCTCGCGCCGCAAGCGAATAGTCAACAAAAATGGTGAGCTTGCTGAGGTGGCTTTCAGCGAGATGGCCACTAAATGGCAAGGCGGATTGTGGGACCTCTTTGACATTATGGGAGGCCTTGGCTCAATGGCCGAATGGCAGAAGAATGGCCTCGCAGGGCGCGACAACATCCATTTCTCACGACTTGGCTATAAGGTGGTTGGCGCACTGTTCTATGACGCCTTCCTCAATTTCTATTTAGATCAGGACCCTGTGGAGCCCAATGATGCCGATATGCAAGGCGGCGCAACGCAAGATGCCCCGGAACACGACAACGCAAATTAACCGATGACAACCTCTAACGATATAAATGTGGAGAGCATGATGGCGGACTCTGCCTCTTTTGTCCCCGACTCCGCATCTTTAGCAGACAACTTAGGCGGCGTCTCTTCAGACGGTGGCGTGCTTGACGCTCTCAGCGCCATTGCGCATAACATCTTCGCATTTGACGTCTCGCACCCTCTCATCTTCACCCAGTTCTATTTCTGGGCGTTCTTCGCTGTCGTCATGCTTGTGGTCGCGGCCATTGGCCGTAGCCGCGTCATGCTCCGTAACGCTTTCCTTTTCCTCGTCTCCGTCTTCTTCTACTACAAGACCTCGGGCGACTTCACCATCTTGCTCATCGTGGCCACCGCCCTCTCTTATTTCTGTGGCCGTAAGATTGGCGACTCGGTGGCAGGTCTTCCAAAGGAGACTCCCAATCCTCTGAGAGCCAAGATGTGGCTCGGGGTGGGCATAGTTATCGAGCTTATCGTCCTCTTCTATTTCAAATACTCCTATTTGGTGGCCGACATGATCAATCAGATCTTCGGCACTCAAATTGTCGTGCATGACTATTTGGCGGAGTTGGGCAATTCGCTCATCGGGTCTAACAAGTTCAGCATTGACTACATCTGGCTGCCCGTCGGCATCTCTTTTTACACCTTCCAGTGCATCAGCTATTTGATGGACATATATCGCCGCCGCATAGCCCCTCTGAGCAATGTCATCGACTATGGCTTCTATGTCAGCTTCTTCCCGCAGCTGGTGGCAGGCCCCATTGTGCGCGCCAACGAGTTTGTAGGTCAGATTAATAAGCCCTATTTCCTTTCGCGCCGCTGGTTCGGCATCGCAGTCTTCTGGATTCTAAACGGTTTGGCCAAGAAGATTATCCTCGCCGATTTCCTTGCTGTCAACTTTGCTGACCGCATTTTCGCCAACCCGACCATGTATGGCGGTTTTGAGAATTTCGCCGCCATGTTTGTCTACTCGCTTCAGGTCTATGCTGATTTCTCCGGCTACACTGACATAGCCATAGGCGTGGCCCTCGTCATGGGCTTCTATTTGCCGCGTAACTTCAATTCGCCCTACAAGGCGACCAACTGCGGCGGTTTCTGGAAACGTTGGCACATCTCGCTCAGCAAGTGGCTGCAAGATTATCTCTACATCTCTATGGGTGGTAATCGTAAGGCCACGGCAGGCACTTTTATCGTCATCGCATCCATTGCAGTCATTGGCACCATCCTCTCCGGCTCTGTGTGGGTGGCTGTAGCCGTGGTTGTCGTGGCCGGCTGGTGCATTATCGAGGCCATTTTGCGTCCCGAGAAGAAAAAGGGCATTACAAGCAATGTCAACCGCATGAATACCATGCTTTTAGGCGGTCTGTGGCATGGTGCCAGCTGGAACTTCATGATATGGGGCGGCCTCAATGGCCTCGGCATTCTCATTTGGCGTAAGTGGGCCACCATGGGCATCCATGTCCGCTCTCTTGCCGCGACAGTGCTGACCCTGCTTTGCGTCTGGGGAGCTGTTGAGACGGGTTGGCCTGTTTTGCGCATGGGCGCTGTCTGGCTTGGCGTGACTGCCGTGTGCAGCATCATCAGGAGTCTCTATAACTTGGCTCGCGCCCCGTGGCAACTCTCGTGGATGGAACGCGCATGGGCCATCACGCAGACCTTTGTCTTTGTGACTTTCACGCGCCTCTTTTTCCGCGCAGGCTCTAACCTCAATCCCGCCGAAGCCAATCAAGTGGCGTGGGAGACTGCCACTCAAATGGTTGGCCAGATTGGCTCACCTTGGAACACGGCCCAGATCCCTGCCATCATTGAGGGTTATGCCGTGGTTTTCGCCCTCTTTGTCATTGGCATGATTATCCATTGGCTGCCCGATACTTTCAAGCGCCGCTACAGGATTTGGTTCGCTTCCATGCCTCTGCCCCTCATGGCCATCGCCACAGTGGTCATTGTCCTGGTCATCTATCAGTTTGTGACCGCCGATTTGCAGAAGTTCATCTACTTCCAATTCTAATGCCCTTTTGCAACAAGGTTGCAATACCTTATTGACTATCTTTGCCATGTCAAGCAAGGATTGAGTCTCATGACGAAGCATCTGCCCATATCCCGTCGCCCTTTGGGGCTTGCGCTGATGGCCATTGCGGTCGTCGCGCTCTTTGTGGCTCTGCTTCTGCCTCATCACCACCATCATAGGGGTGCTTTCGACACCTCAGTCGAGCTGTGTTTAGATGGGCATCACGATGGCGATGAGCACTCGCATGACAATGCCGACGGGGCTTGCCTCCAAAAGGAGTCCTTTGTCCTGACCAAGCAGACTTCGCAGTGGCACGACGCGAATGTGCTGACCCTCTGCGCCCTGCTTCCCGAGGATACCTCTGTTTTATTTGCTAAGGCCTATGTCTCAGGCTATATATGGGACTTGGTCGAGACTCTTTATGACTCGACTGTTTTCATGGGGGGCGGATTGCGTGCGCCTCCCGTCTGTTAGCATTTCCTCTTTATTTAATTGATTCAGCCTCACTTGGTGATGTCTTTGGCGTCCCCTTGTGTGTAGTTTAGCGCATGCTATTGTAGCATTGCGCAAGGTGTGAGTGTGGGCGTGAAGGCCGCACCCGCCTCTGTGTATCATGTTTCTAAAATGCTAACACTATGAAATCTAAATATTTAATTTTATCCATCCTCTTTGTCGCTGGTCTCGCGTCATCGTGCGCCAATTATCATGGCGATGAGGAACACGAAGGACATCATCATCATGAGGGCGAAGAGCATGATGAACATGAGGGTCACGAGGGACACGAGGAAAAACTTGGTCCTGATGACGTTCATTTTTCTGATGCTCAGGCCGATGCCGTAGGTCTGACAGTCGACACGGTTCGCCAGTCCGCTTCTTTCCGTCCTACTATTCTCTGCTCTGGCGTGATTGAATCGCAGGCCGTGGGCTCTGTAACTGTCGTCGCCCCCCAAAGCGGAATAGTAAGCATGACAGGTCAAGGAATAGCCCCCGGCTCCTATCTGCAAAAGGGACAGTCGCTTGCCGTGATCTCAGGCAAAGTCATGCAAGATGGCGATGCCGCCCAGTTGGCGCGTATTGAATATGAGGCCGCTAAGGACGAGCTCGAACGCGCTCAGCGATTGGTGGCTGACAAGATTGTAAGCCAAAAGGAGTATAATGAGGCCAAGGCGCGCTATGAGACCGCCAATGCCGCCTATGAGGCACTGCGAGGCCGCATGACTGCTAATGGTGTTAATGTCACCACTTCATCTGCCGGCCACGTGGTGCGCATGATGGTAGAGCAAGGGCAATATGTCACAGCTGGTCAACCCTTGGCAGTCATTGAGAAATGTGGCCGCAAGAGGTTGCGTGTCGATGTGCCTGAGCGTCATTTCCAGCAACTGCGCAAAGTCGTATCCGCCAATTTCCGCACATCGGCATCTGATAAGCTTTTCCGCCTTAGTGACATTAACGGTCGCCTTGTGTCAGTTGGCGTGTCAGTTGAGGATGGCGGAGCCTCAGTGCCTGTCACTTTTGATTTTGAAGACGAGGCCGAGACCCTTTTAGCTGGCTCTGCTGCCAATGTCTACCTTATTCTTGATGGCTCGAATGGCAAGGAGACAATCACGGTTAGTCAAGACGCTGTCATTGAGAGCCAAGGACTTATGTTTGTCTATCTCCGTGATGCCGATGACCATGATATTTATCATCGCCGTGAGGTGAAAATAGGTCTGACTGATGGCGAAAGGACTGAGATTTTGAGCGGAATCTCGGCTGGCGATATCATTGTGGAGGGTGGAGCGCATCGTCTTCACCTTGCCGGCGCCTCAAAAGCCATACCCGCCCACACTCACAACCACTAAACGACCGTTTAATCTTACCTTAAGCTAATGCCTTATGTTAGACAAGATTATACGATTTTCGCTCAATAACCGCTTGGCCATAGTCCTTGCGGCTCTCATTCTGCTGATGGCTGGCACTTATACCGCCACCACCATGGATGTCGATGTTTTCCCCGATCTCAACGCCCCGACCGTGGTCGTCATGACCGAGGCCAAAGGCATGGCGGCAGAGGAGGTTGAGAGGCTGGTCACCTTCCCGTTGGAGACCTCTGTCAACGGGGCTACTGGCGTGCGCCGCGTCCGCTCATCTTCAACCAATGGCTTCTCTGTCGTGTGGGTTGAGTTTGATTGGGACATGGATGTCTATCTCGCCAGACAGATTGTCTCTGAGAAAATTGCCGTTGTGCGTGACCAATTGCCCGATCAAGTTGGTAATCCTACTCTTGGCCCCCAATCTTCCATTCTTGGCGAGGTGATGTTCGTGGCCTTGACTGCCGACTCCACCTCTATGATGGATTTGCGCACCATGGCCGATTGGGTCATCCGTCCGCGTCTGCTCTCCACGGGCGGCGTGGCGCAGGTCTCTGTCATGGGTGGCGACATAAAGGAGTATCAGATTTTGCTCGACCCTGCCAAGATGAACAGGCTCGGCGTATCACTCTCCGATGTCAGTGACGCAGTGACAGGCATGAATGAGAATGCCGCGGGCGGAACCATCTATGAGTATGGTAACGAGTATATCATCCGCGGAATGCTCTCCACGACCGACGCCTCCCTTATGGCAAAGGCTCCCATCGTCACATCCGACGGGCGAGTCCTGATGCTTCAGGACGTGGCCAATGTGACAGTTGGCGCCAAAGAACCCCGCATGGGCTTGGCCTCGCACGATGGCCGAGAGGCTGTCATGATGACAGTGACCAAACAGCCCAACGCCAGCACCTTAGACCTCACGAACCTCATTGACAACGCTCTCGATGAGATAAAGACTGAGCTTCCGGCCGATGTCCATCTCAGCACGGATATATATCGTCAGGAACGGTTTATTGACAGCTCCATAGCCAACGTCAAGGAGGCTCTTGTGGAGGGTGGCATCTTTGTAGTCATCATCCTCTTTGTCTTCCTTCTCAATGTCCGCACCACAGTCATTTCTCTCGTCACCATTCCCCTTTCGCTTGTCATATCCATCTTGACTCTCAAGTCAATGGGCTTGACCATCAATACCATGAGTCTCGGCGGCATGGCCATTGCCATAGGCTCGCTTGTTGATGACGCCATTGTGGATGTTGAGAACGTCTTTAAGCGTCTGCGCGAGAACGCATCTCTGCCCGAGGGTGAGCGAAAGAGCAGGATTGAGGTTGTGTTTGAGGCGAGCCGCGAGGTGCGCATACCCATTCTCAACTCCACCATCATCATCATTGTCAGCTTTGTGCCTCTCTTCTTCCTCAGTGGCATGGAGGGGCGTATGCTCGCACCGCTTGGCGTCGCTTTCATCACTTCGCTTGTGGCGTCTACTGTTGTGGCATTGACACTCACTCCCGTTCTCAGCAGCTATCTGCTTTCGGGTGTCAGCAAGAGTGGCAAGGCGCAGAGTGAGCCTGTTGTGGAGCGTGCTCTCAAGGGTGTTTATGGGCGCGCGTTGGCATGGGCCATCGGTCACAGGAGAGGTGTCTTGGGTGGGACGGCGGCAGCCCTTGTTCTCGCCCTCATCGTCTTCTTCAATCTTGGCAGCAGTTTTCTCCCTCCTTTCAATGAGGGCTCTTTCACTATCAATGTCAGCACATTAC
The DNA here is from genome assembly GCA_963618945.1 of Bacteroidaceae bacterium. Taxonomy (GTDB): domain Bacteria; phylum Bacteroidota; class Bacteroidia; order Bacteroidales; family Marinilabiliaceae; genus W3P20-009. The sequence continues at coordinate 12,904 of CAVETY010000002.1, forward strand.
CCGGCGTCTCGTTGGCTGAGAGTGACGCCATAGGTCGCCAGGTGGAGGATTCGCTCCTCGCCGTGCCTGAGATTTTGACAGTGGGCCGCAAGACTGGCCGTGCCGAGCTTGACGAGCATGCGCTTGGTGTCAATGTCTCTGAGATTGAGGCTCCTTATGAACTTGCTGACAGAAGCAAGGAGGAGCTTATGGCAGATGTGCGTCATCGCCTCGGCTCAATCCCAGGCATCGCTGTTGAGGTCGGCTCCCCCATCTCACACCGAATTGACGCCATGCTGAGCGGCTCTAAGTCAAACCTCGCCATTAAACTTTTCGGACCTGACCTTAATCACCTCTTCTCGCTCGGTAATCAGATTAAGGATGCCGTGGCGGGAATTGACGGATTGGCGGATCTCAATGTCGAGCAGCAGGTGGAGAGGCCTCAGATTCAGATTGTGCCACGCCGCGATATGTTGGCCCGATATGGTGTCTCATTGCCCGATTTCGCAAAAGCTGTCGATGTCCTTTTGGCAGGTGAGACTGTATCTTCAGTCTATGAGGGCAACCAGAGTTTTGACTTGACTCTTAAGGTTGATGCCGACAGCCGTGCCACGATTGAGCGCATCCGCGACTTGATGGTTGACGGAGCCGCCGGCAGGGTGAGCCTCGGCAGTTTGGCTGAGGTCCGCTCATCAGTAGGCCCTAACACCATTAACCGTGAGGACTGCGCGCGCAAGATTGTCATCTCGGCCAGTGTGACGGGTGGTGACTTGGTCGGCACTGTTCAAAAGGTTCGCGAGGCTATTGCCGACAAGGTCTCAATGCCTGAGGGATACCACGTCGAGTATGGTGGCCAGTTTGAGAGTGAGCAGTCAGCTTCGCGCACTCTGCTTGTCGCCTCACTCTTCTCTATCCTGGTCATCTTCCTCCTTCTCTATGGGCAGTTTAAGAATGCGGTTGAGAGTGCAGTCATATTGCTCAATTTGCCATTGGCACTTATCGGCGGCGTGCTTGTCATCTGGCTCTCTGGCTCTGTTGTCAGCATCCCGGCTATCATAGGTTTCATTTCGCTTTTTGGCATAGCCACTCGAAATGGCATGCTTCTCATCGCTCGTTATAATGACTTGCGTTCCGAGGGCCTCGGGCTGATGGAGAGTGTCAAGACGGGTTCGGCAGACCGTCTCAATCCGATCTTGATGACGGCTCTCACCTCGGCTCTCGCACTGCTGCCTCTTGTGGTGGGTGGCGACTTGCCAGGCAATGAGATTCAAAGCCCTATGGCTAAGGTGCTCCTTGGCGGACTTGTCACATCCACCCTCCTTAATGGTTTCATAATCCCGATAATGTACCTCATCATCAACAAGGGGTCTAATAAATCGTCAGACAATGAATAAGACAGCCATCATAATATACTCTGTAGCAGCTATTTTGTTTGCCTCAAATGGCGACTCTCATGCCCAGTCTTCTCTGCCGTCAATATTGTCGTCGGTCGAGGATAACAATGTCGAGTTGCGCGCACTGCGTGGCGAGGCTGACGCCGCCAAGGCTGAGGTGAGGGCCGAGTCTTCACTGCCCGACCCCGAGGTCTCTTTCGGCTATTTGTGGTACGGACGCAAAGACGTCTCAGTGTCTCAGGCTCTCGATTGGGCTCTGCTCACAGGCCGACGACGAGCTGCCGTAACAGCCGCTGATTCTCTTGCCGAGGCCACTTATGCGGTTGGCCGACAGACAGTCCTTCGCCAAGCCCGTGTTGCCTATGCCGATGTGGTCTATGGCAATCAGCTCGTCAATCTGTTGTCTGTCCGGCTTGATGCGGCAAGACGCATGGAGCAGGTGATGCGGCAAAGGCTTGCGGCTGGTGACGCTCGTCAGACGGAGGTAGGCGACGCTGCTTTAGCCCGCGCACGAGCAATGGCGGCCCTCTCTCGTGCCCAATCGGATCTTGATGCGGCTTTGGCTGAACTCAAGTCTCTCAATGGTGGCATTGAATTGGCTGTCAATGACACGGTCTATAGTGAAGATGCGTCCCTCCCTGCCGACTTCACCTCTTGGTTTGCCGCCATCATGCCACAAATCAGGGAGTTTGACGTGGCGAGGTCGGAGAGCCGTTTGGCTTGCGCGCAGTCTTCGGCGTTGAGGGCGCAGAACATTCCGCAACTGACTGTCGGCTACATGGGTGAGTTCACTCCCGACGAACATTACGAGGGTGTGACTATTGGCATCTCCATCCCCCTTTGGAGTGCAGGCCGACGCGCAAAACAGGCGAGGGCTACAGAGAAAGCAGCGCAAGACAGGGCCGCAGCCTCGTATCTCTTGATGAGAAGTCGTCTTGAGACCGCTCATTCTCAGGCTCTCATGCTTGGCCGAATAGCGGCAGAACAACGTGAGGCTCTTGAACTTAATGACAACCGAACTCTCAATATGCGCGCCCTTGAGGATGGACTCCTAACGGTGGCTCAGGCCATTACGAGTGATGACCTATACTATTCGGCGGCAACGGAGGCCATTGAGGCAGAGCATGACTATCAGCGGGCTTTGGCGCAACTCATGGTGGACTGATGCGCCTGTCGTTTGATATTAAGACTTTTTGTCGGGCGGCGACTACCTATAATGTGTTATCTTTGCGGCAGTAAAAGACCAAAGACGAAATGACATATCAGTTTAAGCCCGATGGCGTCTGCTCTCGGCTTTTCAATATCGATGTAGATGACAACGGCATTGTCCGTAAAGTTGAAGTCGTGGGTGGATGCAGCGGCAACCTGCAGGGACTCTGCCGATTGATGGAGGGTCGCCCGGCATCTGAACTGGCTGAGACGCTCAAAGGAATCAGGTGCGGCGTCAAAATGACCAGCTGCCCCGACCAGATGAGCAAGGCCATGGAGGAGATTGCCAAGCATAACTCATAGGTCTTTTGACTGTTACACTGTTGCTAATATGAATCAGCGGGGGCTGAGGCTGACATCCTTTATTGAAAGAGTGTCCGCCTGAGTCCCTGCTTTGTTATTAAGAATATACTTAGGATGGTTGACCGCGTTTTCCTGATAGGCTACATGGGTTCTGGCAAGAGCACCATAGGCCGTTATGTGGCCAAAGACATGGGCTGGCGTTTTGTCGATATGGACAGTTACGTCGAGAGCCGTATCGGCTGCACCATAAGCCAGTTCTTCGCCGAAAAGGGTGAGGACGCTTTTCGTGATGCCGAGGCGGAGGCTCTCGCCGAGATTGCTAAAGAGAAAAACGTAGTTGTCGCTACCGGCGGTGGCGCACCATGCTTCCGCGGAAATGTGGAGACCATGAACAAGGCTGGTCTCACCATCTACATTGAGGTGTCGCCCAGTGAGTTGGCTAAACGTCTCGCCCCAGCCAAGTCGCACCGCCCTCTCTTGGCCAACAAGACGGATGAGGAACTTGAGTCTTTTGTGGCTGAGCAACTGAAGAAACGCGAACTATTCTATCGTAAGGCCGCCATGGTGGTGGACGGGAACGCGCTTCCTTTCTCGGCCTACAAGATGTTCATCGAGGCTTTTGAGCCCCCACGCCGAGCTGCTCTTTTTGACTTGGATGGTGTTGTCCTTGACACCGAGACGCAGTACTCAATCATCTGGGGGCGTATCGGTGAGATGTTCCATCCCGAGATTCCTGATTTCTCGCGGCGCATTAAGGGGACAACCTTGACTAATATCTTTGACACTTATTTCCCTGGCGACAAGCCTACGCAAGATAAGGTTGCGCGCATGTTGTGGGATTTTGAGGGCAATGAAATGAAGTATGAGTTCATCCCGGGTGCCAAGGAATTTATTGAGTCTCTGCGCTCTGCCGGCATCAAAACCGCCATCGTGACCAGCTCGGACCGCAATAAGATGGCTGATGTCAAGCGCAATATACCCCAACTCTTTGATCTCTTCGACGCCGTGGTCACTGCCGAACTGACGGAACACTCCAAGCCTGCGCCAGATTGTTTCCTCAAAGGAGCGGAACTTCTCGGAATGACGGCAGATGAATGTGTTGTTTTTGAGGATTCTCAAAACGGACTGAGGGCCGGACGTGCCGCAGGAATGTTTACTGTCGGACTTGCTACCACTTTTGACAGGGACTTCGTCAGGTCTTTATCAGACGATGTGATAGACAATTTTGAGGGAGTGATGCCTTCGCGCTTCTTTTGATAGATGAATTATATTTGCACCATAATAGACAAAAACCACAATTAAATGAAATACAGCATTCTGCCCTTAGCCCTTTGCCTGTTCTCCATCTCTGCCTTTGCCACGGGCGAGGGCGACGCCCCTGCCGTGTCGACATCGGCTTCTGAGGCGATTGAGGTCTCACCTGCCATGTCTCCAGCTCCCGCTCCCGCACCGGCTTTTCGCAAACAGAACACCTCGTTCCTCGTGGGCCAACTCTATGTAGGTGGCCATGTTGGTTTCTCCGTCCCTCTTGGTTTGGGTCGTAAGGATGAAGAGTTGGCTTTCAACGATGTGGCGAAGACTGGTTTCGTCATCTATGCCGATTGCATGAAGCAGATGAACCAGGCTATTGGCCTCGGTGGCGAGGTCGGCTATCGACGCTATGGTCAGAATGACAAGAAGACTTGGGGAACGTTGACCCGCTATGGCAATTTTGACGCTACTTATCAGGCTATTGATTTTGACCTGACGGGGCGTGTCTTCATTGGCCGCCAGAGTATTCGACCCTATATAGGCATCTTGGCGGGCGGTGAGCTTGTCATGAACAGCATGGACTTCACTCCTAATTCCGCGCACTCTAATCTCGATGCTACTGTCTATAAGACGACTAACGTCTCCGTTCTCTATGGCGTCATGGCTGGTGCCTATTTCAAAGCGGGCAAGCGTACACTGCTCAGCATCTCAGCAAGGCTCAGCTTTGTGCCTACTCTTGATGATGGCCTTATTGAGATTACGGAGTCTAATGGCGACACTCAGCATATCTATAAGAATATGCACGGCAATCAGCACAACATTTCTGTGACCGTGGGCATGCACATCGGCACACAGAAAAACAACAAACACTAAGAACCGCGAGTTCTCTGATTTCATTTATCAAAGGGTGATGAGCTTAAAATGCTTGTCACCCTTTCTTTTTGTGCCTTAATCTAACGAGATTTTACGCTTGTAACTTATTGCTTGATTATGACTTAGTCTTGCTTCGCTATCTCCTACAACTTAACCAGCGTATGCAGATAAAGCCCGAGGACGCTCGAGTAATCTTTATTCTCCTCCATGTAGATTTCCCCGTCGCTATCTTTGCGAAATCTCCACCATTGTTTTTTTTCGTAATCATAAATGAAGCCCTCTGTCATGGTCTCCTTGAAATTGAAAGCGTCTATAATCCTGTCGTGAGAGTAGTTCCAGTTGTCTTTAGTGTGCACAACCTCAATGACCAGCAGCAGGTTGTCCAACTCGACGTCATCCCCTTCTGGCGTTTCTACCACAGACCCCCAATAAGAGATGTCCGGCTCGATCTCTCTTCCGTTGGGACCATCGACAGCTTGCTCATATAGGAGTTTTATCGATTCCCTCCAACTGCTTTTCTTCTGATAGTTCCCTACAATTTTCCTTTGTATGAATCTGTGAATGTGCGTCGACGACGCCATTCCCAGCCCATTGTACTCCTCTTCCGGATTACGGTCTTTGTCGTATATCATAATATTTAGAATTTAAGTTAGCGAGAGAAAAAGGATCTCAAGTTGGTCTCCTGTTACCTTACCAGCGTATGCAGATAAAGCCCGAGTACTCTCGAGTAATCTTTATCCTCCTCCATGTAGATTTCTTCGTCGCTACCTCTGCGAAATCTCCACCATTGGTCTTTTTCGTAGTTATATATGAAACCCTCGGTCATGGACGTTTTGAATTCAAAAGCATTCCGTAATCTCCAGCATGAGTAGACCCAATCCTTGTTTGAGCGTACAATTTCAATGACAAGCTGTAGGTCGTCTAATTTCAAAGGTTTTTTGCCCTTGCGAGGTCTGCGAAAACCCCAATATGAGATGTCTGGCTCTATTTCTCTCCCGTCTGCACTCTCGACAATTTGTTTAAGTTGAAGTTTCATTGCCTCTTTGTGACTTTTTCTCATTGAGTACACGACGATGATTCTTCGCAAAAGGTCATTGTGGGTGTACTTTCTGAACTTCATTTCTTCTCTTCGGCGTTCGTCAATCATATTGCGGCTTTTTAAATTCGTATTTCGTTATTTATTACGACACTTATCGAACGTAGATGCGAAATTATTCAAAAATGAGAGTTGTTGAGCGACGTATGGGAAGCTTAATTGGGGGCTCTATGCAACAAGAAGTTGTTTAAAATAAAGAAAGGGGGAGTGGCACGACGCCACTCCCCCTGTATCACACCTACCTGTGTGTGCTTTTAGTTTTTCTCTATTGTCAGAGTCTCATCGCTCTCTACGAAGAGGCCTGAAGAAGATGTGCAATAAATCTTGACCTGGGCATAGTCGTCGGCCAAGTCCGTACGGTTGAACGTGATGCTGTAGGTCACAGTGTTGTCAGTCTTGTTGATGACGGGGTTTGAGGCGACCTTGTAATATGTGCTGATGCGCTTGGGCTCAGTTCCCTTGTTATATGGGATAAGGGTTATGCCATAGGCGGCAGCCTTGTTGACGATGCCGAGCTTGGCCGTGATGGTTGACCCGTTGTAGGAAAGCTCCGCGTTCTTGATGTCGCCAATGGTGTCTGAGATGGCGACGGTGAATGTCTGCGTGGCTGCATTTGTGGCCAAGAGGCCTGTGGTTGAGGTGATGCCGTTAGAACCGTCAACCTTGGCTGCGGTGGCGGTGGCTGTGTAAGTGCCGTTGATTTTGGAGAGGCTCGTGGTGGCGTTCTTCTCAAGGTTGGACGCGCGGACGTAGAGGCTGCACGAGTCCATTGCCACGCTGCCGTTTGAGCTGTAGACGTTCATCGACATGATGGGGTAGTTGACGGACGAGGAGCTGATGGCGAAGTAGGGCTTGTAGGTGTAGACGTCCTTGGTCTTCTTGGTCTCGCCCTCTTCGGTGACTGTGGTCTCGGTGCCGTCGGTGGACTCCTCGAGCTCTACCACAGTGTGCTCCTGGATGATGTAGCCTTGGACGTTGAGGGAGAATGTCTCGTCGGATGAGTTGTCTTCAAGGCAAGAATTGAGGACGGCTGCCGTTCCGAATGCGAGGAAGGGAATGATAAGCTTCTTGGAAATCATGATGCTTTTTGTTGTAGTTAGTTTGTCGTGTAGTGTTTTGTGGTTAACCGACGGGGATAATTGCAATGACCGTGCCAAATATACGTTATTTCCTTGGAGCGCGCGCTTGACTTCATCCTCTGGTTTTGGAAAATAATCATCCTTTTGTGGCCATAAAATCGCTGCTGCCGCCATTTGTGACGACAATGTGCAAGCATTGTAATAATGCCAAAGCCAAAGCCACAATTTCGCGGAATTCTGACTAACTTTGACGATGAGAAGACTGTAATAAACACAGAATGGTCAAGCGATACGATTTTTTGGTCATTGGCTCTGGCGCTGCCGGCCTGACCTACGCACTAAAAGTCGCGCCACACGGCAAAGTGGCCCTCATTTCTAAGACAAGTCTCGACATCACCAACACCAGTAAGGCGCAGGGTGGCATAGCCGCTGTGACCAGCTCGGTGGATGATTTCGAGAAACACATAGTTGACACGCACATAGCCGGCGCAGGCATTTGTGATCCCGATGTTGTCCGCATGGTCGTGACCCACGCTCCGGCCCAGATTGAGCAGCTCCTGAAGTGGGGCACCGACTTTGACAAGAAGAGCGATGGCGAGTTCGACCTCCACCGTGAGGGTGGACACTCTGAGTTCCGCATCCTTCACCACGAGGACAGCACAGGCGCTGAAATCCAACGTGCCCTCATATCTCAAATCAAGAGTCACCCCAATATTGACGTCTACGAGAACTGGTTCGCTGTCAACATCCTAACCCAGCATCACCTTGGCCGCAATAATGAGCCTTGGATGAAGGATATTGACTGCTACGGCGCCTATGTCCTCGATGAGGCCACGGGAGCGGTTCATACTTTCCTCTCGAAGGTGACAATGATGGCAACGGGCGGCATTGGCAATGTATATCAGGTGACCACCAACCCCACCATCTCGACGGGTGACGGCATCGCCATGGTTTTCCGTGCCAAGGGTGTCATTCAGAACATGGAGTTCGTCCAGTTCCACCCCACCAGCCTCTACAACCCTGGTGAGAGGCCAAGCTTCCTCATCACAGAGGCTATGCGCGGTTACGGCGGACAGCTCCGCCGCAAGGATGGCACGACTTTCATGGAGAAGTATGACAGCCGCGGCAGCCTCGCTCCCCGCGACATCGTGGCCCGCGCCATTGACAACGAGATGAAGATCTCAGGCGATGAGTATGTCTATCTTGATGTGACTCACAAAGATCCTGAGCAGACGAAGCACCACTTCCCCATGATTTACGAGAAGTGCCTCTCCATCGGCATCGACATCACCAAGGAGTATATCCCCGTCACACCGGCGGCCCACTACCTCTGCGGCGGCATCAAGGTCGACCTCCGCGGACGCTCGTCAATCAACCACCTCTATGCTGCAGGTGAGTGCAGCTGCACAGGTCTGCACGGAGCCAACCGCTTGGCTTCTAATTCATTGCTTGAGGCCCTCGTCTATGCTGACGTGGCAGCTACTGACTCCATTGAGGTCATGAAACATACCGATTGGCGTGATGACATCCCCGAATGGAACAACGACGGCGTGGTTCACAACGAGGAGATGGTCCTCATCACCCAGGCCAATCAGGAGGTTGAGACCATCATGCGCAATTACGTCGGCATCGTCCGCAGTAATGTGCGTCTCAAGAGGGCGCTCGACCGTCTTGAGATTATCTACCGCGAGACCGAGGAACTCTATCAAGGCAGCCATATCAGCCAGAAGCTTTGCGAGCTCCGCAACAAGATTAACATCGGCTACCTTATCATCAAGATGGCCCAAAAGCGTCATGAGAGCCGCGGCCTCCACTACACGCTCGATTACCCTGATCGCAACAAGAAGTTGGACACCTATCCCATAGATTAATCCCACTTCGGGTTTGCTAATAATTAAAAGCTCCATGACTAAGGCTCTTTCTCCTTGGTCATGGGGCTTTCTCTTCTGTGATAATTGCTTCTCCTCTTCCTGGCATCTTGCGCACCCGACAAGAGCGGCGGCTCTTTTCGCTTGGCAAACGGATAATTAGTATCTTCGCGGTGCAAATAAAACATATAGATGAGAATAGGCGTTATCGTCGCGATGGACAAGGAGTTCGCGCAACTCAAGACTTTGCTCTCTGACGCAAAGGAGGAAAAACATAATTGCAAGTCTTTCGTCATTGGCCGAATTGGGGCTAACGAGGTGGTCATGCAGCAGTGTGGCATTGGTAAAGTGAACAGTGCCGTGGGCGCGGTCGAGATGATTGACAACTATCACCCCGATCTCGTCATCTCATCCGGTGTAGCTGGTGGCGCTGATATCAACCTCAATGTGACCGAGGTCGTCGTCTCAACAGAGTGCGTCTATCACGACGCCTATTGCGGTGATGAGTGTGAGTTTGGCCAAATCTTGGGAATGCCGGCCACGTTCAAGACGCCCGAGGAGTATGTTGCCAAGGCCTTGGCCATAAATGAACTGGAGGGGGCTAACCATCCACAAGTCCATGCCGGCCAGATTGTCTCCGGAGAGTGGTTTGTCGACAGCAAGGAGAAGATGCGTGACATCTTGTCGCACTTCCCTAAGGCTACGGCTGTTGATATGGAGAGTTGCTCCATTGCGCAGACTTGCCACATCTATTCCACTCCGTTCATCTCTTTCCGCATAATTAGCGATGTCCCCCTCAAGGATGTCAAGGCTCAGCAATATTTTGATTTCTGGGCTACTATGGCCGAAGGCTCTTTCAACGTCACTAAGGCTTTTCTTGAGAGCCTTTGATTGACAATATTAATCCTCAGAAAAAAAATAACAGCCCGAGATATGGACAAGATTCCAAGTTTTACCATCAATCATAACAAGCTTCTCCGCGGCATCTATGTTAGCCGCAAGGACCAAGTGGGTGGCGAGGTCGTCACCACTTTTGACATTCGCATGAAGGTGCCCAATCAGGAGCCATGCCTCCACAACGGCGCCATTCACACCATTGAGCATTTGGCGGCAACCTATCTTCGCAACGACCCCGAATGGAAGGACCGTATCGTCTATTGGGGACCCATGGGATGCCTCACTGGCAACTATCTCCTGATCCGCGGAGACTACTCAAGTCGTGACATAGTTGAGCTTATGCGCAAGACGTTCCGCTTTGTGGCCGATTATGAGGGTGAGATTCCAGGCCAGGCTGCAAAGGATTGCGGTAACTATCTCTTGCACGATCTCCCAATGGCCAAATATGAGAGCCGCAAATATCTGACTGAGGTTCTCGATGTCATTACAGACGCCAACCTCATCTATCCGACGCAAGATTAGACATCGGTTCCGGTTCCGTTTGTCTTGAACGACAAAAAAATAGGGCAGCCAATCCAGCATTATGGAATGGCTGCCTTTTCTTCATGTTATGTTTCCGCCTCATGCGGAACGTTTTTGCCTACTTGGCCATTATTGCCTTCCTTATTCTCTCTATCGCCAATCGGTCGACTTTTTTGTAGTCGTTGGAATTCAATATATCAAGTTCCGTATTCAGCATAGGGCTGAAATCCCCGTTCTCCCACTTGTGGCCCTTTAGCCTTCTCATCCAGGTCTTTGTGGTGAATTCATATAGGAATATCTCTCGCAGGGTGGGGATGGCCGTTAAGAGTTTAGAGGCGGTTTTTTGCGCCTCGATGACACTCTCGTCCTCGTCCACTACTTCTATTATCAAAGACGGGTCGCGCCTGTTGCCAAAGTCGTGGTTGAACTCGGTGAGGTCATAGTTTGGCGCGGTCTCCCAATAAACAAGGTCCGAGTAGACCTCTTTGTTTGTCTTGCTTGACGATGTCCTGTCCGCGATGCAAGAGTGCATAATGTTGTCACACTTGTCGGGGAAGAAAAACATAAAGTTCTTCAGCATCTTGTTTGTCACATCCTGATGCGGGATGGACGGCCATGACCTGTATTCGCCATATTCAGAGAAAATATAATCAATCCACTCCTCCTTAATGATGCCAGCATCATCTTTTAACGATTTAGGGGTCGTGACGTCATAAGTTCTTTCTATTGCCATGTATGCCCTTATCCGCAGGTCCGCCAAATATTCCCTGTGCGCTACGGCTCTTCGGTGCCGGTTTGCCGCCCGGGCCGCCTGTCCGCAAAATGCGTCAAATCCCAAGGCCTGATAGGGGCGCACTGTGTACTCCCTTTCTTTGCGAGCGTAAAACTCCTCTATCTTTTCGTTACGCTTCTTGTCAAACTCTTCTTCTGTCATTTTGTCAGTAACGGTTTGTCTGAGTGTGTGGCGAGTTTTCTCGACTTTCGCTCTACAGTTGTTTCAATTTAGGTCTGTTAGAAATGACAAAGTTGGGACTTTTTGTCAAAATGTCAAGGTCTAAGCCCAATAGCTTGCTAAATGATCCGCTTTTCCACTTGGTGTATCTGGTTCTGTGCATCCAAGTTCCCTCCTCATAGTTGAAGATAAAGGCTTCGCCAAGTGTAGGGACTTGTCGGAACATCATCGCTATGCTTTTCTCTGAGTATTTTGTGTTTTTCTTGCTGTGTGTCAGCTCTAATGCTATACGAAGATAATCATAAACGGTTTCCCCGTTTTCCTCATGGGTGGACTATAACCCGTGCATAGTACTCATATGTTTCATTGTTCGTAATCAAATGTAATTTGTTCGTTCTGTTCGGCTTTTGGGGCCGTTCGTTTGTTAAAAGTCGGAGGGGCAGTTGGTTTTTAACAATTAACACTTGGAATAGATTTTAGAAAATAAATACATTTGCAAACCGAACAGAGCATAATAGTGGATGATAATCCAATTTTGTTCGCATAAACGTTAATCGATCGACTTAAAGTTTACCAAAAAATCACTTTAATACATACTATACCAAATGCAAACAGACCCTTTCCGATAACCTGAATGAACAAAGCCAAGCTTGCTTAATCTTTGCCAAGGTGAGAAAGGGAGCAGACAAGAAAGAAAACAAAAGAACGATACGCGTACCTGAACCAACACACAACTTTTTGTTTCACGAACCTCAAACAAAAGAGAAATGAGAATAGTATTATCAAAAATCGCGGGCGTGGCCATTATGGCACTCCTGCTGCTCATTGGCCAGACGGCTTTTGCGCAGCAACGCACCATCCGCGGCAAAGTGGTCGACACGGGCGGCTATCCTGTCGTTGGTGCGGCTATTGTTGAGACCGGCACCACCAACGGCACTGTTGCGGACATCGATGGCAACTACTCGCTCTCGGTGAATAGCAACTCCCTTAGCATCAGTTTTATCGGATTCCAGAGCCAGACTTTGGACATCACGGGCAAAAACGTTGTGGACGTCACAATGCATGAGGACAATATCGAATTGGGCGACGTCGTCGTTGTCGGTTACGGCACCATGAAACGCTCTGACGTTACCGGCTCTGTCGTCTCTGTGGGTGACGACGCCATCAAGGAGTCCGTCTCAACCAGTATCGACCAGGTTCTCCAGGGCCGTGCGGCTGGTGTCCAGATCCAGGCCAACACGGGTACTCCTGGCGGTTCTTCCTCCATCCGCATCCGTGGTACAAACTCACTTAACGCGTCCAGCCAGCCTATCTTCGTCATCGACGGTGTGATCATTGACGCCGCCAATGGTGATAACGATGGTAACAGCAACCCCCTCTCGGCCATCAACCCCTCGGACATAGTTTCGATGGATATTCTTAAGGATGCCTCGGCCACTGCCATCTATGGCTCGCGAGCCTCAAACGGCGTCATCATGATCACCACCAAGAGAGGCAAGGCGGGCGAGGCCACCATCACGTATGACGGCTATGTCGGTATGCAGCAGATGCCTAAGAAGATTGAGGTGCTCAACCTCCGTGAGTATGCCGCTCACCACAACACGATTGCCGACTATGGCGTCACCAGCGCCAGCAGCCAATATGTCCGCCCCGACCTTCTTGGCGATGGCACCGATTGGCAGGACGAGCTTTTCCGCAAGGCCATCATGACGAGCCATAACCTCTCTGTGTCAGGCGGTTCGGAGAAAGTTACCTACGCCCTCTCAGGCGGCTACCTAAAGCAGGATGGTATTGCCATCGGCTCGGATTACCGTCGTCTCTCGCTTCGCGGCAATGTGGATGCGCAAGTCAAGAAATACCTCAAGGCCGGCATCAACTTCTCGCTCTCTGACAGCAAGCAGAGCACTGCCACCAGCAACTCCATCATCATGTACGCCCTCCAGTCGCAGCCCTCCATCCCTGTCCGTGACGCTGACGGCGGATATGGCGGACCTACTGAGAACTACCAGCCCAGCAACCCTGTGGCCATGGCGCTCATCGCTGACAATTATAACAAGAAGCAGAACTTCCGCTTCAACACCTACCTCGAGGGAACTTTCCTCACCGACTTCACTTTCAAGTCCGAGCTCTCTGTTGACTATAACCTCAACAAGTATTACTACTACATGCCGGACTACTACTTCAGCGAGTGGAACCAGAATGACACGAGGACCTCGACTTGGACAAAGACCGACACCCGCTACTGGAGCTGGCGCAACATCCTGACCTATAACCATACTTTCAATGACATGCACAACCTGAATGTCATGATTGGCCAGGAGATGAGCGACTCGAACTATGAGAACCAGATGTCCACCACCACGGGCTTCCTCTCAAACAACGCTACCGACATCTCAGCCGGCAGCTACAGCGACTCCCGCACCACGGGCTATCGCAATGAGACCTCGCTCTTCTCTTACTTCGGTCGCGCTTTCTATTCATTCAATGACCGCTACCTGCTCACCTTCACGCTTCGCCGAGATGGCTCCAGCAAGTTTGCCGATGGCCATCGTTGGGGCTGGTTCCCCTCTGCCGCCCTCGCATGGAAGGTCAGCAATGAGGATTTCTTCGAGAGCGCCCGCGAGGTGATGAACAACTTCAAGATTCGTCTCGGTTGGGGTTCAACTGGCAACCAGAATATCTCCGACTGGGCATATATGGCCATGCTCGCCAACAAGTCAACTTGGGCAGGTGTAGGCGTCCTCAATGCCAATACTGCCAACCCTGACCTCAAATGGGAGAGCACCAAGAGTACTAACATCGGTGTCGACCTCAACTTCTTCAATAACCGCATCGAGGTCATTGCTGACTACTACTACAAGAAGACTGACGACCTCCTCATGCAGATTGACATGCCTTCTTTCCTCGGCTCTTCGGGATCTGGCGCAGCCTCTAATCCTTGGGCCAACATCGGTTCTCTTGAGAATAAGGGCTTTGAGTTGACTCTTAATACTGTTAATATCGACAAGGGCGATTTCATGTGGCGCTCCAACGTGGTCTTCTCGCTCAACCGCAACAAGGTTAAGCGTCTCGACTCTGCCACAGGCTCACTGCCTAAGACTCTCCAAGTCGGCTCTGACGTGGCAACCGTCACCAACACTGTCGTAGGCAAGGCCATTGGTCAGTTCTGGGGCTACAAGGTCATCGGCCGCTTTGAGTCAGCCGCTGATTTCTACTACCGCGACTCTGAGACTGGCGAGATCAAGCAGGTGGCTCTGCCCGAGGGCACTTCAATCAACATGACTGACGGTCAGCAGGACAGCAATGACGGCGGCGGCATCAAGATTGGCGACTACATCTTCGCCGACCTCAATGGCGATGGCGTGATTGACAATAACGACCAGACTTTCATCGGCAACCCTGAGCCTAAGTTTACTTGGGGCTTCGGCAACAGCTTCTCTTACAAGGGCTTCGACTTGAGCTTCCAACTCAGCGGTTCTTATGGCAATGACGTGGTCAACTACAACCGTCGCTTCATTGAGCAGACTGGCGCAACCGGCAACGTAACAAAGGATGCCGCCAACTATGCGCAGATATCTCAAATTGACCCCAATGCGACTGGCGCGACCAATTGGCGCAACTACCATGTGACCAACACAGGCACCGACCAGCCCCGCATCTCAACTTCTTCGGCTTCTAACCAGAACTACCGTATGAGCGACAAGTATGTAGAGGACGGCTCTTACATCCGCCTCCAGAACATATCGTTCGCCTACTCTCTGCCTAAGCACATCCTTGAGAGGACCAACTTCTTCACCAACGTCAAGGTCTACATCAACCTCCAGAATGTCTACACCTGGACCAAGTACAAAGGCTACGACCCCGAGGTCGGCTCGCTCTACGGACAGGCTCTCTACAACGGCATAGACTACGGTCGCTACCCGTCTCCAAAAATCTACACTGTCGGTCTTAACTTCTCATTCTAAGCAACTATGGGCATCAAAAGATATACGTGCGCGGCTCTCTCATTTGCCGCCATCATGGGCCTGACAAGCTGCGTGGACGACTTCCTGGAGCAGGAGAACACCTACCAGCTCAATCAGCAGACTTACTTCGACTCCGACGAAGCTGTCAACTCGGCCGTGCTCCCTCTCTATAACTATGTGTGGTACAACTTCAACGACAAGTTCTACTACGGCATGGGCGACGGACGAGCCAACAACATCACGGCGCAGTACTCCAACTACATCTACCCCTATACCAACTTCACCGAGACCAGCCTCTCCGCCGGTCTTAATGACGCTTGGGGCTCGTTCTACTCCGTCGTGGCTCAGGCCGACAACACCATCAACAACATCAAAAACTACTCGACCTCTGGAGTGAGCGAGGATGCCAAAACTCAGTGCATTGCCGAGGCGCGTTTCATGAGGGGTCTGGCCTATTGGTACATTGGCTCTCTTTGGGGCGTAGGCATTGTCTATGAGAATGTTGATGAGTTGGTTAACAACTACGTCGTAGCTCCTGCCCCGCTCGCCGATGTCATGGAGTTCGCCATCCGCGACATGGAGTATGCCGCCGCCAATCTGCCGGCAAGCGCCGCAGCCGTGGGACGTGTGGACAAGTATGCCGCCTATGGCATGCTCAGCCGCATGTATCTCTCAATGGCCGGCATCGTGCTTGGCAACGAGGCTTACGACCAGACGAATGCCGCTCAGGAGAGTGACTTCAACCGCGGCACGCGCAACACTTATTACCTCGACTTGGCAAAGAAGGCTGCGCTCAAGGTCATAACCGACAGCAAGTACTCGCTCGTGTCAAGCTATGCTGACCTCTTCTCCGCCACTGGTTTCAACAACAACTCCGAGAGCCTCTTCCAGCTCCAGTGGCAGACTGGCGCTGCTGTCAGTGGCAACGCTCAGTCCATGACCCGCTTCCTCGCCTGGTCCGCCCTCGTGGCCGATCAGAACGCATGGGGTGGTGCGACATTCTGCTCTTACGACCTCTGGGAGGAGTTCAAGGAGTATGAGGACAAAACCCTCGGCGTGACTGTCGATGACGCCATCCGCCGTCACAACTGCGTGGCCTCATATAACGAGAGCTATCCCGAACTCTCAGCCGACGCCTCTGACCCCTATGTCTATGGCGTGACGGAGAGCGCAGGCAATCAAGGTGCCAACATCAAGAAATATGTCATCGGCACCAAGAAAGTCAATGGTTTCAGCGAGCCTAACAACGCTGGCGTTAACACCTATATGCTCCGCCTTGCCGAGGTCTACCTTAACTACACCGAGGCTGCGCTTGGCAATGATGACAAGACCACTGATGTCGAGTATTTCAACATGGTCCGCGAGCGCGCCGGCATGGCCACCAAGAGCTCTGTGACTTATGAGGATTTGCGCCATGAGCGCCGCGTGGAGTTCGCTTTCGAGGGCCTCTACTGGTATGACCTGGTTCGCCGCGCATACTATGAGCAGCAGGAGGTTATCAACTACTGCAACAGCCAGCATCGCAATGCGACCTACTACTCCAGCAGCACGCACGAGTATTCGCTCAGCGACTCATGGACATATCCCGGTCCGTCAGTCTCCATCGCCACAGCCATCAACATGACCCTGCCTATGGATGACGCCGATCAGACCAAGAACCCCAACCTCAAACCCACTTCTGCCGACGTCAGCATGCGCCGCCAGTATGCGACCCAGGCTCTCACCTTTGGCGAGCGCGAGGTGCAGGTAGATCAATTGTTCAACTAATAACCTGACTGAGTTATGATTAAACTGAAATATATACCCATGGCGCTTCTGGCCTTAGCGACTGTCGGCTTCACCGCGTGTGAGGATGACGTTGACGACCAGACCACGGCCATGACCATCAGCAAGGTCTATCTTGAGGATGCCAAGTCCACCGTGCCTGACCGTGAGGTCGAGTTTGCGCGCCTTGGCCAGCTTCTGCGAATCGAGGGCTCGGGTTTCTCCGGTCTCAAGAGGATCTATATCAACGGCTATAAGACCGATTTCAACAACGCCCTGATGACCGACAACAACGTGTGGGTCACTCTCAGCACCAACACGCCTGTCGACAAGGCCGACGCCTCTGTCCGCAATACCATCCGCTTTGTCAAGGATGGTACGGAGACCATCCATGAGTTCACCATCCGTGCGGCTTCGCCCTCAATCTCAGGCATCTCTCGCACTCTGCCTCATGCTGGCGAGACTGTCGTGGTGAGCGGCGCCAATCTGCAGGAGACGACCAGCCTGACCCTCCCGGGCGGTGTTGAGGTGACCGACATCACCAGCGACCCCGATGGCGAATGGTACTCTTTCGTCATGCCTGAGGGCGTAACCGAGGGCGGCAGCATTACCAGTGTCGGAGCTAACGGAACTGCAATCACCCCTGCCATGTTCAACGAGAGTCGCGGCATCATCCTCGACTTTGACGGAAACGGTGAGCAAGGAGCGTGGAGCGCGACCTACGCTGTTGACCAGTTGGCCGATGATCCATTAGGACTTAACGGCAAGTGCTGCCCCGCTGTCCCTGAGGATGCTCTTGCCACGGCCGGCATCAAAAATGGTGCTCATGGCAATGGCTGGTTCACCGCTGGCAATGACAGTGAGTATGACGATTGGAGCCGTTTCTATGACCTCATCCCCGCCACGACCCCTGTCGAGGACATCGCCTTCCAGTTCGATATCTACGTCCCCGAGGAGTGGAGTGGAGCCGGTTATCTTGAGTTCACCTTCCAGAACAACCTCTCTGGCTATGGCTGGGGCTCAACCAACACCAAGGCCAAGGAGGAGACTGACAATGGCTACATGACCGCCGTATGCTGGGTTCCATGGCTTGCCGATGATGGCACCGTCGTCCCCTACAAGACAGATGGTTGGCAGACTGTCACCATCCCCGTCTCCAATGTGGGCCGTTACCAAATCAAGGATACCTTCACTTTCGCCGACGTGGTCTCTGACCGCAACAACGGTTCTTATCGCAACTTCGGTATGTTCCTCGTCAACAACGACATCGAGTTCTCTGACGATGTGACCATCACCACCGGCGAATTCAACCAGATGGTCTACACTGACAATTGGCGTCTCGTACCCTCCGCATCCATCACTGTCTCTGACTTCGATGATGAGGAATAGTCTCCCTGACCTCTTTTAATACATCTAATATCATGCGACACTATAATATTATCCTTCCGGTGGCTGCCCTTGCTGTAGTCTGCGCCGCGTGCGACGACGACAAGATGGAGTGGGGTTTGCCAGACGGTCATGAGAAAGTTGACATATCGGACATACCCCTCACCAGTGAGGAGATCATGGCCAATTATGACTTCATCCGCAACTACGCTCAGCAATATTGGCCCAATGCCTACGTGGGTCTCGGAGCCAGCGCCGACCTCTACATCTCAAATGCAGATTATCGCAAGGTGGCCGATGACAACTTCCAGCTCTACACTACTGGCAACGCCATGAAGATGGGTTCCATGGTCAAGAGCAACGGAACTATCGACTACACCACTGTCGATAACTTTCTCGAGCTCGTGCCTTCCGACAAGAAGATTTATGGCCACAACTTCATATGGCACACTCAGCAGCCGCAAGACTACCTCAAGAGTGTCATTGCGCCCGAGATGAAGGTCGTGAGCGACAGCGAGAGCGGAATTGCCAACGTGCTGACGGGTGACAACTCGGACTTCGAGGGCGGCACCAAAGGCAATTGGAGCAGCTGGGGTGATAACAAGCCAACCTCTGCAGTCAGTGATCAGGGTGGGGGGCATGACAGTGACTACTGCCTTGTGCTTGACAACCCCGTTGAAGGTGATGACTATTACAAGGCCCAGTGCGCTTACACATTTGACGACTCGTTTGAGTTGGGTGAGACTTATGTCCTCCGCTTCTACGCCAAGACAAACACGGCAGGAGCTGGCATCCAGTTCGCGGTGCAGAACAGCAAAACTTATACGGGCGAAGGTTATGCGAACCTTGAAATAGGCACTGACTGGACTCTCGTTGAGCATGAGTACACTTGTTCAAAGGAGGGCATGAACCGCATCCTCATCAGCTTCGGCAAGACTCCCGGCACTTATTACATTGACGATGTCAAGTGGGGTGTCAAGAATGCTGAGAACAAGAGCCTCAGGACCAACAAGGGCACTACCATTACTTATGTCCTCAAGACTGCCGAGCAGAAGAAAGCCGCTCTTGACAACGCCATGGAGCTGTGGATCAAGAGTATGTTCGAGCATGTCAATGGCGATGACCGCTTCGTCGCCTGGGATGTCATCAACGAGCCAATCGCCGATGGCGGTGGCAGACGTGGTATTGATGGTGTCTTCGGCGGCTCTTGGACAGAGGATGACGTGACCAATTATGACGCTGAGCCTACCGAGAGTGAGACCGAGGGCCTCAAGCTCAACTGGTGCACCCAGACTGGCAACAAGCACTTCTATTGGGGCTACTATATGGGCATGGACTACGCTTACAAGGCTTTCACTTACGCCCGTAAATATGCCGACGAGAATGGTATGACGGGTCTCAAGCTCTTTGTCAACGACTATAACCTTGAGACCAACCCCGCCAAACTTGCTGAGCTCATCAGCTTCGTCTCCGACATTGACAATGCGTGCGGCGGCTCAATAGTTGACGGCATCGGAACCCAGATGCACATAACCTGCGCTGAGAGCGATGAGGCGCTCGCCTCACTCAAGGAGAAGGTAGACGCCATGTTCAAAACCATGGCCGCAACTGGCAAGTTGGTCCGCGTCACCGAGTTGGATTGCGCATTCAGCAAGGCGACAACCAACCCGTCGTCTACTCAGCTCAGCTGGCAGAGCAAGACTTATCAGATGGTTTTCGAGTCCTATGTGGCCAATGTGCCTGAGGCTCAGCGTCATGGCATCACCATCTGGACTCTCTCTGACAATGAGGACGAGCATGAGTATTGGCTCAATGGCGATTCGCCAAACATCTTCGACGCAAGCTATAACCGCAAGGAGGCCTATCGTGGCGTCTGCGACGGCATAGCCGGCATGGACATCAGCACCACCTTCTCTGGCGATGACTGGGTGAACAAGTATAAGGATGACGAGACCTCAAGCGATGAGTCAGATGAGACCTCTGAGGAGTAAACTGTCACCCGCACTTGGCTAAGTAGCGTCACTCCTGTTGGCGCATTAGGCTAAGCCGGTATTGAATGGGCCGCCCTGTCTGACTCTTTTGCAGGCGGGCGGCCCTTATTATGCCCTCGCGGGATGGTTGTCTATGCAGTCAAAGTCTTGAGATATATTAGATTAGGATGTCTGTCGCAACTATGCCGACAGCTCTCTGAGGCTGATTAATCCTCTTTCCTTTATACTCGTTACGAAAATATCTGTTAATAAAATAGTTTTTGTTAACAGATAATACTAACTTTGAATTGAGAACCGAACAGTACAGAATAGATGAAAGTAATATCTCAAATATGTCTGATTGCCAGTTTTTTAACCTTGGCGTCAGTTTCGTCAGCGCAGTGTTCTGTGGTCGGCAGTGGGGCAGACAGGAGTCTCACGCTCGATGGCCGTCCTTTCATAATCCTTGGTGGCGAGCTGGGAAACTCTACGGCCTCGTCTCCTGCTGAGGTCGACTATCATTTCCCTCGGCTCAAGGCTATGGGACTCAATACGGTTCTCGCTCCCGCATATTGGGATTTGCTTGAACCACAAGAGGGCGTGTTTGACTTTTCGCAGGTTGACAAAGTCATAGATGCCGCCCGAGCCAATGACCTCAAGGTCGTCTTCCTCTGGTTTGGCGCATGGAAAAACTCCATGAGCTGCTATGCGCCCGACTGGTTCAAGGTTGACACTAAGCGTTTTCCGCGCGCCCACACCTCATCGGGCAAGGTCATGGAAATCGCAAGTTGCGTGGCTGAGACCGTGTTCCGTGCCGATGCCGCGGCTTTTGAGAAGTTGGTGGCTCATATAGCCGAAAAGGATAAAGATGAGCACACCGTCATAATGCTTCAGATTGAGAATGAGATAGGTATGCTCGAGAGCGCGAGGGACTACTCGCCCGACAGTGAGAAGCTGTTCCGTTCCGCTGTGCCAGAGAGGCTTATCTCCTACATCAAGAAGAACAAGAAGAACCTGCATCCTGAATTCCGCGCTCGTTGGGAGGCCAATGGAGCCAAACTGAGTGGCACGTGGAGTGACCTCTTTGGCTCTGATGTCTTTTCCGATGAGATTTTTCAGGCTTACCAATATGCGCTCTATGTCGGCAAGTTAGCTGACATCGCACGCAAATATGTCTCATTTCCGCTCTATGTCAATGCCGCCATGAACAGCCGAGGCCGTCAGCCGGGGCAATATCCGGCGGCCGGGCCATTGGCTCACCTCATTGACCTTTGGCGAGCCGGAGCCCCAAGTCTCGACTTCATTTCGCCTGACATTTATGACAGCGGATTTGAGGGCTGGGTGGAGAGATACGCCGTCTGCGGCAATGCGCTCTTCATCCCCGAGATGCATAGGAATGAGGACAACGGAGCTCAGGCGTTCTATGTATTCGGACAATATAACGCGCTTGGTGTCAGCCCCTTCTCTATTGAGAATAACCCAGATAGGCCAAAGCTCACAAAGGCCTATTCGACTCTCTCAAACCTAATGCCTCTGCTTGCCGAGTATCCTGACCGACGGGGACTGCTTTTCACCTCGAAAGAGCAGGAGACCACATGGCAGGAGGATGGCATGGTCATCACGGCTCGCCATTTCTTCACCCTGCCTTGGGATCCGCGCGCTACTGACGGAAGCCGTTGGCCCGCTGCCGGGGCGATGGTAATCCGTACGGCCAAGCATGAGTACATTGTGGCAGGCTCTGGCGTGGTTCTTACTTTCACCAGTATGGCCGAACAGGCCGCCAAGGCCAAAGAGGAGCAGGTGATGCTGGGTGAGGATGGTTTCGTCCTTGCCGACCAGACTGGCAAAAAGGCATCGGCCGCTAAGGTTGATTGGACTGGGGTCAAAAGGGTGGGCATCCTCTCTGTAGATGTCGTTGAGCCTGATGAAAAGGGGACTCTCCGACCTGTGAAACGACTCAATGGCGATGAGGATCATCAGGGACGCCACGTCAGGATTGGTGTGGACGATTTCCAGATACTGAAAGTTAAACTCTATGAGTATTGACTTATAGGTTTGCAAGGCGGTTCGCTCCGCATATAATCAATAGATTATTAACAGCTAAATTGTTACCATACGGACATGTTCAGGAATTTCATGACATTTATGGCGACAGCCGCGGCGGCTACAATGGCGGCCTCGGCACAAAATAGTTTCGATATAATAAAGAAAGGTCAGCCTGTCGAGATTTGCGTCTCTGCCAATGCCGACAAGGGCGTCCTTCGCGCTGTCAGCTCGTTGGCGGGCGACATTGAGATGATTTGCGGCAAGAGGCCGGACATCGTCAACACTGTCGATATCTCGCATGAGCAGATTGTCGTCAGTCAGCTCGGTGACGAGTTTTTTTCAAAGACCAACATACGCCCTGTCGAGCTGCAAGACAGTACGGAGAAGCACATATTGTCCATCGAGCCGACCCGCATCAACATTGCGGGAGCCGATAAGCGCGGCACCATCTATGGCATCTATACGCTCAGTGAGAGACTTGGCGTTTCGCCGTGGACGTGGTGGGCCGATGTGCCTGTGGCAAAACGTAATGACGTGGCTCTCGACTGTGGAGTCTCGACTGATGGTTGCCCAAAGGTCAAGTATCGCGGCATATTCATCAATGACGAGTGGCCCTCATTCGGCTGGTGGTGCATTGACAAGTTTGGCGGTGTGAACCACAAGGCTTATGAGCATGTCTTTGAGCTTCTTCTGCGCCTCAAGGCCAACTTCATGTGGCCGGCCATGTGGGCAAGCGCATTCTATGATGACGACCCCGCCAACGGCCCTCTTGCCAATGAGATGGGCATTGTGATGGGAACTT
Organism: Bacteroidaceae bacterium; assembly: GCA_963618945.1. Classification (GTDB taxonomy): domain Bacteria; phylum Bacteroidota; class Bacteroidia; order Bacteroidales; family Marinilabiliaceae; genus W3P20-009. Next base: position 36,260 of record CAVETY010000002.1, read on the forward strand.
CGCACCACGAACCCATGGCTTTGGCTCAGCAGGATTGGAAAAGGCGAGGCATTGGTGACTGGAATTTCAAAACCAACCAACAGAACCTTGAGAAGTTCTGGCGCACAGGCATCGAGAGGTGCAAGGACTGGGAGACGCTTGTGACTGTCGGAATGCGCGGTGATGGCGATGAGCCTATGGGCGAAAGCACGGAGATTGACCTGCTGACCAAGATTGTCAACCGTCAGCGCAAGATAATATCAGATGTCACAGGCAAAAGGGCTAACAAAGTGCCGCAGGTCTGGGCCCTCTATAAGGAGGTGCTTGACTATTATGAGAAGGGCATGAAAGTGCCTGATGACATAACTCTCCTGCTTTGCGATGACAACTGGGGCAATGTGCGCCGTCTGCCCGATGCCAACGCCCGCCACAGAAAAGGTGGCTACGGCATGTATTACCACGTTGACTATGTGGGCGATCCTCGAAACTATAAGTGGGTGAATGTCACTCAGGTGGAGAGAATTTGGGATCAGATGGAGCTTTGCTATGATCATGGCGTGCGCGAGATATGGATTCTGAATGTCGGCGACCTTAAGCCAATGGAGTACCCCATTCAGTTCTTCCTCGACCTGGCGTGGAACCCCGAGCGCATGAAGGCGGATGACATCCATCAGCACACAATAGATTTTTGCAAGACGCAGTTCGGCCCCGAACATGCCGAGGAGATTGCGAAAATGATTGCCCTTTACACAAAGTATAACAGCCGCCGTACTCCCGAGATGCTTAATGACCAGACCTATAGCATTGAGAATTACGATGAGTGGGCCCGTGTCCGCGATGATTACCGCGAACTGGAGAATGAGGCTTTGAGGGTGGGGTATATGCTCCGCAAGGAGTATGCCGACGCCTATGACGAGTTGGTTCTCTACCCCATAGTGGCTTGCTCCAACCTCTATGACATGTACTACTCCGTGGCGCGGAACAAGCAGTTGGCGGCAAAGGGCGACCCCGAGGCCAACGTCTGGGCCGACAGGGTCAAGACTCTCTATGAGCGCGACTCGCTGCTCACACGTCACTATAACCTTGAGATTGCCGATGGCAAATGGAACCACATGATGGACCAGACTCACATAGGTTACACCTATTGGCAGCAGCCAGAGACGCAGGTCATGCCCGCCGTGGCCTATGTGCGCGAGGATGAGAAGTCACTCAACGGCACACTGCTCTATGTCGAGGGCGATGGCTACATCTCCTTTGACGCTGAGAACCCAAGCCGACGCAGTGGGGACTGGACTCTCGTGCCTAACCTTGGGCGAACAGGCTCTTCTTTGACTGCGCGCACTGTCACGCCAGACACGTGGGTGGAGTATGACGTCGAGTTCGCTAACGGAGGCGAGCCTAAGCTCCAGATTATTCTCAGCCCGACCCTTAACTACGGAGGCAACGGTCACATGCTGGCAGTCTCTATTGACGGTGGCCCCGAGCATGACATTGACGTGCACGGCCTTTATGGTGGTGGCGACGCAGACATGAACGGCGGACAGAAGACTCTCTCGCTCAACGCCGGAATGGGTGAGGGCTGGGTGCCTATCAATGGCAAGCTCAATGAAAACTCATGGCGCAAGTGGGTAGGCGAGAACGCCATCGTGGTCGGCGAGAAACTGGAGAATGTCCCGGCCGGACGGCATACCATACGCATCCGCCCGTCAGATGGCGCCATGGTGCTCCAAAAGGTGATGATTGACATGGGCGGCCTCAAACCCTCTTATCTCGGTGCTCCTTCCACTCCCGTCTCCTACCGGGAGTAACGCCTCACCCCCTCCTCTGCGCAGTAAACCAATTATCTATATTCCCCCAAAAATCAGATTGGTATGAGACACTTAGGCATATTCATGACACTCGCCCTCGCGTCCGTTTTCTCGGTGAGGGCCGAGGTGCGCCCTGCGGCTTGGATTACCGACGGAATGGTAATTCAGCGTGGGCAGCAAGTGACTTTGCGCGGAACGGCTGAGCCGGGCGAGGTGGTTGAACTTGACTTTGACGGAGTCGAGCCGCTCACGACGACAGGCAAACGTTTCACAAAGAGCAGTGTCACCGCTCCTGCTGACGGACGATGGTCCATCACGCTGCCCTCGCTCAAAGCTGGTGGCCCCTTTGTCCTGACGTTGGGAGACAAAAGACTGACTGACATAATGGTTGGTGACGTCTATCTGTGCTCTGGTCAGAGTAACATGGAACTGCCCACAAGCCGCGTCATGGACAAATATGCCATGGAGATTAACGCATCTGTCAACAAGAAGGTGCGCCTCCTGCATGTGAGACTCGCCACATCGTATGACGGCCCTGCCGCCGATGTCACTACCGACGGATGGAAGACCCTTAACAAGGAAAACGCGGCCGGCTTCTCCGCCACTGCCTACTTCTTCGCTCGTGAGATGCAGGCCGCCAATTCCGGCGTCGCCATAGGTGTCATTGAGGCTGCCGTGGGTGGAACCCCCATAGAGGCGTGGCTGAGCCGTGAGCAGCTTCTTTCTGATGGCTTTATCTCACAGGTGAGTCAGTTGGATATAAACGCTGATGCCGACTATCGCCAGATGGTTGAGAACTACGGTAAGCAGGCTGGCGACAGATGGGAGGCTATTCTCGCCCAGAAAGAGGCGTCTCTTGCGCAAGACTGGAAAGCAGAGAATTTTGATGACTCGGCTTGGGAGACAGTCGATGCCACTTCGGACTCTTGGAGTCAGGATAACTACCGCCCTCTCAATGGTGCGCACTGGTTTCGCAAGGTCATTGACGTCTCAGCCACCCAGGCTGCCATGCCAGCTGTGCTTCGACTCGGCACATTGGTGGACATGGATGAGGTGTGGGTCAATGGCGTGAAAGTAGGTGTGACCTATTATCAGTACCCGCCCAGAATCTATGACATCCCCGAGGGCGTTCTCCATGAGGGACGTAACGTCATTGCGGTGCGCCTTGTCAGTCAAGGTGGCAAACCAGCTTTCGTGCCTGAGAAGTACAGGGGCATATTCTTTGGTGGCAACAGATGGCTCTGCGGCTCAAACCGAAGCAAGATTGACTTTGACAATCAGTGGAGGCACTCCTATGCCGTGTCAATGCCCGGCAAGTCTGGCGTCCCCTTCTTTTACTACACGCCCACCGTCCTCTACAATGCCATGGTCGCCCCTCTGTCAGGTGCTAAATTCGCTGGCGTCCTGTGGTATCAGGGGGAGAGCAACATCGGCCGCGAGGGTGACTATGCCGTCATGCTCAAAGGACTTATGTCAAACTGGCGTCAGTTGTTCGGGAACCCCGATATGAAATTTGTAATCATTGAGTTGGCCGACTATGGCAAGCCCGTGGGGCAGGGATGGCGCAACTTCCAGCAGATGCAGCGTGAGGTGGCAGAGGCCGACCCTCGTGCCGCACTTGCTGAGATTCATGACTTGGGCGAATGGAATGACATCCATCCCCTTGACAAGAAAACCGTCGGCATCCGCGCTGCCCGGGCTATGAATAGCATCAAATAGGTCTGACTAAAAAAGTATTCTCATCTTAAAAACCTACCTGTGGAAAACAATGGTTTCTATCGCCTTAATTGGCTTCAGCGTATAGGCTTTGGCTCTGGTGATTTGGCTCAAAACCTTATCTATCAGACCATATGCATGTACCTGCTCTTTTTCTACACCAATGTCTATGGCTTGGCGCCAGAGGCTGCGGCGTTCATGTTCCTCATTGTCCGTTTGGTCGATGTGGCATGGGATCCTTTGGTCGGCACGTTTGTTGACAGGGCGAACCCGCGCCTTGGCAAATATCGCAGCTATCTTGTTTTGGGCGGAATACCATTGACGGGCTTTGCGATTCTCTGTTTTTGGAACGGGTTCTCGGGTTCTTTGGCCTACGCCTATGTGACTTATGTCGGCATGTCCATGTGCTACACGCTCATCAATGTGCCCTACGGCGCCCTCAACGCCTCGCTCACGCGAGACACGAACGAGATAACCATACTCACGTCTGTCCGCATGTTCATGGCCAACTGCGGCGGCCTTGCCGTGGCATCCGGCATCCCGTTGCTTGTGGCCGCACTCTCTGCTGATGGCAAGACGAATACCCCCGAGAGCGCCAACGCCTGGTTCATCACAATGGCCATATATGCCGTTGTGGGCCTCGCCCTGCTCATCTTCTGCTTCAGCCAGTGCAAAGAGCGCGTGGTCATGGACCAGTCGGAGGCCAAGAATGTCAAGGTGTCGGACTTGTGGATGGAGTTTGTGCATAACCGCCCTCTCCGCGTCATCGCCCTCTTTTTCATCACAGCCTTCGCTATGATGAGCGTCGGCAACTCCGCAGGCTCATACTATATGGTCTATAATGTCCATGCGCCTGAGTATATGGCTCTTTTCATGGGTCTCGGCTCTGCCCCCTCTTTCATCTTCATGCCGCTTGTCCCGGCCATCAAGAGGGCCCTCGGCAAGAAGAACATGTTCTACATATTCCTCGGCATTGCCATCCTCGGCATGGGCATCCTCTATGCCGTCTCAATGATTGACGCCCTCAAGGATCAGATTTGGCTCGTCATGGTGGCTCAGTTCATCAAGTCGACCGGTGTCATCGTGGCCACCGGCTATATGTGGGCCTTGGTCCCCGAGGTCATCAGCTATGGCGAATGGAAGAGCGGCAAGCGCATCTCTGGCATTGTCAACGCCTTGACTGGCATCTTCTTTAAGGCAGGCATGGCTCTGGGTGGCGTAGTGCCCGGCCTCGTCCTGGCCTATGTAGGTTTCGATGCGACTAACGACTCCACCCAGTCGGCTTTCGCAGAGCAGGGCATTCTTTGGCTTGTTTGCGTAATCCCGGCCATCCTCTTGGCTTTGGCCATGTTCATCATATCCAAGTATGAGCTTGAGGATGACGTCATTGACAAGATTAATGCCGAGGTCGAAGCCCGTCACAAGAATGGCTCTGCTGAGTAACGAACAATCTATAATATTATGACTGAACGATTTTCAACTATAAAGCGTGCGGCAACCAGCACTGCCATGGCTCTTTTAGCCACTGCTTCACTAACCTCGTGCGGTGGCCATGGGGAGATGCCTCCCGTCGGACTTAAGGATGTGGTGGGAGACCATTTCACACTTGGCGTTGCTGCCAATGGCGAGCAGATGGCTGGCCGTGACTCTATTGGCGTGGCTCTCATCAAGCGACATTTTAATTCTCTTGTGGCAGAAAATGTTTTCAAGTGTCAGTTTATCCACCCGGAGAAGGACAGGTACGACTTTGCCGGGGCAGACAGCCTGATGGCTTTCGCTGAGGCCAATGGCATGGAGGTCATAGGCCACTGCCTCGTCTGGCACTCGCAAAACGCGCCTTGGTTCTTTGTCGATTCTCTTGGGAACGAGGTCTCGCCCGAGGAGCTGCACCAGCGCATGATTGACCACATCACAACTGTCGTGACCCGCTACAAGGGCCGCATAAAGGGTTGGGATGTCTGCAATGAGGTTATTGTAGAGACTGGCGGATTGAGGGACAGCCCCTACTCGCGCGCTTTCGGGTATGACTTTATCTATGAGGCTCTTGAGCTTACGCATAAGCTTGACCCTGACGCCGAGATTTATATCAATGACTACGGCATGACCAACCCTGGCCGCCGTGCCGGCTACTTGGCGCTCATTGACACCATACGCTCTCGCGGGCTGAGGCTCGACGCAGTGGGGCTGCAGGGACATATGGGTATCGATTTCCCCGACTCTGCCTCTGTTGTCCAGACGCTTGACGATTTCAAGCGAATCGGTATGCCGGTGATGATAACCGAGTGGGATATGGGCTCATTGCCAACCCTCACACAGAGCGCCAATGTGACTGTGGGAGATGAGCTTCCTAATGCCACACCAGAGACTGACATCTACCGTAATGGTTTGCCAGACAGCGTGTCCGTGGTTTGGAATCACCGCATGCGCATGTTCTGGGACATCTTCATGTCTCATTCTGACAACATTAAGCGTGTGACCATTTGGGGCGTGAGGGATGGCGATTCATGGAAAAATGATTTTCCTGTCCTTGGCCGCAAAGATTACCCTCTCTTCTTTGATCGTGATGGTGAGCCTAAACCCTTTGTGAAAGATATTTTATCTTCGTACGAAAAAAAAAACTAAACTGATGAAAACAGAGAAGCGATATCTCGTCCCCAATGACTATATGGCGGACCCCTCTGTCCATGTATGGGACGGCAAACTCTACATATACCCCTCTCATGACTGGGAGAGCGGCGTTCTTGAAAATGACAATGGCGACCACTTCAACATGAAGGACTATCACGTCTTCACCATTGAGGGTGACCCCATGACTGCTCCCGTCGTTGACCACGGGGTTATCCTTGACACGGCAGACATTCCTTGGCATGGCCGCCAGTTGTGGGACTGCGATTGTGTGCGAGGCAAGGATGGCAAATTCTATCTCTATTTCCCACTGAAGGATCAGAATGACATTTTCAGAATGGGAGTAGCAATAGCAGATCGTCCTGAAGGCCCGTTCGTCCCTGAACCTGACCCCATTAGGGGAAGCTACAGCATCGACCAGTGCGTCTTTGAGGAGAATGGCAAATATTATGTCTATTTTGGCGGCTTGTGGGGCGGACAGCTTCAGCGCTATAGGGACAATAAGGCTCTTGAGAGCGCCGTCCTGCCAGAGGGCGACGAGCCGGCTCTTTGCCCCAAAGTGACCATCCTGTCTGACGACATGAAGCAGTTCGCCATCGCGCCACAGGACGTCAAGCTGGTCTATGAGGACGGCACGCCAATGAAGGCATCTGACCCGCATCGCTTTTTTGAGGCCTCATGGATGCACAAGTATAACGGCAAATATTATTACAGCTACTCGACTGGAGACAGCCATTACCTCTGTTACGCTGTGGGTGACAACCCACTTGGCCCCTTTGTCTATCGAGGCGTCATCTTGACTCCTGTCGTCGGTTGGACCACCCACCATTCCATTGTTGAGTACCAGGGCAAATGGTGGCTTTTCCATCATGACAGTGTCCCCTCTGGTGGCCGCACTTTCCTCCGCAGCCTGAAGGTCTGTGAGTTGAAGTATGACGAGAATGGTGATATAATTACCATTGACGGAATGGACTAAGCTGGTCTGTATAGCTATTACCTTTTCACATAAGAAACCAATCCCACGAGAATGGATGTGTGGCGGCAAAAACAGTTGGCCGTCTTCGCTCCATTTTCGTGGGATTGATTTATTTGATACCTTTGCGCAAGACTAAAAGTTTATCCGCATTATGTTTGAATACGTAGATCAGACAAACTATACATATAAGGTTGCTGACATCAACCTTGCTCCCGAGGGTGCCAACACCATAAAGGCCGCCGAGGATGCGAACGCCGATATTATCGCGGCGAGTGATTCTTTAAAAGAGTCTAAGCCATTAAAAGGTAAACGAATAACCTGTTGCGTTGAGATTAATGCCCGCAGCGTCTTCTTCGTCAAGGCTCTTGTCTCACTTGGAGCCACCGTGAGAGTGTGCGCCAACGGGACGACATCTACTGACAATGGATTGGCGGCACTCTTGGCTAAAGATGAAATCTCAGTCTTCGCATGGAGGGGTGAGAGTTTGGCCGAGTTCTGGTGGTGCGCACGCAAGTCTCTTGACTTTGCGGACAAGGCTTGTCCAGATTACGTAGTTGACGAGGGCGGGCGTCTGTCTCTGCTCTTGAGCCGCGGTGTAGAGTTCTCTGACAATACGGAGCTCTATTCGCAGGATTATTCAGAGGCGGATGAGGACACGCTTGAGCTTGTCGAGATCCTCCGCATGGTTCGTGGCCACGTTGATTGGCACCGCATGGCGCAATCCGTCAGCAAAACAGTATCTGAGGTATCCGCCGATGGGTTAAAGCAGTTGCTGTAAGTCTGTTTGCTCCCTGCACCTCGTTGTTTGCTGATGAGGTGTGATGTTGATATAAAGAAATCCGCCACTCCAAGCTATGGGGTGGCGGATTTCTTTTGGGTATGCGCTCCTGCTTCCTTAGTGATGGCAGGCGGTATGCCTGGGGCTGCTTTTAGAAAATCCTGTATCCGAGCCTGAATGAGTTTTGGCTTGCTGTCCACTTGTAGCTGCAATTTTCCTCTCTCCAAAACTCCTTTTGGTCTTTCCTGCGGCCGAAGCCAAATATGAACCGTTTGTATTCGAGGTCTATGCCGAACATGAATGTCGGGATGACATAATTTCGGTGGAATTCGTACCTCGGGCTAATTGACGTAAAATCATCGGTCCAATTTGATGCGTAATGAACTTGGAACGAGACACCATATCCGACATATGGTCTGATTATGTCATGGCAGAAACGATATTCGAGTCTGAGTGGGATCGTTATGAAATCTGACGAATGTGGATATTTGCCCTCATAGCGGATGTTAACGGTGCTTGAGTTCGGATTGACTTGTTCATAGATGGCCGCGGCTGCGAAGTAGCGTATCTTGTCGTAGCTTACTCCCGTCGCCACCCCTATTCCGTACTTGAATTCATATCCAATTTTGGCATCGACGCCAAAAGAGAATCCGGGATTGTATTGCGCTCCGATCACAAGTCCTTTGAAATCCTCTATACGCTTGGCGTTGCTACGCCCAAGTCGGATGTCAGCGTCAAGCCTGAGTTGGGCTGTCGAATACTCTGATAATGCAGAAAGTGCGATTACTAATATTGCTACAAACTTTTTCATCTCTTTTTAATCAAGTGAGAGGTATAAGGGTTGGCGCCCTGCTATATTGTCTGCAAAGTCATCAGATGTGATTTTGCCGCTCAGCGAAGTGAAATATGGTTGGTCTGCATCTGTCGCCAAAGTCCCTCAAGTCACTAACGTCATCAGAGCAGGCGGTCGCAAGTAATAACGCAGCCGCAGTGTAGATGAATGTTTGTTTCATGTTGATATTAAGTTTATTGTCAATTAGCTTGTCACCTTACCTTTGCCATAGCCACGACATGTCAAAGAAGATGTAATCTTTGATTGTCCTCTCGTCGTCCCATCTGTCGTATGTCATGTCGCTCTCGTCGTTCTCGTCGGGTTTGGTGAACTTGTCGTCAGGGATGAGTCTTTTCGCACTTACGGAGTAGGCTCCCACAAAACCATACCCGTTGTTGATGTTCTCATCGACAGGCAATGGATACTCATACGCCTCGTCATCAGCACTCTCACTATAGGCCGAGAGGCTTTTGATGTATTTCGCAAGGTCCGGGGACAGAGTTAGCATCTCAACGGATATTGAATCCGTGAAAAAATTGTACGCATTGTTTTCGACAATGGCAGACCCTGCCCCATTTGTGGAATTTTGCAGAATGTTGTAGCGTGGGGTGCTATATGTGTGGCACGACTGCTTGCGGTAGTTCCTCATGAATGGGCATAGAGTCATGTCGTCGTCTGCTCCATGATATTTTATGCCGAAACTTGTCAATTGTATCCATGATGTGCTCTCAACCCACACTGAGTCAACAGTCATGTGGCCTGGCATTGTGCTCGGTTCTGACTCGGCTGCGCCGCGCGTCTTGCTCTCCACGCGCATGCTGTATTTGTGACCCTCCTTTATATCAACCTCGCCGGGCAGAAGGTAATACATGAATCGTTCTGCATAGTTTAGCGTCAGTTTGCGCTCCGGATTGTTGTGCAGCTCGGCAATGGTGATGCCATCCTCAATCAGGTAGACTGTCGCATCGGCCACAGTGTCGCTTACTTCCTTTTTTTCGGGCCTCACAGTGTGTGTCACTTCGGCATAGACTCCATGAAGGTCTGTAATGCGGCCATTGAGTACAAGCTTGTCTCCACTGTAGTCGCTCGAATAGTCCACATAATCGATTAGTTCGAAGTTTCCAGGCAAAAAGTAGTCGCAAGATTGCAGTGCGGCTGCGGACAGTGCGGCTGCTGTCGCTATGATGATATTATTGAATTTCATTTTCTTCTGTTTCCCGTTTTTCATTAGAACCATATACTCCAGCTGAGCGAGGGCAGGATTGTATAGTCCGACTCCACGCGTACTTTGTTATCGTTATCTTCGAGTTTCACGTAGCTCGGGTTCTTGTGTGAGTATGCATTATAGATGTTAAGGGTCCACTGCATTTTAGTCCCGTGCTTGCCCGTGTGGTTTCTGCTCACATTCAGGTCGAGCCTGTGATAGTTTGGCAGGCGTCGGTTGTTGATATCTGTGAAGATTGAATATCCGCTGGGATTTATCATGTCGCCGCGGACGTGGGCTGTCGGCATTGTGAATGGAGTGCCTGTGGCGAAGTTGAATGTGGCGCTCGCGCTCCACTGCGCATTGATGTCCCAAAGGCCGACAAAAGTCAACGAGTTCCTTCTCTCAAAGATGTGAGGAAACCATTGTCCACGGTTGACCCCCTCAAATTTGCGTTCGCTGCGCTGCCAAGTATAAGAAAGACTGGCAGAAACGCCGTGTGGCAGGTCCTTGCTTGCCATGAACTCGACTCCGTAGGCGCGCCCGTCTCCGTTGGTGAGGATGTCCTGCCCGATGGAGTTGAGGATGCTGCCATTGGAGACGACCTTTGATGAGCGATAATACTCCAAGTCGGTCATCCATTTGTAGTAAGTCTCGGCCGAGATATTAATCTTTGCGTCATCGTCAGCGTAGAAAAATCCGAGTGCCGCCTGCTTGGCGTGCTGTGGCGGAGTGCTTCTTGTCGCAGCCATCCATGCCTCACTCTGTGCGTCGTCAACATAGGTCAGCAGGCAATGGTTGAATTGGTTAGAGACTGAGAATCCTGCTTTGACGGACAGGTGTCGTGAGAACATATATCTTAGCGAGGCGCGAGGCTCCAACCTGAAGAATGTGGTGTCGGCCTCTCCATAGGCGGCCGAAGCGTGGTAAGCCGTGGCGCGCAGGCCGAGGTTTACGCTCAGGTTATTTGTTATATTTAGCTCCTCATCCGCATATACTGAACTCTCTACTGATCTCATGTTTGTCCTCGGGGTCACTACGCTGTCCACACGGACTCCCGACTGCTCTTGCCAATTAGTGTTGGAGAGTGGGCTGAAAATATATCGGCTAATCTCACCGCCTGCGTGCAGTCTGCCAATGGCGTGTGAAAACTCAATGCCGCTCTTGAGTGACACTTCGCGGAGGCTGTTGTTCGTGTTGCAGCCGGAGTTTGTCGTGTTGACTGAGTCGGTGTCCGCCTCTTTGCTGACAGTCTTGCTATGCAAGGTGTTTCGGTAGGACGTGAAAGCCGCCGATGTGCGCCAAAACACGTTGTCGAAGCTCTTGGTGAATGTGAGCGACACTCCATTGTTGCGGATAGCGGTCTTTCCCGTAGTCTTGTCGAGAAACCGGTTGTTGCTTGTCCGTATCGCCTCGCCGAAACGCTCGAAGTCCGAGCCAATTATGGCCGATGCTGTCAAATTGGCCGTGGGCGATATTTTCCATCGCAGGCGCGCGTTGATGTCATAGAACGACTGGCTGACATAGCTGCTGTTCATCGAATCGTATGTCTGCTTGTCGGAAAAGTCGAGGTTGTAAAAAGCATGGCGCGACGGAATGTTGAAAAGGTCGCTATATCCTGCACGAGCCGCGACAGCGAAAGTGAGTTTGCCAGGGATGATGGGGCCTTGTGCGAAAAGTGTGCTGGATAACATGCCGACCGATATGTGATATGTGCGAGTGGAGTCGTCGCCATCACGGCTGGTCACGTCAATGACAGAGGCGAGTCTGCCACCATAGCGTGCAGGGAAGATGCCTTTGTAGACGTCTACATTTTTCACCATGTCAGTGTTGAAGAGCGACACGAGGCCAAACATGTGACTGACATTGTAGATTTTCATTCCGTCGAGCGTGATGAGGTTTTGCCCCCTGTCTCCACCTCGGACGAAGATGTCGCTCATTCCGTCTCGGCCGGCTGAGACTCCGGGTAGAAAGGTTATGGCTTTTATGATGTCTGGCTCGCCAGTGAATGACGGCATAGCCCTGACAAGTTTGACTGGCACGGTGTTCTTGCTCATCTGGACCATTTCGACCTCTGGTACAGTGGCGGACACCTTTACCTCGTCAAGTTGGACCTCTTTGCGGTCTAATCGGATGATGACGGCAGAGTCGCCAGCGGCAATCTTGGCGGCGTCTATTGTTGTCGGTTCATATCCCATACATGAGATTGAGACTTTCCCGTCTGCGCGAATGGAGAAATAGCCGTACGAGTTGGTTGTAGTCCCGCGACCAGAACTCGTCTCTGCTACATTGGCGAAGGCGACGTTCTCGCCAGTCTTGGCGTCAACAACGTGTCCCGCTACCGTGCGTGTTTGGGCGTTGGCGTTGGCCGCCGATAGCATAGTCATGGCTATGAGCGCCATCCATGTCTTATTGCTTGTCATTCTGTTCTTGTTGTCTTTGGTAATGTGTGTTTTGCTTCTTGGGGCAGGGTGTGCCTTATGTGTTTCAGAAAATCCGGTATCCGACTCTGAAGGTAAAGCTGTATGCCCTGCATGAGAAGTCGTAGTTGATGTGCTCCTCCAGAAATTTTTTTTGATCCCGGCGAACCTCTGCGCCAAGTATGAACTTTTTATACTCGAGGTTTATGCCATACAAGAATGTTGGCGTCACCCTGTGATATTGGAGTTTGCCTGCTATATGTGTCGCTGTATAGTTGTCGTGTTTGTAGTATAAAAGGATGGCGGCTCCATAGCCTATGTAGGGTCTAATTATGTCGTGGGCGAACCTGTATTCCAATTTCAATGGGACTGTGGCGAAACCAAATGGGTGGCTCTCTCTCTCCCAGTCAATATAATCGCCGTGAACGTTGACATGTCCCACTTTTCCTCCCCTTATTCTGAAGTTATCGTATGCCACGCCAGAGTATAGTCCCAGTCCATATTTGAACTCATATCCTATGTTCATGTCGGCTCCCCATCCAAATCCTTCACTATATCCCAAGCAAGAGCCCCATCCCGTCGTGATCGGGTCCTCGTAGTGTTTCACATCGTCGCGTCCTAAGCGGATGGCGCAATCCATTCTCCATTGTGCTGATACGACTGAGGGAATTATGCTTATTATTGCGATAAGCAATAAAAATTTTTTCATTGCAGTTTCTTGTAAGTGTCAGAAAATAAAAGAGTCAAATCTATATTTGAGTTGTAGACGGTCTCCCGTCTTTAGTGTGTTCGCTCTCATTTTGTATAAATAGTTAATGTTATGTCCTTTCTATAAAATCTTCTTTTAGTTTTAGATGGGATGATTTTAGATGGGATATGTCGTGTGTTTTTTCTTATTTCAGTGTGAATGTTTAATCTCCGCAGCCGTTCCTCTTGTTACTTGTCTATCCAGCTTCTAAAGGCTGGCGCCTTCGCTCTGCTTATTGTGACTCTGTTGTCTTTGCAACCCTCAATTGACACTATATATCTCGATGCGATGTAGGGCTTTATGTTTTTTACTGCCCTTATGTTTACTATGTATTGCCTGTTGACCCTGAAAAACTCGTCAGGGTTAAGCTGTGACTCTATCTCGTTCATCGTCTGACGAATGTGACGCTCAACCCCTGTTTTTAGATGGACGAGAGTTTTGTCCCCCTCCAAAACGAAGAAGTTGACATCCTCAACGTTGACAGGCTCATATTCGTCGCCTTTGCAGATCACTATTCTTTTCCGCCAATACTTCGTGCAGTTGACTAATGCTGCCACCCTCCCGCAAATGTCGTCCTCTTTGTGGTCAGACATGGATGTCTTGGCTAAGGCGGCGCGCAGCTCATTTTTGTCAATGGGCTTCAGCAGATAATCTATGCCATTGCTCTTTATCGCATTCATGGCGTAGTTGTCATAGGCCGTGGTGAAGATGACGAATGACTGAGGTGGAGCCTGCCTAAACGCATCAAACACATCCCCACCACCTACGCGTATGTCCGCCAAGATGAGCGAATACGGCTCATCGCTCCTGAGCCTCTCCACGATGTCATTCACAGTCTCTAAAGTCGGCTCGACAACTGCGTCTGGCTCAATCTCTTTCACAAGTCTGACGAGTCGCATAGCGCTTATTGGCTCGTCCTCTATTATTATTATGCGGCGCATCTTGTTCTGTACTTTTAATCTTGGCTGTTCTTCTGTATGTGTTGCCGGCCGAGTTAATTCTCGTTTTCGCCATTGTCTATCTTCACAATGGGCATGGCCACTTCAAATCTCTTTGGTGTCACGTTTATGCGTATGTCTTTACCGCATTCCAGTTGGTAACGTTTTCTCAGGTTTGCAAGGCCAACACCGGTGCTTGTCTCTGGAGCGTTTGCACGCTCCCCGATGGGGCGATTGTTACCCACCACAAGGTAGTCTTCTTCGCGGTCTATTGATATAATAAGTTTCTCTTCCCCTTGTGGCATGCTGTGCTTGGCGGCGTTCTCGATAACAATTTGCATGGCCAATGTGAGAATACCCTCGTCCTCCTGCGCCTCGCAGCGGCTCGTGTCAAGGACAATCTTGTCCGCAAAGCGGATGTTGAGCAGCGCCACGTCGTCTTTGGCGAATTTCAGACTGTCCGCTATGCTCACAGTGTCATGATCCACGTCGGCCATTATCCTGCGGTATATCCGCGACAGACGTATGGTGAACTCTTCCGCCTTTTCCGGGTCTATGCGGGTGAGTCCCGCCAATATGCTCAAGCTGTTGAACACGATGTGGGGGTCGAGCTGCAATTTCAAAATCTTCTTCTGAAGGGCTATCTTCTCTTCGTTCTGCTTGATAATCATCATGCTGTAATGCTGTGCGGTGTGTGCCATCGAGGCAAGTGACGATATAAAGCAGAAAAAGTATATACTTCCCCAGAAACTGTCGGCATCTGTGGGCCAGATGTAATAGTACACGTTTTCGCACGTGATGGCTATCAGCAAGTTGACGAACAGCGTAATCAGTCCGAGCGAGAGAAGTCGCTGGTACGTCACTTTCTTGAAGTACCTCAGCTTGGTGACGAATATTGTGGTCAATATGCTTGTGAATGAGAATACTCCGCAATAAGCCAAGTCCACAAGGTAGTCAGGCAAAGCGTCAGACCATGTGCCCTCCCATTCTCCATAGTCGATGAGCTCCCACAAAATGTCGCACATGAAGAATGTGGCCAAGGTGTAAACAGACCAGTCACGCGCCAAGTGCGCTATCGTTGTCTTTTGACTCCAATATTTCATGTGGCTAATTTAACTCATTCGGCCAAAGAGGTGAACTTATGGGGTGTGAATTGGATAAAATCACCCCTGAAAAGTCATTTTAGCATGTTGAACGGCATTCCGTCGTGCGAACATTTCCCGATGCGGTGACGTAAAAGAGCCGTGCGCCCTTCGGGTGCTTTCGCAATGCATTATCATAAAACATACTCAAACAACTAAAAACCAACACATGAAACTCACAGGACGCAGAGAAAGTTCTAATGTGGATGACCGTCGCTCCAGCAAAAGCAAGACGGTTGGCGGAGTCTCCATCATCGGCATCATCATAGCCATGGTTGTGGCCTATCTCCAGGGCGGTAACCCCCTGAGTGTGCTCACAAGCCAAGACCTCTCAAGCGTGGTGGCTGGTGTCACCACCAACGGGACTGACACCGATTATCAGCCCACGGCCGAGGAGGAGCAGATGGCTACCTTCTGTCGCCAAATTCTCGCGTCGACTGAAGACGTGTGGACCAAGAAGTTCAAAGAGGAGGGCCTCACATATCAGCCTCCCACGCTCGTACTCTTCACAGAGAGCGTGCAGAGCGCATGCGGCGGGGCTACCTCTTCCGTCGGCCCGTTCTATTGCTCGGGCGACAACTGTCTCTACATTGATCTCTCTTTCCTCCTGACCATGAAAGAGAGCCTTGGCGTCAAGGCGAGCAAAGGCAAAAACTTGCAGGACTTGGCCTACGCCTATGTCGTCGCGCATGAGGTAGGACACCATGTCCAAAATCTTCTTGGGACACTGCCCAAAGTCCATCAGCAGATGAGCGGACTCTCTGAGGCCAAGGCCAATCAGCTCAGCGTCCGTCTTGAGCTTCAGGCTGACTATTTGGCCGGCGTCTGGGCCGCTGGTGAGAATGACATGTACAAGTCGTTTGAGGATGGCGACATTGAGGACGCTATATCGACAGCCCTCGTCATTGGCGACGACTATCTCCAGAAAAAGGCGCGAGGCACGGCTGTCCCCGAAAGCTTTACCCACGGAACAGCGCAGCAACGCGCCAAATATCTCAAGGCAGGCATGAATGGCGGCTCCATCGCTGGTTCCGACATCCTCTTCCAGGGTAGTTACGAAAATCTGTAGCCAACTGCAGAAAATATAAACGGGTGGGGCGAAAGTGAAGTGTTCACTTTCGCCCCGCCCGTTTTGTGTTATCTTCTTTCTCCGCGTCAAGGGCTTTTTGCAAGCTTATCAGTCTTTCTCTTTCGCTCATAATCCGGCTTTTGATAAGTCTGACACTCTGTGCTCCCAAACCCAATCAATACCTTCCGCTGCCTCATATCCGAGGTAGCCTGCGTCGAAATAGCCGCCTAAAAATAAGATGAAGTTGATTTCGTCCGCTCCGTATGTTTTGCGGAGTTGGTTGATTTTCTGAGCTTCCTCTTTTCTCCGCTTGTTTGTGTTTGCCACTTGCTTGTCTTTGTCTTGTTTATGTCCATTTTTTGTCTGAAATTAATGTCTGTCGAGTTCCTGATCTCCGAAAAACGAAAAAATAAATTCCCTATTTAGTAGCGAAATTACGTATTATATTAGTTCGTTTTGGACATTTGCTCCCATCTCTGTCGCCCTTCTCTCCATTTGCCAACTTGTTAAGTGTCCATTGCCAACCGATTTTTCTTAACTTTGCTTTTCGACCGACCACGAATGTGTCGGCTGCCTGAGTTCAAACTATTAACTCTACACACCCAGTGCTCGCCAAACGTATCATCCCTTGCCTCGACATCCGTGACGGTCAGACCGTCAAAGGCGTCAACTTCGTCAATATCAAGAATGTGGGCGACCCTGTGGAGCTTGGCGCTGAGTATGCCCGGCAAGGGGCTGACGAACTTGTCTTCCTTGACATTACCGCAACTCACGAGGGGCGTAAGACTTTCGCTGAGCTCGTTGAACGCATTGCGCGCCACATAAACATCCCCTTCACCGTGGGGGGCGGAATAAGTGAACTCGCTGATGCCGACAGGCTTCTGTCTGCCGGGGCCGACAAGGTGTCCGTCAACTCGGCGGCCGTCAAGAACCCCCAACTCATATCTGACCTCGCCCACAACTTCGGCAGCCAGTTTGTCACGGTGGCGATAGATGCGCGGCAGGATGACAAAGGCGAATGGGTTGTAACCGTCCATGGCGGACGAATTGACACGGAAAAACGTCTTTTCGACTGGGCTCGCGAGGCTCAAGACCGCGGCGCGGGTGAAATCCTTTTCACATCCATGAACCACGATGGCACCAAGAACGGTTTCGCTTGCGAAGCCTTGGCGCAACTCAGTGAGAGTCTCTCTATCCCGGTCATCGCGTCGGGCGGAGCCGGCTCCATGGAGCATTTCCGTGACGTGTTCACTCGCGGTAAGGCTGACGCCGGTCTGGCCGCCTCCATTTTCCACTTTCACGAGATTGCGATACCCGACCTGAAAAAATATTTGAGCGAGAATGGCATCCCCGTCAGACTCAAATAGGGCGACGCAGTCAAGTGAGATAACAAAGTAACAACACTCAACATCATAACAGTTAAGTCATTATGCTCGACTTCTCGAAAGACTCCGCGGGCCTCATCCCCGCCATCATCCAAGACGCTGACACCGGCAAGGTCCTCATGCTTGGCTACATGAATCAAGAGGCCTATGACAAGACCAAGGCCGACGGCGTGGTGACGTTCTACAGCCGTAGCCGTCAGACCCTTTGGACTAAGGGCGAGACGAGTGGCAATTTCCTCCATGTCGTCTCAATAGCTGACGACTGCGACCACGATACCCTCCTCATCAAGGTTCACCCCGACGGCCCCGTATGCCACACTGGCACCGACACCTGCTGGGGTGAGACTAACGAGGCCGAGGATGTCATGTTCCTCAAGGAGCTTCAGGACTTCATTGACAAGCGCCACAAGGAGATGCCCGAGGGCAGCTACACCACCAGCCTCTTCAAGAAAGGCACTAACAAAATTGCCAAAAAGCTTGGCGAGGAGGCTGTCGAGTGTGTCATCGGTGCAACCGCCGGTGACGACGAGAACTTCATATACGAGAGTGCCGACGTGCTCTATCACCTCATTGTGCTCCTCGCCCACAAGGGTTATCGCATTGAGGATGTCGCGCGTGAACTCAAGTCGCGCCACCACTAAAACAGACGATGATAGACACAGAGGCAATCATTGCCCGCAACTACGTCCCGGCTTCGCGGCTTTGGGACATTCTTGTGACGCATAGCCGTAGCGTGGCGCGCCTCGCCGTAGCCATCGTTGACGGCCATCCAGAGTTGGGCGCCGACCGCGATTTCGTTTTCGAGGCGGCCATGCTTCACGACATTGGCATAATAGGCACCAATGCGCCAGACATTGACTGTTTCGGCGACAAGCCCTACATCTGCCATGGCACTATTGGCTCGGATATGCTCCGCACCGATGGTTTACCCCGCCATGCCCTTGTGGCTGAAAGACATACGGGTTCCGGGCTGCCACTCGCCTACATAGAGGCTAATGACCTCCCCCTGCCTCACCGCGACCTCGTCCCACTGTCCGTCGAGGAGCAGATTGTTTGCTATGCCGACAAGTTCTATAGCAAAACAAAGCACCTCACTGTCATGAAGCCTTTCGAGAAGGCTCTCCGCTCGTGCGCCAAATATGGCGACGACAGTCGTGACCGCTTTCTCGCCATGGACCAAAAGTTCCGTATACCTTCCATCCAATAGGCGGTTGCGGATCTTAAACATATTACTTCAGTGAACTGTACCGACACTTTCCGCACTCCGCCCTATCGTCACAATTGCGCTCAGGCGGTGGCTTATAAATACGCGAGTCTCTTGGGCCTGACTCCCGAGGAGGCTCTTGACCGTTTTGCCTCATGCGCTGCGGGACGAGCCCCGGGTGGACTTTGTGGTGCGCTGTACGCTGCGCAGCAATTGGCGCCGTCGCAGTCTGAAGCCATCAGTGAGATGTTCGCACAAGTAACCGGCGGTCACCTCACATGCTCAGATATCAAGGGCCTTAGCGGAATCCCTTGCCCCGTCTGTGTAGACACCATCGACAAGATTCTTGCCTCTGTGGGAGGCGATGCCGAGAAGGCAGCAAAGCAATAACCATTTGTGTCTAAGTCAAAGAGGTGAATAAGACTCTTAAGACCATCCTTAAAGTAAGTGTCTCGCTTGGCACTCTCGCCTTCGTCTTCACAAAGATTGATTTCGCGGCGACGTGGCAGACCATGCGCGGCGTCTCCCCTTTGTGGCTCTTCCTCTCCGTCTTGCTCTACACGGCGTCTCAGGTGGTCAGCTCCGAGAGGGTGCGCGGCATGCTCTCTGCAGTCCCTGTCTCCATAGGCTGGGCGGTCAACATGAGGCTCTATTGGCTTGGCATGTTCTATAATTTCTTCCTGCCCGGTGGGGTGGGGGGCGATGGCTACAAGGTCTATTGGCTTCACCGCCGATGCGGAACTCCCGTCAAGCCCGCTGTGTTCGCTCTCCTCGGCGACAGGCTAAGCGGTCTCGGGGCCATACTCGTCTACACGTTGGCCTATGCGGCTCTTCGTCCTGGCCTTGCCGATAGCGTCGGACTCCACAGCGTCTCATATACCGAACAACTGTGGGTGCTGCTGCTCATCCCCGTGGGCGTATGGGTCTATTGGTTCTTCTTCCGTTTCCTGCAACGCCGCCTCGCCCATGCCGCTCTTGTCGCGCTCGTCCGCTCGCTCCTCGTTCAGGGGCTTCAGATGTGCACCGCGGCTGCCATCCTTGAGGGGCTTGACGCTGGTGGCCTCATTGGCGATTACCTTTTCCTCTTCCTCATCAGCAGCATTGCGTCGGCCGTCCCTGTCACCATTGGCGGTGTCGGCGCCCGCGAGGTGGCTTTCATGATCGGCTCGCGATATCTCGGCGTTGAACCCAATTGCGCCATATCGCTCAGCCTGCTTTTCTATGCGGTATCCCTTGTCTGCTCTCTCCCTGGCATATACTATTCGCTCCACTCCGAGCGCATCGATGGCACAGCGGTGCCTAAGCCCCAGTCCACCATCGAGTTGACCGAGGTGGTCGAGACTGTCGATGCCGACTCGAAAGAACAAGATTAATCCCCTTAAAGACTTTATCTCTGATATGCGCGTCCATTTCATTGCCATCGGTGGTGCCGTGATGCACAACCTGGCCCTTGCCCTTCAGAGCAAAGGATATGTAGTGTCGGGTTCCGACGATGAGTTTTTTGAGCCCTCCAAGAGCCGACTTGCGGCCCATGGACTTTTGCCGGATGAGGCGGGTTGGCACCCCGAGAGAATAACCGCAGACCTTGACGCTGTGATTCTTGGCATGCACGCCACGGAGGACAACCCCGAATTGGTCCGCGCTCGCCAGCTCGGCCTCAAAATCTACTCTTTCCCCGACTACCTCTACGAGCAGACTGCTCACGAGCGCCGTATTGTGGTCGGTGGCAGCCATGGCAAGACGACAACGACGGCCATGATAATGTACGTCCTTCGCCATTGTGGCCTTGAGTTCGATTATATGGTGGGTGCGCAGGTTGAGGGGTTCGATACGATGGTTGGACTCTCCAATACTGCCAAGATAGCTGTCTTTGAGGGCGATGAATATCTCACCTCCCCTCTTGACCGCACCAGCAAGTTCCTGCATTATCATCCCGATGTGGCCATCATAACCGGCATTGCGTGGGATCACGTCAATGTCTTCCCCACCTTCCCCGGCTACGTCGACCAGTTCCGCAAATTCGCGCATTCCATCATGCCTGGCGGAAGCCTCATCTATTGCGCCGCGGACGATAATCTCTGTCAAATAGCTGCGGAGGATTTCAATCAGGGCGTCAAAGTCCATCCATATAATGGTTTCGCATGGCGTGTCAATCCAGACCAGACTGTCTCGGCCTCCATCTGTGGTCATGACATTCATGTGGGCGTCTTTGGCGACCATAATATGCAGAACATGCAGGCCGCCTATCTCGCTTGCCGTGAGGTCGGTGTCACCGATTCGCAGTTCGCCGAGGCCATTTCCTCTTTCGGCGGAGCCGCAAGGCGACTTCAAGAGCTGTGCCGAGCCGACGCCGAGGGCCCAATGCGTGGCGCTGTCGCTTATCTCGATTTCGCCCACTCCCCCTCTAAACTCCGCGCCACAATAAACGCTGTGCGAAGCCGTTACCCAGACAAGGAGGTCGTCGCTTGCATGGAGCTCCATACTTTCAGTAGCCTGACTAAGGATTTCTTGCCCCAATACGCCGGCACCATGGATCGGGCCGACCGCGCCATCGTCTATTTCAACCCCGAGGTTATTGAGCATAAGAGGCTCGACCTCTTCTCTGCTGACGATGTGGCCAAGGCTTTCAACCACCCCAATCTCGATGTCCTCACCCGGTCGGCCGATGTCGAGGCCGAGCTGCGCTCGCTCAATCTGAGCGGCAAAGTGCTTCTTCTCATGACGTCGGGAAACTTCGGCGGATTGGATCTCAAGTCACTCTCTGCTGATTTGCTGAAAGTGAAGCAATAACAAGGCAACACCACTTAATAACACCGACAAACGCCCAACCGTGTTTACCATTTTTAGCCGCCATTTCGACATCCAGTCGTCTGACACATACTCAGCACTCATTCATGCGCTCGGCGAGGCTGGCGCACGTGTTGGCGTCTGGGCCGACCTCTATGATCAGATGCTCACTGCCGGTTTCCGCGATATGCCCCAAGTGGAGCGCATAGCCACTGTGGCCGAGGTGCGCGAGTCGCAAGCTCTCCTCAGTGTGGGCGGCGATGGCACGTTTCTTGCGGCAGCCAAGATGGTCATGGGTTCAGGCGTGGCTGTGCTTGGCGTCAACCGCGGCAGGCTGGGCTTCCTCTCCGACGTGGCGCCGGGACAGATTGAGCAGGCGGTCTCGGATCTCATAGCGGGTCGCTATCGCACGTCCGACGTCCCTGTCATTAATATGTTCGCAGAGGGGATAAGAGACCCTATCGGTTTTGCCATCAACGAGTTCGCCATATCTAAATGTGACAACTCGTCCATGCTCACGCTTGACACGTTTGTGGATGGTGACTACCTCACCACCTTTTGGGCTGATGGTCTCATTGTGGCGACATCCACGGGTTCCACGGCCTACTCACTCTCTGTCGGCGGTCCAATCGTTGCCCCCACTTCCCACAGCCTCATCCTGACCCCCGTAGCTCCGCATAACCTCTCCATCCGACCTCTCGTCCTGCCCGACGATGTCGTCATAAACATTGTGGTTGACGGCCGTGCGCCCAATGTCATGGCCTCTTTTGATGGCCAGACGCACCTCATGCCCAACGGCGGTAAACTCCGCATTGCCAAGGCTTCGATGGGGGTTAAGCGCATCCAGCTCTCCAGCTACTCTTTCTTCCGAACCCTCCGCGAAAAACTTCTCTGGGGTGCGGACGCCCGCAACCCGCTCAACGGCCTAAGGGATGAGTCGCTTTCGTAGAATTTTTATGGGCGAGTATTGAATTTTTGCGGCTATTTCACACTTATTGATGACCTTTGCATCCGAATATTCACAAAAAGTCACAATGAACTACCAATCGTGCTCGGCAACCTCTGTGTCCAAGGCTCTTTTGCGCCTTGGCGCTATCGTCGTCACGTTTTGGGCTTGCTCTCTCCTGTCTGTGGCCCAAGACCGTCTTGAGCTTGGCCTCTTCGGCGGCGGCAGCTACTACCTTGGCGAGATGAACCCGTCGCAGCAGTTCAAGATGACTCGACCGGCAGGCGGTTTTTTCGCCCGTTACATGGCAAGTGACCGCATAGCCATCCGCGGCATGGTCGGTTATTACGGCATTGCAGGCAAATATGATGAGAAAAGTGGCGATGTCTACTCGGCTTCGCTAACGACTAACACCACGACTTTCACTGAGGGTCAGGTGGAATATTTGCGCCCGGAAAATTGTGAATTCAGCGAGGGACTTATTGATGTATCCTTTCTTGGTGAGTTCAATTTCCTCAGTTTCGACCACATGTTCCGCAAGGAGCAGACGCGGTTCTCTCCCTACTTGGCCCTCGGCCTCGGCTGCACGGCCTACTCTCATTTCTCGGAGGGTGCTAAGAAACGGCAATTTGTATTATCTTTGCCCTTTGGCTTCGGTGTCAAGTACAAAGTCAATAAATATCTGCGTCTCGGGCTTGAGTGGACTTTCCATAAGACGTTCACCGACAACCTCGAGTATGTGGAGGACATAACTGGCACTTTCGACCCCTCGGACCCCTATCGCAATGGTGTCCACAAGATAACGCATAACAACGACTGGTTCTCCAACCTGTGTGTCTACGTCTCATTCAGCCTCTGGCCGCGCTCGCTCGTCTGCAAAGACGGCTTCAACCCGGACAGACGGAAATGAGCCGTATGTCACGTTCACATGTTAAGTACCGACAAGATAATCTATCATGACATACAAAGAGCAGATTGACCCCGCAAGGGTCCCGCAGCACGTGGCCATCATCATGGACGGCAACGGACGTTGGGCTAAAAAGCAGGGTAATATCCGCCTCGTCGGGCATAAGTTCGGCGTCGGCTCGGTCCGCCGTGTCACTGAGGCTGCTGCTCGTGTCGGTGTCAAGTACTTGACGCTCTATGCTTTCTCAACCGAGAACTGGAACCGCCCGGCCGCAGAGGTCTCCGGCATAATGTCTCTCCTCGGCTCAACCATTGAGAGTGAGATTGCCGGCCTGGTCAAGAACAACATCCGCATCCGTGTCCTTGGCGATGACGAGCTTCCCTCTGCGCTCCGCAAAAAACTCGCTGCGGCAGAGGAGATGACAAAGGACAACACGGGTCTCAACCTCGTCCTCGCCCTTAGCTACAGCGGTCGATGGGAAATAGCCGAGGCTGCCAAGCGCATTGCCCGTGAGGCTGCCAACGGCAATCTCGACCCCGAAAAGGTCGATGACAGACTCTTCGCGTCGTTCCTCCCCTCGGCCTATATGCCGGATCCTGAGCTGCTCATCCGCACCAGCGGGGAGTACCGCATCAGCAACTTCCTCCTCTGGCAGACCGCCTACTCTGAATTCTATTTCACGGACATCCTTTGGCCCGACTTCGACGAGGAGTGCTTCTATCAGGCCATCGTCGACTTTCAGCACCGTGAGAGACGTTTCGGCAAGACGAGCGACCAAGTCACTGAGAACAAATAAGTAATAGTCCTCTCTCCTGACCATATCCAACTAACCCACGTCACACCACACCTCACACATATACCGACCAATGCTTACGAAACTTAAACTGGCGGCCCTTCTCCTCCTCATCTTCACAACATCCGTCCTGGCGCAACCTGTCGCTCAGCCCGACTCTACGGCTTCCGTGCCTGCTGTCGAAAATAATGTAGCGCAGCAGCCGCAGGAGAATAAAAAGGTCGAGAAGGTCTCTTATACCGGCGTCGCCAAAAAGTTCATTATTGATGACATTGTGGTCACTGGTGTGCAGCACATGGATCAGACTCTCCTCGTCAACCTCTCCGGTCTCCACAAGGGGCAGGAGGTGGCCATCCCTGGCGACGAGATAACCCAGACTGTCAAGCGTTACCTCAACAATGGTCTCTTCTCTGATGTCAAGATGTACTATCGCGACACTCAGGACGACCACGTGATTATTGAGATAGCCCTCAAGGAGCGTCCCCGCCTCAGCAAGGTCAACTTTATCGGCATCAAGCGCAGCGACATCAAGGATGTGCAGGATAAGGTGGCCATCATGGAGGAGGCGCAGGTCACGCCATTCCTCATCAAGAGGGCCGAGAAGTATGTCAAGGATTATTTCGTAGGCAAGGGCTTCTTCAATGTCGAGGTGAATGTCAATCAGCGCGCTGATCGCCAAAGGGAGAACCATGTCATCCTCGACATCACTGTCGATAAGAAGGATAAGGTCAAGGTGCACCGCCTCACTTTCCATGGCAACAAGGTTATGACCTACCGCAAGCTTAACCGAGCCATGAAGAAGACCAACCAGAAGGGTCTCATGAACCTCTTCAGGACCAAGAAGTTCGTCAAGGACCTCTATGAGAAGGACCTTGTCGCCCTTGTCGACTATTATAACGAGCATGGCTATCATGACGCTACGGTTGTCAAGGAGACCGTTGTCCCTTATGGCGACAATAAGGTTGACATCGATGTCTACATTGAGGAGGGTAGCCAATATTTCCTCGGTGACGTCAAATGGGTGGGCAACAGCATCTACACTGGCGAGTACCTCAGCCGTGTACTCGGAATGAAGCGCGGTGACATCTACGACACTAAGAAATTGAATAAGCGCCTCTATGAGGAGGACGACGCTGTCCATAACCTCTACATGGACAATGGTTACCTTTTCTCAAACATAACGCCGGTCGAGTCCAGCGTTGTGGGCGATACCATTGATCTTGAGATGCGCGTGGTCGAGGGCACTCAGGCCACAATCAACGAGGTCATCATCAATGGCAACGACAAGACTAAGGAGCATGTCGTGCGCCGTGAGATCCGCACTAAGCCTGGTCAGCTCTTCAGCAAGAGTGAGCTTATCCGTACCGTGCGTGAGCTTGCCCAGCTCGGACATTTCAATCCAGAGACCATTAACCCGGTTCCTCAGCCAAATTACGAGAATGGAACTGTTGATATTGTTTACAACCTCGAAGAGAAGAGCAACGACCAGATTGAGCTCTCAGGCGGTTGGGGCGCAGGTATGTTCGTAGGTACGCTCGGCGTCTCTTTCAACAACTTCTCAATCCAGAACATTTTCAACAAGGAGGCCTATTCGCCACTCCCAACAGGCGATGGTCAGAAACTCTCGCTCAAGGCTTCGGCCAACGGCAAGTATTTCAAGTCGCTCTCTTTCTCTTTCACTGAGCCTTGGCTCGGCGGCAAGCGACCCAACTCTTTCTCCCTCTCTGCTTTCTACTCTTCGCAGACTGGTGTCTCCTCCAGCTACTACAACAACTTCTACAACGGCTACACCTCAGGTTATAGCACGACAACCGACAACACCGTCCCGTCAAAGAGCAGCCTTAAGCAGTACCGTAAGGTCTCCGGCTTCTCGGTCGGTTTCGGAAAGAGGCTCACTTGGCCCGACGACTGGTTCACCCTCTCGCTCGAGCTCTCCTATCAGCACTACCGCCTGCGCAACTGGCAGTACTTCCTTATGCAGAATGGCCAGAGCCACAACCTTGCGCTCGGCATAACGCTCACACGAAACTCAATCGACAATCCGATCTTCACACGTAGCGGTTCACTCTTCTCAATCGGTGTCAGGCTCACGCCTCCCTACTCGGCTTTCTCCGACCACGATTGGCGAAACGAGGATGACCAGCAGAAACTCTATAAGTTCATCGAGTATCACAAGTGGACGCTCAAGGGTCAGGTCTTCAAACCACTTACCCCCAACCGCAAGCTCATCCTTATGGGTAAGTTCGAGATGGGTTACCTCGGCTACTACGATCGTTATCGCAAGTCGCCTTTCGAGAAGTACGTCATGGGTGGTGACGGCATGAGCGGTTACTCAACCTATGGTGAGGAGACCATTGGCTTGCGTGGTTACGAGAACTCGTCTCTCACACCTCGCGCCACCAGCTCCTACTCTTATGATGGCAACATCTACAACAAGTACACCATGGAGCTCCGTTACCCCATAACCCTCCAGCCTCAGGCCACTGTCTTCATCCTCGCATTCGCCGAGGCGGGCAACTGCTGGAGCAAGTTTGAGGACTTCAGCCCGTTCGATCTTAAGCGTTCGGCTGGCGCGGGTGTCCGCATCTTCCTGCCCATCTTCGGTATGCTCGGCATGGACTGGGGCTATGGCTTCGACGAGGTCTCTGGCTATTCAGGCGCCGGCGGCAGCCAGTTCCACTTCGTCATGGGTCAGTCTTTCTAAAGAAACTGATTGACTTGTGTGGTATATCTTGCAATAAGAGTGGCACGCTTGTTGCAAGTCTTCGCAATATCACATAAATTAGCAAAACTTAAAACAACCGTCTAACGATGCGTAAGATATTATCCGCCCTCCTGCTCGTGGCCATGACGTCCATTTGCGCCATGGCCCAGAAAGTGGTCTATGTCGACACTGAGTACATCCTTAAGAATATTCCGGCCTACGAGACTGCGAATGAGCAGCTTAACGAGCTCTCTAAGAAGTACGAGACTGAGGTTAAGGCCAAGCTCTCTGAGGTCGAGCAGCTCTACGAGACCTACCGCACCGAGAGTGTCTTCCTCTCAAATGAGATGAAGACGAGCAAGGAGAACGAGATTATCCAAAAAGAGCAGGACGCCAAGAAGCTCCAGCAGAAGTATTTCGGCCAGAATGGTGAGCTCTTCAAGCAGCGTGAGATTTTGGTTAAGCCCATCCAGGAGCAGATTTTTAACGCTATAGCCTCTCTTGCTCAAGAGAAGAGCTATTCAGCCGTCTGGGACAAGGCTTCAGCTTCAGGTCTCATGTATTCAGACAAGAGCCTCGACATCTCCGATGCCGTCCTTGCCAAGCTCGGCTACGGCAAATAGCCAAGCCCCTAACCCAATTTGCATTACAACACAAAACCCTATCATGCCCAAGAAAAACATCTTGCTCGCTTTGGCATTGACCATCGTCACCGCCATCTCAGCCCATGCGCAGCAACTCAAGTTCGGTCACTTCGACTCTGAGGCTTTCCTCACAACTCTCCCCGAGGCCAAGAACGTTGAAAAGGTCCTCAATGAGGAGCAGTCTAAGATGGAAAACCAGCTTGTAGCCCTCCAGGAGGATTTCCAAAAGCAGGTGCAGGACTATCAGCAGAAGGCTAACACAATGACTGCTGAGCAGGCGCAGGCCAAGGAGGCTGAGCTCACTGAGCTTCAGCAAAGGATTATAACCTATCGCCAGACCGCGATGCAGGACCTCCAGAAGAAGCAGCAGGAACTCGTACAGCCAATCCTCCAAAAGGTACGCAGCGCTGTGGAGCAGGTGGGCGCCAACAATGGCTTCATCTATATCTTTGAACGCAGCGTCAGCTCGCAGGCCATACTCTTTAATGGCTCGCAGAGCGTAGATGTCACTCCGCTCGTAAAGAAGCAGCTCGGCATCAATTAATCTGAATAATTCCATTTACCAAATAGCCAAAGAAATTATGTTTTCTCTCAAGACACTGGCAGCCGCAGCCGCTCTCTCTGTAGCTTCAATTTGCGCTACGGCTCAGGATCTCAAGTTCGCTCATATCAATTCACAGGAGGTCATCTCCTCACTCCCCGAGTTCACTCAGGCTCAGACTCAGCTTCAAGAGGAGGCTACTAAGCTCGAGGATCAGCTCAAGGTCATGAGCGCCGACGCTCAGCAGAAGATTCAGGATTACGTCGCTAAGCGCGACTCTCTGCCCGAGCTCATCCGCGCAACCAAGGAGAAGGAGATCCAGGATCTTCAGGAGCGCATCCAGAGCTTCCAGAACCTTGCTCAGCAGAGCATCAGCCAGAAGGAGCAGCAGCTCATGTCCCCCATCATCGAGAAGTACAACAAGGCTCTTGATGAGGTCGGCAAGGAGAACAAGTTCATCTATATCTTCGACCTCGCCGCTCAGGTTGTCATCTACCACTCTGAGCAGAGCATTGACGCTGCGCCCCTCGTAAAGGCTAAGCTCGGCGTGAAGTAGACCTTGCCACAAAGCGAGTCACTTCCCCAAAAAGCGAATAGCAGAATATAACCCGGCCGGAGCCTCCTCTATGGAAGCCCCGGTCGGGATTTCCGACAAATTACACTACCTAAATTAATAGGATAATGAAAGAGACTGAACTCTATTGGAAAGTCTTCAATCAAGCTATTGCCGACTACCACAAGACGGATAACGTTGACACCCCTATGGTCAACCCTTACTCGTCCGACGCCATCGAGCACCTCATGTATCGCAAGAACTGGATTGACACAGTCCAGTGGCACCTTGAGGATATAATCCGCGACCCACAGATTGACCCCGTCGAGGCTCTCGCCATCAAGAGGCGTATCGACAAGAGCAATCAGGATCGCACGGATATGGTCGAGTACATCGACTCTTATTTCCTTGATAAATATAAGGAGGTCAAGGTTGCGGCCGATGCCCGCATCAACACAGAGAGTCCCGCTTGGGCCATTGACCGCCTCTCCATCCTCGCTCTCAAGATTTACCACATGAGCATCGAGGCCAACCGTACGGATGCGGATAAGGCTCACGTCGAGGCTTGCGCTAAAAAACTGGCAGTCTTGAATGAGCAGCATGACGACCTCTCTGCCGCCATTCAGCAGCTTTTGGAGGATATCGAGTCCGGCCGCAAGTACATGAAAGTCTATAAGCAGATGAAAATGTACAACGACCCTTCTCTCAATCCTGTTCTCTACGCTACCAAAAAGTAGTGTCAGTAAGACTTCACAGGGGCGCGCCTATTTGATGGTGCGCCCCTCCTTTCCCAAAGAGATATCCCTTTCTTACAGCCTATTCAACTCTAAAACGCCCTCCCTTCCCCCGCTATAAGATAATATTTGCGCACCCTTCTAACCTTTTCCGCTAATTAATGAAGACAGTACTTATAACACGGTTGACCGCCATGGGTGATGTGGCAATGACCGCACCCATAGTGGCGTCGGTGTGCCGTGCCAACCCCGATGTCTATTTCGAGTTTCTCTCCACCCCGTTTTTCTCCCCTTTCTTTGAGGACCTGCCCAACTTCAGCTTTATCGGCACCAACATCCGAAAGGAACATTCTGGTATCATAGCCCTGTATGAGCTATTCAAAAGCCTCAAAAATCGTGAGGGAGGGATGCGCGCTGAGGGACAGAAGGGTTTCGATGTGGTGATTGACTTGCATGATGTCTTGAGGACAAAGGTAATCCGCACTCTCTTCCGTCTCTCTGGAGTTAAGGTCTACTCCATTGACAAAGGTCGCTCAGAGAAGAAAAAACTTGTCTCTGGCAAAGAGCATAGCCAGTTGAAACCCATGACTGAACGCTATGCTGACGTGTTCAAAAGGGCTGGACTTGTTGCCCCTGATGAACTATACTTCAGGCCACGACCAGCCATCCCCTCTGCGGTAATGGCTTTGGCTGCCAATCGCTCTGCGGAAAAATGGATCGGCATCTCACCTTTCGCCCAACATAAGGGCAAGATGTATCCTGTGGAGCGGATATTCAGCGTTGTGTCAGGTTTGCTCACTCAGCAAGATGTCCGTGTCTTCATCTTTGGCGGCGGCTCTGTTGAGGCCGAGGGTGCGAGAATTATTATCGACAATGTCTCTAAGTCCATAGACAATGCTTCATATCGTTGCCACAATATGATAGGTGCCATGCGTCTCGATGACGAGTTGGCTCTCATGGCAAATCTGGATACCATGGTCTCTATGGACTCAAGCAATATGCATCTCTGCTCGCTCTATGGCACCCGTGTCGTCTCCATTTGGGGCGCTACGCATCCCTTTGCCGGATTCCTCGGCTATGGGCAAAAATATGAGGATGTGGTGCAGCGAGATGACCTCGATTGCCGCCCTTGCTCCGTCTTTGGCAATAAGCCTTGCCGCCTTGGCGACTACAGGTGCTTTGATATTGACCCTGCCGAGGTCGTCAAACGGGTGCTAAGGCAATAAAAGTGGCCGAAACTGTATGACACTTTGACACGTATACTTAAATTGGCAGGGCTTTTGAAATATGTAATTATATAGCCTACTCTAACATATCTAAAATACACGTGAAATTATGACGTTGTGGATAATCTTTGGAGGTTTCCTCCTTCTCAGTTGGATCGTAAGCTCTACCCTCAAGAGCAAGTTCAAAAAATATAGCCAGATCTCCTTGCCCTACTCCGGCGCCGAGATTTCGCGGATGATGTTGAGCCAGAACGGGGTCAATAATGTCTCAATCCAGCCCGTAAACGGCAATCTGACGGACTACTATGACCCGACAAGTTATTCGGTCAACCTTAGCGAGAATGTCTATAACTCGCGTACCGTGGCTGCCGCCGCAGTGGCTGCCCATGAGACTGGTCACGCTCTCCAGCATGCGCAGGGTTATAAGGCAATGGCTCTCCGCACCGCGCTTGTGCCAATTCTCAATGTCTCAAACACTGTGCTGAACTTCATCTTCATCGCGTCATTCGTTTTGGCTTTAATTGCGCCGGGCCTCATGCCCTACACTCTCGCGCTCAAGATTATCGTAGGCGCCTACGCAGTGATCACGCTCTTCTCTTTCGTGACACTCGGTGTTGAGATTGATGCCAGCCGCCGTGCCATTAATTGGCTGACCGCCAGCGGAATCATTGCTCATGGTGAGACTCGTGACGGTGCCGTCGATGCTCTCAAATGGGCTGCCTACACCTATCTCGTCGCTGCTTTGTCATCCCTCGCCACTTTGGCTTACTACGCCATCCAGCTTTTCGGCTCGGATAGGGACTAAGCACTCTCTGCTGAGTTCTGTTGCACAGAATACTGCATAAAGAAATCCCCCTCAGGTTTTTAGGCTTGAGGGGGATTTCTTCTTCTATAATTGTTAGTCTGGTTGCTTTGCTTGTGCGGGTTGTCCACTCTGCGGAGATTGAACTCTCCTCTTAGATAGCCTTATTTGTTCAGAGCCTCACGAACTCGGTTGATGACGCTCTCCTTGTCCATGCCGCACTCCTTATACAAGTCGGTCATGTTTCCGTGGCCGATGAAGTCGTCCGGTACTCCTATGCGGATAATTCGCCCGCTGAAGCCCTTGTCCATGGCGTGCTCCACGACGGCAGTGCCAACTCCGCCCTCAATTGCCCCGTCTTCCATTGTTACAATAAGCTTGTGGCTGCTCAATGCGTCGTCCAAGAGGTTCGCGTCAA
The DNA here is from genome assembly GCA_963618945.1 of Bacteroidaceae bacterium. Classification (GTDB taxonomy): domain Bacteria; phylum Bacteroidota; class Bacteroidia; order Bacteroidales; family Marinilabiliaceae; genus W3P20-009. The sequence continues at coordinate 68,139 of CAVETY010000002.1, forward strand.
CAGGTTTGGCGAAACGCAGATCATAGTGTGAGGCTGTGATGCCATTTTCTGCCAATTCGTCAGCAATGGCCTCCGCCTCTACTCCTATCGGGCCAAGAGTGAGAAAGGCTACATCTTTTCCGCTGCGGAGTTTGCGTCCCTTTCCAATCTCAATCTTTTGCATAGGCTGTCTCCAGTCTATTGTCGAACCCTCTCCGCGCGGATAGCGGATAACCACACTTCCGAGCTTGGGGTCAAGCGCGGTATACATCATGTGGCGCAGCTCAGGCTCGGTCATTGGTGACATGATTGTCAAGTTGGGCACCGGGCGAAGCATGGCCACGTCAAAGACGCCGTGGTGCGTGGCACCGTCCGCTCCTACCAAGCCGGCCCTGTCGAAACAGAAAATGACGTGCAGACGTTGCAGCGCCACGTCGTGTATCACCTGGTCGAATGCGCGTTGAGCGAAAGTGCTGTATATGTTGCAGAAAGGCTTATAGCCCGATATGGCCAAGCCTGCGGCAAAGGTGACCGCGTGCTGCTCTGCTATGCCGACGTCAAAGCATCTGTCGGGCATCTCTCGCATCATGATGTTCATCGAGCAGCCGCTTGGCATGGCTGGCGTGATGCCGAGAACTTTATCGTCGGTCTTGGCCAATTCAAGCAAAGTCTCGCCAAAAACATCCTGAAAACGAGGCGCGTGAGGTGTGTCAGATGGCGCCACGAGCGGCTCGCCAGTCTCGGGGTCGAAGCTCTTGCCGACGGCGTGCCATTTGGTGGGGTTCTCCTCGGCTGCTTTAAAGCCTTTGCCCTTGACTGTTATGACGTGGAGCATCTTGGGACCCTTAATCCTTTTCAGGTCGCGCAGGATGCTCACCAAATAGACCACGTCATGCCCATCGGTGGGGCCGAAGTATCGTATGTTGAGCCCCTCAAACATGTTAGCCTGATGGCTCGCAAAGTTCTTAAGGCTGTTGGTCAGTTTCGTTAGGAGGCTCGTATGCCCCGTCGCCGAATCGCTTTTCCTGTCAAGATATTGAGACAGCTTGTTGCGCAAGCGGTTATAAAGGCCCGATGTCGAGATGTCTAACAGGTACTGGCTCAGTCCTCCCGTCACCTTGTCAATGGCCATGTTGTTGTCATTGAGGATGACGAGCATGTCAGGGCTTGCCGTGGCCATGTTGTTGAGACCCTCGAAAGCTTCGCCGCCGGTAAGGGCTCCGTCGCCAATGACTGCCACGACATGGCGGTCTTTCTCACCGCTCAGTTGGGCTGCCATGGCCATGCCGAGAGCCGCCGAAATGGAGGTTGATGAGTGACCAACACCAAAGGCGTCATATTCGCTCTCGAAAATATTGGGAAATCCGCTGATTCCGTCCTTTTTGCGAAGCGTGTCAAATCTCTCGCGGCGACCTGTCAAAATCTTATGACCATATGCCTGATGACCCACGTCCCACACCAGTTTGTCGTAGGGTGTGTCATACACGTAGTGGATTGCCACAGTGAGTTCCACTACTCCCAAGCTGGCGGCGAAATGTCCAGGCGCATGGCTCATCTGCTCAATAATGAAGTGGCGCAGCTCGTCGCACAATTGCGGCAGCTGGTCAACTTGCAGACGTTTAAGGTCTGCCGGTGTCTCTATTTTGTTGAGCAAATCGTACATTTGGACGGCTTTTAGCCTTTTGCGCGGCAAATCGTGCGCGAAGATAACGTTTTTGCGGCGAGAAAGTGTAACCTTCCCCGCCGCAAATGTGCCTTTTGCCGGCTTTCCGCGTTGTCTGCTATGGATGCAGCCGCCTCTTAGTCGACTATAACTTTGAAGCTGACGCCGTCTATTTTGACAAAGTAGATGCCCGGCTCGACCTCTATCGCCCTCTTGGTGGTGCTTGTCAGCATTACGCCGTTGACGCCATAGACTTGTGCCTCGGCATCTGTGCCCTCAATGCGGATGACGCCCTTTTGACCATAGGCCGTGAAGTTCGATTGGCTCATCTTGCCTTTCCAAATGACTTTGACGGCCTTATCCTGGTTGGTGAACGCGTCGGCAGTAGCTCCGTCCACCTCATATTTCTTCGTGCCGCTCACTACCTCGGTAGGGATGGTTATAGTCCCGTCATAGTCAACGCCCTCAGAGGCTGGACCTACCTCCACTTTGCCGTCAGGGCGCACAATGTATGTTATTCCGTCAATGACAAATTTGTCCAACTCGACTATGTTGCGGAATTTAGACCACACTGCTGCCGATTTGTAGAGGCTTGCCGTTCCAGCCGGGACGTAGAGTGTGCTGTTGTCATAGATGCTTTGCTCAAAGTCGCTCTCGTCAATCACGAACGGGCGTTGAGCCATGGTCACTATAGAGTCAAGTTTCTCCACCTTCCAGAAGACTGAGTCCGCCATGACTTTCATGGTCGAGGGGAAATAGAATGACTTGAGCCCCGTGCACGCCATGTAGGCGTATTTGCCTATGCTGCGGATTGTCGCGGGCAGTGCCGCGTCCGTCAACTCTGTACAGTGGTTGAATGCGCTGCGGCCGATGGCTGTCACTGAAGCTGGGATGACTGTCTCTTTGCAACCGGCCACAAGGGTGTTGGTGGCGGTCTCTATTATGGCGTTGCACCCTTTGCGCGAGTCGTATACCTTATTGCCGTCTGCCACTCGCATGGTGGTCACTTGGCTGTTGTAGCAGAAGGGGTTCTGCTCACTTATGGCTGTGACCTGGGCGGGCAGGAAGACCTCCGTCATGTTGGGCGTTGTGCAAAAAGCCACGGCGTTGATGGCTGTGGCCGATGACGGCATGCTGACTGAGCTGAGGCCCGTGCGGCAGAAGACGTAGTCCTCAATTGTGGTAAGTTTTGAGCCTTCTGCCCATTCCACCTCTTTCAGGTTCTCGCAAATCTCAAACGCGTAGGCTCCTATGTTCTCCACTGAAGCCGGTATCTCAATCTTCTCTAAGCTCTTGCAGAACAAGAAAGCCTTGCCTCCAATCCTGCTAATCGCCGGCTTGCCGCTGAAAGTGATGGTCGTCAGGTCAGGGCATCCTGCAAACGCGCTTTTCTCTATCTCTGTGACGCTCTCGGGGATTACGACGCCCGTCAGCCCGCGGCTTGACATGAACGCATGCTCGCCAATGGTCGTCACGGCATATTCCACGCCATCGTAAGTGACTGTCTTCGGGATGACGACTTCACCTTTATATGTGTCGCCGACGCAATAGCACTTGCCACCCCATGTGACGGTGGCTGTGCGGCCTGCCGCGTCAAGGTTATACTTGAGGCCGTCAATCTCAACTCCCTCAGCCGATGCCATGCCGGCGAATGTGAGGGTGAGCGCGGTGAGGAAAAAGGTTGTAAATGGTCTTCTCATGTTTGAGTGGATTTCCTTTAGGTGTTTTTTATGTGTTGTCTTTGTCTGCTCTTTATCAAGTTCTTTCTTGTGCCTTGGCAATGCTCAGGCAATTTTTTCTTTGCTCTTTTTGACGTGATGAGCGTACTCAGTGTGCTAAGATATGCCTTTTTGCGCAAAATTGCATATGCAAACTTTTTTACGAAAGTGGCCTTCTGATGTTGCTAACTTGATGTTTAGTCCACAATATGACATCGTTTGCGCACGAATATAAAAATTTTAACATTTGGGTTAACTAATTGAATATTAGTAGATAAAGGTGTTTTGTGAAGATTGGTGTAAAGGTTTTTTTACTTTTAATTTGCAAACGTATTGCTACATTCAAGAAAATGCCTACTTTTGCAATGTCGGGTTAGCAAAAAAGACATTGAAGCGAGAACTTCAGATGGCAGCTTTCCTGATAAGACCCGCATCACCATTACCACAAAAAAATAGCCACGAGGAGACATCACACTCATATTTCTGTTTGTAATTTCGGTTCAGCGCCGTCCGTCGAATGCCAAATCAAAACTGGCTTCGGCGGACGACGCGCTTTATAGGGGGTGCCTCACTCCCTCACTTGCCGCCGCTTGGCTCGTCTCTCGCCTTCGGGTTTGTTTTGCAATTCTCGATTACTCTAATTAACTTAGCATCTCTTTATATGATTTAGACGTCCGCAAACCTCCCTGTGTGGATTTTTGGTGGCAGCGGCCAAGCTGCGGACTCCCGACAAGGGCTGACGCTCTCGGCTTCCGGTGAGCCCTCTTGCGGACGTGACATACAATTAGACAAAAAGAACAAATGAGTTTCCAAGACCTTAGCGAGCAGGAGATTAACCGACGCAACAACCTCCAGAGCCTCCGTGAGATGGGCATCGACCCTTACCCTGCGGCCGAGTACCCGACCAACGCTTTCTCAACCGACATCATTGAGCAGTTTGCTGACGACGCACCTGAGCGTCAGGTCTGCATCGCCGGACGTATGATGAGTAGGCGCATCATGGGCAAGGCCTCTTTCATCGAGTTGCAGGACTCCAAAGGCCGCATTCAGGTCTATATCGCCCGCGACGAGATCTGTCCCGCAGACAACGCCGACCTCTACAATGTCGTCTTCAAGAAACTCCTTGACCTTGGCGACTTCGTCGGTGTTGAGGGCTTCGTCTTCCGCACCAAGACTGGCGAGATCTCAGTCCACGCCAAGAGCCTTACCGTACTCGCCAAGAGCCTCAAGCCCCTCCCCGTCGTCAAAGAGAAGGACGGCGTGGTCTATGATGCTTTTGAGGATCCTGAGCTCCGTTACCGCCAGCGCTATGTCGACCTCGTGGTCAACAAGGGCGTCAAGGACACTTTCCTCCAGCGTGCCACTGTTCTCCGTACTCTCCGCTCTGTCCTCGACGGCGCAGGATATACTGAGGTTGAGACCCCTGTCCTTCAGGCTATTGCAGGTGGCGCGTCAGCTCGCCCATTCATCACGCATTTCAACGCCCTCAATATCGACATGTACATGCGAATCGCCACTGAACTCTACCTTAAGAGGCTCATCGTCGGCGGATTCGAGGGCGTCTATGAGATTGGCAAGAATTTCCGCAACGAGGGTATGGACCGCACCCATAACCCCGAGTTCACTTGCATGGAGCTCTACGTCCAGTATAAGGATTACAACTGGATGATGAATTTCACCGAGCAGCTCCTCGAGACCATCTGCACGGCTGTCAACGGTAAGCCCGAGAGCGAGATTGACGGCAACGTCATCAGCTTCCGCGCCCCATTCCGCCGTCTGCCCATCCTTGAGGCCATCAAGGAGAAGACCGGCTATGACCTCGACGGCAAGAGCGAGGATGAGATCCGTGATGTCTGCCGTGAGCTCAAGATGGAGATTGACGACACCATGGGCAAGGGCAAGCTCATCGATGAGATTTTCGGCGAGTTCTGCGAGGGTACCTATATCCAGCCTACTTTCATCACCGACTACCCTGTCGAGATGTCCCCCCTCACCAAGAAGCACCGCTCAAAGCCCGGCCTCACCGAGCGTTTCGAGCTTATGGTGAACGGCAAGGAGTTGGCCAACGCATATAGCGAGCTTAACGACCCTATCGATCAGGAGGAGCGTTTCAAGGAGCAGATGCGTCTCGCTGACAAGGGCGACGACGAGGCCATGATTATCGATCAGGACTTCCTCCGCGCCCTCCAGTATGGCATGCCCCCGACGTCTGGCATCGGCATCGGCATCGACCGTCTCGTCATGCTCATGACCGGCAAGAACGCCATCGGCGAGGTCATGCTCTTCCCGCAGATGAAGCCCGAGAAGAAGGTGCAGCGCGATTCAGCCGAGGCTTTCGGTAAACTTGGCGTGCCTGCCGAGTGGGTTGAGCCCCTCTATGCAGCCGGTGTCAACACTGTTGCCGACATGACTGGCATGAAGCCCGGCAAGGTGCATCAGATGCTCTGCGACATCAACAAGAAGAATAAACTCGGCCTTACCCCCCTCAAGCAAGAGGAGGTCGCCGCCTGGTTCACCAATATACAGTAAAGTGGTCGACGTAGCCAATAGCGCCGAGGCCGTCCTCGGTGACAATCCAAGGGTCGGACTGATAGGCAGCGGCAGTTGGGCCACGGCCATCGCCAAGATGCTGCTCTGCAATGTCCAGCACCTTAATTGGCATGTCCGCAACCCTAAGAATGTCGAGACGTTCCGCGTGACGGGTCACAACCCGAGCTACCTCTCGTCCATCCAGTTTGACACCAGCAAGATCTCTTTCTCCACTGATGTCAATGAGGTGGTCGCCAATTCGGACGTCATTTTCTTAGTCGTCCCGTCGGCGTTCCTCCAGAATGTGACGAAGGATCTCCGCGTGTCGTTGGCTGACAAGTGTGTTATCTCTGCGATCAAGGGCCTTATCCCTGAGACCGGTATGATTATCGGCACTTGGCTCAACCAATGCATGGGTGTGCCCATTGACCGCATTGGTGTCATCTCGGGTCCTTGCCACGCAGAGGAGGTGGCCCTTGAGAGGCTATCCTACCTCACCATGGCCTGCCAGAATATCGACTTGGCTCGCAGGTATGCCGACCTCATCTCTTGCCACTTCATCAAGACCTCGCTCTCTGATGACATCTATGGCACTGAGTATTCGGCGGTCCTCAAGAACATCATGGCCATAGCCTCCGGCATTTTCCACGGGCTTGGATATGGTGACAATTTTCAGGCTGTCCTCATCTCTAATGCCATTCAGGAGATTAAGAGGTTTGTCGACACTGTACACCCCATCCCGCGTGACATCAAAAGTTCGGCCTACCTCGGCGACCTGCTGGTGACCTGTTACTCGCAGTTCAGCCGAAACCGCACCTTTGGCACCATGCTCGGCAAGGGCTACTCTGTCAAAGCCGCGCAAATGGAGATGCTTATGGTGGCCGAGGGCTATTACGCCACCAAGAGTATCAAGGCCATCAATGAGCGTTATCAGGTCTCAATGCCAATCACGGATTGCGTCTATAACATCATCTATGGCAAGGTCTCTCCCGTCATAGAGTGCATGCTTCTCACTGAGCAGTTGCATTGATTGGCGCCCGCGTTTCTAACTTTGCCCCAAGAACCGAAATATCAAACATACGCTTTAACTATTAAGAAAATGAAGATTGACATTTCAAAGGCTTCTGTAGACATCAAGCCCCTGCAGGCCGAAGTAGCCGCAGCCCAAGAGAAACTCGACAAGGGCACTGGCGAAGGTAATGACTTCATTGGCTGGCTCCACCTGCCGTCTGAGATCACCGAGGCTTTCCTCGATGAGGTCGAGGCGAGTGCCAAGGTCCTCCGTGATTGCTGCGACTATGTGGTCGTAGCCGGCATCGGCGGCAGCTACCTCGGTGCGCGCGCCGTCATCGAGGCTCTCTCTAACAGCTTCGACTATCTCCAGACAGAGCGTAAGGCTCCCGTCGTCCTCTTCGCAGGCCAGAACCTCGGCGAGGACTATCTTGCTGACCTCCTTGGCCTCCTCAAGGGCAAGAAGTTCGGCATCATCAACATATCTAAGAGTGGCACCACCACCGAGACCGCTGTCTCTTTCCGCCTCCTCAAGGCTCTGCTTGAGAAGCAGGAGGGCAAGGATGGCGCTCGCAAGCGTATCGTCGCCGTCACTGACAAGGCTAAGGGCGCTCTCCGCACTCTCGCCACTCAGGAGGGCTATAAGACTTTCGTAATCCCCGACAATGTGGGCGGACGTTTCTCTGTCCTCACCCCGGTCGGCCTTCTGCCTATCGCTGTCGCTGGTTTCGACATCAAGAAGCTTGTCGCTGGCGCAGTCGATATGGAGAAGAAGACCGACAGCTCTGTCGCTTTCGAGGAGAACCCCGCAGCTGTCTACGCTGCAGCTCGTAACATCCTCTACCGCAACGGCAAGAGCACTGAGATCCTTATCAACTTCTGCCCCAAGCTCCACTATTTCACCGAGTGGTGGAAGCAGCTTTACGGCGAGAGCGAGGGCAAGGATGGCAAGGGCATCTTCCCCGCAGGTTGCGACTTCACCACCGACCTCCATTCTATGGGTCAGTGGATTCAGCAGGGTCAGCGCATCATCTTCGAGACTGGTGTGACCGTAGCTGAGCCTAACGAGAAGGTGGTCATTGAGAGCGACGCCGACAACCTCGACGGCCTCAACTTCCTCGCAGGCAAGCGTGTGGACCAGGTCAACAAGATGGCTGAGCTCGGCACTCTTCTCGCTCACACTGATGGCGGCGTGCCCAACATCAAGGTTGAGATTCCTAAGCTCGACGAGTTCAACCTCGGCAACCTTATCTATTTCTTTGAGAAGGCTTGCGGCATCTCTGGCTATGTACTCGGCGTCAACCCGTTCAACCAGCCTGGTGTCGAGGCTTACAAGAAGAACATGTTCGCCCTTCTTGACAAGCCCGGCTACGAGGAGGCGTCTAAGGCCATCAAGTCTCGTCTTCAGTAATAACCATTGTCTCAAAGGCAGACGCCCCTACGCCCATGAAGTTTAAGTGTGGCGCGGTCGGCTTGCCTCAATGATATGCGCCCGTACGGCGGCCTTCAGTCGGCTGACCCGTGCGGGCGCTTTTATTTCTCGTTATGGCTCTCAACTACATTTGGATCTTTTTCATCCTTGCGGCCGCTCTTGTGGCGCTTGGCAGGTTCGTTGCGACTGGTGATCCCTCCGCCCTTTCTGCTGTGGTCGATTCGACATTCTCCTCCGCCAAGTCGGGTTTCGAGATATCGCTTTACCTCACGGGTGTCCTGACTCTTTGGCTCGGGCTGATGAAGGTTGGCGAGGCTGGCGGTGCCGTGGGTGGACTGAGCCGCATCATCTCGCCGCTCTTTTCGCGTCTTTTCCCTGGAGTCCCTAAAGGTCATCCCGCCCATGGAGCCATGACCATGAACATCGCCGCCAATATGCTTGGGCTTGATAACGCCGCCACGCCAATGGGTCTCAAGGCCATGGCTGAGTTGCAGACGCTTAACCCCGAGAAGGAGAGAGCCACTAATGCGCAGATAATGTTCCTTGTGCTCAACACAAGCGGGCTGACCATTATCCCCGTCACCATTATGGCCTATCGTCAGCAATGTGGCGCCGCCAACCCTGCCGATATTTTTCTGCCACTTCTTCTCTCCACCTATGTCTCCACTTTGGCCGGACTTGTGGCCGTCGCTGTAGTTCAGAAGATTAACCTCTTTAATCGTGTAGTCTTGGCCTACTTGGGCGGATTGACGCTTTTGCTCGCTGGCCTTGTTTTCGCCTTGCGGGACGCTGACCGTGACGTTGTGCAGAACATTTCTGTCGCCGCATCTTGCATCATTCTTCTGACTGTCATTTGCGGTTTCGTCATTCTTGCCATGCGCCGTCATGTGAATGTCTACGATGTCTTTATTGACGGGGCTAAGGATGGTTTCAAGACCGCAGTCGGGATTATACCATTCCTTGTGGCCATGCTTGTGGCTGTCGGAATGTTCCGAGCCTCGGGGGCTCTCGATTTTCTGCTCGACGGAATTCGCTCGCTTGTAGACCTTTGTGGCGCTGATGGCCGTTTTGTTGATGCCTTGCCCACCGCTTTCATGAAGCCTCTGAGTGGCAGCGGGGCGCGCGGGTTTATGATTGAGTGTATGCAAAACTGCGGCGCTGATTCGTTTGCCGGCCGACTTGCTTGCATGTTCCAAGGCGCGGCCGATACTACATTTTTCATCCTTGCCGTCTATTTTGGCTCTGTCGGCATAAAAGATACGCGCCATGCTGTGGCCTGCGGACTCATAGCCGATGTGGCCGGTGTCATTGCGGCTATTAGCTTGGCTTACTTCTTCTTCGGGTGACGGAGTGTGCGCACCCGCCGCAATTCTTTTTGTTTTTGCCCCACATGTCGTTTAACTTCGCGCCTTGATGTGAGTTTTCGTCAGTCTCATTGGCGACTCGCCCCCCTTTGATGCTAAGTACATTACTACTCTTCTGCGCGCTCGACACTTCGAGGGTCATATCCGAGGTCACTGTCACTGCTCCGCGTTTCGCGACTATGCAAGTGATGGATACGACTGTCATTGAGTCCCTCTCTGCCAATTCAGTCGCCGACGCGTTGAAGTTTTTCGCTGGCGTACAGCTTAAGGACTACGGCGGGGTAGGGGGGCAGAAGACAATCAATGTGAGGTCCATGGGCACCCAGCACACGGCTGTGTTCATTGACGGAGTGCGAATAACCAACACTCAGAACGGCACTGTTGATCTTGGCAAGTACTCGCTCAAGAATTTTGAGAAGGTGGAGGTGTGCAATGGCAACAAGACTTCACCCCTCGTCTCCCCCTCCGAACTCTCTTCCGCCGCGTCTTGCTACTTTACCACCAAGGTCCCGACAACTTCGGAGTCTAAGGTCGGCTACTCAGTCGGCTCTTTCAATTCGCATACTGTCTCCCTCAACCATAGCCGTGCGGGCAAGTTCTTTGTAAGCGCGGACGGACTTTACACTGACGGAAACTATAAGTTCTCATATCATACTCAGTATGAGGACACAACGGCCCGCCGACGCAACTCTTATGTCGAGTGGTATCGCATTGAGTCCGGACTTTTCCCCAATGAGAAGTGGAAGTGCCATTTCTATCTCTACCACACCAAGCGAGGTGTCCCCGGCGGCATCGTCAAGCGACTCTCTGACCAATATGGTGATGTCGGCACGGAGAAGAACCTCAGCTACTTTGGCCAATGCTCATATTCCGACCAGCGGGGCGGACTGATGTATAAAGCGAATTTCAGATACGCCTTTGACAACCTGAGGTTTAACTCTGATGTCCCTGAAAATTGCTTCGTCCATTGCAATAACTACTATGCGCAGAATGATCTCTACGCCTCGGTAGCGACAGCCTACGATTTCGCATGTGGCACGAGCCTCTCGCTCTCTTCTGACTATCGTTTCTCCACCCTCGGGCTTAATGTCTACGGAATGTCGTCCATCCGACGATCCGATTTTAAGGCGGCTCTCTCATTGCGACAAAAGGTGGGACGGCTCAATTTGTCGTTATCCTCGGTCTTTGACCATGTGCGCGACCACTCCTCAATGAAAGTGGCAGACCCGACTAATTGTCTCACGGCTGGTCTCTTTGGCCTCTTCAGTGTGACAGATCATTTGTCGGCCCGAGCCTTTGTCAAACGCTCGTTCAGAGTGCCGACACTCAATGACCTCTATTACACCAATGTTGGAAGCCGCAACTTGGTTCCCGAGAGGGCTCTGCAATATAACATTGGCCTCGATTTCAAGAACTCCCTTCTGCACCTGCAGACGGATGCCTATGTCAATCAGGTGAAAGACAAGATTATCTGCATCCCTCAAGGCGGCTCTTACAACTGGCGTATGGTCAACCGCGGCTATGTTCTCATCAAAGGTTGGGACACATCCCTTCGCCTCGCCTATGGCTGTCTCTCTCTCTTCTGCACACTGACAATGCAAGACGTGAGGGACATGACAGACCCAGAGGATTATGAATATAACCGGCAACTTATCTATTCGCCCTCCTGCTCTTTCACCAACGTGTTGACAGTCTCCACGGGCGGCTTCACAGGCTCTGTGTCACACATGTATGTGGGCAAGCGATGGTGGTCCTACGCCTCCGAGAATGACTATCTTGAGCCTTATAACTGCATTGATGTCACAGCGGCGTATCGTCTCCGCCAATTCCGTTTGGCAACCTCGGTAGATAATGTGCTCAATAAGAATTATGAACTCATCCAGCGTTGGCCCCTGCCCGCCTTGCGTTGGAAGGCTGAACTGACATACTCTTTCTGAGAAGATGAAACTATATAGCATATACAGGAACGCGTCGCGACTTATAGCGACAGCCGTATGTTGTCTCGCCCTTCCGTTGGCCGTCTCTTGTGCTGATGACCCCAAGGAAGATTCTGTCATTTATGACAAGGATGATTCCAACTCTCTCTATGAGCTTGACACTCTTGAGTATGTCTATCTGCTTGAGGAAGGTAACTGGCAGAGTGACAATGGCCAGATGAGCCTCATAACCAATGGCTCTATCCATAGGGACTATTTTAGTGAAGTCAACGGGACCAAGATTGGCGACACGCCCGAGGATGTCATTGTCATCCCTGGCCGCAATATGCTCGCCATCTCTGTCAACTGGTCTAACATTGTCTATTTCACAGACCTCAGTGGCAAGATTATTGGCCAGACGGAGGATATCCCCAACTGCCGCCACATGTGCACTGATGGCGACTATGTCTACATATCATCCTATGCGCATAAGACAGCGCTTGGTGAGACTTATGAAAAGGGCTACCTCGCTAAAATACGTATCTCTGATTTCACCGAGGTGGCCACTTGCGAGGTAGGCTGGGAACCCGAGGGCGTCGCCTATTATGACGGGAAAGTATTCGTGGCCAACACAGGAGGATACGCCTTCAGCGAAAACCATGACTATGATAACACTGTGATGGCAGTCGATGCTGCGACAATGAAAGTCACAGACACTGTGTCCATTCTCAATAAGGCGGGTGATAGGGTCATTAATCTCTATGGCGAGATGTCGCAAAGTGGTGAATATCTTTGCATCAACTCCCCAGGCGACTATTATGACGTTCAGCCCTCCACTGTCATTTTCAACTGTAAGACTCTCGGATATAAGGTCTTCGATGGAATCCCTGCCACATATAACACGACTCTGCTCAGCGGCAAATTCTTTGTCATAGGCTCCACTTTCAGCTACTACACAGGCGAGTATCTATATAACGTCGGCACTATTGACCCCGCCACCGGTGAATATACTGAGGAGGGTTTTGAGAATGCTGCCGGCCTCTATAAGACGACTATTAAAGAGGTCGTAGATGAGATGACAAACCCCTATTGCTGCTACCAAAATCCCTACACAGGTCACGTATATGTCGTTGACGCTGCCACCTACGCCTCGCCGGGCAAGGTCTATGAGTTTGACGAGATGGGTGTCCTTGTGCCTGTCGATGGCAAGAAGTTCCGCCGTTGCTACATAAACGCCGGCCACATGATAGCCGTAGACCCTGAACTCGTCAGGTCGAATAATTTGAATTAGAATATCTTCCTAAACCACTATGTAATATAAGTTTCCCGAGCGCCATTGAATCCGGGTGGAAATCCCGGGCGGTGAGCCCCACTGTTATAGTCAGACCTTTGGCGACTCGGATCAGTTTAATAATTATCCAAATTTTCTCAATGTTCAATTTACCATTGCTAATGGGTTCCACTTTAGCATTGTGCGGTGACGTGAATGCCGTCCAAGTGACGACTGCCACGCAAGTGAAAACCTATCTCTTTGACGAGAGCCCGGCAATAACCGTGTCAGACGGTTTTGTCGTGGTCTGCACTCTCTCGTCAACCTCGTCAGTCTGCACTGTCGAGGATCTCGTCTCAATCAAGACTACAGAGGTGTCTGATGATGATGACAAGCCTACCGTTTTGGCCCCTGTTGAGGCCGATTGTCATGCAGAGTATTTCTCTCTCGACGGCAAGCGTGTGGCAAGACCCGAAAGCGGCAAACTCTACATTGTCCGTGTGGGTAGTGAGACAAGGAAAATCATTTGCAAGTAATCGCTCTTCTCTTTAACCCCAAAGAGCAAAGTCAAATTTGCTTGGGCTTTGCTATGGCGTGAAGTGCGACAATTAAAAACAATGGCAGTCTAAACAACGATGAATAAATTATTTACACTCTTTGCGACGCTCTGTTTGATCAGTGCGTCAGCTTTTTCGCAGTCTTTCAAGGTCTCTTATGCTGACAAGAGTTACCAATTCCCTCTTGAGTCCGAGATAACGATCTCCTCTGAGGAGGGACTCACTGATGTCACGACTCTCGTAGAGCCTGTCACGACCTCTAACACTGAGCAGTATTTTGCCGCGGCCCAGGTCGTCGTGATGCGTGCCGACACTGTGTTCCAGACCATTGACCTCGCCCCTGTTGGTGATTGGACTTTCCAAGGCTCAACCAATTCGCTTGAGGTTGACGACGCCATCTATGTGCAATACCGCCGTGGCACTTCGACCATGTGGACGTCGCTCAGCGCAAAGTATAACAAATGGAACAGCTACCCTCTGTGCCAGTCCAACCGTCTGCAGATGGGCAACCGCAACCTCATGAAGGTGACCAAGGCCCCCAATGTGACATTCGGCTCAGACAACGCGTTGGTGACGTTCACGCTTATGGGCTGCAACGGCACTCCGACTCTCCTCGCCACGGGTTTCGCTGTCGAGACTGCTCTCGTTGATACTGTCGAACGCTCGTTCAATACGAGGTATGTCAAGAAAAAACCTGTTTTGCACTACACCACAGGCAACTCCGTCAAGCAGACCAATTGCACGCTCTATAATGACAGTGTCTGGGTTGTTGATGTCAACCCCTTTGTCATGACAAACAGCTATTTCTCTGTCCTCCCATCAGATAACTCATCAACGACTGTCAATGCCCGCCTCGCGTCCTATTCAGGATATAGTGTCATGCAGACTGCCGGAAGCGGCGAGTATAACGAGTTGCCCGCCAACCTCAATAAATCTCTTAAGGTCACTTTTAATGAGAATACGCTTGAGACTTTCGTGTCTGGATATGTAGACCCCGCAAATATCAAGGCTCCTGAGAGTGTCGAGGGAACATGGTATTACGCCGGCTCCGAACTTTTCACTGTCATGGAGGGCAAGCTGACCTTCAGCTCATCTTATGGCCTTGAGCAGTCGACGTTTGACATTGAGGTGAGTGATGACAAGCAGACTTTTACCATTCACCCCGCAATGGCCGAAGGTGAGTACGGCAAAAAGTGGATTATGATGGGCCGCCGTGATGACGGTTATATAACAAACTTCAATCTTGCAACCAAGGATGACGTATTTGCCGCCCTTCAGGATGCAACATTCTCAGTATCAGATGGCGGAATTGTCTGCGACGAAGGTTTCCAGTTTGTCATCTATTCAGTTGCCTCCGAAACCGCTACATGGTTCACTCAAAAGGGTTCAGGCATAATTAAAGCTGGCTCTATACTTTATAAGGAGTAGTAACCTTACATAATTTCTTATCTATGCAAGGATTTGCAAAAACGTGCAAGGCATTAGTCCTAACCTCCCTGATATTTTTGGTTAATCTTGCCGCCAAAGCTCAGTCCACAGGCGTCAAGGTTGTCGATTTTCTGCCCGCTCCTGGCCAGTTCGTCAACGCTTTGCCTGACTATGATGAGGGTGACACGAAGGATGAAATTTTGACCAAGGCGACGGAATATCTTTTGGAGGGCAGTCTCCTCCACCTCGGCACTTATGGCGGCTATGCGGTCTTTGAGTTCGATGAGCCTGTTGAGAACAAAGAGGGTTCCGATTTCTTGATTAACGGTAACGCGTTCTATGCCGCATCCGATCCCGTCTATGGCGACTCGACCATTGGCGGGTCCATTGAACCCGGCATTGTCTATGTTGGCGTGGGTGATAATCTCGATGACGTGGTATGGTATGAATTGGCTGGAAGTGAATATTATACCACCGAAATCCATGATTTCTCCATCACCTATTACAAGCCAACAGCCGAGACGGGCGAGCATAGCCAATACTGCTCAGTCTATGACAATTATATCTACTATGAGTGTTCATGGACAGACCCGCAGACCAAGGAGAAACGCGATTCGACTGGCTATCACATTAAGAACTCATTCCATAAGCAGACATATTGGCCCAGCTGGATTGATGAAGAGACTCTTACCTTCAGCGGTGGCAAATTGCCAAACAATGCCATTGATCAGAGCGGCAAAGGCACTTATTGGGTGCAATACCGCTATTCGGCCGACGCTTTTGGCTATGTTGACGCCGCCCCAAATAGCGACGATAAGCTCAACCCTAATGCGCAAGGTGTTAATAGGTATAACACTTTTGACATTGATTGGGCCGTCGATAATGATGGAATACGCATTGGTGAGGAGATTAAGAGCGTCAAATATGTCAAGGTGGTCTGCGGCATTTTCCAATACTGCGGCTGGTTGGGCGAGACGAGTACAGAGATCTCCAAAGTCCAAAATCTCCACCTATTGGATGGCTATGACGATGACCCCATAACTTGGCAAATAGAGTGGCCTGAGCAGTCTAAGCGTAAGCCCTCAAGTTCACGCCCTGTCGTTGTCCCCTCTGATGACGAGACGGGCATCTCTTACGATTTGACGGGCCGACGCATTGCCAATCCTCATGGCCTCTTCATCCAGAATGGCAAGCTGATGATGAAGAAGTAAAAAAACATCTCAACATCTCGTCAGGCATAAATAGCCTTGAAATAAAAAAGGCCGCGGCCCTGAGATTTTTACCTCAGGGCCGCGGCTTTCTTATTTGTCGCCAATCTTGTGACTTTTCATTGTCACGTCATGGCTCGCTTTGGCATCTTTATGTTAGCCGAACAGCATCTTTCTAATACTCGTCCCAAGACTTGATGGGTACCTCGTCTGCTCCCATCTTGGTGAACGCCTTGATGAAGGCGGAGGCGAGACGTGCGTTAGTGATGAGGGGCACGTTGAAGTCGATGGCGTCACGACGAATCTTATACCCGTTGGCCAACTCGTTGTGAGTAAGGTTCTTCGGAATGTTGATGACCAGGTCGATCTTCTTATCGCGGATGTAGTCGACTACGTTAGGCTGCTGGTTCTCATCGGGCCAGTAGAGCAGTGTGCTCTCCACTCCGTTCTCCTCCAAGTACTTCTGTGTGCCATGGGTGGCGTAGATGTTATAACCCTTGGCCTTGAGGAGCTTAGCTGCGTCGAGAAGCTCAAGCTTGGAACGTGAGCCGCCTGACGAGATGAGTACGTTCTTCTTCGGAATGCGATAACCCACTGAGAGCATAGACTCGAGGATTGCGTCGTCAAATGTGTTGCCAATGCAGCCTACCTCGCCCGTTGATGACATGTCTACGCCCAAGACGGGGTCTGCCTTCTGGAGGCGCGCGAAGCTGAACTGCGGAGCCTTGATGCCAACGTAGTCAATGTCGAAGAGGTTCTTGGCGGGTTTCTCAACCGGCAAGCCGAGCATGACACGGGTGGCAAGCTCGATGAGGTTGACTTTGAGAACCTTGCTGACGAATGGGAACGAGCGGCTGGCGCGGAGGTTGACCTCGATGACCAGGATGTCGTTGTTCTTGGCCATGAGCTGCATGTTGAACGGACCGCTAATCTCAAGAGCCTTGGCAATCTTGCGCGCGACTCTCTTGATGCGCTTGACGGTCTCGACATAGAGCTTCTGCGGAGGGAAGACGATGGTTGCGTCACCTGAGTGTACGCCTGCGAACTCGACGTGCTCCGAAATGGCGTAGGCTACAATGTCGCCACCCTGAGCAACGGCGTCAAGCTCAATCTCCTTAGCCTGCTCAATGAACTGCGATACGACGACGGGGAACTCTTTCGATACGTTGGCCGCAAGGTTGAGGAAATAACCAAGCTCTTCGCGGTTGGATACGACGTTCATGGCTGCGCCTGAGAGCACATAGCTCGGGCGGACGAGAACAGGGAAACCGACCTCGTCAACGAATTTGTAGATGTCGTCAATGGTGGTGAGCTCGCTCCAGCGCGGCTGGTCGATGTGGAGCTCATCCAAAAGGCTTGAGAACTTGGAACGGTTCTCCGCACGGTCAATGTTGATTGGCGATGTGCCAAGGATGGGTACATTGCGGCGGTAGAGCTTCATGGCCAAGTTGTTAGGAATCTGGCCACCTACTGAGACTATTACGCCCTTCGGGTTCTCAAGGTCTATGATGTCGAGCACGCGCTCCTCGGTCAACTCGTCAAAGTAGAGTCGGTCGCAAACGTCATAGTCCGTAGACACGGTCTCAGGGTTGTAGTTGATCATCACAGAGCGCAATCCCTGGCTCTTGATGGTGTTGATGGCGTTCACCGAGCACCAGTCAAACTCGACGGATGAACCGATGCGGTAGGCGCCTGAGCCAAGAACAATGACAGACTTGTGGTCGCCCAAGTAATGGACGTCGTTCTCAGTGCCTGAGTATGTGAGGTAGAGGTAGTTAATCTGAGCGGGGAACTCGCCTGCCATGGTGTCAATCTGCTTGACGACGGGGACGATGGCGCGGCTCTTGCGGTAGTTGCGGACCTCAAGCTGCTGCTCCTCCATCTTGCGAGTTGAGTCTTTGTTGACGAGGCGGGCAATCTGGAAATCAGAGAAGCCGCATTTCTTGGCCTCGCGCAGCAGGTCGTCCGATACGCCGGAGACATGCTTGGCCTCAGACAGCTTGCGGCGAATCTGGTCAAGGTGCTCGAGCTTATAGAGGAACCACTTGTCAATCTTGGTTATCTCATGAATCTCGTCAACTGTCATGCCGTTGGCCATGGCCTCCGAGATGGCGAAGACGCGCTTATCCGTCGGGTTCTCAAGCTCCTGACGGATGTCAATATTCTTGAGTGGCTGGTTGCCGCAGAAGCCGTGCATGCCCTGGCCCACCATGCGGAGGCCTTTCTGGATGACCTCCTCAAATGAGCGGCCGATGGCCATGATCTCGCCAACCGATTTCATGCTTGAGCCAATCTGCTTTGAGACGCCGGCGAATTTGCCGAGGTCCCAGCGGGGGATCTTGCAGACGATGTAGTCAAGAGCTGGCTCAAAGAATGCCGGGGTAGTCTTGGTTACAGAGTTCTTAAGCTCCCACAAGCCATAGCCGAGACCCAGCTTGGCTGCGACGAATGCCAACGGGTAGCCGGTGGCCTTTGACGCGAGAGCCGAAGAGCGGCTCAGACGGGCGTTAATCTCGATTACTCGATAGTCCTCAGAATACGGGTCGAGGGCGTACTGCACATTACACTCGCCCACGATGCCCACGTGGCGGACAATCTTGATGGCGAGCTCGCGAAGCTTGTGATACTCGCTGTTGGTGAGGGTCTGCGATGGGGCGACCACGATGCTCTCGCCGGTGTGGATGCCGAGCGGGTCGAAGTTCTCCATGTTGCAGACGGTGATGCAGTTGTCATACGCGTCGCGCACAACCTCATACTCCACCTCTTTCCATCCCTTGAGGCTCTCCTCTACGAGAATCTGGTTGGAGTAAGAAAGTGCGTTCTCGGCGCGCTGGATGAGCTCCTCGCGGTTTGAACAGAAGCCTGAACCCATGCCGCCAAGGGTGTAGGCCGCGCGTACGATGATAGGGAAGCCGATCTTGTCAGAAGCCTCAAGGGCCTCCTCGACAGTGTTGACAGCGATGGAGTGGGGAGTCTTGACGTCGATGCTCTTGAGCATGTTGGCGAAGATCTCGCGGTCCTCGGTGTCAATGATGGCCTCGACGGGGGTGCCAAGCACGCGGACGTTATACTTCTCAAGCACTTTGCTCTTGAAGAGGGCCACGCCGCAGTTTAGTGCCGTCTGACCGCCGAAGGAGAGGAGGATGCCGTCTGGGCGCTCCTTCTCGATGACGCGCTCCACGAAGTAGGGAGTTACCGGCAGGAAATAAATCTTGTCCGCAATGTTCTCGGACGTCTGGATCGTCGCGATGTTGGGGTTGATGAGGACGGTGCGCACACCCTCCTCCTTTAAGGCCTTGAGCGCCTGTGAACCCGAATAGTCGAACTCGCCGGCCTCGCCAATCTTGAGGGCTCCGGATCCGAGAATGACCACTTTCCTTACTTCGTGTACCATTATTATATAATGTGTGATGAAATATTTTTCCTGAGGGCACGGCTGCGGATGGCGTACGCTTCACAAGGCGAACCCGCACCTCCGCAAACAAGGGCGAAATTACATAAAAATCGCGCAAATGGCAATTTGCCGCCTATAATTGAAATGTCACATTTGCTACACTTTCTGCGCTTGGCGCCGCTCTTCGTCTTCGATGGTGACTATCTTAACAAGTTCGCCCTCTCAATGTGCTATAATTCACGCAGAACGGCTCGCCTAATTCGCCTTTTCCCCACACTTCGCCAACCTGCCTTGGCTCCCCAGTCCTCTATCCCGTTTGTGCCGTGCACTATGTTGAAACCTTATGCAGCCTCGGGCGAATGAATATTCATTAAAGTTTTGCGAAATAAAAACGGAACAAATGGCACGCACTTTGCGTATATTGCAGCGTCTCCGCGTGGGACTGCTTTACCAGCTTAATCAACTAAATTCACATAACACAATGAAATTGAAGAACCTCTTCGTGATGGCAGGTCTCTGCACCGCCATCGTTCTGACTGGCTGCAACGCCAGCAGCGCAACCAAGGGCGGCCTTATCGGCGGCGGCGCAGGTGCTGCTGTAGGCGCAGGCGTAGGCGCACTCGTAGCCAAGAATAACCGTAAGAAGGGCGCCCTCATCGGCGCTGCAGCTGGTGCTGCTGTCGGTACCACCGCAGGCATCATCATCGGCAAGAAGATGGATAAGAAGAAGGCTGAGCTCGCCGCCATTGAGGAGGCTAAGGTTCAGGAGGTCACCGACCAGAACGGTCTGACCGCCATCCAGGTCACTTTCGGTGAGGACGGCCTCAAGTTCGCTACCGGCAAGAGCACTCTCAGCGCGTCTGCTAAGACCGCTCTCGTCAACTTCGCCAAGACTCTCTCTTCTGGTGAGGATGTCTCTACCGCCGACATCACTGTCGAGGGTCACACCGACTCAACCGGCTCAACCGCTGTCAACGAGAAGCTCTCTCTCGCACGCGCTCAGGCCGTTACCGATGTCCTCGTTGCCAATGGCATCTCTAAGTCTCGCATCACCACCCGTGGCCTCGCTTCTGAGTACCCCGTGGCTGACAACAGCACTGCCGAGGGCCGTACCCAGAACCGTCGTGTCGAGGTCTACATCACTGCAAGCCAGGATATGATCAACGCGGCTGAGGCTGAGGCTAAGTAAGCTTAATCAGCAATAGACAGATAAGGCGGGGCGCAAGGTCTTGATGACTTTGCGCTCCGCTTATTTTATGCCGAAAATGATTACCTTTGGCAAGATTAAGACACATCCCATTTTGCCCATGAAACCTCTCGCCCTCTTGCTGCTCTTCGCGTTTGCCGCGTCTCCGTCCCTCGTGAAGGCTCAGCGCACCGACTGGACTGTGACTGTCCAGAGTCCTGTGGCTGGCCGCTCAGGCCTGCCCAAGATGGACGCTCGCACCATGAGGTTGATAGACAGGATGGTGCGCTCGAAAGCGGATAGTCTCAAGGTTATTGAGGGTGTAGGCGTGTCAACGCCCCGCGATGTCAACGGGCTGCTCTCTATCCGCCTGACGCTCAGCGGTGAGGGAATGACTGCCGACCCCAATGTGACGGGCTATAACAGCGTTACGCGCTTGGCCATGGAGCGCCTGTCCGCTCAGCTGACTGATGTCTGGGCATTTGCGGATGTCTTTGTCGATGGCCACACGGACAATGTGGGCCCTTATGACGAGAACATGACTGTCTCTTTCCGCCGAGCCTTGGCTGTGGGCAATCTGCTCGTCCGTCAGGGTGTGGACTCAACTCGGGTCGAGACCCGCGGTTTCTCTTATGACTATCCTTTGGCTGATAACCATTTGATTGAGGGGCGAGACAAGAACAGGCGTGTGGAGGTGACCATTTGCGTCAGTGCCGACATGATTGACCATTTGTAATCCGCTATCCCTGAGGGAGTATAGTTCCCAAGCAAGCACTGAGCTTTAATAATTAAAATAACGACGGCCCCGTCTGCAAACTCTCTGCAGGCGGGGCCGTCGTCTTTATTTTGTCTCTTCTTACTCGCTTACGGTGTTGAAAGCGAAGTCGTCCATGGCAATGTAGGCCGGCGCATTGAAACCATAAGCGCCATAGAGGTCTTCAGAGCCCCCAATGGTCAGAATAATCTGATCCACTTTGCCGAGGTCCTTAAGGTCAACCTTGGTCCACTCGGTCATGAGGTAGCTCTTGCTGTCGCGGTAGTCGCCCAAGTAGACGACCATGCTGCTGGTCTTTGTCCCGTCTACATATCCGTCAATGGTGACGTTGAAGTAGTTGGCTTTCTCAGTTGTCAGCTGGACTGCTGTGCCCAAGTATCCGTCGTTGCCGTCGCGGAGCGCGAGGGTGGCGTAGGTCGTGAGCTGGAAGTAGGCGTAGACAGGCTCGATGAGTTTGCCATCGGTGGTCTTGATGACAGGCTTGCCATAGTCAAATGCGTCATATGCCACTGCGAAGGTCTTGGAGCCGTTTGCCCCGCCGTCACCATATATGGAGTACTGGTTCTGATAACCTGCCGTCTCCTTGTCGTGCAACTGGCTGGTTGCGAATCCACTCCAGCTGGACCAAGCCTCGTTGAAGTTGTTGACGAACTCCACGCCGTCGGCCGTGTATGACTTATTGTTAACGTAACCCACCTTTGCGTCAATCTCAGCATCCTCGAAGGTTATGAGATTGGTGTACTCGGGGGCAACATCCTCGTCGTCTGAGCAGGAGGTGAAAACGCATGCCGTGGCGCAGATGCCAAGGGCGAACATTAGGGTTTTCTTCATTTTATATTAATAGGGGTTTGTCTGGTCATCGTGTTTTCGCCTGTATCTCTTGTATGGGAGTTCACTCTAAATCAGAAGAACGCAAAAACACCATTCTGAGACAAAATTGAGAAAAAATGTAATTCGTTTCTTGTGTAATAACAATAGTTTGCATATTTTTACGCAAGATAACCATAAATCAAATCATCATGCACCTTTACTTCTGGCTTGTTCCCCTGAGCTCGGTTGTAGCGCTGTTCTTCGCATGGCTCTTCTACAGGGGAATGATGAAAAATAGTGAGGGAACCCCTCGCATGGCCGAGATTGCAGGCTATGTGCGAGACGGTGCCATGGCTTATCTGCGCCGCCAGTATGGCGTGGTTCTCAAGGTGTTCATCGCATTGGCTGTGCTGCTTGCGGTGCTCGCCTATATGGGTGTGCAGAACCCGTTTGTCCCTGTGGCTTTCCTCACGGGCGGCTTCTTCAGCGGACTCTGTGGCTATCTGGGCATGAAGACTGCCACAAATGCGTCGGCTCGTACCGCCAATGGCGCTCGGGAGAGCCTTAATAAAGGTCTCCGCGTCGCTTTCCGCTCTGGCGCGGTCATGGGGCTCGTGGTTGTCGGTTTTGGACTTTTTGATATCGCGGCTTGGTTCTATATTCTCAATGACCTTGTTTTCACTCCGGAAAATATGCAGACTGGCCTCGACTTCTGCGGTCTGACGCTGGTCCATCCCGGCACTGACGTTCACACCAAGATGGTCGAGATAACCGCCACGATGCTTACTTTCGGCATGGGCGCCTCAACGCAGGCTCTCTTTGCCCGTGTAGGTGGCGGCATATATACTAAGGCGGCTGACGTGGGCGCTGACCTTGTCGGCAAGGTTGAGGCTGGCATCCCCGAGGATGACCCCAGAAATCCCGCTACCATTGCAGATAATGTGGGCGACAATGTAGGTGACGTGGCCGGCATGGGCGCTGACCTCTATGAAAGCTATTGCGGCTCAATACTTTCAACTGCGGCTCTTGGCGCAGCCATCCCTGCCATATCTGACGAAATGCAGTGGAGTCTCATCGTGGCTCCCATGATTGTGGCCGCCATAGGAACAATCCTCTCTATTGTCGGTGTCTTTGCCGTGCGGACCAGCGAGGGGGCGAGCCAAAAGAATTTGCTCCGCGCCCTGCTTCTTGGCACTGGCGGCTCATCTTTGCTCATCCTTGTGGCTGTGGCTCTCATGGCGTGGTTCGGAATGCTCTCTTGGGGAATTTTCGGCTCCGTGGTGGCCGGTTTGGTCGCAGGTGTCATAATTGGTCAGGGAACGGAATATTTCACATCTGACGAATATAAGCCAACCAAGGGTATCGCGGCTCAGACTCAGCAAGGTTCGGCCACGACTATCATTGAGGGCATAGCTGTCGGCATGATGTCAACTTGGCTGCCCGTGGTCATTGTGGCGGCTGCCATCATTGCGGCTTTCGGCTGCGCTGGCGGTTTCTCTAACTACGCCATGGGTGTCTATGGCATAGGCTTCGCGGCTGTCGGCATGCTCTCTACTCTCGGTGTGACGCTTGCCACTGACGCATTCGGCCCCATTGCTGATAACGCTGGTGGCAACGCCGAGATGAGTGGCCTGCCCGCTGAGGTCCGTGAGCGGACTGACGCTCTCGATGGTCTTGGCAACACGACGGCAGCCACGGGCAAGGGCTTTGCCATAGGCTCGGCGGCCCTTACCGCCATGGCTCTTCTCGCCGCCTATATTGAGGAGGTGAAGATGTGGCTCGTGCGCATCGCTAATGAGGGCGACGGACTTAAGCAGATTGGCGATACCGTTTTCTATACCAATAAGGCGGTTCAGATCCCGGACGGGGCCATTGCCCTCTCTGACGCTACAATGCGCGATTTCGTCTCAGCCTTCGATTTATCACTTTTCAATCCCATGCTCCTTGGCGGCCTCTTTATTGGCGCGATGATGGCTTTCCTCTTCTGCGCTTTGAGTATGAAGGCCGTTGGACGCGCGGCGAGCAAGATGGTTGACGAGGTGCGCAGGCAATTCCGTGAGATTCCCGGTATTCTTGAGGGTAAAGGCACTCCTGACTATGCGCGTTGCGTAGAGATTTCAACCAAGGGTGCGCAGACTGAGATGATTCTCCCCTCCATTTTGGCTATTGTGGTTCCTGTCGTGATTGGCCTCCTCTTCGGAGTGGCGGGTGTCATTGGCCTCTTGGGTGGCGGATTGACCGCCGGTTTCACTTTGGCCGTTATGCTGAATAATGCCGGTGGCGCATGGGACAACGCTAAGAAGTTTATTGAGAAGGGCAATTACGGCGGCAAAGGCTCCGACTGCCACAAGGCGGCTGTCGTGGGTGACACCGTGGGTGACCCTTTCAAAGATACGTCAGGACCATCACTAAACATTCTTATCAAATTAATGAGCATGGTGTCCGTCGTCATGGCGGGGCTCACCATCACTTACTCACTCTTGGGCTAAGGGCCCGAGGGCTCTCTAAATAGGCAGAGAGAAAGTCGCCGCCCCTGCGTGATGCCGGGGCGGCGACTGTGTTTTCTTTAGTTGTCTGTCCGTAGTGCAGTTGCGGCTCTTCCCTATATGTGGGTATGGCTATATTGACAGGAAGTTCTTCAATATCTGCTCTCCCACCGACCCGCTCTTCTCCGGGTGGAACTGCGTGGCGAAGAAGTTATCTTGGCGGATGGCGTTACTGTACTCTACGCTGTGGCGGCTCGTGGCGACTGTGTAAGGTCCCACTGGCACATAGTAGCTGTGTATGCAATAGACAAACGCCCCCTCTTGATCGGGAGTGAAGAGCGGACTCTTGACGTCATATATGCTGTTCCATCCCATTTGTGGGACTTTGAGGTTGAGCGGATTAGGCGTCGGGATGGGAAATTTCAGAACTGGAGCGTCAAACACACCGAGGCAGTCGACATCGCCCTCCTCTGAGTGCTTGCACAGCAATTGCATGCCCACGCAGATGCCCAAGACTGGCTGACGGAGGGAACGGATGACGTTGTCCAACCCCGTCTGCTTGAGGTGCGCCATGGTGGTCGAAGCCTCGCCTTGGCCGGGGAAAATAACTTTGTCCGCCGAGCGGAGCCTCTCCGGGTCGTCCGTCAGCTCCGCCTCCACGCCTACTCGACCGAGCGCGTTGAGAACGGAACGTATGTTGCCTGCGTTATATTTGACTACTGCTATGCTCATTGCCTCTTTTTACAATGGGTTCATTATCATGCCTATGCTCCTTTTCTTGCCACGACAAAAACAATGTAAGCCTGGCTCTGCTCCTGTGCTTTGACAGGTTAGGTAACAATGGCACCTTATCCTCGCAAAGATAGCTACAATTAGTGACAGGCGGCCAAACTGCCGCTCTTAAGATTGCCAATTACTGTGTCTCTTCTTCTGTCCTAAAAGTTGATTTTACAGTCCTAAAGGTTCTTTTTAACTCAACTGTAACAGCCTTGAGCCCTTTTGAAAGTAACTTTGTCAAATAAATTTTTAATATCCCGACGATAGAATGACAACAGATAAGCAGCGTATTGTTGAAATCTTGGCATATTGCGGGGTCTTGGCTGCCCTCCTGCCACTCTTCGCCATGCGCGACTTCTCTCCTGACAATGAGTTGCGCTATCTCGGCATTGCCGACGAGGCGTTGCGTAATCACACCTTCTTCTCTTTCACCAGTCATGGTGTCCCGTATGCCGACAAGCCACCCCTATATCTGTGGATTGTCATGCTTCTGCGCTCCCTGACGGGGCTCAATAGTGGGTTGATTCTGTCTCTTTTCTCACTTATTCCAGCTTTCGGCGTCATCCGCGTCATGGACCAATGGGTCAAGAATGAGATGAGTCCGGTAGGTCGCCTTGCTGCGGGCCTCATGCTCATGACCTCTGTCTATTTCCTCGGCCCGGCGGTCATCATGAGGATGGACATGCTCATGACTCTGTTCATTATCTTGGCTTTCCGTTCTTTCTGGCGCATCATCCATGATTGCAATGTCAAGCGTGAGCAGTGGCTTTTCCCCGTGTGGATTTTCTTGGCTGTTTTCACCAAGGGCCCGCTCGGCTTCGGCTTTCCCTTGGTTGGCACTTTGGCCTACTTGGTCTCCGTTGGCCGTTGGCGAGAGGCTGGGAAAATGTGGGGATGGCGAACTTGGCTTGTCCTCTTGGGCGGATGCTCCGCTTGGTTTGGCGCAGTGTTCGTGGAGGGTGGTCCTGACTATCTGAATAACCTCCTGTTTCATCAGACTGTCGGCCGAGCTGTCAATGCGTTCTATCATAGCCACCCGTTCTACTATTATTGCATAGCCATTTGGTATATCATCGCGCCCTGGTCGCTGCTTCTGCTCGGATCCCTTGGCTCGTCTGTGCTCTTTGGACGTAAAGAGATGGGTGAGACGCAAAAGTTTTTCGGCGTAGCCGCCTTGGCCTCATTCATCCTTGTCTCATGCGTCGACTCCAAGTTGCAGGTTTACACACTGCCACTTCTTCCTCTCCTTGTCTACGCCTGCGCATTGTCTTTGCCCAAGTTTAATCTGTGGGCTAAGCGCGTGTGCCTTGGCCTGCCGCTTGTCGTTTTGGCGGCTGCGCTGCCGGCGTTCGTCTTCTTAGTGCATAATGGTCTCGATTATCTTGATCACGCGCCGTTCTATGTGGCGGCGGCCCTGCTTAGCGCCGGAGCCTTATCGTCAGTTGTCATTCTCTTCCGCGCTAAAGAAAATGTGATTGAGAAATCGGCAGTTTGCGCGGCCGCGACATTGATTGTTACTATCTTTGCAGGCTCATGGGGTGTTCCCTCCATTAATCAGTATATAGGCTATAATGCCTTGTCGCAAAAGATTAAGGAGGTGTCCGAGCAGAAAGGCAGCACAGGCGTCACCTCATGGCACCTCTCAAGCGCGGAGTGTCTTGACGTCTTGCTCGGCTATGATGTCAATGAGTTGACTCTCGATGAGTTTCCCGACCCTCCCTCTGCCTCAGAATTAGAGGAGAGGCTCGATAATACTCTCTTCGTCACCTCGGGCAAATACGCTGAGGCGGTCTACTCAGAACTTGAACCCATATTCGTTGGCAACAGCGCAATAATATATTTCCCCGCAAAGGCGGGCCTGTCCTCTGAACCGGAAGAGACGGGCGAGGATAAAATAACGGTAGATGAATAAAACACGTGAATATAAACTGACCATTGTCGTCCCTGTCTATAATGAGCAGGACAACATGGCCAACCTGGAGCAGCGTCTGAGCTCCTATATAGCCACTGCGCCCAACAAGTCGTGCGTGCTCTTTGTGAATGACGGCTCGAAAGACGACAGCCTCCGACTAATTGAGGAGGCTTGCTCGCGCCAAGATGGCTTCTTCTTCATCTCGTTGGCCAAGAATAGCGGACTGAGCGCAGCCATGAAGGCGGGTATTGATGCCGCAGAGTCGCCCTACGTGGGTTACATTGATGCCGATTTGCAGACTGCCCCTGAGGATTTTGACCTCCTTATGGAGCACATTGCGGACTATGAGCTTGTCATGGGCATCCGTGCCAACCGAAAAGACTCTTTCTTCAAGAACATCCAAAGCAAGATAGCCAACGGCTTCCGACGCATGATGACTCATGACGGAGTGCAGGACACTGGTTGCCCGCTCAAGGTCATGCACACTGACTATGCGCGCCGCGTACCCTTCTTCACAGGTATGCACCGTTTCCTCCCTGCGCTCATCCAACTGCAGGAGGGCAAGGTCAAGCAAGTACCTGTCCGTCACTTTCCTCGCACAGCCGGAGTATCTAAATACCATTTGTGGAACCGCCTTGTGGCTCCTTTTGTCGACTGCTTCGCCTATCGCTGGATGAAGAGCCGCTACATCAATTACTCTGTGGCTAAAAGCAATATCGCCGAATAACAACCCCTTGCGAGGATGGAGAACAATTTGGCGATTGTGGCCATAGGATTCTTGGCGCAAGCTTTTTTCTCTGCCCGAATCCTTGTGCAGTGGATTCGCAGCGAGAAGGCGCATCAGGTGTTGTCGCCATCTCTCTTTTGGCTGCTGAGCCTCGCGGGCTCCTATCTCCTTTTCATCTACGGATGGTTGCGAGACGATTTCGCAATCGTAATGGGACAGATGGTCTCCTATTACGTCTATCTGTGGAACCTTAAGCTGAAGGGCGTTTGGGACAAGGCGCCGCGAGCGCTTCGATGGGTGTTGACACTCACGCCTGTCGTTGTCCTCTGTTTCGTGGCGAGCCATGCGGCTGAGTATTTTGACAAGTTTTTCCGAAACGACAGCGTGCCGCTCTGGCTGCTGATCTTTGGCTCGGCGGGGCAGATTTTGTTCACCCTCCGTTTCGTCTATCAGTGGATCTACTCGCGCCGAGATCGTGAGTCCGCACTTCCCAAAGGTTTTTGGGTCATCAGTCTCGTGGGGTCGCTGACCATCGTCTCCTATGGCATCATGAGGCATGACATTGTGCTCATTGTCGGCCAGTCTTTCGGACTCGTGGCCTATGTGCGCAATTTGGTCATTCTGCATAAGTCCGCCTCTGCGGATGAAAAGGAACATGAAGATTTAAACGAATGAAAGCATTGGTTACGGGCGCGGCCGGTTTCATCGGTCACGCGCTGGTTGGTAAACTCATTGCGCAAGGATATGAGGTCGTCGGCCTCGATAACATCAATGACTATTACGACCCGGAGTTCAAATACGCCCGTCTCGCCGATCTGGGCATAGACAAGTCCGAAGTCTCAGAGGGCAGTCTCGTCAGCAACCGCGTGATGCCGGCGTTCCGGTTTGTCAAGATGGATTTGACGGACAGGGAGCGCATGGGAGAACTTTTTGATTCCGAGAAGTTTGACTATGTGGTCAATTTGGCAGGCCAGCCTGGTGTCAGGTACTCCATTCAAAACCCCTACGCCTACATTGAGAGTAATGTAGTCGGTTTCCTGAATATCCTGGAGAACTGCCGTCATCATCAGGTGAAGCACCTCGTCTACGCCAGCTCAAGCAGCGTCTATGGCAAGGGCGACCACTTTCCCTATGCCGAGACTGACCATACTGACAGCCCCGTGAGCCTCTATGCCGCTACCAAAAAGAGCAACGAGCTCATGGCCTACGCCTACTCTAACCTCTACCACATCCCTGCCACGGGCGTGCGCTTCTTCACTGTCTATGGCCCTTGGGGCAGACCCGACATGGCCCCGTTCCTCTTCCTCCGCTCCATTTTGCGAGGCGAACCTATCCGTGTCTTCAATGGTGGTGACATGAAGCGCGACTTCACATATGTCGATGACATTGTCGAGGGCGTGGCGCGGATGCTTCCGCACCCTCATGAGGCTGAGATACCGCATTATGTCTACAACATAGGCCATTCTGAGCCTGTCTGTCTCATGGATTTCATTTCGACCTTAGAGAATGTCGCAGGCAAAAAAGCGATAATGAAAATGGAGGGCATGCAGCCCGGTGATGTCTATTGCACCTATGCTGACACTATGCGGCTTGAGCGTGATTTCCACTATCGCCCCGCTGTGACAATTCAAGACGGCGTCCAGCGTTTCTATGATTGGGCAATGGCTCATCCGCAGTTCGTCATTGGCGACTGATACCGCACATCTCTATTGAACCATTGGCGACTCCCGCTTTGGTCTGGTTTTTGCTTTAAGAGCATCACGTAATTAGGATTGCAAGTTTCACGTGGCAAGCGCAAATTACACATTAATTTCGTAAATTTGCCCCACGCCTTGGTAGGACGCCGTCATGACCTGTGTCTTAGGCGGTTCCGAAAACCAAGAAACATAAAGACAGTTAGATTATGAAGCAGAAATTCGACGTGATTGAGAGCACTTGTGTGCCTCTCCCAATTGAAAACGTAGATACCGACCAAATTATACCCGCTCGTTTCCTAAAGGCAACTACCAAAGAAGAGAAGTTCTTCGGCGATAACCTTTTCCGCGATTGGCGTTTCAACCCGGATGGGACAAAGAAAGATTTCGTGCTTAATGATCCCACCTATTCAGGTTGCATCCTCGTGGCTGGCAAGAACTTCGGCTCTGGCTCAAGTCGTGAACACGCCGCTTGGGCCATCGCTGGCTACGGCTTCCGTGTCGTCGTTTCAAGTTTCTTCGCTGACATCCATAAGAACAACGAGCTCAACAATTTCGTACTTCCCGTGGTTGTCTCTGAGGGTTTCCTCGCCGAGCTGTTTGACAGCATCAAGGCCAACCCCAAGATGAAGGTAAAAGTCGACCTGCCCAATCAGACCATCACCAACGAGGCCACGGGCAAGAGCGAGAAGTTCGACATCAACGGCTACAAGAAGCACTGCCTTATGAATGGCCTCGATGACATCGACTACCTTCTCACCAATAAGGAGAAGACGGAGAAATACGAGGAGGCAAACTGCCAATAGCCTGCTAATAATGACACTTGCATCGCATATGTCTTCCTTGTCGGAGAGTATGCGGAGTGTTAAGATATGAAAAGCCGGCCTCTTCGTCTCCATGATGAAGAGGTCGTTTTTTGGCTATGCGGCTTCCTTCTCTCACAAACATCAAAA
The DNA here is from genome assembly GCA_963618945.1 of Bacteroidaceae bacterium. Lineage (GTDB taxonomy): Bacteria > Bacteroidota > Bacteroidia > Bacteroidales > Marinilabiliaceae > W3P20-009. Next base: position 98,928 of record CAVETY010000002.1, read on the forward strand.
TGAACAGTTAAGCGACATCTCTATCAGGGTCAATGTTAGAAATATTAGACACGACACTGCGCGACGGCGAGCAGACGGCCGGCGTCTCGTTCAACCACGGTGAGAAACTTTCAATAGCCAAAATGCTTATTGACGAGGCTCTTGTCGACCGAATCGAGATTGCCTCGGCGCGAGTCTCAGCTGGCGAGCTTGAGGCCGCTACCGACATCTGCACCTGGGCTCGCAAAAATGGTCACCTCGGCAAGGTGGAAATTCTCGGTTTTGTAGATTCTGGGGCTTCCATCGATTGGATCTGTCGTGCCGGTGGCAAGGTGCTTAACCTTTTGGCCAAGGGCTCGCTTCACCATGTCTCTGAACAGCTCCGCAAATCCCCTGAGGAGCATGCGGCTGATATTATCGCCAATGTGGACATGGCCGTCAAGCATGGTCTCCGTGTCAATCTCTATCTTGAGGACTGGAGCAACGGCATGAAAAACTCGCGCGATTATGTCTATTTCATGATCGACAGGCTTCAACATGAGCCCATTGAGCGTTTCATGCTCCCCGACACTCTTGGCATCCTCAACCCCGACGAGGCTTTCGAGTTCTGTCACGACATAACGACACGCTACCCTGGTCTGCGCTTCGATTTCCATGCGCATAATGACTATGACATGGCTGTGGCCAACGTCATGGGTGCGGTCAAAGGCGGTGTGACGGGTCTTCACACTACTGTCAATGGTCTCGGCGAACGCGCCGGCAATGCGCCCTTGGCCTCTGTGGTGGCAGTGCTCAATGATATGCTTGGTGTGCCTAACTCAATCAATGAGAAGCGTCTGACGCATGTCTGCCGCATGGTGGAGAGCCTGTCCGGCGTGCGTATCCCCGATAATAAACCCGTGGTCGGTGACTCTGTCTTCACCCAAACTGCTGGTGTCCACGCCGATGGCGACAATAAGGGCAACCTCTATTGCAACCCACTGTTGCCTGAGCGTTTCGGCCGCGTCCGCCGCTACGCTCTTGGTAAACTCAGCGGCAAGGCCAATATCTCCAAAAATCTCCAAGAGCTCGGCATGAATCTGTCGTCCGAGCAGATTAAGCTTGTAACTCAGCGTGTCATTGAGCTTGGCGACAAAAAGGAGAGTCTCTCTGCCGAGGATCTCCCATTCATTGTGGCCGATGTTCTCCGTGGCTCTCTTCCCTCTTCCGCCCAGCAGAGGCCGGACTCAATCAAGGTCGTCAATTATTGCCTCAGCCTTACGCGCGGACTTAAACCTGTTGCGACAGTCCGCCTCTCAATAGATGGGCAGGAGTATGAGGATACAAGCCGAGGCGATGGCCAGTATGACGCTTTCATGAAAGCCCTGTGGAAGATTTATGACCGCCTTGGCCGAAATCACCCCAAACTGGTTGACTATAAGGTCTCAATTCCCCCAGGAGGTAAGACCGACGCTCTTGTTGAGACTGTCATTGTCTGGGATAATGACGGACAGGAATTGCGCACGCGAGGCCTCGACGCCGACCAGACTGAGGCCGCAATCAAGGCGACTGTCAAAATGCTGAACATCATTTAGTCCGAATATAAAAACATATAATCATATAAAGATGAAATTCAATATCGCGCTTCTCCCGGGCGACGGAATCGGTCCCGAGGTCGTTGAGCAGGCAGTCAAGGCAGTCAATGCCGTCTGCAAGAAGTTCGGCCATGAGGCCACTTTCACCAAGGGTCTTGTAGGCGCTTGTGCCATCGATGCCACTGGCGACCCATTCCCTGAGGACACTTTCCAGACTTGCCTCAAGAGCGACGCCGTACTCTTTGGCGCCGTAGGCGATCCTCGCTATGATAACAACCCAACCGCTAAGGTGCGCCCTGAGAACGGCCTCCTCGCCATGCGTAAGAAACTCGGTCTCTTCGCTAACCTCCGCCCTATGGAGACTTACAAGAGCCTCATTGATAAGAGCCCGCTCAAGCGCGAGCTTGTCGAGGGTGCTGAGTTCCTCTGCGTCCGTGAGCTTACGGGCGGCATGTATTTCGGTGAGAAGGGCCGTCGTGACAATGGCGACACGGCCTATGACACCAACCTCTATCATCGTTTTGAGGTTGAGCGCATCCTCAAACTCGCTTTCGAGTATGCTCAGCTCCGCCGCAAGCACCTCACTGTTGTAGACAAGGCCAATGTCCTTGAGTCTTCACGCCTCTGGCGCGAGGTCGCTCAGGAGATGGCTCCCAAATATCCCGATGTCACCACAGACTATATGTTTGTTGACAACGCGGCCATGAAGATTGTCACATGTCCCAAGTTCTTCGACGTCCTTGTGACCGAGAACACATTCGGCGACATTCTGACAGACGAGGCCAGCGTCATCGCCGGCTCCATGGGTCTTCTCGCCTCTGCTTCCATTGGCGAGCACACCAGCCTCTTCGAGCCTATCCATGGCTCTTATCCTCAGGCTGCAGGCAAGAATATCGCTAATCCGTTGGCTACTATTCTCTCTGCCGCCATGATGTTTGAGTATGCATTCAAACTCAAGGAGGAGGGCAAGGCAATCCGCGACGCTGTCACTGCAAGCATTGAGCAGGGATTTGTAACTGAGGATCTCGCAGGTGACGGCGAGAAGCACTCAACTTCTGAGGTAGGAGATTGGATCGCTGCGCATATCTAATCGGATAGTGTAGCGACATTTCTCATAATGGTTATTTTGGGCAAGACCCCAGGGAGTGATGTGATATCATTCCTTGGGGCTTGCTTTTTTTGCGCAATCAACTAACAGCTTGTATACCTTATTTGAATTGCGGATTTCTCATAAAAATGCTCATTTTTGATTGTACTCCCTCTTGCGTGATCTCTTAGTAACTCTCTTAGTAAGTCTCCACGGTTGAATAGTGTTCTGCCGCGGCCCTTATCTTTTTAATCGCGTAATTGTATTGTGAGAGCGCGGTGTTTATGCCGATGTTCAGCTTTTCCGCGACCTCCCTGAACTTATATCCGCTCTGAATCATCATGAAGACTGTTTTTTGATTATCGGGAAGCTCATTTACTCTTTCATAGATAAAACAGAGCTTGTTCTCGCGCTCAATGACCTCTTCCGTTCCGTAATCTACTATGTTGAACGCAGGTGAGCCGTCTTCCGTGCGGTTCTCTTTCTTGGCGCTTTCAGAGCGAGAATGATCTCTGAATTTATTGTGGGCTGAAAGCGAGATTAAACCAGATAATGCTCCAATCTCTTTGTATTTGTCGCTCTTGATGTAGTTCGATATCTTAATCATCACCTCTTGGAATAGCTCGCATGCGACGTCATAGTCCTTGGTCTGTATCGTCAAATACCGCATGGTCTTTGCCTGATAGCGGTTGACAATCTCGCCAAAAGCTGCGTTGTCTCCATTGCGGTACATGCTCACAAGTTCCGAGTCGGTAGCTTTTTTGAGTTCCGAGGTTCTGCTCTTGATTGTTTGGGCGCTGGTACTGAAGGATGAATTTTTCATTGGTGTAGGTTTTTAGAAGTTTGTTTGTCTTTCGGAAGGATGTAAAAGCTACTCTTATTGTGTGTAACTTTTACAATGCAAATATGCGCATGATTTTCTACGTGTGCAAATGTTTGAGGTAAAAAATACAATCAACAAGTGTTTTTTTTACTCAGGATTTTGCGCACCGGTCTTTCAAAGAATTGCCAACCCCTTTATCCATTCTTCTGCCAGATTATACGGATGTTCATTCTGCGCCTCTATGTCAAACCCTATTTGTGGTTGCGTATAAAAACAAAGTCAGCCGATTGCCACAAAGTGGTAATCGGCTGACTTTAGTCGTATGTCTTATTTCCTTATTCTTGTGTCACGCTTTTTGCGTTCCCGAGAACTCCATTCTGAAACCTTTCTCCCTCTTCATCTTCTCATACTCGGCTTTGTCAAACTCATATAGGAAGGCTCCGTTTTTAGGGGCGGGCTCTCCTGTCATGTCTGCCTTCTTCAGAATGCCCAAGTGGGTCATTTTCTTGGAGAAGTTGCCGCGGTCGAACTCCACTTCGAGTATGGCCTCATAGAGGGTCTGCAACTCTTTCATGGTGAATTTCTCAGGCATCAGGTCGAAACCTATCGGCTCGAAGTGGATTTGGTTGCGTAGTCCCTGCAGACCTGCCTCTAATATGGCGTCGTGGTCAAAGGCCAAAGGCTGCACGTCCAGTCTCCTCGGACCTCCTTTTCTGAGTGGGAACCAGCGGGCGTCTTTGGCGTCATCACCGCCTTTGACTTCCGACATTTTGACAAGAGCTATGAAAGGCACGGTTATTACTCTTTCAGGGCGCGGGTCTCGCCCCATGGCGGAGAATACCTCAATCTGTTTCATGTAGACGTTGGACGAGGCCGATGTGTCAAGTCCAGTCTCCTCTTTAAGCTCTCGTCGTGCGCAGTCCTCTATGTCCTTGTCGTTCTCCCTGAAAAAGCCGCCTGGGAATGCCCATTGGTTTTTAAAAGGCTCTTCTCCGCGCTGAACGAGCAGTACGTTTAGCCTCTCGCCGTCATATCCGAATATTATGCAGTCGGTAGTGACACTCGGGTGCCAATATTCCGATTGGAACACCACCTTCTTCTCGTTTGTTTCGCTCATCTCTCTTTCGTGTGCTTTTCACGTGGATTAATATTTTGCAAAAGTAATATTATGTGTAAAATACACAAACATATAGCCCACTTTTATATGGCCGCCAATGCAAATATGCACACCATTTATATGTGCAATACTCCCCATACTCATTTCCGCCACTTTTTCTATGCCGAATGAGCTAAATTTGACTACATCTGTTTTGGGGACGAAGTGCGGAAAAACGCATTGGTATAAACAAAAACTCCTGCGCCATCGTTATCCGACAGCGCAGGAGCTCTCTTTTCTATGCCTAAGGCTTAAGCCTCGAATTTCGACGCGATAAGTTCCGCGGTAGCCTTGAACTCAGCCTCGGTCAGTTTGACGCGCTCGTTGGTGAAGTTGAGCGTCGACTCGCTGTCCATCGGCACGAGGTGGATGTGGGCGTGGGGGACGTCAAATCCAAGTACAGCCACGCCTACGCGCTTGCAGCCTAAGGCTGCTTTCTGCGCCTTGGCCACTTTCTGAGCGAAGAGGGTCAGGCTGGCCATACGCTCGGGAGTCAGATCGAACAAGTAGTCGGTCTCGACTTTGGGGACGCACAGCGTGTGACCCTTAGCGAGCGGGTTGATGTCAAGAAAAGCGTAGTTCTCGGCATCCTCGGCTATTTTGTATGACGGAATCTCACCGTTGATAATCTTGCTGAATATGGTTGCCATAATTCTGCTCCTTGTTTATTGTGGTTCGCTTACTCAATGGAGAGCGCAATGTCCAACACCTCGAAGCTCATCAACCCGGCAGGGACTTTGATCTCTGCCACATCGCCCACCTTCTTGCCGATGAGGCCCTTGGCAATCGGGGTGGCAATGGAAATCTTGCCGGCTTTGAGGTCTGATCCCTCGACCTCTGGCACGATGGTGTATGTTACCGTCGCCTTGGTCTTTACGTTGCGGATGGTCACGCGGCTGAGCAGCTGGACTGACGACTTGTCAAGCTGGCTTATATCTATGATTCGGCTGTTGGCTATGACGCCCTTCAATTTGGCTATTTTAGTCTCAAGGTGAGACTGGGCCTCCTTCGCTGCGTCATACTCAGCGTTCTCTGAGAGGTCGCCCTTGTCGCGGGCCTCGCTGATGGCCGCAATGACTTTGGGGCGTTCGACGCTTTCGAGCTGTGCCAGCTCCTCTTTCATCTTCTTGAGGCCGGCCTCGGTGACGTAGTTGACAGATGACATATTGTGTCCTCCTTTTTTAAACGAATAAAAGAAGAGAATCCTGAAACAGAATCTCAGGATCCTCGTCTTTTGTTGTATTGATTATTGTTTATTTCTTCTGCTTTTACGGGTGCCTGTTGGTTTGCTTTGGCCTCCCGCTTGTCGCTTTTAGACAATGCGAAGTTACAACATTTTTTCTTTAGAGACAAAAATTATATCTCGGGCCGGTGGAAAATGGCGTCCAGGATGACTGCCCTGCGTGCGTCGTCAGCGGTCAGTTCGCACCTCTCATTGGACTTTGTGTCCCCTGTCGCCGCGTCCGCTGTGGAACGCTCCCCCTCTTCTGGCAGTTGTGTGAAGGTGGGAGCTTTGGACTGTGGCGCTGCGGCTTGCGCAGGCTTGCGTGGGGCTGCGGCTGCCTGCTTCGCGGCTTTCATCTTCTCGAGAATCTGTTTTATTCTCTCCTGTTGAGCTTGCTCCATTTCCTTCCGTCTCCTCTCTTCCTCCTCTTCCTGTTCCCTCTGTTTTTTCTCTTCGTATGATTCTTCTTCCTCCTCCTCCTCTTCTTGTTCCTCTTCTTCTTCTTCCTCTTCTTCCTCGTTTTCTTCCTCGTTGTCATTCTCTGGAGTTTGAGGAGCGGGCGCAGTTGCGGCTTTGCGCTTAGCCTCCTCTTTCTTCTTTGCCTTACGCATGTCGCTCACTACGGAAATCGCAACGATTATTATGAATATGATTAGCTCTTTCATCTTCAGGACACTAATGTTGAGGTTTGTTAATCACTCAAAGATAGTCATTTTTTGTTGTCAATAAGATTGTTTGCCGCTTAGCTCTGTTTATGACTATGAAAAAAAGAGCGCAGCCTGAATTTTATTTCAGACTGCGCTTGGGCTTGTTGGCTGTTGAGCCTATTTCTTGCTCTTTGCGATGTTCTCTATGAACTCATCGAAGAACTTCTCTGTGTCAGTTGGACCTGAGCTTGCCTCGGGGTGGAACTGGGTCGAGAACATGGGCTTGGTCTTGTGGCGGATGCCCTCGTTCGAGCCGTCATTTATGTTGACGAAAGAAGGCTCCCAATCGGGGCCGAGGGTTGTGGTGTCAAGTGCGAAGCCGTGGTTCTGGCTGGTGATGTAGCACTGGTTCGTGCCGCAGCGGATGACAGGGTGGTTGTGCGCACGGTGGCCGTATGGCAACTTGTATGTCTTGCAGCCTGCCGCAATGCCCAAAAGTTGATTGCCAAGGCAAATGCCGAATATGGGCTTGCCAATCTCTATGGCTTTCTTGATGTTCTTGACTGTGGCCTGGCACTGCTGTGGGTCGCCTGGGCCGTTTGAGAGCATGAGGCCGTCATAGTCAATGCCGGTGAAGTCATAATCCCAAGGCACGCGGATGACGGTGACGTCCCTCTTGAGGAGGCAGCGGATGATGTTGAACTTGGCTCCGGTGTCAACCATCACGACCTTATACTTGCCGTTGCCGTATGTGGTCACCTCTTTGGGCGATACTTTGGCTACGAGGTTCTCTTTGTTCGGGTCGACAAGCTCAACGGGCTGGTCGATGAACTCAAGTTTGCCGAGCATCGCGCCTTTTTCGCGTATCTTCTGCGTAAGGGCGCGTGTGTCAATGCCCTCAACTGCAGGTATGTCCTGCTCTTTGAGCCACTGGCCGAGGCTCTTTTGGGCGTTCCAATGGCTGTACTCGTGCGAGTAGTCCGAGACGACGACACCTGCCACATGGATTTTCTCCGACTCGAAGAACTTCATGAGGCCCGTAGCAGGGTCCACGTCATCATGAGGCACACCATAGTTGCCTATCAGCGGGTAGGTGAAGACCAGGATCTGGCCTGCGTATGACGGGTCGGTTAGGCTCTCAGGGTAGCCTGACATCGCGGTGTTGAACACCACCTCGCCGGCGCGTGAATGGTCGCCGCCGAAAGATACACCCTCAAACGTGGTGCCGTCTTCGAGCACCAGCCTTAACATCTTCTTTGAGTCGGACATCTTTGTCTTATTGTATTTTAGGTTGTTGTGAGTGGCTCGGCCCTCGGGCTTTTCCACACCGCTCGCAAAATTACAAAAAAACTCGTGTGAACTGCCCTTGCAGCGTGTCTATTATTTCACAACGGGCGAAAAATAGTCCACTCGTCTCGTGTGCCACAATTTCCACTGCATTTGCACCTTGACGTCTGTGCGCCTCGGCCCTCTGGTCTGCTCGTAGCTGGTGCCTATCTCGTCACGGTCTATGTATTTGGTGTGCGTGGCCCATAGCCAAAGTTTCAAGCTGTCCGAAATGCGCCAAGTCAGCATCCCCGTCGCCGTGAGGCCCTCTCCCGAGCATGTGGCGAAAGCCATGTCATACAGCATCATAGGCCGCCGTGTGTAGGTGCGGGCTGCGTAGCTGTCCGTGTCAAAATAGCTGGCGCTGGCCGAAAGGATGAGGCCCCCGTTCCGCATTGTGGTTTTCATGGTCTCCGCTATGAGGAAACCCGTGTCGTGTGTACCGTCGGCCGAGACGGCGTGTACACGCTCACATAATGTGCTTATCGCCATAGTTTTTAATGGCGACGTGGAGAACACGGCTTTGTAACTTGTGGTGCGTGAGTCGCTTATCGCTCCATGGTAGGGTAGGGCGTCTGTGCCGTAACCGTCTGTGCTGGTTGTGGTTGTCTCTTTGTCAGAATGGCGTATGCGCAGGGAGAGAGCCGCGTTTCGGCTGATGTCGTACGTGGCGTTTATTCTCATGATCCATCCTGCCGTGGGTGACCATACTCCGCTTTGCAGCCAAGCCAAGCGCCAAGCGTCCACGTTGGCCCTTATTGTGAGACCCGCCAAGGGTGACGTCTCGATGCCTATGTATCCGCCGCTCTCGCCTCCGCTGCGGCTTGTGTGACAGACGGGTTGCTGTATCTGCGCCTGATAGCTTTTGCCAAATTTACGCAGTGCCAATGATAGGCTATTCCCTCCGCCAAGGTCGAAGTCCGCGCCCACTGTGCCACCCCATGCGTTTCGCCCTTGGCAGGCCACCTCGCCAAATATATGTGCCCGCCGGATGATGGCGCGGATGTCGGTGCTGATGGTCGTCAAGTTATGTCCCGTTGGCATGTTGACTCTGTATAACTGCCCGTTATACCCAATGGGGATTTTCGTGTGCCAATTGTTTGCTCCAATGCCTATCCGTGCCGGCCCGATATCCGATGACATGTATCCTCCGATGGTGACTATCTGGCTGTTATGCCGGTAACCGCGCTCTGTCGCAGTCCTGTGATAGCCCGTCGTCCGAACTGTCGTGGCGAATGTCTCGCCTTTTGGCGATGTCTGTGTCGTGACGTCAGCCCTGACTGACGATGCGAAAAAAGTGGAGCGGAACCGCCCCGTGCGCATCTCCATGGCGACTCCGCGCATATAGTCGCTCTCGGCCGCCGACATGGATGGCGAAACGCCTGTGGCGGTCCGACTTGCCGATGTCCCCATGAGGGTCGGACTAAATCCAAACCCGGTCCAGATGCCTAATCCTTGGCCTAATCTGACTGAGTAGTTGCCAATGACGGCTTTTGTCACTATCCCTCGTGCGGGCTTATAGCTAATGTATCCGCCGGCGTAGTCCACCAGCCCTGCCCCATTTTTCAATTGCGGCTCGCCTGCGTCATTGTCGGCCACGAAGCCTAAGGAGAGTCGTCCTCCCACATCAACTTTTATTCGGAAAAGCTGACTGATTGGGCCTCCCGCATAGGCCGCTTCCGTTGTGTCTGTCTCCGCAAATCCGCGAGGCAAAGGAAAACGTCTGCCAGCTCGCGCGATGGCGTTGATTTTTAGTGTTCTTCTTATTGTCGATGTGTCTCTCGCCGTATTAATGACGGCTATGTGCCTCAGCATGTTTATGTCCATGGGTGAGAGGCCTCTTATCGTCATCAGTTCTTGCGGGGTCAATATTCCCCCTGCGCGCCTTCTGTGGCGCACTATGGCGTTGGCTTTCCTCTCATCGAGAAAGATGAGTTTTGTCAAGTCCTCCTCTGTGGCTGTGTTTATGTCCAATGGGTTTGAGGCCAGTTCGCGGAGCTCGGCGAGTCCCTCTTTCGCATTCTCGTCTAAGCGGTCCTCTTCTGACAGTTGCTCTGCTATGGCGTCTATCGTCCCGTCGAGAATGTCGTCCGTCCCGTCTTGAGTATTTTGCGCTAAGACGCTGGTCCCGAGAATGCTAAGTAAAATAAAGAGAGCGACTTTAACGTCCAATCCATACCACGTCATGGCCACTTAGGATGAAAGGTTACGGCTGCGCCCGATGTGATACCCAACTGCGCATTGTGTGACACTGACGCCCTTACTCCCCAAATGCCCCAGTCATACCCCGCACCCATGCTCATCTCCGTCCCGAGTGATGAAAAACCTGCGGTGAAGAACAGTCCCTCTGTCGGACGTATGGATATGCCTAAGCGCCCAATGGCGTCCTCGCTCACCTCTTTTTCTACTTCAGCGCAAAGGGCGAAGTACTTATAAGCCTGCCATCTGATGCTGCCCCAAATGGTTGTGGGCAAATCAATCTCCCTTGCTGCGAATCTCAGTCTGCGCCGCTCTATATTCCTGACGGACAGCCCAATCTGCCATCCCTCACTTGGACGGCACGCTATGCCGACAGTGCTGTAGCTGCTTCGCCCTCTTTCTCCAAAGGGCAGTGTGTGGATAATCCCATGATACCCCATGCCGATGGCCATGCGCCCGAATGTGCGTGAGGCCTCAGCCCCAAATGTTGTGCAGTGACTGTCCGTCCCGCCGCTGCGTGAGACCCTGACCGCCGCTGTCAAGGCTTGTGTGGGGATGGCGGCCGTGGCTGTCATCTCGGTCAACTCGGTCAGCGCATACGGAATGTTGCCCCCGGCGGAGATTGTTAAGACTTTTATCTCGGTCATGGCGGCTGGATTGGCCGCCTCGGTGGGTGTGATGAGACTCTCTGACGTCAGTCCTCCGGAACCCACTCCTCCCACACTTCGGCTCACAAGGCGTTGCCCCGCCGCCCATGAGGAGGTGAGGAACAGCAGTAGCGTCAGCGTTTTTCTCGTCACGGGTGACTGGGATTTTTTGTCCTTGCGGATGAAGTGTGGCTCTTTGGGATGTGATATGCGGCGCGGCGGCTGGTCTTAGTAAAGCTCTTTCCACTCGAACCTGTTGCCCATGCGCTCTATGAAGCGCATCAGGTCAGTGCGGCTGACTGACAGGCTGGCTCTGTTGTCGTTAGGATGGAAAGCTAATCTGTCCGCCGCCTGCAGTTTGTCGTCAAGGAAAAGTATGACCTCGTGGTTCATGTCGTTGATGAGGCCAAACGGGCTGACGGAGCCAGGCTTGAGACCCAGATATTTCATCATTCTCTCGGGAGAAGCAAAAGACAGCTTGCCCTCGCCCAAACGATGCTCCAAGTCGTGCATGTCTATGCTCTTGTCGCAGTCTAAGACCACAAGGTAGTGCTTGTTGCCCTTGTGGTTGCGCAGGAAGATGTTTTTACAATGTTTGCCCTCAAGGGCGGTCCAATATTTTCGGGCGTCCTCTATGGTCGGCGTGGGCGGATGCTCAATATACTGAAATTCAATGCCCATCTCGTCCAATAGGGTGTATAGCTCTGGTTGACCTATCATGACGTGTAGTGTGTCTTTGCCTGTGTGTATGAATAAAAAATGCGGGGGCAAACCCCTTGTGTGGGTTGCTCCCGCTGTGGGTGTGCCATTGTGGCCCGATTATACCTTAGGGCTTGACCACTTTAGCGCGTACAATCTCAATCTCGGTGCGGATATTGTTCATCTGCTCCTCAGAGAGGCTGTTCTCGTCCACGCTTGTGTAAATCTTGTAAAGAGGCTGCAAGTCATTGCTTATCTCGCTGAGGTTGGGCTCGCCCTCCACTTTGCCGAGAAGCTCGACGAGCTTGACGAGCGGCTCCTTCTGGCTCTGGAGAATCTTAATCATCTCCTTGTTCTCAAAAGTCTCCTGTGAGATGTGGGTGGCGATATAGAGACCCTCAATCCAGCTGCCGGCTACGATCATGAGGCTGACAGGGCCGCGTCCGTTCCTGTTCAGGTAGTCGTATGAGTCATAGAAGGAGTTGGAGATGAGCTCAGTCATGCCTTCGCGGTTGTTCTCGTTGTCCTCCATCTTGCTTGCCAACTCAGGGTCGACGGCGCGGGTCATGTCGAGTGCGTCAATGAGGGCGCGGATGGTCTGGGTGTAGTCCATCACGTTGCTCTGCTGGTTGTAGGTCGAAGCGTAGCACAAGTCTGCGCTGTAGACACCCATGTTGACGGCGCGCTTGGCCTCGGTGACGTATTTGTCAACGTTCTCCTTGGGGTTGCAAATGTCTAAGATATAGGCGGCGTCGATGCGGTTGAGCATCTCGGTAATCTCAAATGCCGTGGGCAGAGGGTAGACAAACTCATGGACGTTCTGCTCGACGTCCTGCTTGCTCATGACGTTTGTCTTGTCCTGGCTGCCGCTTACGGTGCAGCCGGTTGCCACAATAGCAGCGGCGCAAACCATGGCCGCCTTTGTCAGCTGTTTGTTCATATTCCGTGCTTGGTTTATGATTTATTTCTTGATTTTACTTAGTTGTCCGAACAAAAGTAATAAAAAGATGTTTAAAAGGCGTGCGTGGCGACTGATTATTTTACGCTTTTTAGGGCGACGGACACGGTGAGCGCCTTGTGGTCGGATGTTGGCAGGTCATGCTCGGCATAGTCGGCTGAGGCGAACTCGTTTGTCGTCAGGATGTAGTCTATCCTCAGGGGGGGCAGGTCGCCGCGATATGTCCTGGCCATGCCTATGCGCCGTGGCGCACGGGAGTCCGTCAGGCCTCCGCGCCATGACGTCACTGTGTAGTATGTGTTGGAAATTGGCGTGTCATTGAAGTCCCCGCAGATTATCACGGGCCGCTTGAGGCTGTTGACCAAGCCGCTGAGCACGTTTATCTCACCCTCGCGCTCGTGGAACGCCTTGCGCATCAGCTCGTATGTCTTCCGCAGTTTGCCTATTCTCTGCGAATCCATCTCCTCGTGTCCGCTGACGGAGTGTATCAAATCCTGGTTGAGCGTGAGTGACGCCAAGTGGCAGTTGATGACGCATATCGTGTCATTGCCTATGATTATGTTGTCCGCTATGGCCGTGTTGTGCGCAATGAGGTTGTCAATGCTCTCTTTAGGCTCTGTCTCCGCTATCATTGGGAGGCGTGAGATGGTTGTCTGCCCCAATCCTCCTTTCCGCCGAGCGTCCACATAGGGATATTTTTTGCACAGCTCGTCAGCTTTGGCTATTCCCTGTCTCTCTAATAATGACAGGTCTATCGTCTCCTGAAAGCAGATGACATCGGCGTCGGATTCCAATAAGAAACTCATGAGTGAGTCCTGCGCGTGTTTCCTGTCCATCTCGTCGGCATATCCGAAAGCATGGACGTTATATGTCAAGATTTTTATCGCCCGGCTCTCTTCCGGCAGGCTCTTTTGTGATGTCGGGATGTCTATCACTTGCAATGCGCTCGGCCCGGTTGCGCATGCCACGGCAAGTCCGATGGTGAATATGAACCAGGATTTGAATGCGAAGCTTATGATGGTGACGCTCACCAGGACAAGCCACATGTATGGGAATGCGAACCAGCTGAGGCACAACATGCCAGCTTCATCGGGGGCGATGCGCACTGACCATGCCGCAAAAGCAGTAGCAAGCGCAAAGAGTAAGATGATCAGGGTTATTATATGCCTGAGGGCTTTGAGAAAAATCATGCTCCCCTCCTATTGTTTGCTTTTGTCGAACAGCGTGGCTTTCTCTTTGTCCGTTAGGCTGTTATATCCTCTGGCGTTGATTTTCTCCAGTATGCGGTCCACCTCGCGGTTCTCTTCCGCCTTGCGTTTGTTGAAGTCCCAGTCCGGATTTCCGCCGCGGATTATTTTCATCTTCGGTTTGCGCCTGAATATGGATGCGATGCTTGTGTCCGTCTCACGTCGCCCTCTCCAATATTTAGCGAGTCCCCAACCTGCCAATGCTCCGCCTAAATGGGCCAAGTTGCCGCCCACGTTAGACAAGCCCATGAGCATGATGACGGACAGCAACACATAGGTCAGGGTCACATATTTTATCTTAACCTCGCCGAAAAAGGTGACCCACACGCGACGGTCAGGCGCGGCCACAGTCGCCGACACCATTATGCTCATGATGGCAGCTGATGCACCAAGCAAAATCCCGTTGTGGTTCGCATAGATGAGCGCTGTGAGAAAGGCTGCCGCGCACCCGGCCAAGCCTCCTGCCACGTAGGCCGTGAGGGCCCTTCGCTCGCTGTCGTAAATCTGCATGAACATGCGCCCGAACCAATAGAGCGTCAGCATGTTGAAGATGAAATGCAGAAGCTCGTAGTGGGCGAATATGTTTGTGACTATTGTCCAAGGCTTGTATATCACTTCCCAGCCTATGGGCATGGCGGCGTACTCCATCATCCAGCCCGGGTGCACACCTCCCCACATAGCTGCCACATCGGCTATCCTCATGATGAGAAATACAGCCGCATTGATGTATATCAACTTGATTATGATGTCGTTATATCTGAACGACTCACGTATCTCTTGCGCTATTGACAAGGTTCTGTGTTTTTTAGTGATAATGTGTGTCTGCCTATGCTGTTCTCAGCCTCATGAGGGCTTAGTTATATCTCGGCACTTTCCAGTAGCGCAGAAGCAGGAAGCCGAAGAGCATGCCGCCCAGGTGTGCCCAGTGGGCCACGTTGTCGTAGTCCGCGCCATGGATGCCGCCGAAGAGCTCTATGAGTGCGTATATGATGACGAACCATTTGGCTTTCATTGGGATAGGCGGAATGAGCAGCATGATGCGCATGTTAGGGAACATCATGCCGAAGGCAAGAAGTATGCCGAACACGGCACCTGATGCTCCCACGGTCACTTGCGCGTTGATATACATGTCCTGATATTGCATGATGAAGTTGCGCGCAATGGATTCGGCCGCGGTCGGGTCTACCCTGAAGGTGTTGTTGTAGTCGTTGATGAACCTGTTGATCAGCTGGGCGCAATCGGTCGAGACTGGCACAACATGCTGATTGACAAACATCTGTATGTTGTCGTGACTCAAGTCGTTGAGAGTGCTGTCCACTGCGGTTATGAGCGGGTTGATGTCATAGGCCATGGCCAACTCCTGGATGACGCCCGAACCTATTCCGCATGCCAAGTAATAGAATACGAATCGCCTCATGCCCAGCGCGTCCTCTATCAGTGTGCCGAACATCCATAGGGCGAACATATTGAAAAATATGTGGCTGAGATTGGCGTGCATGAAGACGAAGCTGACAAACTGCCAAATGCCGAAGTTGCTCGCCCCCACGTAGTGAAGCCCCAGCCAATTGTCCAAGTCCACGCCCAGACTTTTCTGGAAGACGTAGGTGGCCGCAAAGAAGAGAACGTTTATTATGAGCAGGTTCTTGACTGCCGTGGTCATCCTCATGTGTGAAGTCTTTTTTGTCTTTTAGTTGAAAAGGGAGTCTATGTCCGTGTCGCGTATTAATTTGATTATGGCGCGCCCGCCAGGTGTGGCCTGTCGCTCGGACGAGGCCATCAGCTTGTCATACAGGTCGGTCATCTCGGCTTGCGTCAGCATCTGACCATAGGGCATAGCCCTGTGGCTCGCCAACCTGCGGGCCATGATGTCCGCCACGTCAGAGTGTATGTCCACCTCGCCGTTTCTGCAGTCGGCTGTCAGTGACTCGATTAGGTCGCGCACGGACTGAATGTCCATAATTGCCGGGATGGCTGTTATCCTCACACATCCCTCTTCCGTGTCCACCTCGGCCTCTATGCCCACGGTGTCTAACTCGGTCGTGAGCTCCGATATTATGCACAGGTCCTCGGCTCCCATCGCAATGGTGTCGGCAAAGAGAAGTCGCTGGCTCTCTACTGCCGACCTGCCAATCATTGCTTTCAAGCTGTCATACAGGACCCTTTCGTGCGCCCTGTGCTGGTCAATCAGCAGCAGCCCGTCAGCCCCTGCGCACAAAATGTAGCGCCGTTTATACTGCGTAAGCTCGGGCCGTGGCATGGCTGCGGAGAGTTCGGATGTCTCAAAAAGAGGCTGCGGCGCAGCCCAAGCACCAGACGGGATTTCTGCCCATTGGCTCTGTGTGGCGCCTGATGCCGTACCGCCTCCTTGAGGAGTGGTGAAGCCGCTGTTGATCGTTGTGCCGCCCGAGGAGGTCGAGCCGCTTCCTGCCGCCGATGAGTAGATGGTCTCCCATCCGCGTATGTCGCTCTGTGACGGGCGCGAAGAGAATGACCCTGCGTATTGGGCGGCCTGCTCACATTCGTTGACAAACGGGTTGTATCCGTCTGTCGTCTGTGAGGCCGTAGGGTCGAAGCGCGGGATGTCTATCCGCTCGCCGCTGTCGAAGTCTATTTGTGGGAGTATGTTATTGTCGTTCAGGCACGACGCTATGGCCGCATTGAGTATTTTCCAAATGGCCTGATCGTTGTCAAACTTAATCTCTGTCTTCTGAGGATGGACGTTGACGTCGAGGGCCTGCGGGTCTACGGTCAAGTAGAGATAATATGCGGGGATATGGTCGGCCGGAATGATGCCTTTATATGCGTCGGTCACCGCCTTGTTGAAATATGCGCTACGCATATATCGGTCGTTGGCGAAGAAATATTGGTCACCGCCTGTCTTTTTCGCCGTGTCCGGTGTGCCGATGAAACCGCTTATGCGCACTATGCTGGTGTTGGATTCCACCGGCAGCAGGTGCTTGGCCATGGTCATGCCGGCCACTCCCGCCACTCGTTGGCGGACGTTGCCAGCTGGCAGGTTATACAGGGTGGACCCGTTCGAGGTCAGGCTTACACCCACGTTCGGGTGAGCCAAGGCCACACGGAGAAACTCCGCGCACACGTGGCGCATCTCGGCTGTGTCCGACTTAAGGAAACGACGACGGGCTGGGACGTTGAAAAAGAGGTTCTTGACGCAGAAACGACTGCCTTTGGGCGTGGCGCACGGCTCCTGGCTAACCACGTCCGACCCCGACAACTCAAGTTTTATGCCAAGGTCCTCGCCCTCCTGCCTCGTGAGCAGCTCGACTTGGGCAACGGCCGCGATAGATGCCAAAGCCTCGCCGCGGAAACCCATGGTGTTCAGGTTGTAGAGGTCCTGCGCTGTCTGAATCTTACTGGTGGCGTGACGCTCAAAGGCCAACCGTGCGTCAGTCTCGTTCATGCCGCACCCGTCATCCGCCACTTGAATCTGTGTGCGCCCCGCGTCTTGGACCGACACGCGCACCTCTGTGGCTCCTGCGTCTATAGAGTTCTCCATTAACTCCTTGATCACCGAGGCGGGGCGTTGGATGACCTCGCCCGCGGCAATCTGGTTGGCCACGGTGTCAGGCAGAAGATGGATTACGTTCATTTGATGGGATTGGGGTGGGGCTTATGGCTGTTTTATGATTTGTGAGCCAGTATGTGCTGGAGAATTACGTCGAGATTACCGTTGAGCAGGTAATATGTCAGGAATGAGAGGATGACGAAGATGAAGAGGCGACGCACTCTCCTCTGGCGCGACCCGTCTTCCATCTTTGGCTTATAAGCCTGATGCTTGAGCCTCATGGCCCCATTGCGGATCATGTCGCCTGTGCCCGCCAGCTTCTCCACCTCCTCTTCGAGGCCTAAGGCCTTGCGGCGCTCCTCCACATAGTCCTTGTACGGGTTGTAGTAGAGGGGCTTGTAGTCAAACACCTTGTGCTTAGGCAATTGGATAAACGACTTCATAGGCTGATAGCTTTGGGAGTTTGTCTCTCTTTAAATCTCGTAGTCGGTGCAGGCGCGGACGTCAAGCATCTCACCAACCTGCTTGGCTACTGCCACATGACGCGGGTCTGTGGCGTAGGCGCGCAGGCCCTCCATGTCGTCAAAAGTGGCTTCGAGCGAGAGGTCGAATTTCTCGGCCGGATTGCAGTTGAGGCCTATCTCGATGCTGCGAAGTGTGGGAATGACGCCCATGAGGGCGTTGAACTGTGTGCGGATTGCCGGGAGGCGGGTCTCTTTGACGCTCTTCTCCACGTCGTCGCGCAACTTGAAGAGTACAATATGCTTAATCATATAACTGTCTGAATTGAGCTTTTCGCGAAAATAACTCCTAAATTCGGATATTGCGCCCCGTTATGCCTTTTTTGTTGTGGGTGTTTAGTATCTTTACACGGCGTATGCCAACAAGGTATGAATGGCTTGGCATGCGGATGCGCCTCCTTGGTTGTCGGTCAGGCGCTTTTGACTTCTAATTTTTTAGCAACGTGAAGAATTTCAACAAGGGCGCAGATAACGATGTGCGCCAAAGGCAGACTTTTATTCCGGATGGCACGGCTTCCCTCCGCTCTGTTTCGCTCGATGACGTGATGTTCATAAATGTCGAGGGTGTGCCTGAGCTAAGCGATTTCAGCAATCTCTCGCCCTCCATGCAGAAGTTTTGGGACAAGGCCTCTGAGCCTCTGCGCAAAAACGGCGAGTCGGCGGCTGAGAGTTATTCTCAAGCGGGTCTTTTCGCCGAGTTCGGCAAGGTGGCTTGCGTCACGGCTGGTGTCATCCGCCGTCGCGAGGGCTATGATCAACCTTTCTTTGTGACCACCTCTTTTGTCTCGGATGACGAGCGCGAGGTCCTGGCTAACTTCTCAGAGGTGGTGGATAATCTTTTCTCTGACACCCGTAAGCCTCATTACCTCTGCGGCCATGGCATTTGGCAGCGCGATATGCCTTTTGTGGCAAAACGTTTGCTGGTCAATCATATGCCTCTCCCATCCATTTTCGATAGCAAGGCTCGTTGCCCGCTCCGTGCGCAATTAGTCGATACGGCCGAGAGCTGGACTTTCTCCGACCATAGCGCTCCAAGGGTGTCGGCCGACCTCCTCGCTGCTGTCTTTGGCCTTGATTGTGAGGAGAGTGACTATGACGCGTCCGTGGCTAATGATATTTTCTACAACGATGGCGATATTGACGCTCTCAAGTCGCGCTCTGAGCGCAAGGCTCTGCTGAATGCTCAGCTCTTGCTCCGTTTCCGTGGCGAGGGCGTCATTGACCCGGGCCACGTGGTCCGAAAAGCTTAATCATCTGATGGCTAACATCATATCTGTGCGAGGAAAGACCCCTGTCATTGGCAAAGGGTGTTTCATTGCGCCGACTGCGACTCTCATCGGCGACGTCACTCTTGGTGACGGTTGCTCTGTGTGGTTCGGGGCGGTGCTGCGTGGCGACGTGGCTCCCATCCGTCTCGGAAACAATGTCAATGTTCAGGACAATGCCGTCATACACGGCACTTTAGATAAGTTCTCAACCTCGCTTGGCGACAATGTCTCCGTCGGTCATGGCGCCATTGTGCACGGGGCTACTGTCAAGGACAATGTCCTCATTGGCATGGGCTCCATTGTCCTTGATGGCGCGGTTGTCCAGCCCGACACCATTATTGCGGCGGGCGCTGTGCTCACGGGCGGAAAGACTGCCGAAAGCCACGGCATCTACGCCGGCACTCCAGCCAAAAGAATCAAGGAGCTTTCCCCCGAGCAAAGTTCTGACACCATCAATCGCATCGCGTCGCACTATGCCGAGTACGCGTCTTGGTATGATGTCGGGTTGCATACAGATTGATGCCGTCTCCATATCTGTGGCCTTATCCATAGCTTTGTCTCAATAAAACATGTTCTTATGGTTTTCAAACTCATCCGCGCCCTCTTCGTGACATGCATGCTCTCCTGTGTCTCGACTCTCTGCCTCGCTCAAGACGAGGATTACTTTAGTCAGGCATGGTGGAGCTGTGAGTTGTCTGGAAATCAGACTGTATGGCAGATCCAGAAATATCGTTTCGGCATAAGCAGCCAGTTCGACACGGTCTCAGACAAAGGGTTGATTACCTTCTCTGACGATTGCATTGAGATAAGCTGTGAGAATGTCCAAATGCATTTCCCCGTCAAGGAGTATAAACGCTTGTCCATTGACTCTTTCTGCGTGACTCGTAACGGGGAGGATGACTATTTCGATTATATCGAGGTGGTCCAGACTAAGCTCAAGGGAAAGGTGACATATCGTTTCATGATGGCTATGCTCGACCCCGACGGGACTATGCAGAACACTCATATCTTTGTGTGCCAACCCCTCAATAAATACGAAAAACGAATTACGCCGACGGGCTCTACCGTGATGGCTCCCAAGTCAGACGGCATGCCCGTTCAGGTTCCCGACTAAATGATTGCTCTTTTTGATTCCGGCTATGGCGGACTGACCATTTTCAGCTCTGTGCGCCAAATGCTCCCGCACTACGATTATGTCTACCTCGGCGACAACGCGCGCGCTCCTTATGGCTCCCGTTCTTTCGATGTGATATATCGTTTTACGCTCGAGGCGGTCAATCAGCTCTTCGCCATGGGCGCTGATCTTGTCATCTTGGCTTGTAATACCGCATCGGCCAAGGCTCTGCGCACCATCCAACAGGTTGACTTGCCACGAATTGACCCCTTGGGGCATCGCCGTGTGCTGGGCATCATCCGCCCCTCTGTCGAGGCTCTCGGCTATTACACCCAGTCGGGGCATGTCGGCATAATGGGTACTGTCGGCACTGTAAATTCAAGTTCATATCTTATTGAGATGGGCAAACTTTGGCCGGATGTCCGTGTCAGTCAACAGGCTTGCCCTCTTTGGGTGCCACTTGTTGAGAATGGCGAGTTCGATAAGCCTGGCGCAGATTATTTTGTGCGGAAATATACCGATGAGCTGATAAGTCAGGACCCGGACATTGACACTGTCATGTTGGCGTGTACACATTATCCCCTCCTGACTCCTAAGATTTCGCAAGCCCTGCCCACAGGCATACGCCTCCTGACGCAAGGTGACATTGTGGCGCGCAGTCTCTCGGCTTATCTCACACGGCATCCTGAACTTGAAGCTCGCCTGACGCGCGGCGGCACGGCAAGTTTCTATACAACCGAAAGCCCTGACAAGTTTGCTGGCACGGCCAGTCTTTTCTTCTCTGGTGACCTCAATGTCAAGCACGTCGAGCTGGTTTAGGAAAATCTTATGCTCAAGTGAGCACGCAATTCGGAGTTGCCAAACAAGATAAAATCCGCCTCCAAAGCACATGACGCTTTTGGAGGCGGATTTTTTATGTTCTCTCTTTGGGCGTGGTAAAGGTGATGCCTTACCCGTTTATCTCCCTGTCTTTGAACCCGATGAGATATAATATGGTGTCAAGCCCGTTTTGCGATATGGAGTGCTGGGCCGTGGCCTTGACTTTAGGTTTGGCGTGGAATGCGATGCCCAGTCCCGCCTCTTGTATCATTGGCAGGTCGTTGGCCCCGTCACCCACAGCTATGCATTGCTCCAAGTGAATATCCTCCTTGAACGCCAATAGCTTAAGCAGCTCGGCCTTTTTAGCTCCGTCCACAATGTCGCCCACGTGACGGCCTGTCAGTTTGCCGTTTTCAACCTCCAACTCGTTGGCGAAGACATAGTCTATGCCGAGCTTCTGTTTGAGGTAATTGCCGAAATATGTGAATCCGCCCGAAAGGATGGCTGTCTTATATCCGCTCTTTTTCAATGTGCGGAACAGTCGCTCCGCCCCATCTGTGAGTGGCAAGTTCTCGGCTACGTCTTTCATCACAGACACGTCAAGCCCCTTGAGCAGCCCTATACGCTTCATGAAACTCTGCTTGAAGTCTATCTCGCCCCTCATGGCCGATGCCGTTATGGCAGAGACTTCGTCATAAACACCGGCGCGGCGTGCGAGCTCATCAATAACCTCAGTCTGGATAAGTGTGGAGTCCATGTCGAAGCAGACAAGGCGGCGGTTGCGGCGGAATATGTTGTCCGCCTGAAAGGCTATGTCTACATCGCATTGCTTGGAGACCTCAATGAAGTCCAGTTTCAACTGCTCCTCGTCTGCTGGAATTCCGCGCACAGAGAACTCGACGACGCTCATCACGCGAGAGTTCAGAGCCTCGTGCAGTGATCGCCTACCCGTCAGGCGGGATATCTTGTCAATGTTTAGCCCCTGCTCCTTGATTATGCGTGTGACCGCTGCCACATGCCGTCCCTCAAGCTTGCGCGCCATGAGGGTTATTATGTTTCGGCTTTTGCCTTGCTGGCTAACCCAGTCCTCATAGTCGGGGTGCGATATGGGACTGAATTTTATCTGCAGCCCAACCTCGTATGCCTTGAATAGCAAGTCTTTGAGCAATGAGGACGAGTCTTCGGTCTCGTCTGTCAGGCTTATCAGCATGCCGAGGCTCAAGTCGTTGTGGATGACTGCTTGGCCAATGTCTAAAATGTCAACTTTGTGGTTGGCTAAAACGTCTGTAATCTGTGATGTCTGTCCGGGCTTGTCCGGGCCTTGCAGGCTGATGAGTATAAGCTCGTTGTGTCCGTCTGCCATATCTGTCTTTTGCGTGGGGAGGCGGCATCTTGCTTTTTGTGCCGCTCGCACCACTCTTATTGTGAGGTCAGAGGCCTATTTGCCAGTGCCTTTTGTGAGTTTAATCTGAATTATCTCGCCCGAGTTTCCGAGAGTCATTGCCACAATCCCGTTTGCTCCGTGACCCAATGCCACGCTGCCGTGAGCCTCAAAAGGAGAGGCTGCAGCCTCGCTGCCGTCTATTGATGAGTAGACGTGGGCAAGTGACGCTTTGGCGTCGAATGCGACAATGAGGCCGTCAAGCTGCTCAACCTGTGTCAGGCTCTTATAGCCGGTGAGCCATTGTATCCGTTCCGTCGGGGCGTCTCCGTCAGTGTCAACAATCAAGGCTCTCTTTGTTCCGATTACCGCATAGGTGTTCGATGCCAATGGAATGGCTATTATGTCCTGCCCAAGGCTGTCGGCTTTGAGTGTGCCAATTCGGCCAGTCTCTCCGTTAATGAACACGGGGTTGCCGTCTGATGTGGTGGTCACAAAGTAGTTGCCGTTGGCGCTGACCGTCATTTGACTCTTATCACCTGGTGCCAAAGGCGATGTGGAGAGGCGTTTGTTGCCGCGCCTGTCAACGAAATAATATGCGTACTGGTCGTGGTAGACTATGTAGTCTTTCTGCGCGCAGACAAAATGGTGCGGTGCTCCGCGCATTGTGCCCTCTGGCTTATTTGATTTCCATCCCTCCACCAGTTTGCCGTCTGCGCCGATTACCACTGGTCCGCTTTTGCAGCCTACGAAAAATCTCATGGGGCTGCCGTCTGAGTAAAGTGCCGAGCTTGCTCCACTTTGTGATGGCGACGGCAGAGCCACAGGGAATGGACCTACGTCATTGCCCAATCTGTCAATTATGTAGAGAGACTTCTCCGTCGTGAAAAGGTATTGCAGTTTGCCGTTGGCGTAGAAATCCACTTGGCTCACAGAACCCACTATTGGTGCGTCGACAGGGCGGCGCCACAGCAGCATGCCGTCAGCTCCAACCAGGTAAACCTTGTTCTCCATGTCCTGCGCAATGCATTCAGTGAGCTGGGTGTAGTGGTTGGTGACGCCCCATAACCTTCCGCCCCTGATTGAGTCGAGCCTTATCTGCCATGCCACGTCGGCTCCGGCTTTCACGTCGTCAGCCTCCTCTTCTGTTGAGTTTTGGGCGAATATGCTGATGTATGGCAGGCTGCCGGCGCGTGTCATCATGTGGCATATCGTGCCAAATGATTTGCGGACTCGTTGGTGTCCATAGGCCGGGTTATGCTCAGGCTCGGTCTCGTAAGTGAATGTTGAGCAGTCGTTGCCAAAGTGCGTCAGGAGACCATCAAACTTGGCGTCGCCCTCCATCGTGTTGCCTGTCACATAGTCCGCCAAGACGCGGCGAAGTGTGCTCATGTCATCAGCGAAGACGAGGGCGTCCTCATATCTGAAGAAGACTCGCAACGGCAGTCTGTGACCAAACAGCATGTTGAGGAAGAAGGTCTCGTCTTTGCCCTCGAAGCCGCCATATACGGGGATTGAGACGTCTGACACCTGCTCTGCGTCTGCGCGGTTGGACGATACGCCTGCGGGTACAGCGCTCGCTCCTGGTTGAATTTCTCCTATCACCATGGGTGATGCCCCACCGTGTAAGGCTGTAAGTACTTGTGTGAGAGTCGCATGTGCTTTTGTGCCGCCATGTGTGTCGACCACGAGGAATGCCCCGTGCTGGGTCGTGGTCGTGTCTTGGATGGTTGCGTTGCCATAGTCGCAAAAAGCCAGTTCCGACTCGAAGACTTGCGAAAGCAGTGCCTCTATGTCCACATTGGTCTTTGAGAAGATGTCGCTTTGCGTGTTGCGATATTTCTTGCCGATGGTGTCCTGCCCTAAATAGTCAGTGAATGACGGAGATGAGAGCCCCCTCCTACCCGCGCCAATGCGCATGAATCTTGTAACTCCCCTTGGAATTCGCCTCGCCAATCCTATGGCTGACGTGTTTTCGCGGGAGGTGAGCATGGCGAGCGACGGGTGCTGCGATGTGGCGAAGCCGTCTGCTGAAATCCCATCGTCATGCAGGCTCAGGTCAAAGGCCATCCAGTCACTGCCGCGCCCCTCAAGCATTATGGTGTTGGCGAACATTCCTGTTATAGGGTTCGCCTCGGCTGGCACAGAGAGGGCATATTTGCCATTGATGAAGATTGACGCAGCCGCCTGTGCCGACACGGTTCGCTCTATTTGGGCAAACTGCGGATTGTCGCACATTGGGGTGATGCTGTCATTGCCAAAGGTGATGAGCAAGTCCGGCGTGGTGGATGTGAAGAGGCAGCCACCGCCAGCAGCCATATACAAAGGCTCGGAGTCGCCATCCTCGCGCAAAAGGAATAAGCCGTGGCCGAGGACTGACGTGTCTTTCACCTCTATTCCTTCGCGGTCGCGGAGCTCATTCATGGCCTTGTGCCACTCCATGCGGTTGTTCAGGCGGAATGAGGCGGCCAACTGGCGCATCTCGCCCTTATCCGTGAGCATGAACGAGATGTATAGGTCGCGCTCATAGAGCGATGGCCTTTCTATGACTCCATGGCCGAACAATGTGTCGATGCGCGCCGCCATCTGCCGAACTGCCATGCCGCCCAGCGCGTCTGTCAGCTCCTGGCCGTAGATGGGGTCAGCCGCACGTTCTGTTATCGCGGCTCTGTCGCCTAATCGGACCACGATGGCAGTCTCCGAAGGCAGGCACCTCATGGGTGAGGGAGCCTTATATTGTCTGTTAAGGCCAATCCATACGGCCGCTACGGCCACGGCCATGATGGCTATCATGGACAGACCCGTTATGATGATTCTTTTAGCAGCCGCTGTCATAGCAGTGGGGATTATCGGTTGGTTATGCTTTCTTGCCCGGAATGAGCGACTTGACGATGGAGAAGATGGTGTAAAGCGCGATGGTGACGCTTATGCCGCCCAACCCCATCATGATGATGGAAATGAAGCCTACCGCCAACAGGATGACTTTCAGCTCGTTGCCCTTCCATGTCCAATGCTTCACTTTGAGCGAGAACATTGGTATCTCGCTGACGAGCAAGCCGCAGAAAATAGCCACCATTACGAAGACTACGACTGGTGTCATGACTGATTTGAACAACTCCTCGTTGCCCGGGAGCATCCATATCAGCGAGGCCGTGAAGAGTCCGGTGGCCGTGGTGGTCAGACCCAGGAAACTCTCAGTCTGGCGTTCGTCTATGTTGAATTTTGCAAGGCGCAGGCCTGCGAAGACGCTGAGGATGAGAGGTATGAAAGACATGACTATATCTCCCATCTCCATCTCGGCGAGTGGTGTGACAAATGAGCCAGTGAGAAACCATCGCACGTATGTGGAGTATATGGCTGCTGGTGCGAGACCGAATGTTATGTTGTCCGCCAAGGAGTCAAGCTCTTTGCCCATGGGGCCGCTCACTCCAAGAGCCCTGGCCGCAAAGCCGTCGAAGAAGTCGAACACGGCTCCGGCTATGATGAAAAGGGCTGCCGCTTGCAGCTCACCGCCGAATGCGCACGCCGCGGCCAAGACGCCGCACAATAGGTTCATGGACGTGATCGTGTTCGGGATGTATTTCTTGATTGACATGTCTCTTGTTATGTGTTAAAATGGCAATATGCGATCTCTCGTCAGCTCTATGGCCATGACGGAGGTGTCGTCGAATGTTTTTCCGCTTGTAAATGTCTTTTCGGCCAAGTCCTGAATCTCGTTCATGGTCTTGTCTATGCCCATGCTCTTCCTCATGATGGACATGAGCTTCTCCGCATTGCTGCCGAAGCCCGTCTGCTCCTCTGTCTCAATCAGTCCGTCTGTGAACATCACGAGCAGGTCGCCCTTGCGCAGCCTGATGTCGCCCTTGTCAACGCCCGGCAGGTCGTCGAGCATTCCCAGCCCGATTGAGCCAGACACGAGTTCGCGGACGTGGCCGCGACTGTTGAGCAATGGTGGCAGATGACCCGCGTTGACGTAGCTCAGGTGGCCGGTCAGGCAGTCATATCGGCCTATGAAGAGGGTGATGAACTTCTCGCCCTTTGTGTTCTGGCACACGCGGCGGTTGAACTCCGCAACGAGTTTCTGCAAATCGCAGTGGGCCGTGAAGAGTGAGCGGACCATGGCTTGGAAGTTGCTCATCAACAGTGCAGCCGCGACGCCTTTGCCGCTGACGTCCGCCATGCAGAATCCGACAGAGCGGGGCGACAGTTGCATGATGTCGAAATAGTCGCCGCCAACCTGGTCGTGAGGATGGTAATATGACCGCGCCCTGGTGTGGCCAGTCTGCAAGAGCATACCCTCGGGCGGAATGAGTCCGGCCTGGATGCGCGACGCCAAAGCAAGCTCTTGCCTTAGGCTCTCCTGCCGCAAGATGCGAGACTGCATTTTTTTGTTCTCGATCGCGACGATTATCAGGTTCGAGAGGATCTGGATGAACTTGAGGTTGCGCAGCGTGGGGCTGATGCCGTCGCCGAGCTCTGTGTCGCCAACCAAGACGTAGCCCATCACGCGGTGCTTGTGCCTGAGCGGGATGACCGCGTCGAAACCCTCAAGCGCCTTGTTCTCACACATGGCGAGGTTCTCAATGGCGTTCATCTCCTTCAGGTCGCGCTCAATGTCAATCTGGTTGCGCTGGGCGTCGTCCACGTTGCACTGCAATATGCATCTCCAGCCGGTCTCGGCGAGAGTGAAGACGAGTATCTTGCCCACTTGCAACTCGTCGCGCAGCAGGGTCTCGAACTCCTGCATGAGCTCCTCGACCGTGCTGTCCTCATTGACCGTCTGTGCGACGTCGAGCAGCAGGTTGAGCTTCTCTTTGTAGAGCCTCACTACGTTCCTCTCGTTTGCCATTCTCGTTGGTTTGCGGCCTTGCCTTGCGGGCCTGGTGAACTCGATAAATGAAAAGCCACGGGGTTTGCGCTTGTGCGCACGCCCCGCGGCCTTTGGCTTGTTTGCTATGTCACAGAGGCGGGAGCCTCATGCTAATGTGCTTGCCTCTGACTATTTGACGCGCTCGACGTATGAACGGTCGCGTGTGTCAACCTTGATCTTGTCGCCGGTGTTGACGAAGAGGGGAACCATGATGGTGGCGCCGGTCTCGATGGTGGCGGGCTTCAGTGAGGTGGTTGACGAGGTGTCGCCGCGGACGCCCGGCTCGGTGTAGGTGATCTCGTAGACCATGTTGACGGGGAGCTCGGCGGTCAGGACGTTCTCGGTCTCAGCGTGGACAAGGACCTGGATGTTCTCGCCTTCCTTCATGAGGTCGGCGTTGGGAATCTGATCCTCGCTCAGGATGATCTCCTCATAGGTCTCTGTGTTCATCAAATGGTAGTCAGTGCCCTCCTTGTAGGTGAACTGATACTGGCGATGCTCTACGCGAGCCTCGTCAATCTTGACGCCTGAGTTGAAGGTGTTGTCAATAACCTTGCCGGTCTTGACGTTCTTCAGTTTGGTGCGTACGAAAGCCGGGCCTTTGCCGGGCTTAACGTGGAGGAACTCGACGATGAAGTACAACTGGTTGTTGTACTCGATGCACATGCCATTGCGGAAATCTGCAGTAGTTGCCATATTTAATGTTTACTCTTTGAGTAGTATAGTACAAAATTCGTCCGCAAAACTATAAAAACCTAATGAAAAAAACATCAGCCGCGCACCCTTTTCTTGCATTTCACAGTCATTTATCTTTTACTCATCGCTTTATCTACCTCTTGCCCCGTGATGGCTAAATGCGATTATCGGCTCTCGTTTCACTCTTAAATATGGCCCCGTGCACACGTTTGTATAGAAATGTTTGTTAAATTTGTGGCGAATTAACCTTTGTCATCAATTATCACAAAAGTCAATGGAATCAGTTTTCTCATACATCATCGGCCTCGGGGCGGCCGTCATGATGCCAATCATCTTCACCATCCTCGGTGTCTGCATTGGCATTAATTTCTCTAAGGCTCTCAAGAGCGGACTCTATGTCGGCGTCGGTTTCGTGGGCCTGAGCATCGTCACCGCGCTCCTCACCTCCAGCCTCGGACCGGCTCTCTCAAAGGTCACTCAGATTTACGGCCTTGAGCTCCAAGTGTTCGACATGGGCTGGCCTGCCGCAGCGTCTGTGGCCTACAATACGCTCGTCGGCTCTTTCATCATCCCCGTCTGCCTCGGTGTCAACCTTGTCCTTCTGCTCCTCGGCTGCACCCGCACTGTCAACATTGACCTCTGGAATTATTGGCATTTCGCTTTTATCGGCGCTGTGGCCTATTTCATGACTGACAGTGTCGCCATCGGCTTCTTCGCGGCAATCGTTTGCTACATCATAACCCTCGTCTTGGCCGATGTGACTGCCAAGAAGTTCCAAAGTTTCTATCCCGGAATGGAGGGTATCTCCATCCCGCAGCCCTTCTGCCAGGGCTTTATGCCCTTCGCTGTGGCTATTGATAAGGGTCTCGACTATGTGCCGGGAATTAATAAGGTGAATATTGACTCCGAGGGTATGAAGAAGAAGTTCGGCCTCTTTGGCGAGCCTCTCTTCCTCGGCGTGATTATTGGCATCATTATTGGTTGCCTCTCTTGCGCCAATGCGCAGGAACTTGTTGATAATATCCCGTCTACTCTCGGCCTCGGAATTAAGATGGGCGCCGTGATGGAACTCATCCCCCGCATCACCAGTCTCTTCATTGAGGGTCTTAAGCCCATCTCTGAGGCAACCAGAGCCCTTGTTGCCAAGAAGTTCGGCGCCGACAAGGAGCTTTACATCGGCATGAGCCCCGCTCTTGTCATCGGACACCCGACAACCCTCGTCGTCTCGCTGCTTCTCATCCCCGTGACGCTTGTCCTCGCTGTCGTTCTCCCTGGCAATCAGTTCCTCCCGCTCGCAAGCTTGGCTGGAATGTTCTATGTCTTTGTCATGGTGCTACCCTTCACCAAGGGCAATGTCCTCCGCAGTTTCATTGTCGGACTCGTAATCATGGTTCTGGGTCTCTACCTCGTGACCTACATGGCTCCCGATTTCACTACCGCCGCGGCCGATGTCTATGCCAAGACTCAAGATAAGGCAGTCGCCGTGCCTGATGGCTTTTCGGCCGGCTCGCTCGATTTCTGCTCGTCCCCCCTTGCCAATGTCATCTACGCGTCTGTGCGTCACCTCGGCTCTGTGGTCGGTGTCGCTGTGCTCTCGGTCATCACTCTCATAATGGTGATCTGGAACAAGATGCGCATCAAGGCCAACAAATAAGATAGTTAAGTTTTAATCAACTCACTGATAAAAAAATACCACACAATAAGATGAAAAAGACTTTTGCCTTTATGGCTGTCGCTGCCTTAGCTCTCTCAGCCAATGCGCAGCAGAATTACAGGGTGCAGACAGCTTGCCACCCTGATGACGTTAAGCACTATGACACCGAGAAACTTCGTGAACGTTTCATGATGGAGAAGGTCATGGTGGCTGACGAGATCAACCTCACCTACACTCTCTATGACCGCCTCATCTACGGCGGCGCCATGCCTGTCTCCAAGTCTCTCAAGCTTGAGACTTTCCGTGAACTCGGCCCCGAGATAACCTATTTCCTTGAGCGTCGCGAGCTTGGCGTTATCAATGTGGGCGGTGACGGCATTGTCTCTGTCGATGGCGTCGACTACGACCTCGACCACCGCGACGCCATCTATGTCGGATGCGGTCACAAGGACATCGTCTTCAAGAGCAAGGATGCTACCAACCCTGCCAAGTTCTACATCAACTCGGCTCCCGCCTACAAGGAGTTCAAGACTCAGGTCATCACTCTTGACAAGAAGAAGTACGAGAAGAACAAAAAGAAGTACACTCTCGGCATCACTGACCACTACGGCAAGGCCGAGGATAGCAACGACCGCTACTGCAACCACATGATCACCAAGAAGGTGCTTGAGCAGGTCGATGGTGGCGGCACCAACCAGTTGCAGATGGGCATGACCGAGCTTATGCCCGGCAGCGTATGGAACACCATGCCGGCCCACACTCACACTCGCCGTATGGAGTGCTATTTCTATTTCGACGTCCCCGAGGGACATGCCATCTGCCATCTCATGGGCGAGCCTCAGCAGGAGCGCCTCGTATGGCTTCACAACGAGCAGGCCATCACCTCGCCCGAGTGGAGCATCCATGCTGCAGCCGGCACCAAGAATTACACGTTCATCTGGGGTATGGGCGGTGAAAACCTCATGTATTCAGACAAGGACGAGATCAAGTATGTCGATATGAGGTAAAAATCATAATTTCATTTATTGGTTTTGAGGAAGCCCGCACGGTTTGCACCCGAGCGGGCTTCACTCTTTTCCCCCCATTGTAGTCTTCTCTTTCCCCTGCATTGTTTGTTTGCCTGCCGCATGCCCATACTTAGCATTATCGCCTGTTTTCTGTAATGTTATCCCATAAACCCGTGTGGTGATAATAAAAAACTCGCCCGGCCCACAAAGGTGTTGGTCGGGCGAGTTTTTGAGTGAGGACTGGTTTGCCAGCATTGAGGCTTGTCTT
Source organism: Bacteroidaceae bacterium (assembly GCA_963618945.1). Classification (GTDB taxonomy): domain Bacteria; phylum Bacteroidota; class Bacteroidia; order Bacteroidales; family Marinilabiliaceae; genus W3P20-009. The sequence continues at coordinate 129,619 of CAVETY010000002.1, forward strand.
GTGATTTTCTACTCTATGCTGAATTCAGGATCGAATGCGGCAAGAGACTCCGATTTGTCAAGCGAGAGCGACTTGTTGGTTGAGAGATTATCAAAGTAATCTTTCTCTATGTACATCATGTCTGTGTAACTCGTTGCGTACTCAACGGTGACGTAGTAGTTGACCATGGTGTTAGGAGTGAACGAGTACATGTAGCTTGAGCTTCCATAGCCAATATAGTCGTATTTCTCGTTGAGGAATATTTTCATTCTTGTTTTGGAGCTCATGGCCTCATCTAATTGAGCGGCAGAGCTGCTGACTCGTACCAATGAGTATTGAACTTTGCCAGACTCGTTAGCATTGACTCCTAATACAATGTTCCCTGTGCTAATCTTCCAGTAGTAATTGGTGCTTCCGTTTGAGTTGCTGCTCGTGTTATCTGGATCTCCGAATACCCCCTTGACGTTATCTATTGTCTTGGCTTCCAAAGGAACCTGGCCATAGATTAAGTCGTATATGCATATGTATGTCATGCTGACTGATACAGAATCTGTGATTGTCGCCCCTGAGTCATACACATTGATGGCTGTTTTGAAGCCACCATGTTTTGCTGTGACGAGGCCCGTCTCGCTTACGGTGACGAAGTAATCGTCCTCCGACGTGAAGGTCGGGTTCTGCGAGTTGATGAGCTCAATCTGGTGAGTGTCGCCGACATTTAGGCTGATTTTCTCAGAGCCCTCAGCGAACGATATGGCCGGCTTGGCGTCATCGTCGTCTGAGCATGAGGTGAGTGCAGGAGCTGCCGCAAGGGTGAAGGCGCAGCCCATGAGTGTGTAGAGAACTTTCTTGTTCATTGCTTTGCTTTTTAGTTGTCTTTTTGATTGAACATTGCAAAGTAAAGAACCACATGTGCCATAAGTTGACACAATTGCTCACGTTTGCGAATTTTTTATAAAAAACATTCGCCATGGTGGACTTTTGGGTCTCGCCATGGCGAATGTTATTCTGTCAGTCGGCTTTTAGCAGCCCTTAATTGTTTGTGCTAAGCAATGGTTACCATTGTCGCGCCGAAGCCATATTCGCGGAATGATGCATCCTGATATTGGCACTTGGGATATTTGCGGTCTAAGAGTCTGCGTATCTCTCCTTTGAGTACCCCCGCGCCCACGCCATGGATGAAGACAATGCGGAGTCCCTGTGTGCGGATGTTCTCCTCCATGGTTGTGCGAACGTGTTTCATCTGCACTTCGAGCATGTCCTTGTTGTCAAGGCCTCGTGTGTCGGGCAGCAAGGCGTCAATGTGCAAATCCACCTCAATGAGGTCTGTCGAGCGGCTTGGCTTAGATTTCTTAGCGGGTTCAGGCTGACGGCCCTCGCCTGCTCCTTTGCGAAGCTCTTTTTCGCTCAGCTGCTCCAACTTCATGGCGAACTCGTCTTTGATGACGGGCATCAGCAATGCTTTGCAGTCGAAGAAGTCGTTGTCAGTGAAACTGCCGTCGCGTAGCATTTTCACGCCGCGGGGCTTAATTTCAGTGTTGTAGACAGGCTGGGGCGTGAAGCTGCGTATCTTCTTATACATGAGAAGCTGTACGTTCCACGTCTGGCCATCCACCTGCATGGGGTTCAACGTGTCTATCTTCTCTTTCGTGTTAGGCTCTATGGTCGCGGCGGCAATGAGAGTTGACTGTCCCTTGCCGTCAGTCCGCATGATGGCGTAGCTTGCGAAGTAGTTGGAATCGTTGACGACGTGGAGGTCCAATGTGCCAGTGTTGCCCCCGTCGGTGCGTGTCAATGCCACGTAGAAATGGGGCTCGGCGTCGTTGGTCGCGTCTGCGTCAAATTTATACTGCTCCTGCTTCGGCTTTTCTGCCTGCTTCGGCTGTTGGCCCGGGCGTGGGGTGGGGATTATGATCTCATCCTCTTCGTCGTCATCCTCTTCTTCCTCGTCGGCTTTTATCCTTTCGCGCCAACTGCTGCCCTCGGGCAGATTGGCGGAAGCTTTAGGCTTTTGGCTCTGAGCCTTCTGCGCGTTTCGTGCCGAGCGGCTGTATGCGTCGTCCTGAAGTCTTACTTCCGATTCGTCAATAACTACTATGTCGTTGTCAAGAACGGGAATCTGAAATCCGTCTCCGTCCTCCACATATACTGTGCGGCCCTCAATCTTGGCCACCTTGCCACCGCCCTCCTGGTTAAGGAAGCGTACGGTGTCTCCTATTCTGGCTTTCATCTGCTGATGATGTTTTTTGTCCTAAACAGCCACCTCACCTTTGATGTGTGGCCAACATTGGTAGTTTTCCAACTCGAAATCCTCATATTGAAAGCTGAATATGTCTTTCACATCAGGATTGATTTTCATGGTCGGCAATGCGTATGGCTCGCGGGTCAATTGCAGCTTGATCTGCTCTATGTGGTTGAGATATATGTGCGCATCGCCCAGAGTGTGAACAAATTTGCCTGGCTTGAGCCCACAAACCTGAGCCATCATCATGGTCAGCAGGGCATAAGATGCTATGTTGAAAGGAACGCCGAGGAACACGTCGCCAGAGCGTTGATAGAGTTGGCAGCTCAGTCGCCCGTCGGCCACGTAGAACTGGAACATGGTGTGGCACGGTGGCAGCTTCATCTGGTCAATGTCGGCCACATTCCACGCCGAGACTATCAGTCGTCTGCTCTCAGGCGATTTTTTTATCATCTCCACCACGTTCTTAATCTGGTCAATGGTGCCGCCATCATGAGCTGGCCATGACCTCCATTGGTGGCCATAGACAGGGCCAAGGTCGCCATTCTCGTCAGCCCACTCGTTCCAAATCCTCACGCCATGCTCCTGCAGGTAGTGCACGTTGGTGTCGCCCCTGAGAAACCACAGCAACTCGTATATGATTGATTTTGTGTGGAGTTTCTTTGTCGTTAGCAGCGGAAATCCCTCCTCAAGGTCAAATGACATCTGATGCCCGAATATGCTTATTGTGCCTGTGCCTGTCCGGTCTCCGCGCCTGTTGCCCTCTGTCAGTATCCTGTTGGCTAACTCCAAATATTGTTTCATGATGTGTTCTGTTTGTGCTGGTTTCGGTTCTTTTGCGATTTCCCCTTGTCGTGCGGAGTCAGTCTCCGAATGTCCTTTGCCACCAATTGGCGGGGCGGAGCGCATGCTCCACTTTCTCTAAGTCTCGCAGCATGTCACCGGCCGACTGATATCGTCCCTCGATGCCTTTTCGCAGTGTGGCTGTCACCTCTTCGGGTGCCAGTCTCCTCGGAGGCAGTCTGAAGGAAGCTTTGTTTGCGGCCTTGCTCAGGACGTTGAACAACTCGTCTGTCATCCGTCCCGGCTTTTTCATGGGGTATGTCAGCTGCAAGTTGATGAGCACCTCTGGGTTGCAGTCAGTGTAGGGCGTCTTGCCCATCACGAGGTGATATATGGTGGTCGATAGTGCGAACAGGTCGGCGCTCGGGCCCGTCAACTCGTTGTGCTTTAGCAGCATCTCGGGTGGCGAGTAGATCAGGGCGAATTGTGTTCGGGGTGAGCCCGTCGTGGGGAATGGTTGGCTCTGCTCGAAGTCGATTAGCGCAATGTCCGCAAAGTCCGCCTTTGTGATGTCCGCCCCCTTTTCATGGCGAAGGATGATGTTAGACGGCTTTATGTCGCGATGTATGATGCCAGCCTCATGAATGGCCTCAAGGGCCTTGAGTACAGAGCATCCCATCTTGACGAACTGGTCCTCGTCAATCTTGCCGTAGATTTTTTTGTCAGCGAAGATTGTCTTGAGGTCTGTGCCTTCCACCTTTTCGCGGACCACGTATAGCCGCCCGTCATCACCGACGAATGTCTCTATCACTCGGGCAATGTCCCTGCGCTCAATTTTGCTCAGTCGCCCAAGCAACTCGCGCAGCCCATCCCAATATCTCTCCAAAGCTTTGACTGTCACTTGTCTGCCATCGGCATCTGTGCCAGTCATGACGCCGCCAAACTTGGAGCCTCTACCCATTGACCCGCTAAGGGTATAGGTTGAGACATTCCCTTTTATTGTCCTGACGTCGTCCATCTCCGCTTGCTTTCTATTTGTTGTAACCCAGGATGCGCAGCATGTCCTCGGGCTTCTGCTCGTCGTTGAACAGATAATCCACAATCTGGCCATTCTCGTCGCGGTCAATGACCACGTGCTTCGGGCTCGGGATGAGGCAATGCTTGATGCCTCCGTAGCCTGATATGGAGTCCTGATAAGCGCCTGTGTGGAAGAAGCCTATGTAAAGCGGATCCGTATCGCCTTGCTCCACAATGGGCATGTAGACCTGCTGGTTAAGGTCCTCTGTGTTATAGTAGTCCGCATGGTCGCACGTGATGCCGCCAATGTTGACGCGCTGGTATGGGCGGTCCCATTTGTTGATTGGCAGGAGGATGAATTTCTCCGCAATGCCCCAACTGTCAGGTATGGTGGTCATCAGGCTGTTGTCAATCAGATACCACAACTCAGTGTCATTCTGCCTTTTGGCCTCAATGACTTTGAAGATGACAGCACCAGTCTCGCCCACGGTATATTTGCCAAACTCGGTGACGATGTCAGGGTCGTCAATATCCTCATTCTGGCACATCTCTTTGAGGCTCCTAACCAGCTCATTGACCATATATTTATAGTCATACTCGAAAGCGAGGTTGCTGCGTATGGGCATTCCGCCGCCCAGGTCAATCATGTGGAGCGTCTCGCACTGCTTCTTCAGTTCGGCGTAAAGACCTATGGCTTTCTGATAGACCCCCCAGAAATACAGGTTGTCCTTAATGCCCGAGTCCACAAAGAAGTGGAAAAGGGTGAGGCTTACTGCGGGGTTGTCTTTTATCTTCTCGTTGTAGAACTTGACAATCTCAGACGAGCGTATGCCGAGCCTGCTCGTGTAATAGGCGGCCTGAGGCTCCTCATCAATAGCCATGCGGATGCCCACGTTGACGTGCTTACCCTCCATGATGGCCGTGAGGCGGTCCAACTCGGTCATGCTGTCAAGAACTGTTATGCAGTTGGAGAAACCCAAGTCAACCAGCTCCTTGATCTTCCTGAGATACAGGTCACTCTTGAAGCCGTTGTTTATTATTATGATGTCATTCTGGATGCATCCCTCGCGGTACAGCTCCTTGACGATGTCAATGTCATAGGCCGACGACGTCTCCAACTGCACTCCATAGCGGAGGCACTCTTTCACGACAAAACTGAAGTGGCAGCTCTTCGTGCAGTAGCAATATTTATACTCACCCCTGTATCCGTTGCTGCGTATGGCCTTGCTGAAAAGGTTTCGGGCGCGCTTTATCTGGTCGCCTATCTTTGGCAGATAGGTGATCTTGACTGGCGTGCCGTATTTACTGATGATATACCGGAGTGATATGTTGTTGAAGAACAGGTTGCCGTTCTCCAGGTCGAAGCCCTCCTGCGGAAAGTAGTAGGTCTGATCGATCAGCTCAAAATAACTACCCCTTGTTTTCACCTTTGTCGTCGTTTGTTTTTGTTAAGTAAAAGGATATATATAAAATGAGAAAGGCCTATCCTACCATTTTTTATCATGGTCAAGACGGGCCTCTCTTATTTTTGCTTATGGTCTGGTCTCTCGCACCGTCACTTGAGCCAGGCCAGGATTGTCTGGCTTCCTGTCACCTTGTCCTTGAGCTTGACGTCCACCTTGGTGCCTATTGGCAGGTAGAGGTCCACGCGTGAGCCGAATTTGATAAAGCCCATCTCGTCGCTCTGCTTAACCACCTGACCCTCCTGGGCATAGGTGACTACGCGGCGGGCCATTGCACCCGCCACCTGTCTCGCCAGAACCTTCTTACCGTCCTTAGTGGTAATGAGGACGGAAGAACGCTCGTTGTCGGTTGATGACTTTGGCAGATATGCGGCCATCTTGCGGCCATCATGGTGACGATAGTACTCAATAGTGCCACCAACTGGGAACCAGTTGATGTGGACATTGAATACGGACATGAAGATGGATACCTGAAGTGCTTGAGCCTTAAGCACCTCCGGCTCGTATGTCTCCTCTATTGTGACGATAGTGCCATCGCATGGGCACACCACGGCGCCGTCCATGACGACCTTGTGACGCGCCGGACGACGGAAGAAGTTAATGACTATACATAATGGTATCACGGTCACGACGGTGACAATCTGCGCCACCGTCTTGCTTCCGAGCCACCATGCGGCTCCATTTATAACTACGAATAGTACTAAAGCGAGTATTACTGAGAGCCTTCCTTCCTTGTGGAGTAGCATTTCTTAATGGGTGTTTTTTCTTTATGTGAAGAAGTAGTAAAGTAGGCTGATTATGGGTGCGGCGAACATGACCGCGTCGAAACGGTCTAAGATTCCGCCATGGCCAGGCAAAATGGTGCCGGAGTCCTTGATGTTCACTGATCGCTTGAACATTGACTCTACCAAATCGCCGCATGTGCCTATGATGGCCACGACAGCGGTCGCTACAATGGTGAATGGCAATCCGGCATGGAAGAAGCAATCGCCCAAGCATACGTAGGATACGATGCCCACTGCGACTGTCAAAAGCACACCGCCAATGAAACCCTCGATGGTCTTCTTAGGCGAGATGCGCTCATATAACTTGTGCTTGCCCATTGTCACGCCACACAAATATGCCCCCGTGTCGTTGACCCAGACAAGCGCAAACATGCCAATTATCGGCCAGTAGTCATACTCCCCCGTCTTGAACGCCAACAGGTTGAAAAGGGCGAATGGCAGACCTATGTACACGCATCCCATCATGGTCAGGGCTATGTTCTCAAGCGGCTTCTTGTTGTTGCTGAAAAGCTCAACGAGAAACATGACCCAAACTAAACCGACGATTATCAACAGGAAACGGTAGTCCAAGATGTGCTTGCACACCAAGAATCCCAACACGAAAGCGGTCAGGTTGGTGCACATGGCCGTAAGATAGTGGGGCGACATGCCGCCAGCTTGCAGCATCCTGTAATACTCGTGGGTGGCGAGAACAATGATGGCGATCATTATCGCCGCAAAGGTCAACGCGCCAGTACGCGCGCCAAGGATGAACATGGCCGCCACGACGAGCACAAACAATATGCCCGTCACCGCACGCGTGATGAAGTTTTTTAAGACACTGCTCATTTTGTTAAGCCCAAGTGTACACAACTCTTGGGCATCGCAAAATTAGTAATAAAAAATTCTTAATTCCAATTTGCAACCATTTATATGCTCTCCGTTGCTCTAATCGCATGTTTCACGGGCCAGCTTTCACTGCCAAACAAACACCCCGCCAAGAGGTTCCTGTCCTACTTGGCGGGGTGTGGCACTATTTGAACATTTCGGGTTTCGCTGCCCTCAATATTCGCATCTCTTTGCTCATTGTCGCGAATAGGCCGTCAGTGATTTCGTAGACGCGCAGGCCACCGTCCTCGCGGGTCGTCTCGGCCGTGAAGAACCTCTTTGGCCGAACACCACCGCTGACTTTCATGACGGGGTAAACAGTGAGAGTCGAGTCTCTGAAATGGAAGTCATACCTGTGCGTGCCGCACGTGTCCTCGCTCTCCATGAGCCACATCATTTCAATCTCTTTGGCCTCTCCCTTGTTGACCTCACACTTGTAAGTCTTGTCGGGGGTGACTATGTCGAGGCTGAAGTCCTGCGAGCTGCTGTTCTTCACCACCTCTTTGCTGATGCGGTACGGCTCTATGCCAAGCTTCCGCATTGTGTCCGCAATCTCAGTGATGTACTCGTCAGTGAACTCGTAGTAGTATTCATAATTGTCCTCGTCGCCAATGTTCTTGAAGCTGAATACGTTTCGTGAGTTGCCGTCATCATCTGTCATCATCGGGCGGATTTCAATCACGCTGTCTCTAAACTCGAGGGTCATGAACCCGTTGATTGGGTAAGGGGGGATGAGGAAACCTACAGGAACGTTTTTCGCTATGCTGTTTGGCCGCATATTCTCTCGTATGTGGCTGATTTCCCCTTCCGTGTAGTAATGGTTGAAGTATATTTCGGCATCTGTTCTATTTGTGATGCAGGTTTTGTACTCAGGTGTATAGTCGCCTAAGCAGCCATTTATGCATGAAGTAAGGACTAAGGCGTAAGAAAATATAATCAGCCCAAGCTGCATAAAGGTCAGTGATGCTCTTCTTTTGTTCATTGTGCTTTTTTATTAGTTTGTCTCTCCATTCTTCCCACGTTGCTAATCGCATGTTTCACGGGCCGGCTTTCACTGCCAAACAAACACCCCGCCAAGAGGTTCCTATCCTACTTGGCGGGGTGTGGTTCTATTTGAACATCTCGGGTTTAGCTTCCCTCAATATTCGCATCTCTTTGCTCATTGTCGCGAATAGATCGTCAGTGATTTCGTAGACGCGCAGGCCGCCGCTATCGCGGGTCGTCTCGGCTATGAAGAACCTCTTTGACTGAACACCACCGCTGACTTTCATGACGGGGTAAACAGTGAGAGTCGAGTCTCTGAAATGGAAGTCATACCTGTGCGTGCCGCACGTGTCCTCGCTCTCCATGAGCCACATCATTTCAATCTCTTTGGCCTCTCCCTTGTTGACCTCACACTTGTAAGTCTTGTCGGGGGTGACTATGTCGAGGCTGAAGTCCTGCGAGCTGCTGTTCTTCACCACCTCTTTGCTGATGCGGTACGGCTCTATGCCAAGCTTCCGCATTGTGTCCGCAATCTCAGTGATGTACTCGTCAGTGAACTCGTAGTAGTATTCATAATTGTCCTCGTCGCCAATGTTCTTGAAGCTGAATACGTTTCGTGAGTTGCCGTCATCATCTGTCATCATCGGGCGGATTTCAATCACGCTGTCTCTAAACTCGAGGGACATGAACTCGTTGGTTGTGTAGGGGGGAATGATATCTCCTGAATAGATCTCTGTTGCGCTTTCCCCTTTCCGCATGATGCAACGTGTGTGTATGTTGACTTTGTCTGTCAAATAGTGGTTGAAATAAATAACAGAATCTGTTTTGTTCGTCACTTGAAACATATAACTATCTGGCCAGCCGCAAATCTCTGATTCACATGAGGGGAGCGCACTAATCAACGTAATAATCACCCCAAGCATCAAAAAGTTTACTAATCTCGTTTGCTTTCTCATCGTGTAAGGTTATTAGTCGTTTTTTCCAGTTCTCCCATGATGTGACTCCGCGAAGTGTAATCCGCCAGTTCTGCTGGCTGGATTGCTTCTTCGCAGCCTGCGGTGAGCAAGACTGCAAAAAGAGCAAATGATGCATTTCTCTTCATTTTGTTTTATCTTGTATTTGGTCGCTCAACGGTGATGAGCGTCTCTGTTTGATGACCGCAAGTTTAATAAGAATGATTTTACTTAACAAGTGATCCACCTAATTTGTATTACTTTCTTAATAACTCAAATACACCAAGTTGTGGAAAATTCACGCAGCGCAAGAAACGTGTTAATCGTATAGCGAGAAATGGAAAGGTGGTAAAAAAATGACGTCCCGACAAGCCTTCAGCTCGCCGGGACGTCTCCATAATTGTGTGTCCGCTTCCTGTTATTGGTTGTGCGTCTTTTTGTATTCCTCCAAGTCTTTTTCGTACTGCTCTTTTTCAGCCTCGTAATTCTCAACCCTGCTCGGGTCGATATCTTGTCTATCAGCGGAAATCTCCACGTTCATGGCTGTGAAGCTTGTCGTGAACTGGATCTCTTTGGTCTTTGTGTTGACATAGCCCGCCATGGTGCTGCCGTCGCCCTCGGTCGTCGTGTCGATGGGCGATGATGGCTTGGCTCCGTAATTGATGTTGCCGTGGCTGCCGCTGAACCGTACCCAGCCCTCGCCTGTCAGTTCGCTCTGCTCCCATGAGTTGAGCGGAGCGAACTCAATGACAATGCCGAAGTAGACGGTGAATGGCATGGAGCCTATCTGTATGGCGTCCATCCATACGTTCATCTTGTCCCCGTCACTCTCCTCGAAGTTGATTTTTATCGGTGCTCCGCTTGAGAGGAGGGTCTTGTCCTCGCCATTTATCCATGCGTGAGCCGACACCACCATGTCGCCGCTCAGGGTTGTCTTGGCTGCCTCTATCTCCGCAGCGCTGAGTGTGGCGTCGTCGTCGCTTTTGCAGCCTGTGAACATCAAAGCGGCTAATGCGGTAAGAGCCGCAATCCTATTCGTTAATTTCATCTGTGTTTGTGTTGTTGTATATGTGCTGTGTTATCCTATTTCTGATTGGAATATCTCTGTGGCGCGTTTTGTCATTTGCTCCATCGGCACGCTTGCGTCAATCCAGTTGATTTTTGTGCCTCGCCTCTCCATTCCTCTGAACCATGTCATCTGGCGTTTGGCGAATTGGTGAATGGCAATCTCTAATTGGCTGACCATGTCGTCGTAGCTCAGTTGCCCCGTGCAATACAAGGTCACGTATTTATATTCCAGGCCATAATATATCAGGTCGTCTGGTGAGACTCCTTTGTCGATCAAGCCCTTAATCTCGTCAATCATGCCCTCTCTGAGTCGGGTGCGCAGTCGTCTGCTTATCCTTTCTCGCCTCAGCTCTCTGCTTATGTCGAGACCTATCACTGTGTACCTCATTCCTCCCGTCGGGCCGTCCTCTTCGGGGTGGCTCTTCAGGTAGTCCGCAATCTCTATCGCGCGGATTGTCCTGCGGCGGTTGTCGAGGTCGGTCGTGTTGTGCAAACTCTGGTATGAGGAGAGGATTTCTGCGAGTTCGTCCTGCGTCTTGTCCTCCAGCTCGGCGCGTAGGGTGGGGCAGGGCGGCACGGAGAGCAAGTTGTAATTCTTGATCACGGCCTCTATGTACAGGCCCGAGCCGCCGCATAATATCGGCTGGCGTCCTCGGCTCGTTATGTCGGCGTATGCCTCGGCAAAATCCTGCTGATAGCGGTAAACGTTATATTTTTCGCCAGGCTCCGCTATGTCAATCAGATGGTACGGGATTTTGTCGTTCCCCACTGTGTAGTCGGCAATGTCTTTGCCCGTGCCTATGTCCATGCCGCGGTACACTTGGCGCGAGTCTCCGCTTATTATCTCGCCGCCCATCTTCTGGGCCATGTGGGCCGCGAATGTCGTCTTGCCGCTCGCTGTCGGACCTACTATCACGAGCAGCCTTGCGTCTCCTGCTGTTGCCATCTTCTATTTCTCTGTCTCTTCTTTTTGTGCGGTCTCTGTGTCAGCCACTTTGCCGTATATCCTGTCAAGCCTTGTGCCGAATTTGGTGCGCTCAACTAATGGGATAAGGACGGATGTTATGATTATGCTGTATAATACGACGTGATATGTTATGGCTTGTATGTTAGAACCCTCCACCATGCCGTATTGCGCAGGCAGACCGGCCAGCACGGCGGCGGCGAGACCTTTGGGCAGCATGACGGCCGTTATGCTCTTGTCGTGGGCTGTCATCTGGCGGCCTGTGAGGAATCCCGCGCAGAATGGGCGAAGCATGAACAAGGCTATGACTATGCATATAGCGACGCTCGCTACTTCCGTGCTCTCAAACGGTATGGATATGCCAAGATACAAAAAGAAAAATATCTTGACCAAGAAGGCAAGCTCCTCATACAGTTTCTTCTCGGCGTCTGATATGACTCCTACGGGATAGTTGTCCCTGTAAACCCTGCTGAGCCTATGGCTGACTGCTCGCGCGTTGCCCATGACAATGCCGAAGGCCAATGCGGCAATCGCGCCGCTGAACCCTGACATCTCAGCTATGCCATATATGACGAACATGAAGAAGCACGTGGCGAATTGCGTGTTCCTGAACCTCCTGACCCAATTAATGACCTTTAGCCAAAAGATGCCCCCCACGGCGCCAATCACCGACGCGGCAATCAGCGAGGCAGCCAGCGTGTATATTATCATCCAAATCTTGAACTCGCCACTCTCTATGCTCTGCAACATGCCTATGGTGAACACAATGCACAGCACGTCGGTAAGCGCTGACTCTATCACCAGCATGGCCCCGGCTTTCTTGCTCGCCCTTATCATGCCCAAGAGGGGAATGACTACTGCTGAAGATGTTCCACCGCAAATGAAACCGGTCACGGCCGCCGCCACTGGCGAGTAGTCAAACCCGAAGTGCATAATCAACCCCACTGCGCATGCCGATAAGGCAAAGAATGCGGTTGTCATCAGGACGCTTTGGCGGGCCGAGCGGACCAAGTTGCCCAACTCTATGTCTATTCCTCCCTGGAACAAGATTATTATCAAGGCGAACTGGGTGAATAGGCTCCCTCCGTCACCTATCCGCTCCACGGTCATGATGCCGGTGATAGGCCCGGCTATGATGCCGAAGATTATCAGCATCAGGACGTCTGGCACCTTGGACTTCTCAAAAAAATGGGTCAACAGGTGGCCAAGGAAATATATCACGCCTGTCGCCAGGATTAACGTTTCCATACTCGGGCTATTTAAACGCAAATATACTAATTTGTTGTTAAATAAACACAACGGCGGCCGCGCTCGGCGGTTTTTTGAACGCGGCCGATTATCTTCGCGGTGTCTTTTCAGAAAATCGGCATCGCCGAGATTTCCTCGTCTTCAGATTCAACCGCCTCAAATGGCGTCACTGCGGTTTGGCTGCCGCAGTATTTTGTTGGGTTGTCGCTCTTAGGTTTTTCGTCGCGGAGGCTCTTGTTCTTGCCTCCTCTTGGGAAATGAAGGCGCTTGGGAATACGCGCAGTGTCGGTCTTTAATCTGAGACGACCGGAGTCGGGCGTTTCGTTTTTATCACTTTCCGGTTTTTCAGGCGTGAGCTTGCCGCCCCTCCCTTCATTTTCTAATCTTTTTTATCACCTAATGGCAACATTCCAAGAGACTGGCCTTGACGAGCAGATGCTCCAGGCCATCAGCGAGCTCGGCTTCGTAGAGCCCACCCCCGTTCAAGAGAAAAGCATTCCCGAAATCCTTAACTGCGGACGTGACATCGTCTCACTCGCGCAGACCGGCACAGGCAAGACCGGCGCTTTCGGCCTCCCCATCGTTCAGATGGTCGACCCCTCGGTGACTCATGTCCAGGCCATGATTCTCAGCCCGACGCGTGAGCTCTGCCTCCAGATCGCAAAAGATTTAACCAACTTCTCTAAGTTCAAGGCGCAGGTCGATGTTTGCCCCGTCTATGGCGGCTCAGACATCCGCAAGCAGATCAAGCAGTTGCGCTCTAACCCTCAAATCGTTGTAGGCACCCCCGGTCGCGTGATCGACCTCATTGAGCGCGGTGTCCTCAAGATTGATGAGATCCGTTGGCTCGTCCTCGATGAGGCTGACGAGATGCTCGACATGGGCTTCAAGGATGACCTCGAGACCATTCTCAATGAGACCCCAGAGACCCGTCAGACGCTCCTCTTCTCGGCCACCATGCCCCCCTTCATCGCAAAGGTCGCAAGCAACTACATGAAGGATCCCATCGAGATTAAGATTGGCCGCACCAACCAGGGCGCCGACACTGTCGAGCACAACTATTATCTCGTCCGCCCCTCTGATCGTTACCTCGCTCTCAAGCGCATCGTCGATATGGTTCCCGACATCTACTCCATCGTCTTCTGCCGCACCCGCGAGGAGACTAAGGATGTCGCCGAGAAGCTTATCGCTGACGGATATAATGCTGACGCCCTCCATGGTGACCTCTCTCAGGTTCAGCGTGACATGGTCATGCAGCGCTTCAAGATGAAGCACCTCCAGATTCTCGTGGCTACCGACGTCGCAGCCCGTGGCATTGATGTTCATGACCTTACCCATGTCATCAACTACAACCTCCCCGATGACATTGAGGTCTATATCCACCGCTCTGGCCGTACTGGCCGCGCAGGCAAGAACGGCATCTCCGCCGCCATCGTCTGCAAGAAGGAGCTCTCCAAGATCAAGCAGATTGAGAAGATCTCCGGCAAGAAGTTCGAGCGCAAGATGGTCCCCAATGCCGATGAGATCTGCCAAATCAAGCTCTCTCATTTCGTTCAGGGCATTGCTGATCAGCAGATTGAGGAGGATACCGCAGTATCTAAGTTCATCCCTGAGGCTATTGAGAAACTCGCCGAGTTCTCTAAGGAGGAGATCATCGCCAAGTTCATCTCAGCTGAGTTCGACAGCGTGAACAAGTACTATCAGGCCGCCATCGACCTCAACATCTCAGACGACGGCAAGAGGTCTGACCGCGCTGAGCGTGGCGACCGTCAGCCTCGTCCAGGTGATGAGAACATGGATCGCCTCTTCATCAATGTCGGCAAGATGGATTCCATTCGCCCTGCTGACATCATCGGCCTCATCAACCAGTTCACCCGCGACCTGCCCTCTAAGGTCAACATCGGCCACATCGACATCATGCGCAATTTCTCTTTTGTCGATGTAGACAACAAGTTCACTGAGGACATTGTCAATGCTATCAACGGCCGTGTTGTCGATGGCTACCGTCTCATCGTCGAGAAGGCTGAGCCTCGCAAGGACTCTGACGATGACGAGTCTCCGCGTCGTGACGGCCATAAGGGTGGCCGCCGTGGCGGCTTCGGCTTCGGTGGTGGCTTTGGCGGCCGTCGCCGTCGTGAGGATCGCCGTGACGGCCGCGACTTCCGTGAGGGCTACTCAGACTCTCCGCGCCCCAACCGCGCTGAGCGTCGTCACCGTGACCGCGGTGGCAAGCAGAAGTAAGCTGTTCTCAAAATCATAAGGCGCGGGCCGCACTCTGACAACAGTCGGAGGGTGGCCCGCCTTTTTGTTGCAAATTTTGCACACCTCGCAACTTTTTGTTTATTTTCGCGTTACGAGATTGTCTTGTGTCAATTGCACTTGCTTTTCACTATCCCCAAAGCGAAGATAAAACCTCCCCCTCCTATGAAGAGAATTTTCGCGCTTGCCGTTTTCTTTACCGCCCTTGCCCAGTCTTCATCCATGGCTCAAGTCGTGGAGACTGATGGTCGTGGATATTCACTCTCATTTTCTCTTAACTCTGATAGCGCTACTTGCAGCCTAACTGGTTTTAAACCCAAAACAAGTAAGGCTGTAGATGTCTATGTGCCTGAGTTTATCACAGTCGGAAACCGTAAGCTGTCTGTCGTTTCAGTCGGCGACGACTCTTCCGCGCCTTTCCAAGGGTCTGATAAGCTCCGCAGTGTCTCACTCCCGGCCTCGCTCAAATCTGTGGCTCCTTCCTCTTTCAGTCTCTGCCCCAATTTGTCTCATGTGCGAGTGGCCGCTTCGCAACCGCCGTCATTGCCCAAGGGGGCTTTCCTGAAAAATAAGGTGTTCGGCGTGGTTGACTCACTCTCCGTCCCTGCCTCTTTGACCGATGTCTATCACGCCTCTCCGTGGGGTAGGGCGTTCTCTGATATATCTTCATTTTACACTTTCTCTTATGAGAAATCGGACGAAGGCCATATGGTTGCGTCCGTCGTGTCGCAGGTGAATTTCTCCGATCTCTTTTTCGCTTTCAACGACCCTAACTCGGGACTTCTTGCCAAGTCGGGCGTGACAATAGCACGTGGAATTAATTACCGCCCAATATCCTACGGCAACGCGGATTTGCGCTCCATCTATAAGTCTATAGCAAAACTTCCTTTTGTCCCCTCTTATTCCGCCCATTTCAAAGGACAGGCCATTTCGAGCCTATCTGCCGCCATGTGCGGTCTCTTCGGCAATATTAAGTTTGGTGGCTCTGTCGATAATCTGGTCCTTGACGATGCTCTGTTGCTGGTAG
The DNA here is from genome assembly GCA_963618945.1 of Bacteroidaceae bacterium. Classification (GTDB taxonomy): domain Bacteria; phylum Bacteroidota; class Bacteroidia; order Bacteroidales; family Marinilabiliaceae; genus W3P20-009. The sequence goes on from CAVETY010000002.1 coordinate 145,255, forward strand.
ACCCAGAAAATGAGGTGTTTCAGAAAAGTGATGACGGCAAGACGCTTTTCATCCATATCTTTGCGGGGCGAAATAACGGTGCTTTGAGCACTGTCGGTTTCTCAGGCTCTGTCATAATGGACAAGAACGCTAAGGTCTCCGGCGTGGAGAAGTATGTCGTAACTCTTGTCGGTGTCCAAGGCGGTCAAGGCTCTGTCAATGGCTTCCTCTATCTGACTGCTGATGCCGCCCCCTCTTCACGATCTGTTGTGCCGCTGCTGGAGTGCAAGGGCGTCGGTGTCGATGAGAGTCTCGCGTCCAAGGTGGCCATTCGCAGCGGAGTGCAGACTAAGCCCTTCGACCCTAATGACAACAGGTTCAGGTACACCACTTGCGCCTTCTCTGACGAGGAGTTCGCCAATGGCACTGTGGCCTACTGGCTTAATTGTCATGGTCTTGGTTTCGATGGCGACTATAAACCCACTTGGCGACAAGGTCTCCAACACCCTGAGCCTGAAACTAATCCTGCTAAGGCTCTTTATAAAATCGAATATCAAATTGACGGCGACTCAAAGCTGACTGCCGCACCTCTCTTTGCGAATGGAGGCGACCGAGTCACGATATCTTATTCGCAAAAGCCGCTGCTCATCTCTGTCGGAGGACAATCCATCACGCCAGGCGAGGGCAGCACGACTTTCTCTTACAGCGCAAAATCTGTTGTGGCAATCTCTTGGTCCAATGCGAATTTCAAACCGTCTGAGACTATTGTTCAGGCCGGCCCCGAAATTGTTGTCAAAGGAACGCTTGTCACCGTCAAAGGTGCTGGCAAGCAGATGAAAGGTCTTTACACTGTCACTGGCATAAAGATTTGCGAGACGACGGGGCCTACGCTCTCCGCTCCCAAGACGGGTGTCTACATGGTGCGCATCGGCAAACGCTCATGGAAAATCTTGGTCAAGTGATAAGCCCCTTCACGTTCAAACCCCACTAATCTGAATTCTACCAACATACCATTCATGACTATCTATAATCTCATAGCCTGCATCGACCGCAACAGGGCCATTGGTCTCAACGGGGATCAGCTGGTCTACATAAAAGAGGATCTCAAAAGATTTAAGGAACTGACCATGGGGCACACCATTGTCATGGGCCGACGAACAAACGAGGTCATCCCTAACCGCCGACTATCTGGCCGACGCAATGTGGTCATATCAAAGTCTATGGGTGAGAGTGGTGTCCTCAGTGGCGTGGATGATGTCCTTGTGCTGCCTGGCATCCCCGAGATGGTTGAGGCTCTTAAGGATGAAACGGAGGTGTTCGTCATAGGTGGCGAGATGTTATACAGAGCCACCATGCCTTTGGCGTCTCGCCTTCATCTTACCCTCATTGACGCCTCTTTCCCTCAGGCCGATGCCTATTTCCCCTCTTTTGACGGCTGGCGTGAGGTGTGGAGCTCCGATAGCCGCACCGACCCTAAGTCCGGCCTCTCCTATCGCTACGTGACGATGGAGCGTGCCTCTTCGCTCTGATTTTCCGCTAACTGTTTTATCCCCGCGTGCCGTTCAGCGTCTCCGCTACGTCTTCGGCCATCTTGCTGTCCAAGTAAAGCATCCCCACGTGGGCGCCATATTGCTCTGCATATGTTATGCTGAGCAGGATTGTTATGCTTCCATGTGTGAATTTTGTGGTGAAGTCAGTCGCCTCGCTCTTCAATGCCGCCATTTTCTCTGCATTTGAGCTTGGTGTTTTCCCAATAAAGGACTCGGAGGTCTCTGCCGGTGAGCCGTAGAGGGCTGACAACTGCTTTTTCAGGTTGTCGTAATCCTCTTTCAACTCGTCCCAATTTTGGTCCTCTGGTAAGAAGATTCCTATGTGGTGAATTTTTGCGTCCCCGTCTTTTCTATAAGCGGTCACCATGTAACTTTTGCTGTGTCTGAGGACTCTGCCGGTCATGCGGATTTTCACCATGCCGTCGTCCTCTGTGACCTGTTTGTCCCCAAATCTGGCGGACTTGGCAGCCTTGATGAAAACGTCTGCACCTTGCCCTAAGCTCGTTTCGGCTGCTTTCATGATGTTCTCATCCTCGGCCTTTTTTTGCGCATCTGTCTTGCTGGAGATTAATGACAAGGTTAAAAGGCAAAGTAGTATTGATATGATTTGTGTAAATCTTGCTGGCATTATTGATGGTTGTTAAGAATTAGAATGTCCACCTATTGGGCAAATTTACACATAATTATTCGTGCATTCGTTAATCCCTTTTGTTAAGTACTGTGAGGCAACTCTAAACAGTAAAAAAGTTGCAGATAGCCCCGAATATTTTTCCATATATTCGCGTTTACAATTTTTTACGTCTTTAGATGATTACTTTCATAATAGCTCTTGCGGCCCTCGTGGCCGGTTACTTCCTCTATGGCCGTTTTGTCGAGCGTGTCATAGGTTATGATTACTCTAAGCCTACGCCTGCCATCGCGCACCCTGACGGCGTCGACTACATACCCCTCCCGACTTGGAAGGTCTACATGATTCAGTTCCTTAACATTGCCGGCCTTGGACCCATCTTCGGTGCCATCATGGGTGCTAAGTTTGGAACCGCGAGTTATCTCTGGATTGTGTTCGGCACTATTTTCGCCGGCGCTGTCCACGATTTTGTCTCGGCCATGATGAGCTTGGCCCATGATGGTGAGAGTCTCCCTGAGATTATCGGTCGTTATCTCGGCAAGCGGACCAAGGCCATTTTCGGTGTCTTCACCATGGTGCTTATGATTTTGGTGGGCGCAGTCTTTATCTCTGGCCCTGCCGAGCTTCTTGCAGCCATGACTCCCGCTTGGGCCGATGCCATTTTCTGGATTGTGGTCATCTTCATCTATTATATCTTGGCCACCATGCTCCCAGTCGATAAGATTATCGGGCGTATCTATCCTGTTTTCGCATTCGCTCTCATTTTCATGGCGGTTGGCATCCTCTTCGGCATTTTCTATTACCAACCCGAGTTGCCTGAGATGTGGGAAAGTTTCGGGACTAAGTATGAGTCTAACCCCATTTTCCCGATGATGTTTGTCTCCATAGCCTGTGGAGCCATCTCAGGTTTCCATGCGACACAGTCCCCCTTGATGGCGCGTTGCCTCAAAGATGCGCGTCATGGCCGACCCGTATTTTATGGTGCCATGGTAACAGAGGGTATCGTGGCTCTCATCTGGGCAGCCGCGGCCACCGCTTTCTTCGGCGAGCATGGAATTGTTGACCCGGCTACCGGTAAGAATTTCACAGGAGCAGGCGTTGCGACAACCCTCTCCCATGAGTGGCTGGGCATGTTCGGAGGTGTGTTGGCAATCCTCGGCATTGTCGCGGCTCCCATCACGTCGGGCGACACCGCCCTACGCTCCGCACGTCTCATTGTGGCAGACTACATCGGTCTTGAGCAAAAGAGCATTTCAAAGAGGCTCATCATCTCTGTGCCTCTTTTTATCCTGACCTTTGGTGTCCTGCTCTTTAGTCTCAAGGATGCCAACGGGTTTAACATCATTTGGCGCTATTTCGCCTGGTGCAATCAAGCGCTTTCCGTCTTCACTCTCTGGTCCATCACTGTCTTTTTCGTCTTGTCGCGTAAGCCGTTCATAATAACCCTAATCCCTGCTCTGTGGATGACGGCTGTCTGCACAACCTATGTCTTTGTCGCCCCTGAATGTCTGAACCTCCTTCCCGAAAGCAGCTGGTTCGGCCCCGCAATTGGATGCTGTGCCGCCGTTGTGGCTGGTGTCCTGTTTATCCTTTGGCTTCGCAAGTCATCATCAGCAGCCAAGATTTAGCCTAAGGCAACACTGATATTCAAAATGCAAGGCCCTCGTTCTGAATTATCGGAACGGGGGCTTTGCATTATGTGCGGCGTCTCTTGCCTTCCGAGAATTGAGTCGTGAGGTTCGAATAGCTCTCCACTGTTAATTTGGACGACGCCACGGCACATTCCGCGAAAAATCGATGGCGAATTGTTTGAGGAAAATGTCCAAACAATAGGCGGAATGTACAGAACTGGATATTCTGAAGCGGCAAAATGCGAATACGTAGCAAACGCTGTGTGTGCAATCCCCAATCTATAAAAGCAGACAAGTCTGAACCCGACGACGATATGTATGTATATAATTTGTCTGGTGAGCTTTGTCTGCGTTTTAAGGGCAATATTCCTGATGAATCTCGTCTTGCGAGCGGTTTTTATGTAGCCGTTAGTCGTAAAACGAGGGAGGCGAAAAAACTTGTTGTCGCAAATTGATGCTTTTTCTTCTATCTCATTTCCTCGTCCATCAGCGGCAGCGAAACTTTTTTCTTCCTGATTTCTTGCCTTTTACGCGCCAATAACATAACTTTGCGACCGAAATTTGCGTGCGAACTATGCCCTAATGGTCTCTGTTTGATGCGCAACTCATTGATAATTTATTAGTTAAAAACAACAATGCCTACAATTCAACAACTCGTCCGCAAGGGCCGTGCAGAGCTCAAGGCAAACAGCAAGTCTCCTGCACTCGACTCTTGCCCCCAGCGCCGAGGCGTGTGTGTGCGTGTCTACACCACCACCCCTAAGAAGCCTAACTCGGCTATGCGTAAGGTAGCCCGTGTCCGCCTCACCAATGGTAAGGAGGTCAACGCCTACATCCCCGGTGAGGGCCACAACCTCCAGGAGCACTCTATCGTCCTCGTTCGCGGCGGCCGTGTAAAGGACCTCCCTGGTGTTCGCTATCACCTCGTCCGTGGTACTCTCGATGCCTCTGGCGTTGAGGGCCGCAACCAGCGTCGCTCTAAGTATGGCGCTAAGCGTCCTAAGGCAGGTAAGGCTGCCGCAGGTGCAAAGAAAAAGTAGTCCGGTCTCCCTACAATAAAGCTGACCAATATTAATTAACAAGCCAGTCTTCTGTTTGTCGGTTGTTGCTTAACGGTTGAGTAAATTGGCGAATGCGCCTTTTGAAGACACAATAATTGACAGCTGATATAGAAGCTGATAAACAGACTGTAATAAAATGCGTAAGTCTAAGCCAAAGAAGCGTATCCTTCTTCCTGATCCTAAGTTCGGCGACACTCTCGTAACCCAGTTCGTCAACAACCTCATGTACGACGGCAAGAAATCTACTGCCTTCGGCATCTTCTACAACGCCATGGACGCAATCGCTCCCAAGGCTGAGAAGGAGGGCAAGCAGCCCCTCGAGTTCTTCAAGAAGGCGCTTGAGAACATCACCCCTATGGTCGAGGTTAAGAGCCGCCGCGTCGGTGGCGCTACTTTCCAGGTCCCTACTGAGATCCGCCCTGACCGCAAGGTGACCCTCTCCATCAAGAATATGATCCTCTACGCCCGCAAGCGTAGCGGTCACTCTATGGCAGAGAAGCTGGCTGCAGAGATCGCCTCTGCTTACAACCTTGAGGGCGGCGCCTTCAAGCGCAAGGAGGATATGCACAAGATGGCCGAGGCCAACCGTGCATTCGCCCACTTCCGTTTTTAACTAATAAATTAAGCCAATCCCCATGTCTGACCTTAAATATACTCGCAACATCGGCATCATGGCCCACATCGATGCCGGTAAGACCACTACCACCGAGCGTATCCTCTTCTACACTGGCATCACGCACAAGATCGGTGAGGTCCATGACGGTGCTGCGACAATGGACTGGATGGTTCAGGAGCAGGAGCGTGGTATCACCATCACCTCTGCTGCCGTAACCGCCAACTGGAAGTACAACGACAAGACCTACAAGATCAACATCATTGACACCCCGGGCCACGTGGACTTCACTGTCGAGGTCGAGCGTTCGCTCCGTATCCTTGATGGCGCTGTTGCTCTCTTCTGCGCAGTAGGTGGCGTCCAGCCTCAGTCTGAGACCGTTTGGCATCAGGCTACCCGCTACAACGTTCCCCGTATCGCGTTCGTCAACAAGATGGACCGCTCTGGTGCCAACTTCTTCGATGTTGTCCGTCAGATCCGCGAGGTCCTCAAGGCTAACCCTGTGCCCGTCGTTATTCCTATCGGCGCTGAGGACTCTTTCGAGGGTGTCGTTGACCTTATCAAGATGAAGGAGATGGTTTGGACCGACCATGACGTGCTCGGTTCAACCTACGAGTACCGCGACATCCGCGAGTCTCTCCAGGCTGAGGCCGAGGAGTGGCGCGCCAAGATGCTCGAGGAGGTCGCTGGCCAGGACGAGGCTCTCATGGAGAAGTACCTCGAGACTGGTGAGCTCTCTGAGGATGAGCTTATCGAGGGTCTCCGCAAGGGTACCATCGCTCAGACTCTCAACCCTGTCCTCTGCGGCTCTTCTTTCCGCAACAAGGGTGTTCAGCGTCTCCTTGACGCCATCGTAACCTTCCTCCCCTGCCCAACCGATCTTCCTCCTGTCGAGGGTACCAACCCCCACACTGGCGAGGCCGAGACCCGCGAGCACAGCGTAGACGCTCCTATGTCTACTCTCGCCTTCAAGATCGCTACCGATCCTTTCGTAGGCCGTCTCGCTTACATCCGTGTCTACTCAGGCAAGATCGACGCAGGCTCTTATGTCCTCAACACCCGTACTGACAAGAAGGAGCGTATCGCTCGTCTCTATCAGATGAAGTCTAACAAGCAGATCCCTCTCGATTGCATCGAGGCCGGTGATATCGGCGCTGCTGTCGGCTTCAAGGACGTTAAGACTGGTGATACCCTCTGCGACGAGAACGCTCCTATCGCTCTCGAGTCTATGGACTTCCCCGATCCCGTCATCGGTATCTCTGTCGAGCCTAAGAGCACTCAGGATATGGATAAGCTCACCAACGCGCTTCTCAAGCTCGCTGAGGAGGATCCTACCTTCCGCTTCCGCACTGACGAGGAGACTGGCCAGACCGTCATCGAGGGTATGGGTGAGCTTCACCTCGACATCATCCTCGACCGTCTCCGCCGTGAGTTCAAGGTTGAGTGCAATCAGGGCAAACCCCAGGTTTCTTATCGTGAGGCTATCAAGGGTTCTTGCGAGCACCGTGAGGTCTTCAAGAAGCAGACTGGTGGTCGTGGTAAGTTCGCTGACATCATTGTCCGCATCGAGCCTGTCGATGAGGGTAAGACTGGTCTCCAGTTTATCAATGAGGTCAAGGGCGGTAACGTCCCCAAGGAGTTCGTCCCCGCTGTCGAGAAGGGCTTTGCAGATGCAATGAAGAATGGCGTTCTCGCCGGCTACGCTGTCGAGAACCTCAAGGTCACTCTCCTCGATGGTTCTTTCCACCCCGTTGACTCTGATGCTCTCTCATTCGAGCTCGCAGCGCGTGGCGCCTTCAAGGAGGCTTGCGCCAAGGCTCAGCCTATCCTTCTCGAGCCTATCATGAAGGTTGAGGTTCTCACCCCCGAGGAGTACATGGGTAACATCATCGGCGACCTCAACACCCGCCGTGGTCAGATCGAGGGTATGGAGGAGAAGAATGGTCAGCGTATCATCAAGGCCAAGGTGCCTCTCGCTAACCTCTTCGGCTACGTAACCGACCTCCGCACCATGTCTTCTGGTCGTGCAACCCAGTCCATGGAGTTCCTTGAGTACGCCGAGCTCTCTAAGGGCATCGCTACCGAGGTCCTCAAGGAGGTAAAGGGTCATCCCGAACTTCTTAAATAATCATAAAAATGGGGCGAGCGAGCGAATGACTCTTCGTTCGCCCCATTCTTTTTGTATCTTTGCACCGTGGTAAGGCGGTGAAGTGTGGTCGTATCCAATATTACGCCCGCATTTCATCAATATGCCTCGGGGTTTTGGGTGTCTATGCCCTTTCCCTGACTTGTATTATAGCCTGATTACTAATCCTTTATCCCCGCGGTGCACTGGTGCTTTTCAAATCAGTTCATCTAATTTAAACAATGAGTCAGAAGATTCGTATTAAGCTCAAGTCTTACGACCACAATCTGGTCGACAAGTCTGCAGAGAAGATCGTCAAGACGGTCAAAGCCACTGACGCTGTCGTCAGCGGTCCTATCCCCCTGCCAACCGACAAGAGGATTTTCACCGTCCTTCGTTCGACCTTCGTCAACAAGAAGTCGCGCGAGCAGTTCCAGCTTAGCTCTTACAAGCGCCTCATCGACATCTATAGCTCTACCTCTAAGACTATCGATGCACTCATGAAGCTCGAGCTCCCCAGCGGCGTAGAGGTTCAGATCAAGGTGTAGTGATACGCCCCGCAAGTAGTGATACTCGCAGATCGACGACTTAAACAAGTAATTATCTTTTTACATTTTTATCAATGCCAGGTTTAATTGGAAAAAAAATCGGAATGACTTCCGTTTTCAGTGCCGAGGGTAAGAGCATACCATGCACTGTTATCGAAGCTGGCCCTTGCTACGTTTCGCAGATCAAGTCTGTTGAGACCGATGGCTATGAGGCCGTTCAGCTGGCCTATGACGAGAAGAGCGAGAAGCACACCACTGCTCCTATGCTCGGCCACTTCAAGAAGGCAGGCGTAGCTCCTGCCCGCAAACTTGTAGAGTTCTCAGGTTTCGACAAGGAACTCAACCTCGGTGACGCTGTCACTGTTGACATCTTCGCAGAGGATTCTTTCGTCGATATCGTCGGCACCTCTAAGGGTAAGGGCTTCCAGGGCGTCGTTGGCCGTTACGGCTTCGGCGGCGTTGGCCAGAGCACCCACGGTCAGGATGACCGCCTCCGCGCTCCCGGTTCTGTAGGCGCTTCATCTTACCCTTCTCGAGTATTCCCCGGCATGCGCATGGCTGGCCACACCGGCTGCGACCGTGTCAAGATCGAGAACCTCAAGGTCATCAAGGTAATCCCCGAGAACAACCTCCTCGTAGTCAAGGGCTCTGTCCCTGGTTGCAAGGGTTCTTACTTAATCATTGAGCAGTAGAAGAAATGGAACTTAAGGTTTTAAACAAAGAAGGTAAGGAGACTGGCAGGACTGTCACCCTCTCTGAGGCTGTTTTCGGCATGGAGCAGCCCAACGACCACGCAATCTACCTCGACGTTAAGCAGTACCTCGCAAACCAGCGTCAGGGAACTCACAAGTCTAAGGAGCGTTCTGAGGTTCAGGGCTCAACCCGCAAGATCAAGAAGCAGAAGGGCACTGGCGGCGCACGCGCTGGCGCTCTCCGCAGCCCGGTCTTCATCGGTGGTGGTCGTGTATTCGGTCCCAAGCCCCGCAACTACTCCTTCAAGCTCAACAAGAAGCTTAAGGATCTCGCTCGCCGCTCAGCCCTCACCTACAAGGCACAGGAGCAGAGCATCATCGTAGTCGAGGACTTCACTTTCGAGGCTCCTAAGACCAAGGATTTCATCGCATTCAAGAACAACCTCAACATCGCCGAGGGTACGCGCTCCCTCCTTGTCCTCCCCAGCGTCGACAAGAACATCTACCTCTCTGCGCGCAACCTCCAGAAGACCGAGATTATCTCTTCTTGCGACATCAACACTTACGGAATCCTCAAGGCTAAGACCCTCGTAATCTTCGAGAGCGCCCTCCAGCAGATCGAGTCCAAAAACGCCTAACGAGTACTACCACAATGAGTGTTATTATCAAGCCTCTGGTCACTGAGAAGATGACCAAGATCACGGAGAAGTTCAGCAACCGTTACGGTTTCATCGTCGACAAGAAAGCCGACAAGCACACCATCGCCCTTGAGGTAGAGCGTCTCTACGACGTGAAGGTCGTTAAGGTCAACACCCTTATCGCTCCCGCCAAGAAGAGGAACCGCTACACCAAGGCAGGTATCATCTCCGGCTCAACCCCTTCCTACAAGAAGGCAATTGTTACCCTGGCTGAGGGCAACACTATCGACTTTTACAGCAATATTTAGCACAAATGGCAGTCAAGAAATTAAAGCCCGTAACACCGGGGCAGAGAAACAAAGTTATTGGCACGTTTGATACGATTACGTCAAGCACGCCAGAGAAGTCTTTGCTGCGTCCTCTGAAGAAAACCGGCGGTCGTAACAACACCGGTAAGATGACCATGCGCAATATCGGCGGTGGCCACAAGAGGAAATATCGTGTAATCGATTTCAAGAGAAACAAGGACGGTGTACCCGCAGTTGTCGATTCGATCCAGTACGATCCTAATCGTTCCGCTCGCATCGCTCTGCTCGTCTATGAAGACGGTGAGAAGCGCTACATCCTCGCACCCAACGGCCTCCAGGTAGGCCAGCCCATCGGCTCTGGCGCTGAGGTAGCCCCTGAGGTCGGCAACGCCCTCCCTCTCTCTGTCATCCCTATCGGCACTATCATCCACAACATCGAGCTCCGTCCAGGTCAGGGCGGCATCATCGCTCGCAGTGCCGGCACTTTTGCTCAGCTTTCAGCTCGTGATGGCAATTACGCAGTCATCAAGATGCCTTCTGGCGAGACCCGCCGCATCCTTATCACTTGCAAGGCTACCATCGGCGCCGTCGGCAACTCCGACCACGCACTCGAGAAGTCCGGCAAGGCAGGACGCAGCCGCTGGCTCGGCCGTCGCCCACGCGTTCGTGGCGTTGTTATGAACCCTGTCGATCACCCAATGGGTGGTGGTGAGGGACGTGCCTCTGGTGGACACCCGCGTTCACGTAAGGGCCTCCTCGCTAAGGGCTACAAGACACGCGCTCCCAAGAAGAACACGAACAAGTACATCATTGAGAGACGTAAAAAGTAACTGCTAACCTAAATTAACATGAGCAGATCTTTAAAGAAAGGACCGTACATCAACCTCAAGCTCGAGAAGAAAATCCTCGCCATGAACGAGTCCGGCAAAAAGTCGGTCGTCAAGACTTGGGCTCGCGCTTCCATGATCTCCCCTGACTTCGTCGGTCACACGGTTGCCGTCCACAATGGCAACAAGTTCATCCCTGTCTACGTCACTGAGAACATGGTCGGCCACAAGCTCGGCGAGTTCGCTCCTACACGTACGTTCCGTGGTCACAGCGGCAACCGCAAGTAGTCGCTCGTAATCAACCTTTTCAAGAACTAACAAATGAGCAAAAGAAAACATAACATGGCGGAGGCCATCAAGGAGGCAAAGAAGACTCAGTACTTTGCCAAGTTGAACAACGTCCCCACCTCCCCCCGCAAGATGAAGCTCGTTGCTGACCTCATCCGCGGCAAGGAAGTTAACCTCGCTCTCGGTATCCTCAAGTTCTCTCGTCAGGACGCGTCTTACCGACTCGAGAAGCTCCTCCTCTCGGCTATCGACAACTGGAAGCAGAAGAATGAGGGCAAGAATGTCGAGGATGCTAACCTCTACGTCAAGACCATTTACGTAGACTCAGCTCGCATCCTCAAGCGCATCCAGCCCGCGCCTCAGGGTCGCGCTCACCGCATCCTCAAGCGCTCCAACCACGTCACCATCTTCGTTGACAGCAAACCAACCGATAACCAGGAAAAATAAGTCATGGGACAAAAAATTAATCCAATAAGCAACAGGCTCGGTATCACTCGCGGTTGGGATTCCGTCTGGTACGGCGGCAACGACTTCGGTGACAAGATCGTCGAGGACAAGAAGATCCGCAGCTACCTCAGCGAGCGTCTCGACAAGAAGAACCTCTCTCGCATCCTTATCGAGCGCACCCTCAAGATGGTCACTGTCACCATCTTCACCTCTAAGCCCGGTTTCATCATCGGCAAGGACGGTGCTGAGGTCAACAAGCTCAAAGAGGAGCTCGGCAAGATCACCGGCAAGGACGTTCAGATTAACATCTATGAGGTCAAGCGCCCCGATCTCGACGCCACCATCGTAGCTAACAGCATCGCCCGTCAGCTCGAAGGCCGCATCGCTTACCGCCGCGCCATCAAGCTCGCTCTCGCCAACGCTCAGCGCAACCAGGCTGAGGGCATCAAGATCCAGGTCTCTGGCCGTCTCAACGGCGCCGAGATGACCCGCAAGGAGATGTTCAAAGAGGGTCGCACTCCTCTCCACACTTTCCGTGCTGACATCGACTACTGCCTCGCCGAGGCTCACACCAAGATGGGTGTCATCGGCATCAAGGTATGGATCTGCAAGGGTGAGGTCTATGGCAAGCGTGACTTGACTGTCCCCGTCATCGACAAGGGTCAGAAGCCCGCCTCAGAGCGCGACAACGGTTTCCGTGGCGATCGCCGCCCCCGTGGCCGCAGGAATAACAACCAGCAACGTTAATTGATTATTCGAGATGTTACAACCTAAGAGAGTCAAATATAGAAGGCCGCAAGACGGAAGGCGCAAGAACGATGGCGTCGCTCATCGTGGCACCGAGCTCGCTTTCGGCTCCTTCGGCATCAAGTCCCTCGGAACCCTCTGGATCACCGCACGCCAAATCGAGGCTGCCCGTATCGCGGTAACCCGCTACATGCAGCGTGAAGGCCAGATCTGGATCCGCATCTTCCCCGACAAGCCTATAACCCGCAAGCCCGCCGACACCCGTCAGGGTAAGGGTAAGGGTGATCCCGCAGGCTTCGTAGCAGCTGTCAAGCCCGGCATGATGCTCATCGAGTGTGAGGGCGTATCCCTCGCAGTGGCTAAGGAAGCTCTCCGCCTCGCTGCCCAGAAGCTCCCTATCCCCACTAAGTTCATTGTCCGTCGTGACTATGTTGAATCCGCAAACGCTTAAAAATGAAGGCATCTGAAATTAGGGGTCTTTCAATCTCCGAACTCGAGGAGAAAATCGCGGCTGCGAAGCTCGACCTCGAGAAGATGAAGCTCACTCACGCCATCTCCCCACTCGAGAACCCGATGAAAATCAGGCAGACCCGTAAGGATATAGCTCGCATGCTCACCATCCTTACCGAGAAGAAAAACACTGAAAAATAAACGTGATGGAAGAAAGAAATCATAGGAAGGAGCGCGTCGGCGTCGTAACAAGCGACAAGATGCAGAAGTCCATCGTCGTCGCCATCAAGGATCGCGAGCAGCACCCACTCTACGGCAAGTTCGTGAAGAAGACGAAGAAGTTCCATGTCCATGACGAGAACAACGAGGCCCATGTTGGCGACACCGTCCGAATCATGGAGACCAGGCCCCTCAGCAAGACCAAGAGGTGGCGTTTAGTTGAAATCGTCGAAAAGGCTAAGTAACAAATGATACAGACTGAATCAAGACTGGCTGTTGCTGACAACAGCGGCGCAAAGGAGGTCCTTTGCATCCATGTCCTCGGCGGCTCTTTCAAGCGCTACGCATCCATCGGTGACAAGATTGTCGTGACTGTCAAGTCCGCAATCCCCTCCAGCGACATCAAGCCCGGCACTGTCAGCAAGGCCGTTATCGTCCGCACCAAGAAGGAGGTCCGCCGTCCCGACGGTTCATACATCCGCTTCGATGACAACGCTTGCGTCCTGCTCAACAACGCTGACGAGCTCCGTGGTACCCGTATCTTCGGCCCCGTCGCCCGCGAGCTCCGCGATGGCTACATGAAGGTCATCTCTCTCGCTCCCGAGGTCATCTAAACTTTTTCTCAAGACAATGGCTAAATTGCATATCAAGAAAGGCGACATCGTCATAGTTAACACTGGCGATGATAAGGGCAAGGAGGGCAAGGTCCTCTCTGTCGACCCTAAAAAGTCCCGTGCCATCGTCGAGGGTCTCAACATGGTCAGCAAGGCTCAAAAGCCCTCTGCTGCCAACCCTCAGGGCGGCATCGTTAAGACGGAGGCTCCCATCCACATCTCCAACCTTAACGTCAAGGACCCCAAGACCGGAGCAGCTACGCGCATCGGCCGTCGTGCTAACGACGAAGGTAAATCAGTAAGGTACTCTAAAAAATCAGGGGAGGAAATCAAATAATGGCTTACGAACCATCTCTTAAGAAGTTCTATAAGGAGCAGGTTGTTCCTCAGCTCATGAAGGAGTACAACTACAGCTCTGTCATGCAGTGCCCCAAGATCGAGAAGATCGTCCTCAACCAGGGCCTCGGCGACGCCACCCAGGACAAGAAGATCATCGAGATCGCTATGAAGGAGATGTCCCTCATCTCTGGCCAGAAGCCAGTAGCTACCAAGGCTCGTAAGGACATCGCAGGCTTCAAGCTCCGTGCCGGCTCTCCCATCGGCGTCAAGGTTACCCTCCGCCGCGAGCGCATGTACGAGTTCCTCGAGAGGCTCATCCGCATCTCTCTGCCCCGCATCCGCGACTTCAACGGTATCGCTGGCAAGATGGATGGCCGTGGCAACTACACCCTCGGTATCACTGAGCAAATCATTTTCCCTGAAATAAATCTCGATTCTGTTGCTAAAATTCAGGGAATGAATATTACCTTTGTGACTTCTGCGGCTTCCGATGCTGAGGCGTTCTCGCTCCTCAAGGCTTTCGGCGTGCCTTTCAAGCAGAATAACAAATAATTGGACTAAGCTGTATGGCAAAAGAATCAATGAAGGCCCGCGAGCGCAAGAGGGCCAAGCTTGTCGAGAAGTACGCTGAGAAGCGCAAGCAGCTCAAGGCTGAGGGTAACTATGAGGCACTCCAGGAGCTCCCCAAGAACTCTTGCCCCACCCGCATCCACAACCGCTGCAAACTCTCTGGTCGTCCACGTGGTTTCATGCGTCAGTTCGGCATCTCACGTATCGACTTCCGTCTCCTCGCATCTCAGGGCCTTATCCCTGGTGTAAAGAAGGCAAGCTGGTAAAAACAACAATTCACTAAGTGTTAAATATTGTCACGGTGCGCCGTGATTAATTTAAACTTTCATTAATTATATGGTATCAGATCCCATAGCGGACTTCCTGACCCGTATCAGGAATGCCATCCTTGCGAAGCACAGGGTCGTTGAGATTCCCGCTTCTAACTTGAAGAAAGGTATAACCAAGATTCTCTTCGAGAAAGGCTACATCCTTAACTACAAGTTTATCGAAGATGACAAGCAAGGTGTCATCAAGATTGCTCTCAAGTACGATCCGCAGAGCAACGTATCAGCTATCAAGGCTCTCAAGAGGGTTTCTACCCCAGGTCTCCGCAGCTATGTCGGTTACCGTGAGATGCCCCGCGTCCTCAATGGTCTCGGCATCGCAATCGTCTCTACGTCTAAGGGCGTTATGACTGACAAAGAGGCTCGTGTCCAGAAGGTCGGCGGCGAAGTCCTTTGTTACATCTACTAAATCTGGAGGGATAAGAAATGTCAAGAATTGGTAAGTTACCGGTGGCTATCCCCTCCGGCGTCAACGTAGACATCAAAGACGGTATTGTCACTGTCAAGGGCCCCAAAGGCCAGCTCAGCCAGAAGATCGCTGACTCCATCACCGCTACTGTCGAGGATGGTCATATCAACTTCACCCGCCAGTCAGACGACAAGGAGCACCGCTCGCTCCATGGCCTCTATCGCTCTCTCGTCCACAACATGGTCGTAGGCGTTTCTGAGGGCTTCAAGCAGCAGCTCGAGCTCGTCGGTGTAGGTTACCGCGCTACCGCTCAGAACAACATCCTTGAGCTCGCTCTCGGTTACTCTCACGCCATCTACATCCAGCTTCCCCCCGAGGTTAAGGTAGAGGCTGTCACCGACCGTAAGAGCAACCCCATCATCACCCTCGAGACTGCTGACAAGCAGCTCCTCGGCCAGGTCTGCGCTAAGATCCGCTCTTTCCGCATGCCGGAGCCTTACAAGGGCAAGGGTATCAAGTTTGTTGGCGAGCAGATCCGTCGCAAGGCTGGTAAGTCTG
Source organism: Bacteroidaceae bacterium (assembly GCA_963618945.1). Lineage (GTDB taxonomy): Bacteria > Bacteroidota > Bacteroidia > Bacteroidales > Marinilabiliaceae > W3P20-009. The sequence goes on from CAVETY010000002.1 coordinate 160,822, forward strand.
CAAAGGCTGGCGCATAGTCGGGTTAACCGACTGTCAAACCTAATGGTAAAAATATTTGACAATGGCATTCTCTAAAATAGCAAGACGCAATAAGATCAAGGCGCGTATCCGCGGCAAGATCAGCGGAACTGCAGAGCGCCCGCGCATGACTGTGTTCCGCAGCAACAAGCAGATTTACGTCCAGCTCGTCAATGACAATGAGGGTAAGACTCTTCTCGCTAAGAGCTCTAAGAACATTGAGAACATTGAGGGCGACAAGACGGCTCAGGCTGCTCAAGTCGGTAAGCTCATTGCCGAGGCCGCTCTCGCAGCTGGCATCAGCACGGTCGTCTTCGACCGTAACGGCTACCTCTATCACGGACGTGTTAAATCTCTGGCCGACGCAGCTCGCGAGGCTGGTCTCAAATTCTAAACTCCGATGGCAGAAAATCTTAACAGAGTAAGGAACACCAACGACCTTGAGCTCAAGGATCGTCTCGTTCATATCAACCGCGTCACCAAGGTTACTAAGGGTGGTCGCGCCTTCAGTTTCGCTGCTATCGTTGTTGTTGGTGACGGCAAGGGCGTCATCGGCATGGGTCTCGGCAAGGCAAGTGAGGTTACCGCTGCAATCGCAAAGGGTACCGAGGCTGCCAAGAAGAACCTCATCCGCGTGCCCATTATCAACGGCACCCTCCCTCACGAGCAGCTCTTCAGCTTCGGCGGCGCTCAGGTCTTCCTCAAGCCTGCGTCTCACGGTACCGGTCTCACCTGCGGCGGCGCAATGCGTGCCGTCCTCGAGACTGTCGGTGTGACTGACGTCCTCGCCAAGTCTAAGGGTTCTTCTAACCCTCACAACCTCGTCAAGGCTACCATAATGGCCCTCGGCGAACTCCGCGACGCTTACACTGTTGCTAAGCAGCGTGGCATCTCTCTCGACAAAGTGTTTAACGGTTAATTCGCTCACGAAATGGCACAGATTAAGATTACCCAGGTCAAGAGCGTCATCAACGTTCCCGCTTACCAGAGAAGGGTTCTCATCGCTCTCGGCATCCGCAAGACCTACAATTGGGTCGTCAAGGAGGATAAGCCCAGCGTCCGCGGCATGATCGCTCGCGTTCAGCAGCTTGTCAAGGTAGAAACAGTTAACAACTAATTGATTAGTCTATAATCATGGATTTAAGCAATTTGAGTCCCGCATACGGCTCTAACCACCATGACAAGAGGTTAGGCCGCGGTGAGGGTTCCGGTCGCGGCGGCACGTCTACCCGTGGTAACAAGGGTGCCAAGGCAAGATCGGGCTATAAGACCAAGTTCGGCTTCGAGGGCGGTCAGATGCCTCTCCAGCGCCGTCTTCCTAAGTTCGGCTTCAAGAATTTCAACCGTGTTGAGTACAAGGCCATCAATGTCTCAGAGCTCCAAGCTCTCGCTGACAAGACCGGCGTTACTGAGATCTCTCCCGAGGTCCTCAACCAGTACGGTATGGTCTCTAAGAATGACCTTGTAAAGATTCTTGCTAACGGCACGCTCAGCGCTAAGCTCAGCGTCAAGGCTCACAAGTTCTCTCAGAAGGCTAAGGAGGTTATTGCGGCTGCCGGCGGCAGCACCGAGGAGGTCTCCAAGGCTAAAAAAGCAGAGGAGGCAAAATAATAACAGATGATGAAACTGGTCGAAACCATTCGCAACATCTGGAAAATCGATGAACTTAAAAACAGGATCCTAACCACGTTAGGATTCCTGTTGGTTTATCGTTTGGGCTCTTTCGTCGTTCTGCCAGGTGTAAATCCTAATTTACTTGACAAACTTGATGGTCAGGTTAGCAGTGGTGTCATGGGTCTTCTTGACATGTTCTCAGGTGGTGCGTTCTCTAACGCTTCTATCCTCGGACTTGGCATCATGCCCTACATCTCGGCATCGATCGTGGTCCAGCTTCTTGGTATGGTCATACCTTACTTCCAGAGGCTTCAGAGAGATGGTGAGAGTGGACGCAACAAGATCAACCAGATTACTCGTCTGCTAACTGTCGTGATCCTGCTCGTGCAGGCTCCGGCTTACATCGCCAACCTCTACTATCAGCTTCCCGGTGAGGCCTTTGCCCCTGGCGTCAGCCGTACCTTCTTCACCATCAGCAGCACCATCATTTTGACTGCTGGCACCATGTTCGTCATGTGGCTTGGTGAGAAGATCACTGACCGTGGCATCGGCAATGGCATTTCGCTCATCATCATGGTGGGTATCATCGCACGTCTCCCGCAGGCTTTGTGGGCTGAGTTCCTTGATAAGTTCTCCATCGGTAATACCAGTGGCGGTCTCGTTATGCTCCTCATTGAGTTCGTGGTTCTTTTCTTCGTCTTCGTCGGCACTATTGCGCTGGTTCAGGCTACCCGCCGTATCCCCGTTCAGTACGCCAAGAGGATTGAGGGCAACAAGCAGTACGGCGGTGTCCGTCAGTACATCCCCCTCAAGATTAATGCTGCGAACGTTATGCCTATCATCTTCGCGCAGGCTCTCATGTTCCTCCCTGTGACTTTCGCAGGCTTCGTGAATCAGGATGCCACGCAAGGTTTCGTCTCTACGTTCTCTGATTTCACCGGCTTCTGGTATAACCTCGTGTTCGGTCTCCTCATCGTCCTCTTCACCTATTTCTACACTGCGCTCATCATGAACCCGCAGCAGATGGCAGAGGATATGAAGAAGAACAATGGTTATATCCCTGGCGTTAAGCCTGGCAAGAAGACCGCTGAATACATTGACACGATAATGTCGCGAATCACTCTCCCCGGCTCTATCATGCTTGCAATAGTGGCAATCCTGCCAGCTTTCGCAACCATTTCCGGTGTCGAGCCTTCATTCGCACAGTTCTATGGCGGTACATCGCTTCTCATTCTTGTCGGTGTCGTCCTCGATACCCTCCAGCAGATTGAGAGCTACCTGCTCATGAGGCATTATGACGGTTTGATGAAATCAGGCAGAATAATGGGTAGGTCTTACGGGCCTACAGCTCACTAATAAGATCACTCCCCGCTGGGGCAACGCTCAGCGGGGAGTATTTTTATATGCAAACTCCTTTTTTGTTTGTGTATTAGAACTTATTGTGTAAATTCGCGCTTGAATTTAAAACCATCTTATGCCTAAGCAATCCTCTATAGAACAGGACGGAACAATAAAAGAGGCTCTGTCTAACGCGATGTTCAGAGTGGAGCTTGAGAATGGTCATGTCATCACGGCCCATATCTCGGGCAAGATGCGTATGAATTACATCAAGATTCTACCTGGCGACAGAGTTAAGGTTGAAATCTCTCCGTACGACCTTACTAAAGGCCGTATTTCGTATCGCTACAAATAACTTATCATGAAGGTTAGAACTTCTATCAAGAAAAGAAGCGCTGACTGCAAAATCGTCAGCCGCAAGGGTCGCTTGTACGTGATCTGCAAGAAGAACCCCAAACTTAAACAACGTCAAGGTTAATCAATTATGGCAAGAATCGCAGGAGTCGACGTCCCAAGCAATAAGATTGGCGAGGTCGCATTGACTTACATTTACGGTATCGGCCGGAGCACAGCTATCAATATTCTTTCGGAGGCCGGGATCGATCGTAGTGTAAAAGTATCAGACTGGAGTGACGCTCAGATTCAGTCAGTTCGCGAAATTATTGGTGCCAACTATAAGGTTGAGGGTGAGCTTCGTTCTGAGGTTCAGCTCAACATCAAGCGACTGATGGATATCGGTTGCTATCGTGGTATCCGCCACCGTCTCGGTCTGCCAGTTCGCGGTCAGTCCACCAAGAACAACGCCCGCACCCGCAAGGGCAAGAAGAAGACCGTCGCTAACAAGAAGAAGGCTACTAAATAATTGAATCATGGCTAAGAAAGTAGGCGCTCAGAAGAAGAGAGTCGTTAAGGTTGAGGCTCAGGGTGAGGCTCATATCCACTCTTCTTTCAACAATATCATCGTAACCCTCACCAACCTCCAGGGCCAGGCAATCTCTTGGTCTTCTGCAGGTAAGATGAACTTCAAGGGTTCTAAGAAAAATACCCCGTACGCAGCACAGACAGCAGCCACCGACTGTGCTAAGGTAGCTTTCGACCTCGGTCTCCGTAAGGTCAAGGTTTATGTTAAGGGTCCCGGTAATGGACGTGAGTCCGCTATCCGCGCAATCCACGCAGCAGGCATCGAGGTCTCTGAGATCGTTGATGTAACTCCGCTGCCTCACAACGGTTGCCGCCCTCCGAAGCGTCGTAAGGTATAGTTTTATCTATTATCAACCAACCACGTTTTTGATTTTGTGTTTTGAATAATGAATGGTTATGATTGTTTCACGATAATCTAGCGGCTGCCATATTCATCATTTGAAATCAAAATCATAAAGTCAAAAAACAACAATGGCAAGGTACATTGGTCCCAAAACAAGGATTGCCCGCAAGTTCCAGGAGGCAATCTTTGGTCCCGACAAGTATTTCGAGAAGCGCAAGTACGCTCCCGGTCAGCACGGTCAGAACCGTCGCGCTAAGCTCTCTGAGTACGGCGCTCAGCTGAAGGAGAAGCAGAAGGCAAAGTACACCTACGGCCTTCTCGAGCGTCAGTTCCGCATCGCATACCAGGATGCTAAGCGCGCTAAGGGTGTAACTGGTGAGGTTCTCCTCGCTATCCTCGAAAGCCGTCTCGATAACGTAGTTTACCGTCTCGGTATCGCTCCTACCCGTGCTGCAGCTCGTCAGCTCGTAGGCCACAAGCATATCGTCGTTGACGGTCAGGTTGTCAACATCCCCTCTTACCGAGTTAAGCCTGGTCAGACCGTTGGTGTCCGTGAGAAGAGCAAGTCTCTTGAGGTCATCACCAACTCTCTCGCAGCTAACTCTGCTTCTCGCTTCTCTTGGCTCCAGTGGGACGCCAACACAAGCACTGGCACTTTCCTTAACCTCCCCGAGAGGGCTGACATTCCCGAGAACATCAAGGAGCAGTTGATCGTCGACCTGTACTCTAAATAAAATTATTCTTATGGCAATTTTAGCTTTCCAAAAACCCGAAAAAGTCATAATGCTCGAGAACGACGACAAGTTCGGTCGTTTCGAATTTCGTCCTCTTGAACCAGGTTATGGCATTACCATTGGAAATGCCTTAAGAAGAATTTTACTCAACTCGCTCGAAGGTTTCGCCATCACGTCAATCAAAATTGACGGTGTCCAGCACGAGTTTGCCACCATCCCTGGTGTCATCGACGATGTAACTCAGATTATCCTCAACCTCAAGCAGGTCCGCTTCCGTAAGCTCGACAGCAACTCAGATGTAGAGTCTGAGGAGGTTACTATCCACATCACTGACCAAGATCAAATCAAGGCTGGTGACTTCGGAAAGTTCATCCACTCATTCCAGGTTCTCAATCCTGATCTTGTCATCTGCAATCTTAACAAGGATGTTAAGTTCAACATGACGTTCAAGATCAACAAGGGACGCGGTTACGTCCGCTCCGACGAGAACGAGGAGGAGGGTCAGGATATCAGCACGATTGCCATCGACTCCATCTACACCCCTATCGTCAACGTCAAGTACACTATCGAGAACTATCGAGTAGCTCAGAAGACTGACTACGAGAAGCTCATGCTCGAGATTACTACTGACGGCTCAATCCATCCTAAGGATGCCCTCAAGGAGGCTGCCAAGATCCTTATCCACCACTTCATGCTCTTCTCTGACGAGAAGATTACCATGGACGAGAGTGAGAAGGCTGGCGGTGATGAGTTTGATGAGGAGGTTCTCCGTATGAGGCAGCTTCTTAAGACCAGACTTGGTGACATGGATCTTTCTGTCCGTGCTCTCAACTGTCTCAAGGCAGCTGATGTAGAGACTCTCGGTGAGCTGGTTACCTATCACAGGAACGATCTTCTTAAGTTCCGTAACTTCGGTAGGAAGTCGCTCGAGGAGCTTGACTCGGTTCTCGCTAACCTTGGTCTCCAGTTCGGTATGGACACGGCTAAGTTTAAACTTGATAAAGAATAAATTACGATGAGACATAATAAGAAATTCAACCACCTTGGTCGGACGGCTTCCCATCGTAAAGCTATGCTCTCCAACATGGCAATTTCGCTCATCCTCCACAAGAGGATCACGACGACTGTTGCCAAGGCTAAGGCTTTGCGTGTCTATGTCGAGCCCCTCATCAACAAGACCAAGAACCTGACTACCATCGACGAGAAGCGTAACGCTCAGCGCGTGGTTTTCAGCTACCTCCAGAATAACGCTGCAACCAAGGAACTCTTCGGTGACGTTGCAGAGAAGGTTGCTAACCGCCCAGGTGGTTACACCCGTATTCTCAAGCTCGGCGCCCGTCAGGGTGACTCTGCTGACATGTGCTTCATTGAGCTCGTTGACTACAACGCCAACATGCTCTCTGCTCCTAAGGCTAAGGAGGAGAAGAAGAAGACCCGTCGTAGCCGCGCCAAGAAGGCTGAGGCTACCGAGGCTGCTCCCGCAGAGGAGGCAAAGGCTGAGTAATAAACTCCATCTGGAGTCTTTATAAAGCAGGAGAGGGAAGGTTTTTCTTCCCTCTCTTTTTGTTTTCTATGGGCTGCTGCATTATTTTTGCTAATGATTAATCCGATGCGGATATGACTCTTTGGCTTCAGTCAGCCAGTGATGTCTCAGCAAGACCGCATTGTCAAACGAGTCTATTGAAAAAAGTTTTATATGCCGTAGCGGCATCGGTTATCCTCTTTGCTGGTGTCTCCTGCTCTACCCAGGAGGAGCATGATGAGGTTATTGTCTCTGTGGGTGACGCTACACTCACACGCAACCAGCTCATGACGACGTTGCCTGTTGTCTCTTCGGCTTCAGACAGCGCGGTTTTCGCTGACGAGTTTGTGAGGGCTTGGGTGTTTCGCCAGGTCCTTTTGCAGAAGGCTGAGCAGTATCTCTCTTCTGAGACAGATGATATTGAGGCGGCTGTCGATGAATACAGGACTTCTCTCGTCATCGAGACATACCAGAACAAGCTTGTCGACCAGAAGTTCAACTACTCGCCCTCTGATGCCGATGTTGAGGCATATTACAAGGATATGAAGCAAAACTTCATCCTCAATGAGCCTATCATAAAGGGCCTCTATGCCGTGCTGCCCGCAAAGACTCCCGATCTGAAGGGCTTTGTCCGTCTCCTCACAAATCTTGATGAAGATGCGTCAGCCAGGGTGGAGGAATATCTTTACAAGAACGCGACTCAGTATAAGAGTTTCTTCGACTCTTGGACGACATACTCTTCCGTAAAAAAGTTTTTCCCTGCCGACGCCGTTCCTGATGACCCGAAATCTCTGGCGGGTAAGCCTGTCACTCAGATTGAGATTGACGGCAACATCTACATCATTAAGGTAACTGAGGCCATTTCAGCAGGTGGACAGTCTCCTCTCGATTATGTTAGTGGAGACATTAAGAATATTCTCGTAAGCAAACGTAAGCTCGAGTTCCTCTCTTCTGCCAACCGCGACCTCTATGACGAGGCTGTTAAGGCAGGAACCATCAAGTTCTACGACAATAATGACTAAACACACTATCTTGGCGGTTTTATCTATCGCCGCAGTGTCTTCTCTCGGAGCCAATGCGCAGAGCAAGACCAAACTCATTGACGAGGTTGTCGCCTCTGTAGGTGATGATGCCGTGCTAAGCTCGGACATCGAGTATCAATATGGTCAGGCCATGATTGAGGGCGTCTCTTTTGATGGCGACATGAAATGCCACATCTTTGAGCAGCTCCTCATCCAGAAGATGATGCAGAATCAGGCTATAATTGACTCTGTGGAGGTCAAGGATAGCGAGGTTCTTCAGCAGGTGGACGCAAGGCTCAACTATTTCACTCAGCAGGTAGGCGGACAGGACAAGCTTGAGGAGTATTTCAAGAAGCCTATTCAGCAGATAAGGCGTGACCAGATGGAGACTGTGCGCACCCAAATGATCACCCAGAGGATGCAGTCTAACATAACGAAGGATGTCAAGGTGACCCCCGCTGACGTGCGTAAGTTCTATTCACGCCTCAGTGAGGATAGCATCCCCTATGTCTCTACACAATATGAGATCCAGCAGATTGTCGTCTATCCGGAGATTGAGCAGGCTGAGATTGATCGCATAAAGAATCGCCTCCGTGACTTCCAAAAACAGGTAGCCGAGGGTCGTGATTTTGCCACGCTTGCCGTCCTTTATTCTGAGGACCCGGGTTCTGCCTCTCGAGGTGGCGACCTTGGCTGGTATTCAAAGGCGGGTTTCGTCCCTGAGTTCTCAGCTGTGGCATTCAACATGCACGAGAAGGGCAAGGTCTCTAAAATCGTCGAGACTGAGTTTGGCTACCACATTATCCAGTTTATAGACCGTAAGGGCGACCGCATCAACTGCCGCCACATTCTCTTGAAGCCTAAAGTGTCCGCCACAAGCCGTGAGAAGGGCGTGGCTTTCCTCGATAGTGTGACTAATTGGGTCAACACAGGCAAAATCTCTTTTGAGGATGCCGCTACCAATTTCTCAATGGACAAGGACTCGCGCTCAAATGGCGGTGTGATGGTGAACCCTGAGACTGGCACCTCTAAATTCCAATTAAGTGAGATTCCCGCTGAGATAGCAAAGGCTGTGCAAAATCTCAAGGAGGGCGAGTTCTCTAAGCCTTTCGTCATGATGGACGAGAAAAAGGGTAGGGAGACTGTCCGCATTGTGCGCCTCCTCAAGCGATATGAGCCCCATAAGGCCAACATTAACGATGACTATGATATGCTTAAGAACCTCTTCGAGGGCGAAAAGCGCAAACAGATTCTTGATGATTGGATCAAGCGCAAGCAGAAGGAGCTCTATGTGGTCATCACTCCTGATTGGCAAGGGTGTGATTTCGAGTACCCAGGCTGGATTGACTAACGCCCCCGCATGGCAAGGCTCCTCTGTCTCTTTCTGCTCTTAGTCGCAGGCCTCTCCTCTGTCCCAATGGCGGAGGCTCAGCAGACTATCAGGGTCAAGATTGACCGTGCCGACGTGTTGCGCCACGATGACAAGATAGGCAAGAACACGCAGTCGCTCAATGGCAATGTGAAGCTGTCGCACGGCAACACCATACTCTACTGCGACTCGGCTTACATGTTCAATGACTCGAACGTAGTCATCTGCTACAGCAATGTGCATGTGGTCCAAAATGACTCGGTCCACCTCTATGGCAATAAGCTGACATATCTCGGCAATCAGAATTTGGCCAAGGTGCGCGAGAATGTGCGCGCCAATAAGGGCGATACGTGGCTCTACACCGAGTTCCTTGATTACGACCGCCTTAATGACAAGGCATTCTTCTATAACGGCGGAAAGGTCGTCAACCGGCAAAATGTCCTCACGTCAATGCGTGGCGTCTATTACCCGATGACGAATGACGTCTTCTTCAAGCAGAATGTCGTAGGCGACTCTCCCAAGTATCACATGGTGTCGGATACTGCCGCGTTTAACACTCACACTGAGGTCGTCACCATCTTGAGTCCGACAACCATAACGACGACCGACTCGATGGTGATTGACTCCGACAATGGCTGGTATGACACGAAGGCCGATGTGGCCCGACTTCAGAAAAACAACCGGCTCTACTCGATTAAGAACCACTCAACCCTTGTCGGCAAGACTCTTCTCTACGAAAGGCGCAAAGGCCTCGGGACGGCATGGAATGACATGGTCCTGACCGACTCGACCAACAACATGGCCATAAAAGGCGACTATGGTTTCTATAACGAGAAGACGCAGGAGGCACTCGCGACTCGCAAGGCAGTGCTAACCCAGATTTACTCGGCTGACACTCTCTACCTGCACGCCGACACGTTCCGCATTGTGCCTCTCGGTGACACGAGCCGAATAATTAAGGCTTTCCATCACGTCAAGGCTTTCCGTACCGATTTGCAGGCCCGATGCGACTCTCTGATCTTCGATTTCAGGGACTCGGTCGCCACTCTTTTCCAACTCCCCGTGGTCTGGTCGCAAGGCAGCCAAATGACAGCTAATGTCATCAAGCTCTACACCAAGAACCAGGCGCTCTATAAGTCTGAACTGATTGAGGCGGCGTTTGTCATATCGCAAGAGCCCGATTCTGTCGGCTATGATCAGATTAAGGGCAAGCTCATGACGGGCTATATCCGCAACAATGAGCTCTACTTGATTGATGTGGATGGCAACGGTCAGACCATATACTACCCCAAGGATGGCCCCAACCTCATCGGCGTCAACAGGGCTGAAAGCTCAAACATGAGTATCTGGCTCAAAGAGAGGCGCATAAACAACATCATGATGCGCGTCGCCCCAAAAGGGAACATGAATCCGCCGCTCCTCACGGGCGAGAAGGACAAACTCCTGCCCGGCTTCCGTTGGCTCGACGATTACCGCCCCAAGGACAAGGACGATATCTTCAAACTGCTTGAAATCCCGGCTGATCTCCAAGGTCAGGAGGATGTCTATGTAGGCTATGAATTTGACGACATTGAGGACTGAAAAATCAACGCAAAATTTAATGTCGTTGACGCACTAAGAAATCGAATATTTTATACATTCGCGGCTTGTTAACGATCCATAAAAACAATTTGCTATGTATTGGACTCTTGAATTAGCCTCCAAGCTCGAGGACGCTCCTTGGCCAGCAACCAAGGATGAGCTCATTGACTATGCACAACGCTCTGGCGCCCCTCTCGAAGTAATCGAGAATCTCCAGGAGATTGAGGAGGACGGTGAGGTCTACGAGAGCATCGAAGACCTGTGGCCCGACTACCCAAGCAACGAAGATTTTTTCTTTAACGAGGACGAGTATTGATGTCACGGGCACAGTGCCCGATAACAGCTCAAGCCGCACGCGACCTGATATAATTGTCTGTCGCTGTGCGGCTTTTTTGTGTTCAACCCCCAATATAACCCTTGCTCACTTTGCAACAGAATAGTCTGCAACCTGCCGCACTCAGGTGCGCCGCCTTGCTCCATGTGTTTGTGGCCATGCTGATGGTCATTGGCGGTTTTGCGCTCGTACGCATTGTCTTTATCATCAAATTCGCATCGCTTGATGTCTTTGCCGACAATGCCGGCTGCATTCCTCTTTTCCTTCTCAACGCTCTGCGCTTCGATGCCCAGATCGCGGCCTATGCCGCGCTTCCCGTCCTTGTCGCCGCATTGATTATTTGCGCCTCTCCGCTCAAGCTCGCGTCAGGGGCGAAAAGGTTCAGCCTGGTCTATTCGTCAGTGGTGACGACTGTCGCCGGCCTGTTGGGGCTTTGCGACGTCCACTACTACAATAATTTCAGCAGGCATTTTGACATTGTGGCGTTCGACTTTTTTGATGAGGATCCGCAGGTCTTGATCAAGGGAGTCATAAACGAGGCCCCGGTTGTGCCTATTCTCATAGGTGTGGCCGTCGTCTTCGCCTTCTCTTGGTTTGCAGGGCGATGGCTGTTTGGCTTGGCAGACCGTCTCGCGGCGCGCGTCCGGTTGTGGGTGTCGGCGGTTGCCGTGGTAGTCATAGCCGGCGTCTCTCTCCGTGGCAGTTTGGGTACATTCACTTTGCGTGCGGAGGATGTCTATGTGTCCCCGTCTCAGATGATGAATGATTGTGTGCCAAACTGCGTCTTCATGCTCAAAAAAGCATGGAGTGAGAAGAAAAAGCAGTTTAAGATGGAGTCGGATGAGGACATTCTGCGGGCTGACGGCTTCGCGAGCGAGCATGAGGCCGCGGCTGCATGGCTTGGGGTGGATGACCGCGAGTCGCTCACTGCGGATAGCTCTATTGTGGCTCGGACATCTCAAACGCCTCTCCGCGAGGGCTATGACGTCGTCTTGATTGTCTGTGAGAGCTGGGGACATAAGCTCATGGCGTATGACTCCATCTATTCGATGGACCTGCTCTGCTCCATGCGTCAGCATCTTGCTGAGGACCCTGTCTGGCTCAATTTCCTCTCTGCCACGAATGGCACCATTGACGCCGTCGAGGCGTTGACCACTGCATGCCCCTATCCGCGTCTCTTCACGAGCCGTTATCGCAACCTTGAGCTGCCTTACTCCTCCGCCCGTTTGTGGCACGACGCCGGATATTCCACGCATTTTGTCTCGGGCATTGAAATCTCGTGGCGAAACCTTATTGACGTCCTGCCCCATCAGGGCTTTGATGACGTGACAGGCAAGTTCGAGATTCTCAAGGAGTTCCCCGATGCCGAGCTTAATCATACCTGGGGTGTGTATGACCACTCTATGCTCAATTTCCTGCTCTCTAAGATAACTACTCCGGCGGCCGACGGCAAGCCGCGTTTCTTCATGGCCCTCACGTCCACCAACCACACCCCGTTTGAGTTCCCGGCCGACTACGCCCTGCCCGACATTGATGTCCCGTCAGACCCCGCCGCCTTTGCCATTGACGACCGCTCAGTCATCTATGACTATCTACGCGGTTACCAGTACACCAGCCGCGCGCTCGGCGATTTCATGACGGCTCTCAAGGCCTCACCTGCCGGCCGCCACACAATAGTCGCAATAACAGGCGACCACAACACGCGCCTCGTTCTGCCTTATCCCGAGGGTGAGGACGAGATGTGGAAATATTCAGTGCCTTTCTACCTTTATGTACCTGATGCTCTGGAACAGTGGCGTGACTTCGCACATAGTCGTTACGGCTCTCATGAGGACATTATTCCCACTTTGGCCAACCTGACGCTCTCCTATGCTCCATATCTCGCCACAGGCCAGAACCTTTTGGCTGACTCAATAGCAGGTGGCACCTTTGGCGTAAATGTGTCTCATGAAATTCTCTCGCCCGATGCTGACCCCGCTGCCATGCAAAAACGCATCCGCGCTCTCGATGCCCTCAAAAAACTCTGGTTCAAACGCCAATTTGAGGGAGTGAACGCAAAGTAGGTTAAGAAGTTCGCCTCAAGTGCCATAAGGCCATCATAAAAAGAAGTCCAGGCTTGCTGATTATGTCAGTCAAGCCTGGACTTCTTGCTGTTTTATATGCGGAGCTGCCCTCTGTCTTTGTTTGTGAGCAGCTTAAACGAAGTTCACCTCTGGCGTGATGTCAATGCCGAATTTCTCTTTCACTTTACCCCTCACGGCATCGCTCATGGCCACAATGTCGGCACCCGTGGCACCGCCTTTGTTCACTATCACGAGGGCCTGCTTGTCATGCACAGCGGCAGGGCCAATGCTTACCCCTTTCATGCCACTCTGCTCAATGAGCCACCCTGCCGGGATTTTGACTAAGCCTGACGGCAGGTCGTATGACGGCATTGTGGGGAACTCTTTCCTGATGGCTTCCGCCACCTCCGCACTCACCTCGGGATTCTTGAAGAAACTGCCTGCGTTGCCCATTACGGCCGGGTTTGGCAACTTGCTGTCCCTTATCTCCTTCACCACCTCGCGAATCAGTGCTGCCGTAGGCTCTGCGCCGCGCTCGGCAATCTTTTGACTTATGGCTCCATAGCCGAGTTTGTAGTCAGGCTTGTTTTTCAGGCGGAACGTCACGTGGGTGATAACGCCTCGGCCCTTCAATTCGTGCTTGAATATGCTGTCGCGATACCCGAACTTGCACTCTTTCGCACTGAGGTCGAACATTCCCGGCTCATCAGCCCATACGCCCTCCACGCTGAAAATGGCGTCTTTGGCCTCGACTCCATACGCTCCGATATTCTGAACAGGGCTCGCGCCCACAAGGCCGGGGATGCCGCTCAGGTTCTCAATCCCATACAGCCCGTTCTCTATGCTCCAGCGCACAAAGTCGTCCCACACTACGCCAGCCCCGACGCGGACGAAGGTGTCGTTGAAATCACTCAGTTTGATGTCCACGCCACCAATGAGCGGGCGAATGATGGCACCGTGATAGTCGCCAAGGAACAGGGTGTTGCTGCCACCGCTTAGGACGTAGCGCGGCTTGTCCATGGTGAGCTTGGTCGCCTCGTGGACGTCCATCTCGTCATAGCAGTCGTACATCTCGTCCGCCGTGGCCGCTATGCCGAATGTGTTATATGGTTTGAGGTCTACTTTCTCTAATATTTCCATTGCCAATTGTTCTGAGTGTGATGTGTTTGGAGTGTGTGGAGGTTTTTGCGTGTTGTCTCACATCTATCCATCGCTAAATTACACTTTTGCCCCCTATGTTTGTGGGCGCTTCTCGCCTCACGCACCCATTATTAGCAAGTTTTAATAATTTGACGAGGGGTTTGGCACAATTGATAGGTAAATCTCATAAAGGGCGAAGTTTTGTGACTTTACCACATCCTTATCTCATTTTTTTTCCTCATATTTGCAGTTGGTTATACCTCTATGTAGGAACTGTTTATCAGCTTAGTTTAAGATGTCTCGTAAAATCACCTCCATCCTGTCACTGTTGATATTGCTCATGATCTCACAGTGCGCAATGGCCCAATTCAATAATCCGCGAGGCCGCATACCCAAGTGGAAACTCGGCCTCTCCGTCGGCGCTAAAGCTGGAGCCACCATCTACTTCGGAGATTTGGTGGACAAAGGTCGTGCTCGCTGGACGGTTGGCGTGTTCGCTGAAAAACAGACTCTCAGCTGGCTCAGCTTAAGGCTCGCTGTCGATGCAGGCCAAGTCCACGGCGCGCAAAAGGAGGGTATCGAATTCAAAAGCTTCTTTGCCGATCTCGACGTCATCGCAAAGGTTAGTTTCCTCGATCTTATTCAGGGCTATGACGACGCCCGTTTCATAACTCCATATTTCGGCATTGGCGCAGGTGGAATTCTCTTCAACTGCAAAAAAGAGCCTAACACCGACGTGCTTGATGTCGACAGCTATTTGGCTGCTGCCGCTGCCGGCGGTTGGGAGGAGGATGCCAACAAATGGCTCTATTACGATGGCGGCATGAAAGGCGCTGGCCAGGCCCTCGGCCTCATCGGCGTGCGCATGGCGGTCAATCCTAAGCTGTGGATCTTGCTCGAAGGCCAAGGCGACATAGTCTTCTCTGATGAGCTGGATGCTCACCAAGGCTATCCTGATGGTAAAGGCGGATGGGTGGACTCGGATGGTAAGTTCGACTGCCTCTGGACGGTCTCCGTCGGTGTCCAATACCGCTTTGCCGATGTCTCCAAGTTCACGAGCTCTTCTAAATATTCTCGCAAGAAATATCTCAAGACTCGCAGAATATACGAGCGCAATGCCAAGAGGAGCAGGTATCGTTAACATGGAGTGCTGACGCTCAATGCGGTCCCGCTTCAGGGCGTAAGAATATAAAAAATATCAGGCCGTGGGGCGATTAGCCTCTCGGCCTGTTTTACGTCTTGACTCCCGAGCGTCGCCAACCAATCTATTCAGTCATTGCCCATATCTCTATTCGCAAATGTCCGATTTTAAGCTTGTATCTCCATATCAGCCCACTGGCGACCAGCCCGAGGCCATCCGACAGCTTGTCCAGGGCGTCGAGGCTGGCGACAAAAGCCAAGTCCTCCTTGGCGTGACCGGCTCGGGTAAGACTTTTACCATTGCCAATGTCATTGCGCAGACCCACCGCCCGACGCTCGTCTTGAGCCACAATAAGACCTTGGCAGCCCAGCTCTATGAGGAGTTCAAGGCTTTCTTCCCCGAGAACGCTGTCGAGTATTTCGTCTCATACTACGACTATTATCAGCCTGAGGCCTATATCGCGGCCACCGATACCTATATAGAGAAGGATTTGGCTGTCAATCAGGAACTGGATAAGCTCCGTCTCAGCTCGACCATGGCTCTCATGAGTGGCCGCCGCGACATTGTGGTGGTCTCTTCTGTGTCATGCCTCTATGGTTTGGGAAATCCTGCTGACTTTTTCGGGGGCGTTATTCAAGTCAAAGTAGGGCAGATGATTACGCCGACCTCTTTCCTCCGCAAACTTCAGGAGTCGCAATATTCGCGAAACGAGGTCTCTTTTGACCGCTGCAATTTCCGTGTCAAGGGAGACACAGTCGACGTCTATGTCGCGTATGAGGATTTCGCCTACCGCTTTATTTTCTTCGGCGACGAGATTGAAAGCATTGAGACCATCGACCCCATCTCGGCCGACACGCTCTCCGAGGTGGACGAGGTGACCATCTATCCCGCCAATCTCTTCATAACGAGCCAAGACAAGATTCACGATGCCATCCGCCACATTCAAGACGACCTTGTGCGCGAGACTCAGGATTTTATCTCACAAGGCAAAGATGCTGAGGCTAAGCGACTTGAACAACGCGTGACCTATGACATGGAGATGATCAAGGAACTCGGCTACTGCCCTGGCATCGAGAATTATTCCCGTTATTTCGACGGCCGTGTGGAGGGCGCTCGCCCCTATTGCCTCCTCGACTATTTCCCTAAGGATTTCCTCATTGTCATTGATGAGAGCCACGTCACCATCCCGCAGATTCACGCCATGTATGGCGGCGACCGCAAACGCAAGGAGAGCCTCGTGGACTTCGGCTTCCGTCTCCGTGCGGCCAAGGATAACAGGCCTCTCACGTTCGGCGAGTTTGAGCAGATGACTAACCAGGTCATCTATGTCTCGGCCACCCCGGCGGACTATGAGCTCCGTCAGGCGGGCGGCGTGGTTGTGGAGCAGGTCGTCCGCCCCACGGGTCTGCTCGACCCCGTCATTGAGGTCCGCCCCAGCCTTAATCAGATTGATGACCTCATGGAGGAGGTCTCAAAACGCATCAAGCTGAGCGAGAGGACGCTCGTCACCACGTTGACCAAACGAATGGCCGAGGAGCTGAGCGAGTACATGACCCGATTGGGTGTCAAGTGCGCATATATCCATTCAGATGTGGATACACTTGAGCGTGTTGAGATTATGCGCAAGTTGCGAGAAGGCGTTTTTGACGTGCTTATCGGCGTCAACATGCTCCGCGAGGGTTTGGATATGCCAGAGGTCTCTCTCGTGGCCATTCTCGATGCCGACAAGGAGGGCTTCCTCCGCACAGAGCGGTCCCTCACGCAGACGGTAGGCCGTGCGGCACGAAACCTCAACGGACTCGCCATCATGTACGCCGACAAGATTACGCCCTCCATGCAGGCGACTATCGATGCCACCAATGCCCGCCGCACCAAGCAGATGAATTATAACACCGAGCACGGCATAACACCCAAGGGCCTTAATAAGGCCATTTCGCGCAGCTCGCTCGTCGCGGCTCTCTCTGACGACTCCAAGGGGCAGATGCCCATGGTGGCCGAGGATATGGCCGAATATGGCAAACGCCGCCCCGCCGCGCCCGTGACTGCCGATGATTTGCGCAAAGCCATCGATAAGGCCAAGAAGGCTATGAAGAAGGCCTCTAAGGAGATGAATTTCATTGAGGCGGCGCAATATCGCGACGAGATGAAGGCTCTCCAGGCTAAACTCGACTCTTTGGCCTGACGCACGTGCCCATCAGTGTCCTCCCGTCGCCTTTTGTCTTTGCTCTTTGGCTCTATTGGACTATATTTGCGAACAAAAACATCAGATAATCAGACCATGAAACTATATAAAGTACTGCCTATAGCCTTTGCCGCCATCATGGCGTTCCAGCCTGCCGTCATGGCTAAAGATAATGGCTCGGTTGTTGTCACCCCGGTGGCTCAGGATGCCGATGCCGCCAATGGTGGCGTGGTATACGCGTTGCCGCAGACCGTTATCCGTGTCAAACTCACGGCGCGCGTCATTGTCGAGTCCGCCGGACCTTTCTATCAATACTCCAC
The DNA here is from genome assembly GCA_963618945.1 of Bacteroidaceae bacterium. GTDB lineage: Bacteria > Bacteroidota > Bacteroidia > Bacteroidales > Marinilabiliaceae > W3P20-009. The sequence goes on from CAVETY010000002.1 coordinate 178,464, forward strand.
CCGCCTGCTCAACCTGACTGACGTGGTGACGCAGAACGCCATGCGCTGGAGCCTCGTCTCGGCCGAAGTTCAGACTGTCGGATGCGCCGACTACTCCAATCGTTTCAAGGTCTCGGCCTCCGATGCCGCCCTGCTCCCGTCCATCAGCCTCTCTTCCGAGGGTGTCTTGTCGGGTGTCAACGCCTGCGCTCCCAAAGAGTCTGCGGAAGCCGACCTCTCAGCCCCAGCCCTCTCTTACGTCAATTTTGCCGAGGTGCCGCTTGCGCAGTCTGTCGTCTCTCGCACATCAAAGGCTGCCATGGCCGAGGATGCCGCGCAAAGCATATTCTCTTTGCGAGCTGCCCGTGTGGCTCTGCTCTCGGGCGATGTGGATGCACGCCTCCCGGATGCCGGCTCGCTCGCTCTCGCTCTTGAGCGCATTGACGACCTTGAGCGTCAGCATGTGGAGATGTTCGCAGGCCGCCGCGATACGGTGACCGTTGTCAAGTATGTCGATGTGACGCCTGATTATAACGGGGCGAACAGCCTCGTGCCAATCCGTTTCTCCGAGACCGCCGGTTTTGTTGACGCGCTCGATTTGACTGGCAAGCCCGTCTATGTAGACATCGAGTTCTCCGACAAGGCCAAGGTCAACGCCCTGCCCGACAACTCTAAGGAGCGCAAGTCGTCTCCGCTCACCGGGCTGCGCTACTACATCCCGGGCTGCGTCTCAGTGCGTGTGCTCGATCGCAACATCCTCCTCTGCCAAACCGAGGTGCGCTGCACGCAAAACGGAGTCATCGCGACCCTCCCGGCCTCCTTGCTCTCCACCCACAGCCTTCTGTTTGACACCGCCACGGGCGCCATCAAGGGCATGACCCTCAAATCAGACAATAAGAACTAACAGATAACAACAGCATATACTATTATGGAACTCAACGATAACCTGCTCTCTCTCGAGCCCCGGTCTCTTTGGAGCCAATTCCGTGAACTCACTCTCATCCCCCGTCCGTCTGGACATGAGGCTGCCGCTCTCGACCATGTGGCAAAGGTGGGTGAGAGCCTCGGTCATGAGGTCATCCGCGATGGCGGCAATGTCATCATCCGTGCCAAGGCCACTCCGGGCTATGAGGATCGCAAGCCCGTCATCCTGCAAGGCCATGTGGACATGGTCCCGCAGAAGGACGACAGCGTCAAGCACGATTTCCTGACCGACGCCATCAAGACGCGCATTGTCGACGGCTCTGTCTTTGCCACTGGCACCACTCTCGGAGCCGATGACGGCATAGGCGTGGCGGCTGCTCTCGCCGTCTTGGCGGACAAGAGTGTGGAGCATGGCCCTATCGAGGTCCTTGTGACCCGCGAGGAGGAGACTTGCATGGGTGGCGCCTCGGCTCTCAACCCTGGCGTTCTCAATGGCGTTATGCTTTTCAACCTCGACACTGAGTCTTGGGGCGGCCTCTGCATTGGCGGTGCCTCGGGTGTCGATGTCAATGTCACTTTTCATGCCACGCACGTCGAGACTGCCGACACCGATGTGGCTGTGCGTCTCAAGATTGATGGTCTCCATGGCGGCCACTCAGGCATGGACATCAACCTCGGCCGTGCTAATGCCAACAAGCTCATGGCGCGTTTCCTCAAGTTCGCGGCCGCCAACTATGAGAGCATGCTCGTCGACTTCAACGGCGGCAATATGCGCAACGCCATCCCGCGCTCCGCCGTGGCCACTGTCACCATTGACGAGGAGGATCTTGATGACTTCCTTGAGGCTGTGGATGAGTTTGAGGATATGTTCCGTAATGAGTACGCCACCACCGAGCCGCAGCTCTCTTTCTCGGCCGAGAAGGTCGCCCTCCCGCCCACTGTCATTGACGAGATGACCGCCGATGACCTCATCAACGCCCTTCAGGCCGCGCCCAACGGGACCATCAAGATGAACCCCGATCTCCCCGGCATGGTTCAGACTTCGTCAAATATGGCCATTGTCAAGACCGAGGGCGACGTCATAACTGTCAATTTCTTGGTCCGCAGCTCGATGGAGAGCGAGCGTGACGATGTAGCCTCCTCGCTCGACAGTGTCTTCCGCATGGCCGACGCCCATGTCGAGACCTCTGGCGAGTACCCTGGCTGGCAGCCCGATGTCCATTCTGAGGCTCTCGCTGTCGTCAAGGAGACCTATAAGTCGCTCTTCGGCTCAGACCCCGATGTCTATGCCGTCCACGCCGGCCTTGAGTGCGGCATCCTTGGCGACACCTATCCCAACTGGGACATGGTCTCTTTCGGCCCGACGATTCTCCACCCTCATTCGCCCTCTGAGAGCGTCAATATCGAGACTGTGGAGAAGTTCTGGCATCTCCTCTGCCAAGTCCTCAAGAATGTCCCCAAAGGCCTGAATTGTAAACATTACAAAAAGCTCTAAGCCATGAAAACAACCATAGGCCTTGCCGCTTTTTCGCTCTTGCTCGCCGCCTCTGCTTGCGTCCCCACCAGCAAGTTCCAGCAGTGCCAGCAGGCCACGGCGGACAACCAGCGGAAGATTGAGGCTCGTAATGTCGAGATCAAGCAGCTCAAGACCAACCTCGCCGAGCTGCAGTCTGATATCAATGACCTGAAGAGTCTCAACGGCTCCTTGGCGCAAGACACGGCCCTCGCAGGTGTCCGCAACCGCACCTTGTCCAACAGGCTCGATGTGCTTCAGAACGACCTCGCTGCCCTTGCCGCCAAGATGGGTGACGTGCCTGAGTACCGCTCGCTCATGCGCCACCTCTCGCAGATGCAGGACGAGCTCGCCACAAACACTGACCAGCTGATCAGCTCCAAGCGAAGCCTCGAACAGCAAAAGGCGGCTCTCATCCAAGCTCAAAAGGACCTCAATGAGAGTGCCGAGCAGCTGTCGCAAAGCAATGCGGCGTTGGCGACCAAGACTCAGCAGGTGGCCGACCAGCAGCGCGAGATTGAGGGTCAGCAGGAGGAGCTTAGAGCCAAGCAGGCAGAGATTGAGAGGCAGGCCAAGCTGTTGCAGGAGCTTGAGGCCCAGCTCAAGTCAAAGGATGAGGCCATGGCCGCGCTTAAGACTAACATAGCCAACGCGCTGACCGATTTCAATTCAGACGAGCTGACCGTGGTCCATAAGGATGGCAAGGTCTATGTCTCGCTTGAGGAGAAACTGCTCTTCGCCTCTGGCCAATATGAGGTCAACAACAAAGGCATCTCGGCCATTCGCAAGATTGCCGCCATCCTCAAAGAAGTCTCGACAGATGTGGATATTGCCGTTGAGGGTCACACGGACAATGTTCCGCTTCGTGGCACCGTCATTCAAGATAACTGGGATCTCAGCGCCAAGAGGGCTACGTCCGTGCTCCGTGTCCTTGTGGCTGGCGGAGTGCCGCAGTCACGCCTCCACGCCATTGGCAGGGCCGATACGGCTCCCGTGGCAGACAACTCAACCGAGGAGGGCCGATGCAAAAACCGTAGGACTGAGATTGTGCTTTCTCCCAAGATTGACCAGATCCTCAAGGCTATCAATTAATAGGGCAGTCTGAATACCACAACACAAAATTCCGCCCGTCACCCACAGAACAGGGGTGACGGGCGGAATTTGTTATTTATGTGCCGCAAGCCTCAGTCTTTTGTCTCATCTCAGGCTGCTTTCATCTCATGGCTTAGGCTGCCGCAGACTTGTTTTTTCTACCAAGTGTCCTCTTTCTGAACCTCCTCCACGCCCTCAATCTTATAGAGGTGGGACGAAATGTAGTTCAACTCGTTGAATGAGTGGATGTAGAACTTGATGGTGCAATCCACAATGGCATCCTCGGTCACGGTGTGCAGGCTGTCAATTGACAGGCCCAGCTTGTTTGTGATGCAGTCAATGAGGTCCGACAAGAGGTGATATCTGTCTATCGCCTTGATGTGAACTTGGGCGGGATAAAGCTGGTTGGGCTCCTCTTTGAAGTCGACTGAGACAATCGAGTCGCCAAACTGTGTCGCCAAGCGTATCACGGTCGGGCAGTTGCGCTTGTGGAGGGTCACCTCGCCCGTGTCGCTCTTGAAGCCTATCACTTCGTCACCAGGGATTGGGTGGCACTCTTTGCATCTGCAATATGCGGCATGTGGTCGGTCTGCCAAGTAATTGCGCAAAAACCTCTTGGCCTTATATGTCAAGACGTAGTCCATCCAGTCCGGTTGTGGCTCAATGGAGTCGTCGGTGCCAATCTCCACACAGTCGCCGCGGCTCAGCCCCGTCTTGATGCTGCAGAGCTTCCCGTTCACGCGGGCGTATTTGGCGTGGCTGCCCACTTTGCTGTGGACCTCAAAGGCGAAGTCGAGTGCCGTGGCGTTCTTGGGCAGGATGAGCGCACGCCCTTTAGGCGTGAAGACCATTATGTCATCATTGTAGAACGACGTGGCCACATTTTCAATGAAACTCTCTGTCTTGCTCTGCTGCGCCAAGTCTTTCAGCACTACGCGGAACTTGTCGAGCCACATCTTGATGTTCTCTTCCGACCTTGTGGCCATGCAGCCCATGCGCGAGTCTTTCACCATCTGCTCGCTGCTTATGTGGACCTCCTCCCACTGGCCGCGGTCAGACAGCAGCTTGACGTGGAAACAGCGGTAGCCGTTGCCCTTAGGGTTGTCCACATAGTTGGCTATGCCGCCCGGCTTTTCGCGGAATCGGTCTGTCAGGAGTGAGTAGATGAGCAGGCAGGTGTTCTTCTCTGTCCGCTTCTGCTTGTCCGGGAAGATGACGGAGACGAAGTGGCGGTGCTCTGTGTGCCAAAAGTCCTTGTTGTCTTTCTGCATCTTGCGCCATATGGAGTATGGCATCCTGTATTCTATCTCAATCCTTGCGCAGATGTCGTTAGCGTCCAATACTTCGCGTATCTCAGACACGAAACTCTCCAGCGTCTCGCGGTTGTCGGTCTGGTCCTTGCGCAGCATGTCCTCCATGGTGGCATATTCGTGCGGACAACGGTATCGGAAGCTCAGGTTCTCCAGCTCGGTCTTGATCTTATAGAGTCCCAGGCGGTTGGCGAGGGGGGCGTAGAAGTAGTCGGTCTCGCCGGCTATCTTCATCTGCTTGTCTGGCCGCATGCTGTCGAGGGTGCGCATGTTGTGGAGGCGGTCAGCGAGCTTGACCAAGATGGCGCGTATGTCATAGCGGACAGAGTCCAAGATCTGCTTGAAGTTGTCCAACTGTTTGCTCATCTCGTAGTGGTCCTTCTTCTGCTTGGTGACCACGCGCACCAGGAATGCCACGTCCGAGCCGAAGAGTTTCTCCACCTGATCCACCGTGCACGGCGTGTCCTCCACCACATCGTGCAGGAAGGCCGCAATGACGGGGTTCGCTCCCAACTGGAGCTCAAGCCCGGCTATGCGCGCCACCGCTATGGGGTGGATTATGTACGGCTCGCCGCTTTTGCGCTTCTGGTTCTTGTGCGCCTCGCGTGCTACGCTGTATCCCAGCTTAATCCTTTCCAAATCCTCCGCTGAGACTCGCGAGGCCATTGCCTGAAAAATCTCCTCGGCGCTTTGGTCTATACTTGGGTCGTGGTCGTTTTCCATAAAAGAGGTCTTTTGCCACTTATAAAAATAACTTTTTTGTCCCGTAATTGCAAGGGTTTGCAATTAAATAGTGCTTTTTCTGGCCTATAGCCCCTCTGTTTTGGACTTTTTCGCTACAATCTGACACATTCAGAGGCATCCTCCGTCAGTTGAGCATGGCCAATATGGACTGAGACTTGAGTCCCGTGAAGCCTGGCAGGTGGAGGCGGTAATATTGGCTCATGGCCTCAATCATCCGCTGCCTCTCGGTGCGTGTCATCCTCACGCTCTCCAAAGTCTCCACCCCCGTGTTCTGCAGCTCTTCCCACAGGTCCGCGTCTCTCATTGTCAATATGTTCGGATGGACGGGCATTGTGCTTTCCCAAGTCCCGGCCTCCATGTCGAATATCTTGGCCCCGTGCCGCCCCATGTCGGGCCCTATGCCCAAATAGGCGGCCAACTGCATCATGAACCACAGGTGGAAGTTATACGCCCCGCCTATGTCATCGTCAAGTTTGCCTATGGCTGCGTCGGCAAACTCAAACAGCTCGTCATCTGGCACCTCCTCAGGCACCGACTTGACCATCAGCTCGGCCACAAACATGGCCACGGAGCGCCTCACGGGGTCGGTCCACATCCTGATGGGCGGACGGCGGAACCGCGTCTGGCTCATTCGCTGCATGGCTGTCCTCCTGACGCCTGTTGAGACGAACTCTATGAGTGACAAGGGGGTCAGCATGGCCGCGCCGCCTCCTTTGCCTTTGCCGCCTCCCACCGAGGCCATGAAGGCGCGCCGCCCGTTTCCGCGGGTCAAGACGTTGACCACTACGCCCTTGTCGCCATATTTGACGGCGGACAGCACTATGCCCTGGGTTGTCTCTGCGGCCATTCTATTACTTAAGTAACTCTTTATTTTATCCCGAATTGCTTGAGGCCGAACGTGTCCTCGCCCTTCAGGCTGAATGAGTCAATCTCGCGGCGGAGGTGATAGTCGCCTCTTATCCTCTCGAACTCGCTGACGCGCTCGCGCAGCATCTGACAATCAGCCTCGATGTCATAGACATGCAGGAACATCCGTGCGGCAGCCTCCTCGGCGTCTGCCGAGCCTGCGGGGTCAAAAGTGGGGTTTGCCGGGGCGGGGAGCACGGGTGGCGTCCATGGCGTCTGAAGTCCAAAGTGGCGGCAGAGAGCCGAGACGGCCATGGTCGTGCCGCGCAATTTGCTGTCTGTGCTATAGCCGGCGATGTGGGGCGTGGCTATGGTGGCGAGCGACAGCAGGTCCCTGTTTATGTCCGGCTCGTTTTCCCACACGTCTATCACTGCGTGGCCTATGCGTCCGTTGCGCAGTCCGCTCACCAAGGAGCGTGTGCCGCACACGGGGCCGCGGCTGCTGTTAATCACCACCACGCCCTTTTTCATCATGGCAATGGCGTCGCTGCCCAAAAGGTGGAGGGTGGGGTGCGGCCCTTTGGCGGTCAGTGGCGTGTGGTAGGTCACGAAGTCGGCTTGCGGCAACGCCTCCTCATATGTGGTGAAGCCCTCCGCTCCCTCAGCCTCTGCTCTTGGCGGGTCTACGCGCAGCACGCGCATGCCCAGCTTCTCGCACTGTGCGGCCACAAGGCTGCCTACATGCCCCACGCCCACCACGGCTATGGTCTTGCCTCGCAAGGTCAGCCCATGGCGCAGTTTGAGGACAGCGAGCGCCGAGCCTACATACTGCTCCACGGAGCGTGAGTTGCACGCCGGGGCGTTCTCCCAATAGATGCCCGCCCGTTGGCAATAGGCCGTGTCTATGTGGTCGAAACCTATGGTGGCTGTGAAGATGCCGCGCACGGCGGTGCCCTCAAGCAACGATGCGTCGCAACGTGTGCGTGTGCGGGTTATGATGGCGTCGCAGTCCATCACGTCGTCCCTGCTGATGCTCTTGCCCTCTTTATATATGACCTCCGCCACCGGCTCCAATGCGCCGCGGAGAAACGGGATCTTGTCGTCTGCTATTATTTTCATCTTTGTCGTGTGGCCGTCGCTCGCGGCCTGTCGTTGTGTTGTCTGTGTCAATATGTGTCCACGTCAATCCGCACCACCATGCTCTTGAACCGCGATTCGGCGAGTAGCGTGTTCACGTCGTTCATCATTATGGCTTTCACCTGCTGTGGCGGGGCGGAGCGCGGCATCTTGATTGTTATCTCTTGCATGAACAGGTTGGACACTCTGGCCACGACGGGTTGTATCGGCCCGCTCACCATGTTGCCGAAGTGCCCCATCAGCTGCTGGGCGAGAATTCGCGCGCCGTCTTGCGTCGTGGCTGAGTCGCGGTGTTTCACTGTCAGTGTCATCAACCGCGAGTAGGGTGGGAAGTGGTATGCGTCCCTCTCGCCAAGTATTCGCTTGGCGTTGCCCTCATAATCGCCCTCGTGTACGCAGGTCACCACGGGGTGGCCCGGGTTGCTCGTTTGGATGTAGACATGGCCTTGGCTGCCTTTGCGGCCTGCTCTTCCGCTCACCTGGGCCATCAGCTGGTAGGCGCGCTCGTCGGCTCTGAAGTCCGGCATGTTGGTCAGCGCGTCGGCGTTCATTATGCCCACGGTCGACACTCCCTCAAAGTCGAGTCCCTTGGCCACCATCTGGGTGCCAATCAGTATGTCAAACTCGCGGGCGGCGAACGAGGCGATCAGCTGCTCGAACGATTTGCGGCTGCGGGCTGTGTCCATGTCCATTCTCGCCACTCTCGCCGTGGGGAACAGCTCATGGCATGTCTCCTCAATCTTCTCTGTCCCAAATCCTTGTGGTGCGAGGGTCGGGTTGCCGCAGGCCGGGCATGTGGTGGGCATGGGTGTTGAATATCCGCAGTAGTGGCACACCAATTGGTTGGATGACTTATGATATGTCAGGCTGACGTCGCAGTTGACGCACTTGGGCACCATGGCGCACTGCCTGCACTCCACCACGGGCGAGAAACCGCGCCTGTTCTGAAACAAGATGACCTGCTCGCGCCTGCTCAGCGCACCGTCTATCACCTCTTTCAGCCGCAGTGAGAACATTGAGTGCGTGGCCTTTCGGTGCCGTGCCTCGGTCATGTCTATGACTTCAATGGTCGGCAGCTCAAGCCCCGCGTGGCGTTTGGTCAGCCTCACCATGCCATATTTGCCTGTCTGGACGTTGGCCCAGCTCTCAAGGCTCGGTGTCGCGCTGCCCAGTAATATCTTGCATCCCGAACCCCTGTTCTGCCCGGCCAGCACCACTGCCATGTCGCGGGCGTTATACCTTGGGGCGGGGTCATATTGTTTGAAGCTGCTCTCATGCTCCTCATCCACAATGATGAGGCCCAAGTTGCTGAGCGGCAGCAGGACGGACGACCGCACACCCAAGATTATTTTGGGCGCAGCTGGTCCAAGCATCTTTTTCCACACCTCCACGCGCTCGGCGTCCGAGAATTTGCTGTGGTAGACCGCCATGTCGTCTCCGAAGTGACGACGCAGCCTCTCGGTAATCTGTGTGGTCAGGGCAATCTCGGGCAATAGGTACAGCACGTTCTTGCCCTCAGCCAATGTCTTGGCAATCAGGTGTATGTATATCTCGGTCTTGCCCGAGCCTGTCACTCCGTAGAGCAGTGTGGGTCGGCCGGCCTCCATCTGGGCCTCAAGGTCGGCAAGTGCCTGGGCTTGGATGTCGGAGAGCGGATTGGGAGCGGCGAGCGGCTCGTCGGCCATCTTGAGGCGGGATATTTCCACGGTCTCCATCTCCAATATGCCTTTCCGTGTCAGGTCGGCTAATTGGGCGGAGAACTCTTTCATCTTGGCATCGTCACCCTGTTTGACTCTCACTCCCTCAGTGGCTCGGCCCGTGCCGCCTGCCGCTTGGATGAATGCCATCAGCGCGTCCAACTGTCTCGGGGCGCGCTTCTCAAGGGTCTCAATGGTCAAGTAGAGTGTGCCCTCGTCGCGCATCTCGCGGCTCAGGCTGTAGGCCTTCACTTTCTTGGGCTTGTAGGTGTCGCGCAGCTCCTCGCTTATGTATATGGCCTCGCAGTCCAACAGGGCGCGGATGTGGCTCACGGGGTTGACTCCGTCCAAATGGTTGGCCACATCGCTTATGGTGCAAACCTTCTGGTCGCGGATGAAGGCCAAGACCTCACTTTGCCGAGGTGTCAGTTTGCCAATAGCCTCCTCGTCAGGCTCGTCATCCACTGTCTTGCCCCATTGGGCGTTATACATCAGTTTGCTCTCGCTCTCAAGTTTGAGGCCTTGCGGCATGGCGGCTTTCATCACCTCGCCAAGGGTGCAGACGTAATAGTCCGCTATCCACTGCCAAAGGCTCAGCTGAGCCTCCGTCACAATGGGCGTTGTGTCCACCACCTCGCACAGCGGCTTGGTCTCGTAGTCCGGTTTCCTCTCGTGAACCTCCATCACTATGCCGGCGTAATATTTCTTCTTGCCGAATTGCACCAGCACGCGCTGCCCGCGGCCTATGAGGCTGACCATGCTGGGCGGCACCTCGTAGGTGAACAGGCGTTGGAGTGGTAGTGGGAGGAGTAGGTCTGCGTACATCTGTGTGACTCCTGTGGATCTTTTTATGTCTGCTATTTATATGTCTGCAAAGATAGTCTACTTTGGCTTTTATCGGTTTGCCGCACGCCCATTTACGTCATCAAAAGAGGGTGGGGCGGGCTTATCCTCTCCTCTCTTTGCCATGTGGGTGTAATCTGACGTGCTGCCCGTTCACTGTTTATTTGGGCGACTTTATTGGAAGATTTCACGGTTTCGCTTTTTTTCGTGTTACATGATGGTTGGGCCCCTTGCTTTTTATCCGAATAGCACCTACCTTTGGATTAATTAAACCAAATATAAAACTGCGAGGTCGGTCATGCTGCCGGCATTGCCTGCCCGCTTTTGATGAATGCTCCCATTAGGAAACTATGAAAAAGTTATTGTCAACACTGGCTCTGTGCGCGCTCGCTATGTGTACTACTGCGCAAGACAGGCTCTCTCGTGAGCAGATTCTCGCCATGAGCACAGAGGAGTTGTCTGAGTTGCCGCTCGAACAACTCATGGATGCTGTCGAGACCCTTGGCGTTAGCTCTGTCGACGAGCTCTTCGCCCTCATCATGAACAAGAATGTATCGTCCGCCTCCAAGGAGGAGGAGATGACTTTCACATCACCACTTTCCAGCACTGTCATCACACGCGAGGAGATGCGCACCTATGGCGTCTCCACCATCGAGGAGGCTTTCCGCCTTATCCCCGGAATGATTGTCTCTGAGAAGACCAATGGCATCTATGATGTCCAGATGCGCGGCCTCTCCAACATCCCCGATAACAATATGCTTCTCTACACCGAGAACGCCAATATCCTTGTCATGGTGGATGGCCGCATCACGCACAACTATGCCACGGGCGCACCCTTCTTTGAGACCCTCCCTGTCTCCATTGAGGATGTCGAGCGCATCGAGGTTGTCCGCGGAGCCACGTCTGCCCTCTATGGCCCCAATGCCGTCAATGGCGTGGTGAACATCATCACCGAGAAGCCCGATGCCGCCAACTGCGTCGCCCAGGGTAATCTCCAGATTGGCAACCAGACCACGGTGGCCGATTTCGGCATCCGCAAAAAGGTTAACGACGTCCTGGCTCTCGGCCTCACCGCCAATTACCAGTTGCGCTATCGTAAGAACTCCAAGCTCCCCTTCATCCCCCAGAGCGGCTACTATGTGGCTGACAGCAATGACTCTTTCACTACTGGTCAGACCCTTACGTCCGAAGAGCTTGCGTCTGCCATAGCCTCAGGCAAACTGACTGACATATCTGCCGGCGCCGACCTCACAGTCAGCGAGATCGACAGGATGCACAAGATCAGCAGCTACGACAGCGAGTCTGACACCTATACGCTCGTGCCTGCCATCTCGTCCGAGGTCGATGTCCACAAACAGTGGGCTGACCCTAAGCTCGCGCGCCGTACCGCCGGTGTCAATGGCTATGTGGCTCTTACTCCTTCAGACAAGGTTCGCATCGATGTCGAGGGCGGATATCAATACGCCTATTATATCACCACGCCTGTCGGCAATGAGGACATCGCGCTTCGTTTCCGTAAGTCGCAGACGGGCTACGCCAACCTCAACGCCTCCATTTTCGGCCTCCATCTCCTCGCCAACTACTCTGGCGGCCCTGTCAACATGGCCGTAGGCTCGCAAGGCTTCAATATGGACGAGACACATATCTTCAATGCTCAGGCCGAGTATGATTTCCAGGTTGGCGGCCTCGGCATCCGTCCCGGCGTCAGCTACCAGTTTGTCAAGTATAAGGACGCTAAGCCCAAGTATTTCGACTACGGCAACGGCCTCGAGGAGATGTCCGGCTACTGGGGCTACTACTCCAAAGGCAAGAACACCGCCCAGCTTGAGGACATCGCTCCCAGCGTCCGTCTCGACTATAAGGTGGGCGATTTCCGTGTCATAGCCGCTGTCCGTTCCGACAAGACCAGCATCCCGGACAAGTGGAACTTCTCTTGGCAGCTCGCCGCCTCCTACCTCATCAACGCCGACAATTTCGTCCGTATCGGCTACGGCCGCTCTTTCCGCTCCGCCATCCTCGCCAACACAAGCTCCAATTTCAACTGGAGCCGCGACAATGGCGCACTCCCGCGCTACATCCAGTTCCTTGGCAATGAGGACGCCTCACTCATGCACATCGATAATTTCGAGGTAGGCTACCGCTGGAAGCCCACTCCCAAGCTCCTTGTCGATGCCGAGGCTTTCTATTCTCGCTCCACGGACTATGGTGAGCTCAAGAGCTATCAGAGCAACGTAGCTCTCAAGAACGCCGACCTCAAGACGGCCTTGCTGACCGCCCTCGGCTCCTACACCGGCGACAACGCCATGGAGGTGATGCAAACCCTCGCCGCCGACATCCAGAGCGGACTCATCACCAAGAGCTACATCCGCTATGACGAGGTACCCTTCGTGGTCAACCAATATGGCATCGGCCTCAATGTCGACTGGATCATCTCGCCCAAACTCATTGCCAAGGTCAACGCCAACATCCAGCGGACCATCATCGACAACTACTACCAGTATTCTCAGGCTGAAATGATTGCGGCCCAGCTGACCGCCAGCGCCAAGGCTGTGGCCGATGACCAGGTCGGCCTCGCTCCCCTCCTCAAGGATGTCATTCAGGGCGCGCTCATGACCGCAGCCACGGGTGGCGACGCCCTCCAGTATATCCAAGACGCAGGCGACAGCTCAGATATCGACGCCGTCCTCGGAAACTACAACTCCATGAGCCGCGAGCAGCAGCAGGCCTATCAGCAGAGCCTCCTCTCAGCCTATCAGGGTGGCCAGTCTGTTGAGGGCGTCAGCAACCCCCTCGGCCTCTACTACGCCCTCAAATACAACCTGCGCTACAACGAGGATAACGAGGAGTATTACCTCGGCACCAGCGTAGCCGAGCCCTATTCCACTCAGGATAATTACCGCCACAAGGCCGCCCCGTCTGTCTATGGCATGGTAGGCCTCATCTATAAGCCCACCAACAAGTGGGACCTCTCAGCTTTCGCCAACTTCATCGGCAAGAGGGAGTACACCACGCTCTTCGGCACTCAAAAGGTCGACCCTCGTTGCACTGTCAACCTCAAGGTCGGCTACAAGCCCGTCGACGCTTGCGAGGTCTACTTCAGCGCGCATAACCTCTTCAACACCAACGAGCGCGAGTTCATCTATACCGACAAGATCGGTGGCATCTACACCATCGGCGTCAACTTCGGCTTCTAACATTTTCTTGCGCCCCTCCTGACGCGCAGGGCCTGACCGAAGCCCTTTTACCTCATCCCGAGCCGCCCCGCCTTTTTGCCGCGGGGCGGCTCTGCTTTTGGGGCGTCATGGCAGACATTGTCCCTTAATTTGTCTTTGGTGGGTCGCCTTTTATTATTTACTTTCGCACAAATCAATTTTACCAATATCGGGCTTGTAAGGCGAAGAAGAAAAAACGTCGCCCTCTCGGATTATAGACCTTTTGAAATAACATGGAGACTACGCACAGGGTGAGTTTTGGAGCTTCGCAGCAAATGGATTTTCTGGCAGACGGCTCTGTCGACTTGGTCGTCACGTCGCCCCCATACCCTATGATTGAGATGTGGGATGGTGTGATGTGTGCTCAAAACCCAGCTATCGCCGATGCCTTGGCAAATAACCCGGCCGAGGCTTTTGAACTCATGCACGCCGAGCTTGACAAGGTTTGGCGTGAGTGTTATAGGCTTTTGAGGAATGGCGGACTGATGTGTGTCAATATTGGTGATGCCACAAGGACTGTCAATAAGGAGTTCCGGCTCTTTAATAACCATTCGCGCATTGTCAACTCTTGTCTGAATATAGGCTTCATTAATCTCCCCGGCATCATTTGGCGCAAGCAAACCAATGCACCTAACAAGTTCATGGGTAGCGGAATGTTGCCATGCGGCGCCTATGTAACTCTTGAGCATGAGTGGATCCTCGTCTTCAGAAAAGGCGGAAAAAGGGACTTCTCGGCCGAAAAAGAAAAGGCGGCTCGTCGAAGCAGTGCTTTCTTTTGGGAGGAGCGCAATAAGTGGTTCTCAGACCTTTGGGATGTCAAGGGTGTGAAACAGAAAATTGTAGATTCGTCTTCGCGTGACAGGAACGCCTCTTTCCCTCTTGAGATTCCATTCCGCCTCATCAACATGTATTCTCAGGTCGGCGATGTCGTCCTTGATCCCTTTTTCGGCCTCGGGACGACGACTGTCGCCGCCATGCTGTCAGGCCGAAATAGTGAGGGCTGCGAGATTGATCGTGGCCTCGCCAAGTCAATTATTGATAATCTGGAGAATGTCAAAGTCGCCGACTTGAACAATCTCATCTCGCTCCGATATAATCAACACCTTGATTTCGTTAGTCAGCGGCTCGCCGATGGCAAGGATGTCAAGTATTTCAACCCTTTCCTCGATTGCAAGGTTATGACGGCGCAAGAGGTCGACATGAGGCTTTGGCATTTGAAATCAAAGACGCAACGCCAGGCGCAAGACCAAATCTGTTTCGCCTGCGAATATGCCGATGATGACAAGTTTTCGCCACCCTCTGTGTGAGGAAAACTTTAAATAGCTTTTCCCTTAAACTATAAATATCGCTGCTTATGGAACAAGAAAAACACTCACTCGATTTCGGCAAGATGGAGCATGTTCTCAACTACTCTTGCCAACTTTATCAGTTGTCGCGCCCCAATAAGGTGGGCGAGGTCATGGCTCTCATTCGTCAATGTCAGCCTGAGTCAATCGATGAATGGGAGGATTGGTATTTTGAGAATGCCTATACGGCAACCAAAGACCCCTCTAAGTCCACAAAGGTGACGAGGCAGAGCATCGAGGAGCTTGGCGAAAGGCTCTATGATAAGATTATCAATTGCGTCATTCCTAATTGGCTTGAGGCTTTCAATCAGATTACTCTCCAAGACTGCGTTGACTATGTCTATAATGTGACCATCAATCGCACCTACGACGGATATATCCGTGAGAAGTCCGTTGTGTTTGATTCTCTCGCTAATAAGTTCCCTTACTATGAGTTTGAGGAGAGCGACCCGGAATTAGATCATGCTGGTGACGTTGATTTCGTCATTAATGTAGGCGAATATAAGATTGGCCTGCAAATAAAACCGGTGACCGCACAATCCAATTTCGGCGGCTACTCTTTATCCGCCAGGATGAAGTCCTCTTTTGACGATTTCACGGCACAGTTCGGGGGCAAGGTCTTCATTGTCTATAGCCTCAAAGGCGAGGTTGCCAATGAGGAGGTCATTCGTGCCATAGCCCGTGAGATAGGACGACTTGAGCGTCTGCAGTGAAAATCCCCAAACGCTAACAAACTAAAGCGGCGTGATTTCCCTCGTCAATGGGAAATCACGCCGCCTTTTTTCTCTTGAACGTCTTTTCGGCTTATTCGCCCTTCACGCCTTTCACAAATTTGGCGATGGCCTCGTCCGATATTCCGTTCTCTTTGATGTATTTGACGAAGGCCGTGCCTATGATGGCGCCCGAAGCGTGAGCGCAGGCGTGGTCAAATCCCGCCTTGTCCTTCACGCCGAAGCCTATCATGCGCTTGTTGCGCAGCCCGAGCTTCTTGACGCGCTCAAAGTAAGCCGTCCTGTAGTCCTCGCTCGTCTTGATGTTGCCAGTGATGCCGGCCGACGCCACCATGTAGATGAAGCCCTCGGCGTCGCGGTCAATGACGCGTATGCGCTCATCGGGGGTCTGCGGAGCGATGAGGGGGATGAAGCGGATGTCGCGCTCGTCCATCATCTTCTTATAGTGGGTCACATACTCGTCCCATGGCAGGTCGGGCAGGATGAGGGCGTCCACACCGCGCTCCTTGCAGTCGTCAAGGAATTTCTCTATCCCGTAGTGCATCACGGGGTTGATATAACCCATCAGGATGATAGGGATGGATACCTTTTCGCGTATGCCCTTCAACTGCTCCATGAGGGTCTTGACGCTCATGCCGTTGTGCAACGCGTCCAAGCTGGCGCGCTGAATCACGGGCCCGTCAGCCAACGGGTCTGAGAATGGCATGCCAATCTCCACAAAGTCTACGCCCGCCTTCTCAAGAGCCGTAAGCACCTGAGTGGTGTCGCCGAGTGAGGGATATCCGGCCGTGAAGTAGATTGAGAGCAGGCCGTCTCGCTTGCTGAATATGTCGTTTATGCGATTCATCGTGTTCGATTGATAAAGTCCGACAAATAAGTGGGGTTAAAAGAGACGCTTCATATATGTGGCCATATCCTTGTCTCCGCGGCCCGACACCGTCACAACCACCAAGTCGTCTTTCTTGAACTTGATCTTGGGCAGGGCGGCAAGGGCGTGCGCGCTCTCAAGGGCGGGGATGATGCCCTCTTTGAGGGTGATGAGCTTGGCTGCGTCCAGCGCCTCCTGGTCTGTGGCTGAGAGGACAGTGGCGCGGCCTTGCTCGGCAAGGTATGAGTGGAGAGGACCGACGCCGGGATAGTCCAATCCGGCCGATATGGAGTAAGGCTCGGTAATCTGGCCGTCGTCCGTCTGCATCAGCATGGTGCGGCTGCCATGGATTATGCCCTCGGTGCCGCGCGCTATTGAGGCCGCAGTCTCACCCGAGTCCAGACCCAGTCCGCCGGCCTCTACTGCTACCAGCTTGACGCTCTCGTCATCCAGGAAGTTATAGAATGAGCCGGCGGCGTTGCTGCCACCGCCAATGCAGGCAATCACGTAGTCCGGCAGGTCTTTGCCCGTCTGCTCGCGCACCTGATCCTTGGTCTCTTTGCTTATTATGCTCTGCAGACGCGCCACAAGGTCGGGATAGGGGTGTGGGCCGACCACTGAGCCAATCACGTAGAATGTGTCCTCGGGGTTGGAAATCCAGTCGCGCAAAGCCTCGTTGGTGGCGTCTTTCAGTGTGCAGTTGCCGCTTGTGGCTGCCACGACCTCGGCTCCCAACATCTTCATGCGGGCCACGTTGGGCGCCTGGCGCTCAATGTCGAGCGCGCCCATATACACCTGGCACTTGACGCCCAGCAGGGCGCAGGCCGTGGCTGTAGCCACTCCGTGCTGACCGGCGCCTGTCTCGGCAATTATGCGGTCTTTGCCCATCATCTTGGCCATGATGACCTGGCCTATGGCGTTGTTAATCTTGTGTGCGCCGGTGTGAGCGAGGTCCTCGCGCTTCAGGTAGACGTTGGTCCCATAGATGGCGGAGAGGCTCTCTGCGTGGGTCAGAGGGGTTGGGCGGCCCACGTAGTCTTTCATGAGGCCGAAGAATTGTTTCTTGAACTCCTCCGACTCGAGAATCTTCAGGTAGTTCTTTCGCAGGTTCTCGACGTTCGGGTAGAGCATCTCGGGAACCCATTGCCCGCCAAAACGGCCATAGAAGCCGTCTTCTGATACTTGATATTTGGACATCGCTTATATTGGTGTTAGGGGCTGGCCGCCGCTCGTCATTGCGATCCGCGCGGCCGGCGATATGTTTCTCTTATTGGTTGTTTCTTATTTTGTCAAAGGCGTCGCGCAGCAGGGCGTAGTCCTTAATCCCCGGCTCGGTCTCAAATCGGCTGTTCAGGTCTATTATGGAGGCTCCGCTGCGTGCCGCGTCGGCAATGTTGTCCGGGCCTATGCCGCCTGAGAGTATCCACGGTGTGCGAAGTGGCTGACGCATGATCAGCTGCCAGTCAAAGCTCTGACCCGACCCGCCCATGCCCGGGCTCTTGGTGTCGAACAGGTAATAGTCCACCACCTCCGTATAGTCCAACACGGTGTCGAAGTCATGCTCGTTCTCAATGTGGAAAGCCTTGATCACCTCCACGCCCAAGTCTTTTATCTGGGCGCAGAAACGGGGTTTCTCATGCCCGTGCAGCTGGACTGTGTGCAACCCGTAGACCGATATGGCGTCGCGCACCTCCGTCTCGCTCGCGTCCACAAACACGCCGGTCCTCTTGACCGTGGGCGGGATGATGGACAGCATGTCGGTGTTCAGCTTGCCAATGGCGCAACGGGGCGACTTGGGCCACAAGATGAACCCTATGTAGTCTGGCTCCAAAAACAATATCTTGCTGATATTGTCAATGTCGGTCATGCCGCAAATCTTTATCTTGACGCTCATATGCTTCTCTTTGTCTCTTCTCTTTGTCTCTTACTTCAGCCTTTGAGGCCTCTCGCCCAGCTCAGCGCACAGAGCTTTGCAAGCCTCGCCCGGGTTCGCCTCCCTCATGAAGCACTCGCCCACAAGGAAACCGTCAAAACCCGCCGCGCGCAGGTGGCGCATGTCCTCCACTCCGCCTATTCCGCTCTCCGAGATCCGTGGCAAGCCCTCGGGCAGCAGATGCGACACGCGGATGGAGTGCTCAAGGTCTACATTGAAGGTCCTCAAGTCGCGGTTGTTTATGCCCGCCACTGTCACACCCTCCGACACGTAGCCCACTTCGTCCTCGTTGTGCAACTCCAGCAGGACCTCCATGCCCAGCTCCTTGGCCGTCAGTGCCAAATGGCGGCACTCATCGCGGGTCAGGATGGCGGCTATGAGCAGTATGGCCGAAGCCCCGTTGGCGCGGGCCTCATAGACCTGATACTCGTCTATCACGAAGTCCTTGCGCAAGACTGGCACGCCAAACTGGTTGGCCGCGGCCACGGCTTCGCGCAGGTCGGCAAGTGAGCCCCCGAAGAAGTCCTTGTCCGTGAGGCACGAGATGGCCGATACGCCCGCCGCGCAATAGCCCGGGACGACCTCCTTTGGCGATATGTCGCCCCTGTGTATCAACCCTTTTGACGGGCTGCGGCGCTTGAACTCGGATATGATGCCGTTGCGCCCCATGATGCTCTGCGCAAAGGGCTGCGGCGCTGGCGCGTTGGCCATGGAAGCCTTGACGGCCTCAATCGGCATGGCGGCCTTAGCCTCGGCCACCTCCTCGCGCTTGCGAGCCACAATCTTGTCTAAGTAGTTCACGTGTCGACCTTTTTGCTTGTGAGGCGGTTATGAGTTGATCTCTACGAAGGCCTTGAGGGTGTTCAGGGCTTTCCTGCTCTCTATGCTCTCGCGGGCCATGGCCACGCACTCGGCGATCGATTTCTCCGGCTCGATGGCGTGGATGGCAAAGGCGGCGTTGGCCACCACGACGTCGGTCTGGGCCTTAGACGCCGTGCCGTTCAATATGTTGTCGAATATCTTGATGGCGTCCGTCTTGGTCGTGCCTCCGCAAACCTCCTCGGCCGATACTTTGTCAAATCCGAGGTCGGAGGGACTGAAGATCTTCTCCATGCTCTTGGTCTGAGCCTTGAAGTCGCCCGTGAGCGATATCTCGTCATAACCGTCAAGGCTGTTGACGATGCAGTAGCCTATGCCCATCTTCTGATACACGTTGTTGTAGAGCCTCATCTGGTCCAGGTTGGCAACACCCAGCACCTGATAGGCCGGGCGGCACGGGTTGACAATGGGGCCCAGCAGGTTGAAACATGTGGGAATCTGGAGCGCCTTGCGGATGCCGCCCACGAATTTCAGCGCCTTGGCGAAGAGCGGGGCGTGCAGATAGGCGATGCCGCACTCCTCTATGCTCCTGCGCAACTGGCTCTCGTCATTGGTGAACTTGACGCCGTGACCCTCAATCACGTTAGACGCGCCACTGACCGAGGTGGCCGCGTAGTTACCATGCTTGGCAACCTTATATCCTGCTCCAGCCACCACAAAACATGCGCAGGTCGAGATGTTGAAGGTGTTCTTGCCGTCGCCGCCGGTGCCGACAATGTCGATTGGCTTGTACTCGCTGAAGTTGACAGGAACGCCGGTCTTGAGCACGCCCGAGCGGAGGCCCAGCAGCTCGTCCACCGATATGCCGCGCATCTGGATGCCCATGATGAAAGCCGTCACCTGCTCCTGCGGATAGGCCTCTTTGGTTATGTTGATCAGAATCTGCTCTGTCTCGGCCTGTGTCAGCTGCTCGCCGGCCACGAGACGCTTCAGTATCTCTTTCATTGCTTGACTGTTTTTGGTAGGGGGATCTCTTTTGTTCTAACTGTTCTTTGTCTGAAAGCGGCTGCCCAACCCTATTTGTTGAGCCAGTTGCCTACTATGGTGGCCCCGTCGGGCGTGAGGACGCTCTCGGGGTGGAACTGTATTCCGTGGATGTCCATCGTCTTGTGGCGCAAGGCCATGACCTGTCCCTCCTCACTCACGGCTGTTATCTCAAGGCACTCGGGGAAACCCTCGGTGTCCACCACCCACGAGTGGTAGCGCCCCACGGGCAGACCCTCGCGTGGCAGCCCGTCAAAGATGTAGTCGTCCGCCACAATCTTCACGGGTGTCTGAACTCCGTGGAAGACGTCGCTGAGGTTGGTCAGCCGTCCGCCAAAGCACTCGCCAATAGCCTGATGGCCAAGGCAAACGCCAAGCATCGGTTTGCGTCCCGCATATTCGCGGATCACGTCCTGCAGCAGACCCGCCTCGCTCGGGATTCCCGGGCCTGGCGAGAGGACTATCTTGTCAAACTTCTCAAGCTCGGGCAGCGCGAACTGGTCGTTGCGCAGCACTGTGACATTGGCGTCCAACGAGCGCAGGAGGTGCGCCAAGTTATATGTGAACGAGTCGTAGTTGTCTATTATGACGACGTTGCGTTTCATGTTTTCCTGAAAAAAAAAGATGTGTGTTCTTGACTTCCCTTGTGGGCCTCTCCCTACATTTTCTCGGCCATGAAGATGGCTTTGCGCAGAGCCCCGAGTTTGTTGTTCACCTCTTGGAGCTCATAGTCCTCATTGCTCTTGGCCACAATGCCGCCGCCAGCCTGGAACCACAGCTCGCCACTGCGCGACACGAAGGTGCGGATGGTTATGGCCTGGTTCAGCGAACCGTCAAAACCAATGCTGCCCACGCATCCGCCATAGGCGCCGCGGTTGTGAGGCTCAATCTCGCTGATCAGCTGCATGGCGCGTACCTTGGGCGCTCCGGACAGTGTGCCGGCCGGGAAGGTGTCAATGAAAGCCTTGACTGGGTCCGCCCCCTCGTCAAGTGTGCCGGACACGCGGCTCACGAGGTGTATCACGTGGCTGTAGTACTGCATGTCTTTATAGAAGTCCACCTTCACGTCATGGCAGTTGCGGCTCAAGTCGTTGCGAGCCAAGTCCACCAGCATCACGTGCTCGGCGTTCTCTTTCGGGTCGTTGCGCAGATAGAGTGCGTTCTTGGCGTCCTGCTCGGGGTCGCCTGTGCGCTTGGTGGTGCCGGCTATGGGGTCTATGTATGCCTTGCGGTTGCCCATCTCAATGCGGCAATGGGTCTCGGGCGATGAGCCGAAGATCCTGAACCCGCCCATGTCCATGTAGAACAGGTATGGCGACGGGTTGATGCTCCTCAGCGCGCGGTAGAGTTTGAAGTCGTCTCCCTCATATTTCTGGATGAAACGGCGCGACAGGACAATCTGGAACACGTCGCCGCGCAGGCAGTGGGCTATTCCCTTGCGGATGTTGGCCTTGTGCTCCTCGTCAGTCAATGTGCTGGTGGTCTCGCCCACGGGGTGGAACTCATAGGCGCGTACGTCCGTGCGGCGCAAAGCCTGTTCCACTTTGGCCGTGCCGTCCGCCTCTCCCTCGCCGCGCAATGTGATGATGCGCATCTGGTTGTTGAAGTGGTCGAACTCTATTATGGTCTTGAACAGGACATAGAGTATGTCCGGCGCGTCATAGCTCGGGTGCTTCTCGTCTTTAACGGGGATGTTCTCAAAGTAACGAACGGCGTTGAATGTCGTGTAGCCGAAAAGTCCGCAATGCCCCTCGCCCTCCACCTTGAATGAGCGCAGGAAGGTGTTGATGGCGTCGGCCGAGGTGAAATCCTTGTCAATGGCGCGGCTGAAGGTCTCGCCGTCTGGATATTGGCATGAGGCCATGCCGTGTGACACCTGAACCTTGGCTATCGGGTCCACTCCCACAAAAGAGCGGGCGTTCGAGGCCGAGTGGTAGTCCGAGCTCTCCATCAATATGCTCTGCGGATAGAGGTCGCGCAGGCGCATGTAGACGCCCACGGGGGTGACCAAGTCGCCAAGCCGCGTGACTGCCTCGGTCGTGTATCTGAATGTTGGCATTTCGTTCACTTTTCTATCTTTTCTAAGGTTAGGGCGTTTTTTTTTGTCTCAGTTCTGCTTAGTCTCGCCTGGTGTCTCTCCCTCTATGTCTCTCCTCCGGATAAAAAGAAAGAGCCTTGCCGGAGTTATCGACAAGGCTCTGCGTCTCTTTTGGTTGACACGCGTAAGCGCTTACCTCCGGGTTTGAAAGTAAGACGGGCGCCACCACCATATGTTGTTAAGACTATGCATTCTGTGTTTTTATTTCGACATCGCGAATATGGCGAGAAGATGTGACAAATGCAAACCGCTAATGTTAATTTTAAAGTCCGCGGTTAAAATTTATCAGATGATGTTCATGAACTCGCGGCGGAACCTCACAGGGTCGGCAATGTCCGGGAAGCTCTCCCTCGTGCCGCCCGAGCCCACTATGGTCACAGTCCCATAGCCCAAAATCCTGCCCATGATGCTCTGGTCCACGTTGATCGACTCAATGTGGGTCACTGTCATCTCAAACACGTCGCGTGAGACGAGGCCCGTCTTCATGATGACCCTCTTGTTCGTTATGACGAACTCGTCGGTCTTGGTCTTGATGAGCGGACGGATGAACAGCGTGAATATGCTCTGCAGCTCAATCCATATCTTCCAATGATAGTGAGCCTCATAGATGACACTCTCGTTCCTCGACAGGTTGTTATCTACATATGTTCCCATGGCTTATTGAGTTTTGGTTGTGTGACGTGTTTTTTTTGATGGCTTGCCCTGTCAACCTATGGCATCAGGAGTGACGAGTCGCCATAGCTCAAGAAACGGTAGCCCGTCTCAAGGGCGTGGGAGTAAATCTTCTTCCAGTCCATACCCACAAAGGCCCCGATGAGCAGCAGCAGTGTGCTGTGCGGCTGGTGGAAGTTGGTAATCAGGGCGTCCACCATGCGGAACTTATAGCCCGGCATTATCATTATCTGGGTCTGGTTGTGCAGCTCGGCCATGTCGTTCTTGTCCAAGTAGTCGGCCAATGCGGTCAGCGCGTCGTGTGCCGAATACTCCTGCGGCAGGTGATACGCGTCCCACTGTGCCAAACCCTCCTCAATGCTCTGGCCGCAAAGCAGCTTGACGCCAAGCCAATAGAGGCTCTCCAATGTCCTGACGGATGTGGTGCCAACGGCCACTATGCTCTTCTTCCGCTCCGCCAAATGACGGATGACCGAAGCCTCCACCACAATGTGCTCGGTGTGCATCACGTGCTCCTCCACATTCTCGGTCTGCACGGGCTTGAATGTGCCAGCACCCACGTGGAGCGTGACGTTGACTATCTCGTGTCCGCGCGCCTCGACGTCGGCCAGCACCTCGGGCGTGAAGTGCAGTCCCGCCGTGGGGGCCGCCACCGAACCCTTGTGGATGCTGTAGACGGTCTGATAACGCGTGTCGTCAATGCTCTCGGTCTCGCGGTTCAAGTAGGGCGGGATGGGAATGACGCCCGCCGACTCGATTACCTCGGCAAAGGTGTGATCAGCCGGCTCCCAGTCAAAGCGGATGGTTGAGGTGTTGCCGTCCTGCTCCAGTCGGGTCGCCTTCAAAATCAGGCCGTTGGATGGGATCTGACAAGTTATAGTCCCCTCTTTCCACCTCTTCGAGTTGCCCACTATGCATTTCCACACCGAGTGGCCGCGGGTCACAAAGGCCTGCTCAACCTCGGCCGGCTCAAGCGGCTCAAGGCAGAAGATCTCGATGACGGCGCCTGTCGCCTTGGCGAATTTCAGGCGGGCGCGGATCACCCTCGTGTTGTTGCGCACCAGCATTGAGCCCTCGGGTAGCAAAGCCGCCACATCGCGGAAATGCGCGTCGCTTATCTCGCCGTGGCGGTATACCAGCAGGCGCGACGCGTCGCGCTGCTCAAGCGGGTATTTGGCAATGCGCTCCTCGGGAAGCTCGTAATCGTAGTCTTTTTGGTTCAGCACTGCTATATGTTGTTTTTACGTTTATTTATGTATCCGGTTGGGGTTCGAGCTGACAAAGTCGGCCCATGAGCTCTTTTTGCCTGTCGATTTGGGAATCTTCACCGCGTGCGTGTCGTCAGCCCCGCCCAGCTTGTCGCTCATCTGCTTGGCCAGGAAGTGAGAGTAGGCTATGGCGAGCGCGTCGGTCGCGTCAAGATATTTGGGGATGTCGGCAAAGTGCAGCATGCGTTGCAGCATCTCGGCCACCTGCTCTTTGCTGGCCGAGCCTACGCCCGTTATCGACTGCTTGACGCGCGTGGGCGGATACTCTGTCACAGGCATGCCGTGATGAAGCGCGGCCGCCATGCACACCCCCTGGGCGCGGCCCAGCTTGAGCATCGTCTGGACGTTCTTGCCGCAAAAGGGCGCCTCGATGGCCAACTCCTGGGGCTTGAACTCCTCTATGATGACGTTGATGCGCTCAAAGATGCGTTGCAGACGGGCGTAGTGGTCGCTCACTCGCGCCATCTGAACTGTGCCGAGAACCACCACTTCGGCATGATTGCCCTCGACGTCCAACAGGGCGTAGCCCATCACGTTGGTGCCGGGGTCTATGCCCAATATGCGTCTCTTTTTCTGCTCGCTCACCTCGTTGTCGCGTTTGGTCCGTCTCCGCGCTTAGTCAATGCCGAGCGGCAGACCGCGCATGAGTGTCGAGAACGACAGGCAATGCTCGCCATGCGTCTCCATTATCTCCTGGCACAGCTTGGCGCTCGTTGATCGCAACGCGCCCAGTTGGGCCACTGTCGTGCAACGCCATTGGCTTGAGTAGTTCTGCGAGCCGAGGGTCAGTGTGCCGTCCACTATGTACAGCTCATGGTCGCTCACGCCCGACGCCTCGCGCATCTTCGGCACGTAGACGTCGCGCATCCAGTTGAGCCACCCCGCGCGCAGGGTGTCCTCGACGGTGAATGTGGTGTTGAAGAGGAAACGCATCTGATGTGTGTCTTCTTGTGTGTCTGAATTCTGAAAAATAAAATGGCGGGAAGTCGCGGCCGCCTTTTTGGCCGCCGCGGCTCCCCGCCTGGGTCTTATCTCGTCTCGCCGTGCCTCAACAGGCGCGGCTGCCGTCTTTAGTCGATGTACTCGAAGCCGGTGTAAGGAACGAGAGCCTTAGGGATCTTGATACCCTGAGGGGTCTGGTTGTTCTCGAGCAGGGCGGCCACGATGCGGGGCAACGCGAGGGCCGAGCCGTTCAGTGTGTGGCACAGCTGAGTCTTCTTGTCGCCGGCCTCCTTGAAACGGAGCTTGAGGCGGTTGGCCTGATAGCTCTCGAAGTTAGAGACTGATGAAACCTCCAACCAACGCTTCTGCGCTGCTGAGAAGACCTCAAAGTCATAGGTCAAGGCCGAGGTGAAGCTCATGTCGCCACCGCAAAGACGGACAATGCGGAACGGGAGCTCCAGCTTCTCGACGAGGCCGCGTACATGGGCCACCATCTCGTCAAGTGCCTCATATGAGTGGTCAGGGTGAGAGAGGCGGACAATCTCGACCTTGTCAAACTGGTGCAGACGGTTCAGGCCGCGCACGTCGGCGCCCCATGAGCCTGCCTCGCGGCGGAAGCACTGTGAGTATGCGCAGTTCTTGACGGGGAAGTCGCTGCTCTTCAAGATGACGTCGCGGTAAATGTTGGTCACAGGAACCTCGGCCGTCGGGATGAGGTAGAAGTTGTCGAGGTTGACGTGGTACATCTGGCCCTCCTTGTCAGGAATCTGGCCGGTGCCGAAACCTGAGTCCTCGTTGACCATGAGGGGGGGCTGAACCTCCTGATAGCCGGCCGCGATGGCGTTGTCGAGGAAGAAGGAGATGAGGGCGCGCTGCAGTTTAGCGCCCTTGCCCTTGTAGAACGGGAAGCCCGCGCCGGTCACCTTGATGCCCAGGTCGAAGTCGATGATGTCATACTTCTTGATGAGGTCCCAGTGTGGCTGCGCGTCGGGGCCAAGCTCCGGCTCCTTGTCAACTGAGCAGTAGACAATCTGGTTGTCGGCCGCGCTCTTTCCGGGGGGGACAATCTGCGCTGGCAGGTTAGGCAGCAGAACCAGCTTGGCCATCAGGGCGTCACCAGTCTCTTTCTGCTTCTGGTCCAGCTCTTTAATCTGGTCCTTCAGCTTGGCGGTTTCTGCCTTGGCCTCCTCAGCCTCAGCCTTCTTGCCCTCCTTCATCAGCTGACCCACAGACTTGGAGATGCTGTTCATCTTCTGCTGGATGGCCTCAGCCTCTACCTGCTGCTGCTTGCGCTGGTTGTCAAGCGCGATGATCTCGTCGACAATGGCAGTGGCGTCAAAGTTCTTGACCTTGAGACGCTCAATGACAAAGTCCTTCTGTTCTTGAATGAGCTTAAGTGTAAGCATGGGAATATGCTATGATGTGAATGTCCTTTGTTGTTTGGGGGAGATAAAAAAGAAAAACTCCCGCCCCTGCTATTCTCAATTGCCGAGATCGCAGCGTGCGGGAGTTTGTTTCTTTGAGGTGTTCTAGGTCTCCTTGCGAGCTTTACTCAGCAGAACTCCGCCTAAGCGGGGATGACGGAGACGTAAGAACGGCCCTCGGCCTTCTTGACGAACTGGACAGTGCCATCAACGAGGGCGAAGATGGTGTGATCCTTGCCCATGCCGACGTTAGCACCCGGATGATGCTGGGTGCCGCGCTGACGAAGGATGATGTTGCCTGCCTGGCATGCCTGACCGCCGAAAAGCTTCAGGCCAAGTCGTTTGCTTTCGCTGTCACGGCCGTTCTTAGAGCTACCCTGACCTTTTTTATGTGCCATTTTGTTTAGTCTTTAAGGGGTTGTGAGATTAACCGATGATGTTCTCGATCTGAATCTGGGTGAACTGCTGACGATGGCCGTTCTTCTTCTGGTAGCCCTTGCGGCGACGCTTCTTGAAGACGATGACCTTGTCGCCCTTTACGAGGGGTACAAGTACCTTAGCTGCGACCTTTGCGCCTGCGATGGCGGGTGCGCCGATGGTTACCTGACCGTCGTTGTCAATGAGGAGAACCTTGTCGAACTCAACGCTGTCACCCTCATTCTTCTCTGCGAGGTGGTGAACAAAGAGCGTAGCGTCCTTCGTTACTTTGAACTGCTGACCAGCAATTTCAACGATTGCGTACATTTTACTTTGTATGACGTAAAAAATGATGCCTGAGGGCGGCCACCACGACCGGCGTTATTGGAACCGCCTCGCGTGTTTGCGCTTTGAGGAGCCACACAGACTTAACGACGCGAATTTAGCGCAATTAATTGAAAATAGGAAACGAGTGGTTGATTTTTGACGAAAAAGTGCTATCTTCATTCCCCAAAACAATAATTGATGGATAGGGACTTTGACGCGTTGGTGGCACTCAGGGTGGCCGCCATTATGGATGGCGGACCCGGAGGAACGTATAACCTGGTGCTTCAGGAGCTTACGGGCCCGCGGCGCATCGTCATGGCCATTGGTCTCTCCGAGGCGCAGTCCATCGCCGTCAGCATGGAGGGCGTCACGCTGCCCCGTCCCCTCACGCACGACCTCATGGTCAATATGCTCAAACGCTTCGGGGTCTCTGTCTCCCGTGTCATTATTGACGAGCTGCAAGGGGGCTTCTTCACCGCCAGCATTGTCTGCGACCGCGATGGCGAGCCTATTGTTTTCGACTCCCGCACTTCAGACGCCGTCACGCTCGCCCTTCGTTGCCAAGCCCCCATCTTTGTCCGCGAGCACGTCATCAGCCTCATCAATGGCGGCAAAGGAGCCACCTCGCCGCGCCGACCCGACGGCAAGCTCACTCTTCAGGACCTCCCCGTCTCCGCCATCCACAAGATGTTCAACGAGGCCATTGAGAATGAGGACTATGAGAGGGCACAGACTCTGCAAGACGAGCTAAAGAGGCGAGGACAGGCCGAGTGACCTTTGAGTAACCTTATTTTATAAAGGTGAATGTCCTGTCAAACCATCGCCCGAAGAAAGGCTGATAGCGTTTGATGCCTTTGCCCGTGCAGCGTATGCCGGTCCACGCCATGTAGACGATCACTATCAGCACAAAACTATCCAACGGGATGTTGTTTATCAACTTGTGCACTATGCCATAGCACAGGAGTTCGATTATTAAGAGGCCAAGCCCCTGGCGCATGTGGAAGGTGGTGAATTCCGAGTCGTCGCGCCCCGCTTTGCGCATCACCATGGCCACAACCCAGCCAACGAACGGGACGTAGGCCGCTGTCGATATATATTTTGAGTAATTCTCAGGCTCCATATTTACATATTCTGACGTCCGTGCCGTCAAACACGGCATATGAGAAGTTGCGTATCCAATCCCCTATCACCAGCACGCGCTGACCATCCTGCCCGGCCCATGTGTCGAAAATCTCGTGCCTGTGGCCAAAAATGAAGTAGTCGGCGTCTGAACCCTCGGCCACTAATCTCCGCGCGTATTTTATTTGCCTCTCTTTCTCGGGGTCTGTGTTTCGGCCCTTCTGAGCCTCGTCGGCATCGTGACCCTTGCGGCTCTTGCGGCTCCATGTGGTGGCAATGAGGCCTGCCAAGTCGGGATGCACCCACCTGTAGCAAGCTTGCAGAAACTTGTTGTGGAATGCCCACATCATCATGTGGTACCACTTGTCGCAGCCTATGTCGTCGCCATGTCCCAAGTGGAAGGTCTTGCCGCCCGTGCGCAGTGTGTAGTCGCCGGTGTGGACTGTCACGCCCAGCTCGGCCGGCAGATAGTCGAACATCCACACGTCGTGGTTGCCGGTGAAGAAGTGGATCTCGGTGCCGTTGTCGGCCATCTCGGCAATCTTGCCCAGGAAGCGCACAAACCCCTTGGGCACCACTGACTTATATTCAAACCAGTAGTCGAAGATGTCGCCCAGCAGATAGAGGGCGTCGCACGTGGGGCCTATGCTGTCGAGCCAACGCACTATCTTGGCCTCGTGGGCCTTGTGGTCCTCGATATATGGCGCACCAAGGTGCAGGTCGGACGCAAAGTAGATCATCTCGTTATGGCGTTTGGCTCTCGCATTCTGATTGCCGGGGTTTGGAGGATTGATTTGTATAAGAGAAAGCCCCGCGCGCCACGCCACACTTAAATATGGGGCTTCGGCGTGCGGGGCGTTTGTTCTGTCGTTTAACCTGTTCGGGTCAGCCTCTCTTTATCTGAGGATCTCGTTCAGCTTGTTGTCCAAGCGCTTGCCGAAGAGGTCTTTGCCAATCAGCTCGCCGTCGGGGGCGATGATGTAGTTGGCGGGGATGGCTGTGATGTTATACGCTGCCGCAGCCCAGCCCTGGGGGCCGTTGAAGTCGCACACGTTAATCCACTCGGTGCCGCTTATGGCGTTCTGCCAAATCAGCTTGGCTGTGTCAAATGACACGGCGTAGATCTCCAGCCCGCGGCTGTGATACTTGTTGTAGATGGAGCGCAGTGCGAGGAACTCCTTGAGGTTGGTCTGGTCGGCCGCTGCCCAGAAGTAGAGCAGGACGGTCTTGCCGCGCAGCGAGGTCAGCTCCACGGTCTTGCCGTCTTTGTCCGGCAGGCTGATGTTGGGCGACTTGAGCACAGTGGCGGTCTGGAGCAGTGAGTCGCTCTTGGCCTTGTCTTTCTGCGCCTTGCGATAGCCCAGCACGTCGTTGCAGAGGGCTTTGACGGTCTGGCTGTTGGGATACTCCATCTGGAGCGAGGTGGCCACAGCGCCAAACATCGCCATGTCTTTCTTGTCGTCCATGGTGTAGAGTGCGTAGCCGCCTATGCGCTGGAAGAGGATGTAATATCCGGCCATGGAGCGCGGGTTGGCAAGGATAATCTGGTTCAGCTTGTCCTTGAACTCGGTCACGTCCGCCGTGGTGGCGTTGCCGTTGCGGATCTTGGTCAGCAGGGCTGCCGATCCCGCCTCGACGGTCTGTATGTCGGCGTTCACCTGCGAGTTGGCAAAGGTGACGTTGCCAGGCAGGATGCCCTTGGACGCGTCTGCGTTCACTGTCACTGTCTCGGCCGAGTCGAGAACCACGGTGAATGAGCGGCCGTCTGAGAGGCTCACGCGGTAGAAGGTGGGCTCGCTCTGCATCTTGCCGACAAGGCGGAATGTGCCGTCGGATGATATCTCGGACGAGTCGCACATGTCATACTCTTTGCCAGTCTCGGCAATGTATACTTTCAGCGTGTCGGCGCCTGAAATCTTGCCCTCGATGACGGGCTTGCCTTTGTCGCTGTTGCAGGCCTGGAACGCCATGGCGGTGGCTGCCAGTATGTAGAGTTGTTTTTTCATCTCTTGAGGTTAATGGTCTTTTTTGCGGGTGCAAAGATAGCTAACAAATTGTCTTTTGAGGAACATGGCCTGCATAAAGTTATTGCAGCCCTGCCGGTTATTGCTGCCTGCGGAATGAGTCGAGCCACAAGGCGGCCACCTTGCCCTCTTTGTCAACTGTCACCAAGGCGGGGGCGAAGGTCAGCAGGTCGCCGCGGCTGTCAAAACGCTTGAACCGCCCGCGGACGATGTTCTTGTCGGTCAATGCCAAACGGCTGTCGGCCTCGGCGAGTATCTTGACTCCCTCTTTGGCCAACTGCATGACCATGTCCACGGCCCGCGCCGGTGTGGTCGCCGAGTCGGGCATGAGTGCCAAGGCGTAGCGCCGTCCCGTCAGGTCGCCGTCGCTCAGGTCGTCACCCTCGTTGCTCGTGAAGAGGAATGTAGGCTCGTCTTTCCCCACTGCCAATGTCTTGCGCAGCGATATGAGTTTCTCCACTTTGCGCAGGGCGGCCTCTTTGCTCTGCAAGATGGTCATCTCGGGATGCCGTGCCGCCATGTTGCACACTCGCCGCGCCAAAAGCTTATAGTCTGCCACTTCGTCATACAGCCCAGGCAAGCCTATGATGGGCAATGCCGCGAGTGACGAGTCCGGCAACAGGCTCAGCAGCTCGTCGGCCTCAGCGCGTGCCGTGCGGCGCAATGAGCGGAGGCTGTCGGCCACTATGGCTCGCCCGGCCGGGGTGGAGATTGGGGCCGCCGTCAGTGCCGAGTCGCACGCCAAGGCAAGGCGGCTGCGCAGTCGCTCGGCCGCCATCATGACGCGGGTCGGCTCGTCGGTGGTGGTCATCTTGTCCCACTCGGCCGCGGTGCCGCAAAATTTCATCCCCGTGCCGCTTATCAGCAGCATGGGCAGGCGGCGACCCTCGCCAAGTGTGGCCACGTAGATGTCGGTGGCCATGGTGTCGGTGGCGAAGGTGTAGACGCCGTTCTTGTCGGGGCTGATGGTTGTCGTCCGCACGCTGTCGGAGAGGACTGAGGTCAAGGTCAGGGACTGACTCGTCGTGCGGTTGAGGTCTATGGTCACCATGCCCGCGTAGTCCGCTCCTCCTGTGCATGATGTCATTGCCATCAACACGGTGGCGGCAAAAGCTCCCGCAGCTGGTCTTTTTCTGCTTGGCATTGTCGGCCCCCTCCCTATTTCAAGAGGTTGTCCAGTGCGGCGTTGACCTCGCCAAAGGTGAAGCGGCTGCGGATGCGGTCCATCTTCTCGCGGATCTTGTCGTTGCAGAGGTTGCCAATGCTGCCCTCGTGGGTGTGATGCAACTCGCCGTTGAAGTCGAACTGCCCGGCCTCAATCTCCATGCCCACTTGGCGATATGCGTCGCGGAAGGGGGTGCCTGCCTGGGCGCGGCGGTTGACCTCCTCCACCGAGAAGGCGTATTTATATTTGGGGTCTTTCATCACGTCGCGCTCCACCTCGATGTTCTCAATGGCGTAGGCGGTTATGTCAATGCAGTCCTTTATCTCCTCAAAGAGGGGGATGAAGACCTCTTTTATTATCTGCATGTCGCGGAAGTAGCCGCTCGGCAGGTTGCCGGAGATGAGGCGTATGGTGTTCGGCGCCCCCTGGATTTTGTTGCAGTGCGCGCGCACCAGCTCAAAGACGTCGGGGTTCTTCTTGTGGGGCATGATGGAGCTGCCGGTGGTCATCTGCTTGGGCAGGTGGATGAAGCCGAAGTTCTGGCTCGTGAAGAGGCAGCCGTCAAACGCCAATCGGCCAATGGTCTCGGCAATGGAGGCCAAGGCGAAGGTGACGATGCGCTCTGTCTTGCCGCGGCCCATCTGGGCGTAGACCACGTTATATGCCAAGTCGCTGAAGCCGAGCAGCTTGGTGGTGAGGGTCCTGTTGAGGGGGAATGAGCTGCCATATCCGGCTGCTGCGCCCAGCGGGTTCTGGTTGGCCACGTCCCATGCGGCCGCCAGCATGGTCATGTCGTCGGTCAGGCTCTCGGCATATGCGCCAAACCACAATCCGAAGGAGGAGGGCATGGCCACCTGCAAGTGGGTGTAGCCGGGGATGAGGACGTCCTTATATTTCTCGCTCTGGGCCTGAAGCACGTCAAACAGTTTGCCGAGGTGCTTGGTCAGGTCCTCTATCTGGTAGCGTATGTAGAGTTTGAGGTCCAGCAGCACCTGGTCGTTGCGCGAGCGGCCGCTGTGAACTTTCTTGCCAAGGTCGCCCAGTCGGCGGGTCAGCATCAGCTCCACCTGCGAGTGGACGTCCTCAATGTCGTCCTCGATGACGAAGGTGCCGTCTTGCGTGGTCTTGTATATGTTTTTCAGCTCGGCGAGCAGCACGGGCAGCTCGTCATGGCCAATGAGGCCTATGGTCTCGAGCATGGTTATGTGGGCCATGGTGCCCAGCACGTCAAATGGCGCGAGGTGCAGGTCCAGTTCGCGGTCCAATCCTACGGTGAAGCGGTCTATGCGCTCGTCTTCTGAATATCCTTTGTCCCAGAGCTTCATGATCTGTTATGATGTTGGGGGTTGTGTGTTGTTTCTGTCTTTTCTTTTGGGGCGCTCGCCTCAGTTTCTTTTTATATCCTGAGTTTATATCCTCAGGTCTTTCAGGAGGCTCATATATGTCTCCACTCCCTGCCTAATCTCGTCCAGCTCAATGAACTCGTTGGCGGTGTGGGAGCGCGACGACTGCCCGGGGCCTATCTTTATCGAGGTGAAGGGCATCAGGGCCTGGTCGCTCATGGTGGGCGAACCGAAGGGCTTGAGGCCGAGGCTCATGGCGCGTTTCACTATCGGGTGGTCCATGGCGATGCGCGAACTGCCGAGTCGGGTGCTGCGCTCCTGGATGTTGATGGGCATCTGGGCGGTGGGGCACTCGCGCTTTATCATGCCGAGCAGCTCGGTGTTGGTGTAGAGCTCGTTGATGCGCACGTCCACCACAAACCGGCATGTGTCCGGCACCACGTTGTGCTGTGTGCCTGCCTCAATCTGGGTCACGGTGGTCTTGACGGGGCCCAGGAACTGGCTGACGCGGTCGAACCGGTGGGTCTGGAACCACTCGATGGCTGGCATGGCCTGGTAGATGGCGTTGATGCCCTCGCCTCGGGCGGCGTGTCCGCTCTTGCCTATGGCTGTGCAGTCCAGCACCATGAGGCCTTTCTCAGCCACGGCGGGCTGCATGCCTGTGGGCTCTCCCACAATGGCGAGGTCCACGTTGCCTATCTCGGCGAGTATGCTCTCCAAGCCGCCGCGGCCGCTCACCTCCTCCTCACACGAGGCGGCGAAGATGAGTGAATATCCGCGCTCCTCCTCCGTCTCTGTCAGGCGGCGGAAGACGGCCAAGAGGCTCACCAAGGGGCCGCCGGCGTCGTTGCTGCCCAGTCCGTAGAGTTTGCCGTCCTCCACCTCGGGGGTGAAGGGGTCGCGGGTGTAACCAGCCGCGGGCTTCACGGTGTCTATGTGCGAGTTGAGCAGGATGACGGGCTTGCCGCCCGAGCATGACTGCTCGCGAACCCACAGGTTGTTGCCCTTGCGGTTCACGGCCATGCCCCACTCCGTCATCTGGTTCTGGAGCATGTCGGCCACGGCGGACTCGCCCCGGCTCACGGACGGGATGGATATCATCCTCTTGAGCAACTCGATGCTCTCTTCCACATATCTGTCCATCATGGGGTCTCTCTTTGTGGGGTTTTACAGCCTCAGTGTCGTGCCCAATCCGCTCTTCAGCCCCTCGACGTTGGTTATGGTCACTGACGATACTCCCATCCTGATGGCGTCAAATCCGTTGTCGAGTTTGGGAATCATGCCGGCGGCCACTACGCCTGTCTTCTGATACTCTTTGAAGGTGGCGTAGTCCAAGTCCGCGATGACTGTGGTGTCGTCGTTGGCGTCTACCAAGACGCCGGGCTTCTCAAAGCAGTAGACCAGTCGGACGCTGAAGTCGGCCTTGGCCATGGCGCGCGCCAATTCGCTCGCAATGGTGTCCGCGTTGGTGTTCAGCAGGTTGCCCTGCCCGTCATGCGTTATGGGGCTCATCACCGGCACCGCGCCTTGGGCAATGAGGCTCGACAGGACGTCGGTATGCACCTCTTTCACGTCGCCCACGAATCCGAAGTCCACCACCTGGCCGTCGCTCATCTTCTTGGGCGGACGCTTGGCGGAGAGTATCACGCCGAGGTCGGCGCCCGTGAAGCCCATGGCGTTGACGCCGCGGGCCTGCAGTTGGGCCACGATGTTCTTGTTCACAAGGCCGGCGTAGACCATTGTCACCACTTTGAGGGTCTCGCCGTCGGTCACGCGGCGGCCCTCCACCATGTGGGCCTCAATGCCCAGTTTCTCTGACATCTTGGTGGCTGAGCGGCCGCCGCCATGCACTAATGCTTTGGCGCCGCCAATGGTGGCGAACCCGTCCAGGAGGGCCGAGAGTGATGTCGGCTCCTCCACCACGGCGCCGCCTACTTTTACTATTGTGAGTTCCATTTTGTCGGTTGTCGTTATTTTTATGCGTTTCGATGTCGCAAAATTAGCTAAAAACGAATATATATAACCTCCGTGCCGCTGCGGGCGGGGGCATCTTTTTCGGGTGTGCGGTGGCTTTTCACTTGCCGAGCATCGCCCTCACTCTCTCCTCTCTCTTCTGGGCCCTGAAAGGCATTCCCTCTAAAGTCTCCATGTCCTTGAGAATATACTCTAATGTCTCCATGTCCTTGAGAATATACTCTAATGTCTCCATATCTTTGAGAATATAAATCCAACGTTCAAAGTCGTTTAGCCAAGCCGCCCAATCCGCCTACCCGACAAAGATAGCCAAAAAGTGCAAAAAAAGAGAGTGCCGGAAGGAAGCCACGCCCCCCTCCCGACACTCATTCAATCACTTCATCCCAAATTCCTCATTCCTCATTCCTCATTCCTAATTCCTAATTGTAGCAATTCCTCATTCCTAATTCCTCATTAGGTCATTATATAAATTCCTCATTCCTAATTCCTCATTAATTAATTAATTAATCGCCCTCCATCTCCTCCACAATTCGCGTCATTGCAATGGACGCCAAGGCCACGCGCCAGACGAGCCGGGCTGCCCAGTCCGGCTGGCCATGCTCGGCTGCCCAGGCGTTGGGGTCGTTCACTATTCGGCTGAACTTGTCCTGCGTCACGGCCACTCGCTCCATGACCCACTCCAGAGCCGACTTGCCGTTCACCACATATCGGTAGGCCTCGGCCGGGATGCCGGTCAGGCATACGCAGTCGGTTATCCAGATGGTGCTCTTGTCGGTCTTGGAGGGGAAGCGCATCTTGCTGACGCGCATGGCGGCGGCGGGCAGCGGCAGCTCGGCCGGTTGGCCGTCCACGAGCAGCGTCATGCCCTCGGGCGCCTCGGGCAGCAGGTCCTTCACGTCGCCCTCGCCTGTGGCGGCCCACAGCTGCAGCCTCGCCATGGCCTCGCCGCGCATGGCGGTGCGGCGGAAGAGGGCGGGGTCGGCCGTCAGGCCTATGCGCGCCGCCTCTTTCTTTAGGTCCGCCGAGAAGCGGCGGCGCCACCCCGGCGAGTGCAGCGCCCCGAAGGTGTAGAAGAAGATGGCCTCGGCGCAGAGGTCGGCCTCCTCCTCCTCCGTCAGGTGGCGCACGCTGTGGTCGCCCTTGGCGTCGGTCACGCTCAGCAGCTCCTCCTGCCTGCCCATGCTCAGCCGGGCCTCGGCCATCTGATGGCGCGTCACCTTCATTCGGCGGCAAGCCTCGTCCACCGCCCACGGGCTGATGGCGCTCCGCCGCCTGAAGCCCTCGGCGCTCACCGCCCCGTCTGTGGCGGCGTCCTCCAAGCCCGGCAACAGCGGCTGTTTCTCCTCGCCGCCCTTGCCTTTCTTTCCCTTGCCACCGGCCTCCGCCGAGTAGCTCTCGTAGTAGTAGAGGGGGTAGCACTGGGTTGTGCCACAAGTGTGAAGGTCTGGTATGACGTTGCTTATCAGGCACGTGAAATCTTGTGTGCCTCCCGCGCTATCCACACATATCACCAAGTTCGCATGGCGGGGGGTGGGGAAGATGTTAAGGAGTTGACCTGTACGGTGTATAAGTGGTTTGTCGAAACAGAAATTTTGAAGCACGAATGGGCGGTACTGGCCTGTGCAGAAAGTCTCTTCCTTAACTGAGAGCTCAGTTCTGCGGTTTAGATGACCAAGGATTCCTCCATGCCATGATATCTTTGTCGCATCAATATCTACATCGTCTATTGTGACTTTCCCGATACCTTTCTCATTCACCCTTGCGAGGTTTTCATTATAGAAGTCGACCATGTTGCTGACGCTCTCCGTCAGCTGCTTCTTTGAGAAGTTGTAAAGGAACGCGTCACAGTTTGTCTGCACACCATTGCTATACACAGGCAAAAACACCGTCTTCCCGTCCTCCTTGTCTTTCTTGTCTCCCAGCGCAGTCAGCTTCTCAAACTCGCCGTCGCGCTGGTTAATCCAGTCGCCCTTGGCATTGGGTGTGATGACGCGGGCGGCTGCCTGGTAGTCCGCGCTCAGGACGGAGGCGGTGGTGGTGAGGGCCTTCAGCTTCTGCTCGCGGCTCAGGTAGTCCTCCACCTCGGCCATGTGGATGGTGGCGAGGTTGCCGGCGGGCAAAGCGCCGGGGCGGCGAACAAGGATGGTGATGGCTATGGGGGTGCGGGAACCCTGGCCGAAAATCTTTCCGCCCTCGCGGCGGCTCAGCTCGCCAGTAGTGCGCTGATTCCCCTTCAGGTGATAGATATAAATATCCGACCACTCGGCCTCCAGGCAACGCCGCATCCCGTCCTGGCTATTGCCGTCAATCCACCCGGCGTTGGAAATGAACGCCACGATGCCGCCGCGGTCGCCCTGCTCGGCAATGCGGTCCGTGGCCCAGCGGAACGCCTTGATGTAGGTGTCGTAGAGGCTGTTCTTGTTCTGCGAGCTGGCGGCGGCTGCATACGTCTCGGCAATGCGGGCGTCCAACTGCTCATACTTCAGGTTCTGGGCGTTGTCGTTGGCGGACTTCTGTCCGGCGGAGTAGGGCGGGTTGCCCCAGATGACGGTGAGCGGGTGCTTGGCGTCCGGCGTCACGGCCTCCTCGGCGGCGCGGGTGTTCTCGGCGAGTAGGCCGGGCAGGGGCAGCGTGCCGCGGTTCTCGGTTATGGCGAATGTGTCCGCGAGGCAGATGCCGTCATAGCGCTCATAGGCGGGCGGCGGGGTGGGGGTCTTGCCCCTCTTGGCCTCCTTCTCCCTCTGCTCCTCCTGCCCCTCGCGGGTCTTGGGTTGGCGAGCCTGCCACTCCTGCCGCGCCAGGGCGTTGTAGGCGTTCTCTATGTTGACGTCCGCAATGTAATAGGACAGCAACACTATCTCCAACGACAGGAAGTCGTGCTTATATTTCTCGCGGATGGTCTCCATCTTGGCCCGTCGGCCATGGCGCAGCCACTGCAGGGCGCGCACCGTGAAGGTGCCGGTGCCGGCAAAGGGGTCAATGCAGCGGAGCGGCTCGTCGGTGGCCAGTCCCTTCGCCTTGCCGAAGTCGCGCTCCAGTATCTCGTCCACGCTGCGGATGATGAAGTCCACGCACTCCACGGGTGTGTAGACAATGCCGAGCTGCTCGGTGGTCTTGGGGAAGGCGTTCTTGAAGAACTGCTCATAGAGGGTCCGGATCATGTCCTGCTTCTTGCCCAGGTCGTCAAGCGATCCGCACACCTGGCGCACGTTGTCGCAGAACTCGTCCAGCACTCGGCGGTCATCCACAAAGGCCTCGCCCTCTAACAGGTTCACCATCTGGCCCATGGCGAGCGAGACTGGGTTGTTGTCCTCCATGTGGTAGTCGGCAAAGAGGGCGTCGAAGACGGGCCGCGTCACGAGGTGCTGCGCGAGGAACGTTATGGCGTCGTCATAGCTGATGGAGCTGTTGACGCACTGCCGCAGCTGGCGCACCAGCAGGTCCATCTCGTCGCGGTAATGCCCGTCCCGGATCAACTCCGTGATGCGGGCAATGAAGTTGTGCGCCACCTGTCCCACTTTCTTGCTCCAGTTGGCCCAATAGAAGCGGTCGCCCACCTTCTCCACCATGCGGGCGTAGAGCTTGTCTTCAAAGACAAGAGGAATGGTCGGGATGACAGGATCCGGCCCAGGCCCGGGTTTGGGCTTAGGATTTGGCCCGGGGTTTGGATTGGGGCTCGGCTTAGGCTTCACCACAATCACGTGGCGGTATGTGTGGTTGGAGAGTTCGGCGGCGAGGCGCTCGTCATGGCTTCTGAGGGCGTTCAGCACGTCCCACACAATCTTGAACCTCTCGTTCTTGTCGAGCGCCGCCTCGGCGCTCACGCCCATCGGCACCACAATGGGTATGATGACGTAGCCGTACTTCTTGCCCTCGAAGCGGCGCATCACGCGCCCCACGCTCTGGATGAGCGTTATGGGTGAGCTCTTGGCGGCAAGGAAGACGATGGAGTCT
This sequence comes from Bacteroidaceae bacterium, assembly GCA_963618945.1. Classification (GTDB taxonomy): domain Bacteria; phylum Bacteroidota; class Bacteroidia; order Bacteroidales; family Marinilabiliaceae; genus W3P20-009. The sequence continues at coordinate 217,229 of CAVETY010000002.1, forward strand.
AACGCCGGCACGTCCACACCCTCGCTCAGGCAGTTGACGTTGCAGACAATGTGCGTCTCGCCCTGCTCGGGGCGGCGGAGGATGGTCAGGTTGGTGTTTCGCGTGTTGGTGTCCATCTCGCCCGAGACGTCGCTCGTCTTGGTCTTGGCCAACCGCTTGATGTAGTCTTCGGCCTCATCGTCCAGTTTGCCCTTGTCATAGAGCCTCCGGCGATAAGTCTCGGCTATATGCTCGAACATAAGCGCCGTCTCGCTTGCCACATACCGCCCGGCGCGGGTCTTAGTGGTTCGGTGGACGTTGTCGCAGAAGGCGATGCAGGTGTGCAGCGGCTCCTTGCGCTCCCCCTCCGTCTGGTCGGCAAAGGGGTCGGCGGTGTTGGCCGTCACCTGTTTGCTGAGGGCGGCGAGCGAGCCGAGCATCATGGCCGTCATCTCGGGCGTGACGTGTGCCACGCCTTGTGACAGGGCCTCGGCGCGTCGGCGGTCCTCGGCCTCCTCTGCCTCGCTCTCATATTCATTCGCCTCTTTTTTCGCGTTTGTCGAGTCCTCCAATCCCGGGGTCTGCTCCTTGATGGCGTTCAGCAGCTCGTGCGACATCAGTTGCTGCGGGTCGATGGTCAGCACCATCACCTTATAGTCCGTCAGGAGGCCTTTCTCCACCGCCGTGCCGAACGAGAGCGTGTAGAAGCACTGGCCGTAGACCTTCTCGTCGTCCATTGACATCAGCAGGTCGTCGTTCAGCTTGGCCTTGTTCTTGTCGCCCTCGCGGTATATTCGCGGCGTGGCGGTCATATACATCCTGCGGCGCGCGGGGATGTAACTGTCATCATGCACCTTGGTGAAATCCGACTGGTCGTCAATCTTCTCGCGGCCCTTCATGATGACGTTGGCCGTGCGGTGCGCCTCGTCGCAGATGACCAGGTCGAACCGCATCTTGCCACCCTCGGCCTGCTGCATGGCGTTGTGCACCACGTCTATGCTCTGGTAGGTGGAGAAGATGACCACCATGCCGTGCAGCTTGCCGAGCCTCTTCACCTCGCGGGCTATTATCTTCGGGTCGGTGCACGACGCCACAGGCAGGTCCAGCAGACTCTCGTGCATGGAGTCGTTGTCCTCCTTGGCGGTGGGGTCTGTGGTGCTGCCCGCCTTGACGTCCGAGCAGACGCACATGGCGCCTATGGGCTCAGCGGCGCTCGCCACCCAGCTGCGCATGCTCTGGCTGACCAAGGCTATGGAGGGAGCTAAGAAAAGCACCGTCTGCGGACGGGGTCGCCCGTCCTCCATCACTCTCCCCTCCGCCTGGTCCTCGGCGGCGGTCAACGCCGCGAGCCTCTGGGCAATGAAGAGCGACGTGAGCGTCTTGCCCGTGCCGCACGCCATGACCAAGAGGCCGCGCGCGTTCTGCTTCGCGGCGTAGTGCCGCACCGCGGCCTGGATGATGACCTCCTGGTAGTCCCTCGGCTGGGGCTTGGGTTTGGGGACGGCTGGCTTATCCGGGTTGACAATCAGTTCCCAGTCTACATCCGACTCATCCAAATTCTTCAGATAAACCTCCACCACATTGGGTGTCTGCCCCTGCAGCGCCTGCTTGGCGTTCTTGCCATAGTTCTCGGTGGTGGAGACCCACACGCGCTCGGCGAAGCGGATGGGCTCCCCCTTGGCCTCGGGGTCCTCTATCGGGTCATGGAACGATCGGCCGCTCTGGCTGATGAACGAATCCACCGCCGGCTTGCCAATCACCGTATCCTCCGAATAGAATTTGCACTGGATGGCGGCATAGCCCCCGTCCCTCAGGTGGGCCACCAGGTCAATGCCTAGGTCCACGTTGCCCATCTCCTTGTGGGCGGGGAACTCGCTCCACAGCCACACCTTGTCATAGTGCGCCGCATAGAACGCGTCCACCATCATCCACCTCTGAATCAGTTTCTCAAAGACGGCGCCCTTGGTCCTCTCGTCCTGCGTCTTAGCCTTAATCAGCTCCAGGACTTCATATATGGTCATGCTCATCGCTCGTGATATTTTTCTTTCTTTTTCCAGCCAAATTAAGCCCCTGTTGCTCCATATTCCGAAACAGCAAAGCCGCCCAATCCGCCTACCCTACAAAGATAGCCAAAAAGTGCAAAAAAAAGAGTGCCGGAAGGAAGCACGCCCCCCCTCCCGGCACTCATTCAATCACTTCATCCCAAATTCCTCATCCCTAATTCCTAATTAGGAAATTCCCCAAAATTCCCCATTAAAGCAATTCCTCATTCCTCATTCCTAATTAGGAAATTCCCAAAATTCCTCATTCCTAATTAAACTCATTCCTAATTTCCAAAACTCCCACTTCCCCGTCTCGCGCCAACATATTCACAATGTCCATCTCGCGGGGTGTGCTGTCCACCAATCGCCCGTCGCCCACATATCGGCCGGGCAGGATGCAGCCCTTGGTGTCCGCCGCCGTATTGCCCCGGTGGATGCGAATGCCCGTCATGCCCGGCACGTCAATGAGAATGGGCAGCAGGCGGCCAAACTTGGGACTGCGCGTCAACGCCAAGTCGTAGAACCCGGCAGGCACAGCCGTCTTGCCACGGATGAACTGCGACTCGGGGCGCACTGGTGGCTCAAGGGTGTCACACACCTCGAAGTCCGACTGATAGGAGTCCTCCCCCTCCGAATAGTCGTCATCGACAATGTTGACATAGAGGCGTCCGCGGCAGTAAGTGGATGTGTTCTCCTTGCGATATAATTTAAAATTTAGCATAGCGACAAATTTTTGTTGATAAATAGATGTGTTTGTTTCGGGTCGGTCAGCTCTTGACCTCCCTTTGGTGATTAATAAAAAACGGATGCGGTAAAAAAACAGTGTGTTTGAATTGGTGCAGAAGAAAAAAGGGCGGGCCGCCCTCCTCGCCCCCTGGCGCTCACCCCCTGAGAGAGGTAAGTGCGTCAGAGTCCGTGCGCGCAAGAACTTGTTTAGGGTGAGGGTGGGGCGGCCCGCGTCTTTATCAGGCCTTGATGTGGCCCGTCACGGTGCTGAGGCTGCTGGACGCCACGAAGTAGTAGAGGTGGATCTCATCGGCCTCGCCAGTGGCTATGTCCGTCAGGCTCATCGAAATCTCGGTGGAGGTGAGGTCGGCGCTTGTAGTGGTCGACTTGCCGTTCTTGACGTTATACGCCCCCGCGTAGAGGCGTGCGCCGTAGAAGTCGTCCGTCATCTCGGGCGCGGTCCACTCAAAGTCCGCCGAGGAGGCCGACAGGGTGGCGTTGATGGTGTAATTGGCTGTGCCGTCGGAGATTTCCATGGCGTCCATGTCCATCTGGTATCCGTCCTGCGTCAGCTGCGCGTGGCTCATGTTGCGCTTCACTGCCGCCGACCAAGGGCTCATTGCTCCGGGGTTGACGAATCCTGCCCTGATGATGTTTGCGAAGGGTCGGAGCTTTGAGGCGACCTCTGAGAGTTTTGCTCGGGCTGCGACTTGGGCTGCTGTCCTTGGGTTAGCCACCTTCGCAGCAAGTGATCTAATATACGCAATACCGCGCCAAGAGCTACCGACCACAGTTCCGACTTTGCCGCTAAACGGTCCGAGAATGCCTTGCTTGTAAGTTGCCATTTCATTTGATGTGTTTGATTGGAGCCTTCGTCCGTCGCACCCTGCTTGGCGCGCAGGCCTGCCGCTCGTCGCGATCCGCGCCTTGGTGGGTGCGTCCGTTCGTCAGCTCCGGGTGTTTGTATTAGTTGATAAGTTGAATTGGTAAATTGGATTTGTAGCGTCAATAAAAAACAATTAAACAAAATTCAAACTCCGTTACCTCGCCCCTTGGCGCCTCGCCTCCGCATGGCTCAGCTGATACTCCGTGCGTTAGCTTCATGAGGCGGGCTTCTGTCGTTTGTTGTTCCCTTGTCTCATCTTGACAATGCAAAGTTACGGTGATAATTTTATTCTCCAAATATTTTTGGTGATTATTTTGAAAATAATTTAGCAAAATAACAAAACAACAAATAAATCAAGCAGTTAGAAAAACAAAAAAATGGGGTGGGGAAGTGCGGACTCGTTATGACAACGGGCAAAAGAGGGCAAAAGACTGTCTAAAGTCAGACAAATGATGGTCAAGAGACAACCGAGAGACAGCCCAATAAGTAGCCAAGAGAGTAGTTGAGGCAGTAGTGTCCCCCCAAGAGAAGCCAACCGCCGCCGATGGTTGTGGCGAAAATCAGACGCCCCGCCCTCGCGGAGTGGGGTCTCGCCCGACGTATATGTTAAAAGAGCGTCCGCCCCTCCCTAAATAACAGGCTCCCGTGGCTATGTTGGCCGCCAAAACACTAAATTTGCGTATACTACCATATACATACATATATTCATAGTGCGTTTCGCGGTCCCACCGACGGCGGATTTTCCCAAGGCATGAAAATAGGATTAAGGACTCCCTCTCTCAAAAGGAGCATTAGCGCCCGAACCAAAGGCCGGTTTACGCGAGCCGTCAAACGGGCCCTGATCCCCGGTTATGGCAAGCCAGGCATGGGAATCCTGCACCCCAAGCGGGCACTCTATAATAAGGTGTACCGCATGACGACATTCAGCATCTTCGACCTCGCAAAGGGTTCTCGTCGCACTAAAAGATCTAAAGGCTCTAATGGTGCAAATGGCGCAAATGATGCTAATATCAAGCCACCCGGCAAGGGTTGCCTTATCCTCCTCGCTCTCCTCGTGGCGGCAATGGAGGTCTTCTTAAACATCATTCTCTGAAAAGACGTCGGTCGCCCCCAACAATAGACAATTAAATATTTACATACCATCGTAAAACTTTCAAGTCAATGAGATTTATAACGCGTACTCTTGGACTGGCTTGCGGTTTGGCTGCTGTGTCGCTCTCCTGCGCCGCCCAGTCGCTCACGCCGCTCAAGCCGGACACCGCCGTGGTCATCGGCCGCCTCAGCAACGGCCTCACCTACGTCATCCGCCACAATGAGCTCCCGAAGAACACCGCCGAGTTCTACATAGCTCAGAAAGTAGGCGCCATCCTTGAGGAGGATGACCAGGACGGCCTCGCGCATTTCCTGGAGCACATGGCCTTCAACGGCACCAAGAATTTCCCCGACAAGGGCATCATCAACTTCCTGGAGCGCGTAGGCGTACGCTTTGGCGAGAATGTCAACGCCTTCACCAGCCTCGACGAGACTGTCTATAACCTCTCGACAGTCCCCACAACCGACCCCGCCATCGTGGACAGCGCGCTGCTCGTGCTGCATGACTGGAGCGGCTTCATCACCTTGGACGGCAAGGAGATAGACAAGGAGCGCGGCGTCATCCGCGAGGAGTGGCGCACCAGGGCCTCGGCCTCCCGCCGCATGTATTTCGCCCACAACGCCAACACGATGCCCGGCACCCGATACGCCGTGCGCGACGTCATTGGCGACACCGCCGTGGTCAACAACTTCCCCTACGAGGCCATCCGCAAATATTACCACAAGTGGTACCGCCCCGACCTGCAAGGCATTGTGGTTGTGGGTGATGTCGCCCCCAAGTATATCGAGGCCAAGATTAAGGAGATGTGGCAGGACATCCCCGCGCCTGTCAATCCCGCCGAGCGCACCTATTTCCAAGTGCCCATAAGCTCGGAACCCGTCTACTCCATCCTTCGCGACAAGGAGGCCACCAGCACGACGCTCCAGGTCCAGTACCGCTATCCCGCTGTGCCCGACTCCATCCGCAACACAGTCGAGTTCCAGGCCAACCTCGTGGTCTCAGCCCTCTGCAGGTCGGTCTTCAACAACCGTATGCACGACCTCGTCATGGCAGGCGCGCCTTTCTCCTACGCCGTCATGTATGACACCGACCTGACGCCCACCCTCAACGCCGTCCTCTTCGCCATCTCGGCCCAGAACGGCAAGACGCTCCAGGCCACCCGCCTCCTCTATGAGGAGATTGAGAAACTCCGCCGCTGGGGTGTCAACCCTGGTGAGCTGGAGCGCGCCAAGACTGACTATATTAAGATGTATGATGACGCCTACGAGAACCGCAACAAAGTACAGAGTGACGAGTATGTGTCTGAGTACTACAACGCTTTCCTGAGCAATAACGTCATCACCCCCATCGAGTTCGACCGCGAGATTGTACGCGCTGTGGCTCCCGCCGTCACTCCCGAGGCCATCAAGGCCTACATTGACCGCGCCCTCACCCCGGCCCCCGTGCTGCTCGTCTCGGCAATGGATGAGGACAACGGCGTCCTCGATGCCGATGGTTATAAGACTCTCTCCGCCCGCGTCTCTTCTAAAGAGCTTGAGCCCTATACCGATGAGGTTGTCGACACCCGCCTCGTAGAGGTCGAGCCTCAGGCCAAGAAAGTAAAGAAATGGGCCGATGACAAGGTCTACGGCTGCCGCATTGCCACCCTTGCCAACGGCATCCGCGTCTTCCTCAAACCCACCACGCTCGCCGACAATGAGATCTATCTTGAGGCCATCAGCCGTGGCGGCTACTCAACCCTCCCCTCTTCCGAGGCTGTCTCCGCAGCCCTCTCTGGCGGCGTTATTAGTCAGATGGGCGTGGGCCGCTTCTCTAACAGCGAACTCCGCAAGGCCCTCGCCGGCAAGAACGCCGACGCCTCCACTTCCGTCAGCCGCTACGCCGAGACGGTCTCAGGCTCCAGCAGCAAGGCTGACTTCGAGACCATGCTCCAGCTCGTCTACCTCCAGTTCGCAGCTCCCCATGAGGACTCCGCTGCCTACGCCTCTTACTACGGCCGCTTGGAGAGCATCCTCGCCAACGCCGACAAGAACCCCGACCGCGTCTTCCGCCGCCGCCTTGTCGACGTGATGCATGACGGCAACCCATACGCCGTCTCCGTCTCTTCTTCTGACGACCTCAAGAAACTCTCACTCCCCTCTGTCCTCGATGTCCAGAAGGCGCGCTTCTCCTCTGCCAAGGGCTTCGACTTCGTCATTGTCGGCTCTTTCGACATCGACAGCATCATGCCCTCGGTCTGCAAGTGGCTCGGCAACCTGCCCACAGGCAAGCGCAACGCCAAGTGGGTGGCACGCGACACCTACATGCCGCAGCGTGACGTCAAGGAGGAGTTCTCGGTCGACATGACCACCCGCAAGATCTCCAACGCCCTCATCTATAGCCACAAGCACGCCTACACGCAGCGCGACGCCATGAGCCTCGTCATCCTCGGCCGCGTCCTCTCCATGCGTTACCTTGAGAGCATCCGTGAGGATCAGGGCGGCTCGTATGGTGTGTCAGTCTTCGGCTCGCTCGCCAAGGCCCCTGACGAGGAGTATCAGCTCTTCATCATGTTCGACACCGACCCCGCCGCCTTCGACAAACTCTTCCCCATCCTCGAGGACGAGATCAGGAAGATCGCCAACGACGGCCCCCGCGCCGACGACCTCGACAAGGTCAAGAAACACCTCGTCAAGTCGCGTGTTGAGGACCTCCAGAAGAACGAGACTTGGCTGAGCCTCATCTCAACCTATCTCCTCCACGGCACCAATGACAACGACTACGAGGCCCGTGTCAACTCAATATCAGCCTCCGACATCCAGAATTGGGCCAAGCTCATCCTCTCCGAGGCCAACAAGACCATCGTCACCATGAAACCCGCCGACAAGGCCGAGTAGGTGAAAAGCTCTAATTGTGTGACTATGTCAACTATGTGACAAAGTCAAATTATTGACATAGTCACAACTTCCCCAAACAACAAAAACAACCGAGTTCCCGACTCCTCCGAGCCTAAAAACTCCCGAGTCCCAAAACTCCCAAACAAACCGCGGCGCCGAGTGGACCCCCACCCGGCGCCGCTTTCATTTATTTTATATGTCTCTCATTCCCCATTCCTAATTCCCAAACTCCTCATTCCCCCAAATTCCTCATTCCTAATTAAATCATTCCTAATTGTGCAAATTCCTCTTTGTTCAACAGTTCTAAAAAAGCAGCGGCGCCAGTGGTATCCACCCACCCGGCGCCGCTCCTATTTTATATATATCACTCAATTCCTCATTCCTAATTCCAAAACTCCTAATTGTGCAAATTCCTCATTCCTAATTCCGAAATTCCTAATTGTACAAATTCCTCATTCCTAATTCAACAATTCCTAATTGTACAAATTCCTCATTCCTCATTCCTAATTGTCTCATTACTCATCAATTTTCCTCTTAATAAAGTGCCTCAGCACATCAATGGCAATCTCATTGCTGCCACCCTGCGGGACGATGAGGTCGGCATATCGCTTGCTCGGCTCAATGAACTGCAGGTGCATAGGCTTGACCGTGTTCTCGTAGTGGTTGAGCACATTAGACAACACGCGTCCGCGCTCCGCCACATCGCGCAGAATACGGCGAGCGAGCCTGTCATCGGCGTCGGCGTCAACAAACACCTTAATATCCATCAGGTCGCGCAGCTCGGGAATGGTCAGCACAAGGATGCCCTCCACAATAATCACGTCATGCGGCTCCACGTGGATGGTCTCGGCCATACGGGTGCTCTCCACAAACGAGTAGGTGGGCATCTCGATGGCGCGTCCCTCCTTCAGTTCGCGCAGATGCTTGATGAGCAGAGGGAACTCAATGGCGTTCGGGTGGTCGAAGTTAATCTTGCGGCGCTCCTCAAGCGTCAGGTCCTTGTTGTCGTTATAGTAATTGTCTTGGCAGATGACCGTCACGCGGCTCGCGTCCAAGTCGTTGACAATCTTATTCACTACGGTGGTCTTGCCTGAGCCTGAGCCACCTGCTATACCTATAATGAGCATATCGTGTATACTATTTTTTCAAACAGCCCCAAAAGTAATAATAAAAGCCGACATACGCGTCCACTTGCGGGTCTCCCTCTCTCTTGTCCGCAAAAACAGAACGCCGCGAAAGGTACATCCTCCCGCGGCGCTTTGTGAATAATCTGCTTATATGAAATTGCCTATGTGTGGCTTGTTGGCTTTTACGTCAGTCATGTCCGTATGTTTCGTCACGGCCTCCTGCTCCGCCACAGCCCTTCCGCTAAGGAATCTGGCGACCCATGGCCACGAGCTTAGGCGCCATGTGGAGCCCGTGCTTGGCAAGGTTGCGCTCGCAGACCTCGAAAGTCACTTTGTTGCCGCCCGAGACGAAAGAGACGCACGCGCCCTGCTGACACTGACCCTGGTTGCCGCAGACGACCATGACCGAACGGCCAGCCTGATCGCTCAGCACCTTAGAGAGCCATCCGTTCATTCCTTGGCCCAAGTAGATGATGTCCGAATTGGGGAGTTTGAGCGCTGTGGGCGCCAAAACGATGTCTATGCTTCGGCCGCCGACACTCTTGCCCTCTGTGGCTTTGCGCAGCTCCTCCGCCATGTCGCGGTCGCCGACCACGCTAATGACGAACGGCTTGCCCGCGTCATCCTTTGGCCAGCCCGTGTATTTGGCAAACTGGTATACAAAAAGCGCTTGAACTTTTGCTGTCTGTGCCACCGAAGGCAACGCGAGCAGCACAAAGGCGAAAACTGCAAGTAATACTCTTTTCATCGTTGTCGTTTATTTGGTTGTTAAAGTCTGGTAGTGATAGTAGAGTCTGGCCGAAAGCCTTCCGCCGTCGCGGATTTCTGTTTTCGACTACTTCGGCCACGTGGCTCTACGACAAATATATCGTATTGTTACTCAATAAGCAAGTCTTTTAGTTTTGTTTATGAAAACTCCATTTAATTGAAAATTATTGCAAAAAAGCGCTACGCAAAAACGAAACCTTTCACGCTCGTAACTTTTGGTTTCGTTATTCGTATCTTGGTTTTGATTATTTTCGCGACCAATGAAATCACCAAGGTTTACAATTTCCCTTCTGACGGCCCTCTTCCTCTCCCTCATCTCTGTTGCGGGACAGGCATCCATTGTCCCCTCGTCTTCCGTGGGTGGCAAGTTCAAGAGCCGCTACATGACTTTCGAGGTCACTTCCGACACCACTGTCACGCTCTCCTTTGTCGATGGCGTGGAGCATGTGGTCATCCCTGACACTGTTGGCGGCTATCACGTCACCAAAGTCTCGGCCGAGGCCTTCCGCTGGTGCAGCCAGATGAAGTCGCTCGTCATCCCCAAGTCCGTCACGCAGATTGACGCCAATTTCGGCGGCGACCACGGCTACTCGTTGCTCCGCGCCGTCTTTGTGGACAATGACAACCCCGCTTTCTGCTCGGCCGAAGGCGTACTCTTTGACAAAAAGAAGACTCGTATCATCCTCTATCCCAAGGCCAACGAGTCATCTTCCTACACCATCCCCTCATCCGTCGGCAGCATAGCCGATGGCACTTTCGCCCTCTGCAAGACCCTCCGCAACGTCTCTGTGCCTGCCTCGGTTCGCAATATCGGGTCGAGGGCTTTCGCTCGTTGCACGTCACTGCGCTCCATATCACTGCCCGACAGCCTTTTGACTTTGGGCGCCAACGCATTCGACATGTGCGTCAACCTGGACAGCGTCTTTGTCCCCGGCTCGGTCAAACATCTCTCGGCCGCCGCTTTCAGTGGCTGCTCTGGTCTCCGCGTGGCTGTTCTCGGTGAGGGTCTCACCAGTATTGGCGGCGCGGCTTTCGCAAGCTGTGGCAGGTTGGCCTCCCTCTCTTTGCCCTCCTCATTGCAATATATTGGCGTGGGAGCTTTCTCGGATTGCGATTCTCTTCACACCTTGGCTCTGCCCACCTCGCTGCGCAAGATTGAGCATGACGCCATCAGCCGCTGCAAAGGCCTCACCTCACTCTCGGTCGACAAGGACAATAAGTTCTTCTTTGAGAGAAATGGCGTCCTCTTCTCGTCAGACACCACGACGGTCCACCTCTGCGTCAAGTCGCGTGAGGCTTTCTTTGTCTATCTGCCCGCCAAGGTCAGGGTCATCGCCCCCTCCGCTTTCTGGGGTTGCGAGGGACTTGTGGCCATCACCATGCCCTACGGACTCACCTCCATCTCCGACCACGCTTTCTCTGGCTGCGCTGGCCTGCAGAGTATTTCGATAAGCGGCGCGCTCCGTTCTGTCGGCAGCTCGGCGTTTGAGGGATGCGCGGCTTTGCGCCGTGTGGTGGTGCTTGATTCTGACGGCTCTGAGTATGAGGGCGGTGTGGAAGGCAATCCCGTGGTCCTCCCCGGCACTGATATTGCCGATCAGGCTTTCGCCCGTTGCTCATCTCTCATCGACATTATTATTGACAAGGGCTGCACCTCTATCTCCGATGGCGCTTTTGGCGAATGTACCGCCTTGCGCTCCATTCTTCTGCCCGAGGGACTCCAGTCTATTGGCTGGGACGCTTTCAGCGGCTGCAAGGCTTTGGAGGATGTCACCATCCCCGAGACCGTATATAGTGTAGACTGGCGTTCATTCAGCGGCTGCTCGGCCCTCCGCTCCGTCACCATGCTCAGCGGCGTTCAGGAGGTTGGCCCTCAGGCCTTTGAGGGTTGTTCGGCTCTTGCCGATGTCATCATCCCCCAGTCGGTCTACTCCATTGGCGACTTCGCTTTCGATGGTTGTGGCAGCCTCGCTTCTCTCAGTTTGCCGACTGATTTGACGGCCATCGCGTCCGGCACTTTCCGCGGCTGCTCGGCTCTTGATGGCCTTGTGCTTCCCGAGGGCGTAGGTAGCATTGGCGACGCGGCTTTTGAGAACTGTAAGTCGCTCTCCGCCCTCTCCATCCCCTCCGATGTCATCTATGTGGGCAAGAACGCCTTCGCCGGCTGCTCTCGCCTCGCTGCCATATCTCTCCCCGATGGCGTGTCACGAGTAACTGACGGCTGCTTTGCCGACTGCTCTTCTCTCGCCGCTGTCTCACTGCCTGAGACCATCCAGTTTATTGATCCCGATGCCTTCCGCGGCTGCTCTTCGCTCGCCTCTGTCGTCCTCCCAGCCTCTCTGGCCAAGATTGGCAACTACGCCTTTGACGAGTGCGACGCCCTCTATGAGGTTCGTTGCAACAGCCTGACGCCACCTGAGCTCGGCCGCGAGTCCATATCTCAGTCCATCTGGGTCTCCATTCCCCGCTCCGCGCGTAAACTCTACCGTGCGGCTTGGAAGAACCACTCGCGTTTCAATACTTTCAGACACTAACATTTCACACTCATAACAACAATGCGCACAGACCTCGAGTCTATCATCTCTCACTCAGGCGATGCTAAAGAGCAACTCGCCAAGGTGGGAACTGTCACCAAGGTTGATGGTCAGGAGGGTCACGTCCTTGTTAAGCTACGCCCTGACTGCGACCCCGATGACGTCTTCGACTCCGATTTTCTCCTGGTCGAGATTAATGGCGGCATTGTGCCGATGCGCATGGACTCTGTGACCCGCCGCGGTGACCGCTCGGCCACTGTTGCCCTCGCCAACATCCAGTCGGTCAGCCAGGCGCAGATTGTCGTAGGTTGCGATGTCTTCGCCTCCGTAGGTGATGACGATGCCGAGGGCGATGATGACGCTGAGGGCTCACTCGTGGGCTATGAGGTCGTGGACCAGACGCTGGGGCATATTGGCGTGATAACGGATATTGATGACACTGTGGCTGCCAATCCGCTCTTTGTGGTCGATGCCATGAGTGGCGAGATACTTATCCCCGCCGCCGAGGATTTCGTGGTCACGGTTGATGATGAGTCCAAGACTCTGACTCTCAATCTGCCCGAGGGCCTCGTCAACCTCGATGATGCCGCCGAGGCTTAGGATTTTATCCTCTCCCCTTTCTCCCCACACACCCAACTAAGAATTTTCAGTAACACCACACTTTTTAGACATGACGACCCAGGACCAGATTAAGGACCTGAACGAGCGCGAGCACGCGCTGAGGAGGTATCTTTGACGTCGATCGTCGACGTATGGAATTAGAGGAGGACGACCTCCGCGCGCAAGAACCCGGCTTCTGGGACGACCGAGCCAAAAGTGACGAGGTCATGAAGCGGGTCAAGACTAACAAGAAATGGGTCTCAAGCTACGACCGTGTCCACTCGGCTAATGAGGAGCTGACTCTCGCCCTCGACTACTTCAAGGAGGGCATTGTGGAGGAGGCTGACATCGACGCCGCCTATGCCGAGGCTTTGCGACTGACCGAGGAGGCCGAGCTGGCCAATATGCTCCAAGGCGAGGAGGATCAGCTCAGCGCTGTGCTCAAGATTGTGGCAGGCGCCGGCGGCACTGAGAGCCAGGACTGGGCTCAGATGCTCATGCGACTCTATCTGCGTTGGTCTGAGGCTCATGGTTATAAGGTCTCTGTGGCCAACCTCCAGGATGGCGATGACGCGGGCATCAAGACTGTCACCTTCGAGATTGAGGGCGACACGGCCTACGGCTACCTCAAGAGTGAGAACGGCGTGCACCGACTGGTCCGCGTCTCCCCCTTCAACGCGCAGGGCAAACGCATGACATCTTTCGCCTCTGTCTTCGTGACCCCGCTTGTCGATGACACAATCGAGGTCTATGTGGACCCCTCAAAGGTATCTTGGGACCTCTTCCGCTCAGGCGGCGCAGGTGGTCAGAACGTCAATAAGGTCGAGACGGGTGTCCGTCTCCGCTACCAGTATACCGACCCTGACACCGGCGAGACTGAGGAGATCCTCATCGAGAACACCGAGACGCGTAAGCAGACCGAGAACCGCGAGAACGCCATGAGGCTCCTCCGCTCTCAACTCTATGACCGCGAACTCAAACGCCGTAACGCCGCAAAAGCCAAGATCGAGGCCTCGAAGAAGAAAATCGAGTGGGGTTCGCAGATCCGAAGCTATGTCTTCGATGACAGGCGCGTCAAGGATCACCGCACCGGCTACCAGACCTCCAATGTGCAGGCTGTCATGGATGGCGATATCGACGCTTTCATCAAGGCCTATCTGATGGAGTTCGGCGCGCCCGACCCTAATGCACAATAAGTTTTCATTATCTTCGCGTAGCCCGAGGGTGGCGTAAGTCCCCCTGAGTCAACACCCACAACATGGAAACAGAAGAGAAGAAAGATATGCAGCCCGAGGCGCAGGCCGACAAGCCCAAGCAGGCTGTCGACACTTCGCGCATGAGCGAGAGCGACGCCATTCGCGCCAAGATTATATCGGGCGAGCTGGAGGTCGGCACCATCTATGACGAGCCGGACCCGACGCCCGATGATGAGCACATGGTCCTCCGCACCGAAAAGCTCGTCAAGATCTACGGCAGCCGAAAGGTGGTCGACGGCCCATCCATCATGGTGCGCCAGGGTGAGATTGTGGGCCTCCTCGGCCCTAATGGCGCCGGCAAGACCACTACGTTCTACATGACCGTGGGCCTCATTGAGCCGAACGAGGGCACTGTCTATCTCAATGACCAGGACATAACCCACCTGCCTGTCTACCGCCGCGCGCAACTCGGCGTGGGCTATTTGGCGCAGGAGGCATCCGTCTTCCGCACCCTCTCGGTCGAGGACAACATCATGGGTGTCCTTGAGATGACTGACTACCCCAAGGACTATCAGAAACAGCGACTTGAGGAGCTTATCTCCGAGTTCGGCCTTGGCCACATCCGCAAGAGCAAGGGCATCCAGCTCTCGGGTGGCGAGCGCCGCCGTACGGAGATTGCCCGCGCCTTGGCCATCAACCCCAAGTTCATCATGCTCGACGAGCCTTTCGCGGGTGTCGACCCCATTGCGGTCTACGACATCCAGAAAATCGTCTGGCACCTCAAGGACAAGAACATCGGTGTCCTCATCTCGGACCACAACGTGGGTGAGACGCTCGCCATCTGCGACCGCGCCTACATCCAGGTGCAGGGCAAACTTTTCCGCGCAGGCTCGGCTGAGCAGCTCGCCGGCGACGAGAAGGTCCGCGAGGTCTATCTCGGTAAAGATTTCATCCTCCGCCGACGCAAATTCGACGAGTAGGAGGCGTGACGCGGTTGTCAATTGTCTGGCGCGGCATGACGACTATTAAAAAAAATAAATCGTCTATTTTGCCGTTTCCAATTATAAATGACTAACTTTGCGTCGCTTTATGCGGATGTGGCGTAATTGGTAGCCGTGTCAGACTTAGGATCTGATGCCGTAAGGCGTAGGGGTTCGAGTCCCCTCATCCGTACTACGCATTTTTGTATATTATTATTCAACAATAGTTTGAAATGAACGTTTCAAAAGAAAACATTGATGAGCTCAACGCCGTCCTCACTATCGAGTTCGAGAAGGCAGACTACGAGCCGAAGGTAGAGAAGGCAGTCAAGGAGTACAGCAAGAAGGTAGCCATCAAGGGTTTCCGTCCCGGCCACGCACCCGCTGGCATGGTAAAGAAAATGTACGGTAAGTCTATCCTCGTTGACACTATCGACAAGATGGTCGGTGAGGAGCTTGACAACTATATAAAGAACAATAATCTCGATATCCTCGGCCAGCCTCTCCCCAACGAGAAGCAGGAGCCCATCGACTTCGACAAGGAACTCGACAAGATCACCTTCAAGTTCGATCTCGGCCTCTCTCCCGAGGTTAACGTCGCCATCGACAAGACTCTTACCGTCCCCTCATATCAGATTGAGGTCAGCGACAAGAATGTCGACGATCAGGTTAACAACATCTGTGGCCGCTATGGCAAGCACGTCACCGTTGACGCTGCAGCCGAGTCTTCTCTCCTCAAGGGCGTAGCCACCTTCGGCGAGTTCAAGAACGAGAAGGCCATCATCTCTGTCACCGTCATCAAGGACGAGGCTGAGAAGGCTAAGTTCATCGGCAAGAAGGCTGGTGAGTCTGTCGAGTTCGATCTCCGCAAGGCTTATCCCGATGACGCTGAGATCTCTTACATCCTCGGCATCACCAAGGAGCAGGCCGCTGAGATCCCCGCTGGCTCTGTCGCCTCTTTCTCTATCAACGAGGTCAGCGACTTCAAGAACGCTGAGCTTGGCAAGGAGCTCTTCGACAAGGTCTTCCCTAACGACAATGTAGCTGACGAGGCTGCTTTCCGTGAGAAGGTCAAGGAGCAGATGACCAAGAGCAACGCTTTCGCTGAGGAGTATCGCTTCGGTGTCGATGTTCGCAAGAACGTCATGGCTGCCGCTGGCGACATCAAGCTCCCTGAGGAGTTCCTCAAGAGGTGGCTCACCGCTGTCAACCGCGACAATGACAAGTTCACCCCCGAGGTCCTCACCGAGGAGTTCCCTCAGTTCGCTAAGGATCTCAAGTGGCAGATCGTTAAGAACCGCACCTCTAAGGCTTGCGGCATCAAGCTCGAGTACGCTGACGTCTTCGCTTTCGCTAAGAAGACCGCTAAGGCTCAGGCTATGCAGTACGGCATCATGGAGTTCCCTGAGGAGCAGCTTGAGAAGTACGCTCAGTCTCTCATCGCCAACGAGCAGCAGCGTCAGCACCTCACTGAGGGCGCTGTAGAGGAGAAGCTCTTCGCTTTCGCTAAGGAGAACGCTAACGTTGAGAGCAAGGCTATCTCACTCGACGAGTTCAACAAGCTCTTCGACGACGAGAAGTAATTATAACACACCGGTATAAGCAGCCTTGCTCGCCTTTCGGGCGGCAAGGCTGCTGTGCCGTTTAATAACCCCCGCTTCATCCCTCAATCATGTTCGACAACAACGATTTCCGAAAATTCGCCGTTAAGGGCCGTGGCATCAGCGGCAACCTCTTCGACTCCTACTCTAAGGTGACGGATTCCTATATCTCCCCCACCATCATTGAGGAGAGGCAGCTCAACGTGGCCAGCATGGACGTCTTCTCGCGTCTCATGATGGACCGCATTATTTTCCTCGGCACCGAGATTAATGATGACGTGGCCAACATCGTTCAGGCCCAGCTCCTCTATCTCGAGTCCGCCGATTCGTCTAAGGATATCTCCATCTATCTCAACTCGCCCGGCGGCAGCGTCTATGCGGGTCTCGGGATCTATGACACCATGCAGTACATCTCTTCGTCTGTCGCCACCATCTGCACCGGCCTCGCAGCCTCTATGGCAGCCGTGCTCCTCGTGGCAGGCGAGAATGGCAAGCGCTCGGCTCTCCCTCACTCGCGCATCATGATCCACCAGCCTATGGGTGGCGCGCAGGGTCAGGCTACCGACATTGAGATTACAGCACGCGAGATTCTCAAGCTCAAGAAGGAGCTCTTCGACATCATCTCCGTCCACTCTGGCAAGCCCTTTGACGAGGTGGCTCGCGACTCTGACCGCGACTACTGGATGACCGCCGAGGAGGCTAAGGCTTACGGCATGATTGACGAGGTCCTCAAACGTGAGAAGAAATAATAATAGGTGACGCTGAATCACATCTCGCATTTTTAGCATAAGGACAGATGCAGCGTCGGGAGTCCAACTCCCGGCACTGCATCCGTTTTTGCTTTTTAGACACTGACTTTTTCTCCCCTTCCCACATACAAGTTAACGCAACAATGGCTTCCAAAAAGGACGATAACAGGTGTTCCCTCTGCGGCCGCACCCAAAACGAAGTCTCTTTCCTCATAACTGGCGCTTATGGCTGCATCTGCGCCGAATGCGCAGTTCAGGCTAACCAAATAGTCGAGGAGTCTATAGGCCGCGCCTCCAAGCAGTCTAAGTCAACCGCACCGCTCAAACTTCGCAAACCTCAAGAGATCAAGGCTTTCCTTGACGAGTATGTCATTGGTCAGGAGGAGGCCAAAAAGTATCTCTCTGTGGCTGTCTATAACCACTACAAGCGCATCATCAACCAGAAGGATGCTGACGAGGTGGAGATTGAGAAGTCGAACATCATCATGGTGGGCGACACGGGAACAGGCAAGACCCTCATGGCGCGTACCATTGCACGCCTGCTCGATGTCCCTTTCACCATCGTGGACGCCACTGTCCTCACTGAGGCCGGTTATGTGGGCGAGGATGTGGACAGCATCATCAGCCGTCTGCTTCAGGAGGCCGACTATGACGTGGAGCGCGCCGAGAGGGGCATCATCTTCATTGATGAGATTGACAAGATCGCGCGCAAGGGCGACAACCCCTCCATCACGCGAGACGTCAGCGGCGAGGGCGTTCAGCAGGGACTGCTCAAACTCCTTGAGGGCTCTGTGGCCAATGTGCCACCCCAGGGCGGACGTAAACACCCGGAGCAGAAGCTCATCTCTGTCAACACCCGTAATATCCTCTTCATCTGCGGTGGCGCTTTCGATGGCATCCGCGACCGCATAGCGCAGCGCCTCAACAGCCGCGTGGTGGGATATAACTCAGACAAGGCTAAGGATAAGATCGACTTCGACAACCTCATGCAATATGTCGCTCCGCAGGATCTCAAGTCGTTCGGCCTCATTCCCGAGATCATCGGCCGACTCCCGGTCCTCACGGCTCTTCAGCCTCTTGACCGCTCAGCCCTCCGCCGAATTCTGGTCGAGCCTAAGAACTCGCTCATGAAGCAGTACACCAAGCTCTTCGCCCTCGATAATGTCAAGCTCATTGTCCCCGACGAGGTACTCGATTTCATTGTGGACAAGGCTGTCGAGTTCAAGATTGGCGCTCGCGGACTTCGTGCTATCTGTGAGACGATATTTGTGGATCAGATGTATGAAGTCCCCTCAAATAATGTCACTGAGCTCAACATTTCGCTCGACTACGCCAAGGAGCGCATCAGCCACCTGAATGCCGCACGCCTCAAGGAGGCTTAGCGAATACTCCTCTCAACCAGCGTAAAATCCCGTCTTCTGACTTTTTGGCAGAGAGGGACGGTAATGTGACTTTTGGCACGATGTTGGAAGTCTACATTAATGTGCTGGCGTGGCCCACTAACGCCTTGAAGCCTTTTTATCCTTACAATGAGCGAAAAGACAAATAACAAGAAACCCCTTAATCTTGACGACCTGGCTACAATCGACGAGACAAGTAACACCGTCTTTGTACGCAAGGAACGTCCTAAGGTCTCCATTCCCAAACAGTTACCTGTGCTTCCTCTTAAGGGGGCTGTGCTGTTTCCCGGTGCCGTCCTTAGTATAACAGTCTCCCGTAGCAAGTCCGTAAAACTTGTCGAGAAGGTTACGGAGGACAGGTCTCTCTTTGTCTCCGCCCCGCAAAAGGCTGATGACGTTGAGGATCCGACTCTCTCTGACTTGTGCCACTATGGCACAGTGGGGCATGTCTTGAAGCTTGTCAGGGCTGAAAACGGCTCCATCACTGCCATAGTGCATGGTTTGGAACGCGTCGAGTTGACTGAGGAGGTCCCCGATGAGGAGTTCATTGTGGCCAAGGTGCGCAGACCGCGCGAGGCTCAGCCCTCTGAACAACAGAAGGCGGACAACGAGAAGAATGTAGCTGAGACTAAAAGGACGCTCGCCTTTATCTTAGAGAGGATTGGCAATTCTGGTCAAGGCATCGTTAAGCTCCTCTCGCAGGTCGAGGATAATGACATGATCCTCTATTTCGCGGCTGCCAACTTAGAGTCTACGCAAGAGGAGAAGATAAACGTCCTCTGCGGCAAGACTTTTCAAGACAGGATGGCCGCTGCTCTGGTGATTATCTCTCAGAGGTTTATGTATGTCAAACTCCAGATGGAGATTGAGAACAAGGCCCGAAAGAATATTGACAAGCAGCAGCGTGAGTTCATCCTCCAGCAGCAGATGCGAACCATCCAGGATGAACTGGGTGACAATCCGCAGCAGAGCCTCGTGGAGAAATTCAAGAAGGCGGCTGCCGACATCAAATGGAGCAAGGCCGCGCAAGAGGCTTTCGACCATGAGCTTGAGAGGTTCGGACGCATGAACGCCAATGCCCCGGAGTTCTCAATGGCGCAATCTTATCTTGAGGTGCTGACTTCGCTCCCTTGGGACAAGATGAGTGAGGATAATCACGACTTGGTAAACGCCGAGCGTATCCTCAATGAGCATCACTATGGCCTGGAAAAGGTCAAGGAGAGGATTATTGAGCATTTGGCGGTCCTCAAGCTCAAAGGAAATCTCAAGAGCCCTATCCTTTGCCTATATGGCCCTCCTGGCGTCGGCAAGACATCGCTCGGCAAGAGCATAGCCGAGGCCCTCGGACGTAAATATGTCCGCATGTCTCTCGGCGGTCTGCATGACGAGTCGGAGATCCGTGGCCACAGGCGCACATATATAGGTGCCATGCCGGGACGCATAATCCAGTGCATCAAGAATGCCGGGACTTCCAACCCCGTCTTCATCCTCGACGAGATTGACAAGGTGTCGAGTGATTTTCACGGCGACCCCGCCTCTGCCCTCCTTGAGGTTCTTGACCCTGAGCAGAATAGCGCTTTCCACGATAACTATATCGACCTTGACTATGACCTCTCCAACGTCATGTTCATAGCCACGGCAAATAATATAGGCGCAATCTCCGGCCCACTGCTTGATCGCATGGAACTCATCCCCGTAGAGGGCTATCTCCAGGAGGAGAAGATGGAGATTGCCAAGCAGCATCTGCTGCCAAAGGAGAAGGAGGAGCATGGTCTTAAACCCGACTCGTTCAACCTGCCTGACGACTCTCTCGCCTATATCATTGACAAGTATACGCGTGAGAGTGGTGTCCGTCAGCTTGACAAGACTCTTGCCAACATCTGCCGCAAGGTGGCTGTCTCTGTCGCGAAAGATGAGCATGTGGAGGCTGAACTGTCACGCAAGGCTGTCCGCGAATTGCTCGGCACTGAGAAGTATGACCATGACATATGGCATGACGACTTGAGGGCGGGCGTTGTTACCGGACTCGCCTGGACGGCTGTCGGTGGTGAGATTCTCTTTATCGAGTGCGCAGCCAGCAAAGGAAAGGGCAAGATTAATCTCACGGGCAATCTTGGCGACGTGATGAAGGAGTCCGCCATTCTCGCGCTGGAGTATATCCGCTCTAACGCCGAGTCTTTCCACCTTGAGGATGTTAATTTCGATGAGATTAATCTTCATATCCACGTCCCAGAGGGCGCAGTTCCAAAGGATGGTCCCTCGGCGGGCATAACGATGGTCTCGGCCATTGTGTCGGCTCTCTCGGGTCGCAGGGCTAAGAAGCGTATTGCCATGACGGGCGAGATAACCCTCCGCGGAATGGTAATCCCCGTCGGTGGCATCACGGAGAAGATTCTCGCCGCCAAACGCGCAGGCATAACCGACATCATTCTCTGCGAGCAGAATAAGAAGGATATCGACGATATCAAGAAAGAGTATGTGGATGGCTTGACTTTCCACTTCGTCAAGAGGATTGCCGAGGTCATTGACTTGGCCCTCGAACCTAAATAAGTCTTTTAACCAAAACAGAATATCAATTTTATGACAAAGATAAAGAACGCCCTCGTTGACGCTGTCGTTGAGGGAATTAAGGACAACAAGGGTCACAACATCACTGTTCTCGACCTCCGTGGCATCGATGGCGCATCTGCCGACTATTACATTGTCTGCCAAGGCAATTCAACCACGCAGGTCGACTCTATAGCGGACTCAATTGAGGATCGCGTTCGTGAGGATGTCGGCGAGAAGCCTCTCCACTTCGAGGGCAAGGTCAACGCCCAGTGGATTCTTATTGACTACCACGATGTTGTAGCCCACGTCTTTATGCCAGAGCAGCGCGAGTTCTACAACATCGAGGGTCTGTGGGCTGACGCTAAGCGCACTGACATACCTGACGAAATCTAAGTCAATTCAACTTTACACATCTTAATAACTTTCAGACACACACATGGCCGACCTCAATCCCAAGAAGAACAGGAAGATGGTCTTTAATCCCTATTGGATCTACGGCATCGTGGCCGTAATCCTTGTGGGCATTAGCACCGTCTTCACCGGCAGCTCGCCGCACTCCCTCCCCTATAGCCGATTTGAGACCGAGTTGCTCGGCCGTCAGGGCGTTGACAAGATTGTTGTCATCCGCAATGATCTTCAGGCGGAGGTCACTCTCGTGGCGGATTCTGTCGAGAATTACAAGGACCTCTTTTCGAGCGCGATGCCTGTGCCTCGCAAGGGCCCCCATTTCATTGTCGACCTGCCCAGCATCGACAGCTTCGAGGCGAGCCGCAAGGCCATTGAGCAGGCTGAGCACCGCTCCATCCCTGTCTATTATGAGCAGCGAAGCGAGTTCTTTGGCAATATCATGATGATGATCTGGCCCCTCTTGCTCTTTGTCGGCATCTATTTCTTCATGTTCCGACGCATGGGTGGTGGCGGCAATAGTGTCTTCAATGTCGGCTCGGCCAAGGCCAAGGAGGTTGGCAAGGACACGCAGGTGAATGTCAGCTTCAAGGATGTGGCCGGCCTCGATGGCGCCAAGCAGGAGCTTGAGGAGATTGTCGAGTTCCTCCGTCATCCTGACAAGTATACCGAGTTGGGTGGCAAGATTCCCAAGGGCGCTCTGCTCGTAGGCCCTCCAGGCACAGGTAAGACCCTGCTTGCCAAGGCTGTGGCTGGCGAGGCTAATGTGCCTTTCTTCTCTATGTCAGGCTCCGACTTCGTTGAGATGTTTGTCGGTGTGGGCGCAAGCCGCGTCCGCGACCTTTTCAAGAAGGCTAAGGAGAAAGCACCATCCATCATCTTCATTGACGAGATTGACGCCATTGGCCGCGCTCGTGGCCGTAACAACGGCTTCGGCTCTAACGAGGAGCGTGAGAACACTCTCAACCAGTTGCTCACCGAGATGGATGGCTTCGGCAGCAACAGCGGCGTCATTATTCTCGCGGCGACCAACCGCGCGGAGATTTTGGACCGCGCTCTCTTGCGTGCCGGTCGTTTCGACAGGCAGATTCAAGTCGAGCTGCCTGATATCAAGGAGCGCGCCGCCATCTTTGACGTGCACTTGCGCCCCCTCAAACTTGCCCCCGATTTCGATAAGAGTTTCCTTTCTCGTCTGACCCCTGGTTTCTCAGGTGCTGACATTGCCAATGTCTGCAACGAGGCCGCCCTCACTGCCGCCCGTAAGGGTAAGAAGTATGTTGAGCGTCAGGATTTCCAGGATGCCGTGGACCGTATTGTCGGTGGCTTGGAGCGCAAACATCGCCTCTCTACTCTTGAGGAGCGTCGCACCATAGCTGTCCATGAGGCTGGTCATGCCACTGTCAGCTGGCTGCTTGAGTTCGGCAATCCGCTGGTCAAGGTTACCATTGTCCCACGTGGCAAGGCTCTCGGCGCGGCTTGGTATCAGCCCGAGGAGCGTCAGCTCACCACTAAGGCTCATTTGCTGGATGATATTTGCTCTGTCCTCGGTGGCCGCGCAGCTGAGGAACTCTGTTTCCATCAGATTGGCACTGGCGCTCTCAACGACTTGGAAAAGGCTAATAAGCAGGCCTATGCCATGGTGACCTATTATGGCATGAGCGACAAGCTGCCCAATGTCTGCTATTATGACTCAACTGGACAGACTGACTCTACTTTCCGCTCTCCCTACTCTGAGGAGCGCGCGCGTATTATCGATGAGGAGGTCTCTTCTATCATCGACTCGCAATATGAGCGCGCAAAGAAGATTTTGACGGAGAATGCCGACAAGCACATGCAGTTGGCTGAACTTCTGCTTGAGCGTGAAGTTATCTTCACTGAGGATGTTGAGAAGATTTTCGGCCCGCGTCCTTGGAAGAAACGTGAGGAGGAACTTGCTGAGGAGAACGCAGCTGAGGAGAAGGAGAAAAAGGAGTCTGAAGCCAAAGAGGAGGCCAAGGTTGATGCCGCTTCTGCTTCTGATGCCGCTCCCGCAGCAGCTGAAACCAAAGCAGACACCTCTGCCACCTCAAATGACGAGGTTAATCCCAAGCCAGAGTCAACCGAGCAGTCCGCTGACTCAACAGCCAACGAGCAGAAATAACATTCCCCAACTAAAGCAATGGACGATTTTTTCAAGATAATTTCCTCTTCCGCCGATGAGGCGGGCAACTACACCTATGTCATAAGTGTCAACCCTGAGCATGACATCTTCAAGGGCCATTTCCCTGGCAAGCCTGTCACTCCCGGCGTTCTCACTCTCATGATGCTCCGCCGCTGTGCTGAGCATGCCAAGAACCTCGGTAAGACGCGTATCGCATACGTGAAGGACGCTAAGTATATAGCCCCCATAATCCCCGATGGCCGCAATGTGGTAATCTCATTCTCAATTGATGACGCGTTGGCTGTCAAGGGTGATGTCCGCTCAGAGGACGGGTCTGATTTTACCAAGGTGCGCATGACGCTCACCAAGGAGTAGGCTTTACCCTTGGGCATGAGCCATGGCGGGATGCGTAAGGTCTGATGACGGTTGGCGTGAGTGGCTTAGGCTTATAGCCGTATGCTCTGCGCTTCTTCTCATTGCCATTGTCTGGCTTTACCCTGTCATGTTTTTCCGCTGGTTTAAGCGGACTCTCACAGCACCCGAAAGCGCGTCGCGTTTGGCCTCTGCCATAGCCCTCGGTGTGGCAATGTCTGTCATGCCGATTTGGGGTTTCCAGATGTTGGCGGCTGTAGGTCTCGCGCATGTCTTCAAACTTAACAAGGTTGTGGTGGTGGCATTCTCTAATGTGAGTCTGCCACCCTTCATTCCTTTCATTCTCTACGCCTCGCTGAGTATTGGCGGGACGGTGACAGGGCTGCCAGTCTCTTTGGTGCCGGACTTGAGTTCGGTCGAAGAGATTGGCAGCTCTTTTGTCGCCTATGCCACGGGAGCTGTCATATTTGGTCTTCTGCTCGGCTTGGCTTCGTGGCCCTTGGCGTGGGGGGCAGTCAAATTGGTCAAACGGGCAGATATTGGGAAAAAGGATAGCGGAATAAAGAATATCGGCAAAAGGAGGCGAGGTTGATTCTGGCTCTTCTTTTGTGCAATGCCTGCCCCTGTCTCATGGAATAATTAAGGTCTATGCTCTACGAACTTGAAGTCCCTACGTTTGGCCAGATTGAGGTCTTTGAGAACGCCCGTAGTTCGCGGGTCTCTCTGCGGATTTATCCCGGTCAGCGTATTCGTGTCTCCGTGCCAATGCGCACTTCCGCCAATGTCATTAAGCGATTTTTGACTGAGCATACCGATGAGATAACGCGACTCCTGAAAAAGGCGCAATCTAAGGAGCCGCAAAAGATGATTTTCACGCCAGACTCCCGTTTCCGTACTCACGACCACGATATCCTTTTCGCTGTCAATGGTGTCCATGCGCCAGACTATGCCACCGCCCGATTTGGTGACCAAGCCACCACTATTTTTTACCCGTCGGGTCAAGATTTCAATAGCGAGTCGTTTCAAACTTTTGTACATAAGGTCATTGACGCTACTTTGCGTCACGAGGCCGAAAAGTTTCTGCCCGCTCGAACGGCTGAGCTGGCCCAATTACATGACCTAAAGTTTTCTCATGTCGATTTGCGTAATATGCGCACTCAATGGGGCAGCTGCTCTTCCTCTGGACGGATATGTCTCAACATCCAACTCATGAGGTTGCCGGACGAGCTTATTGACCTTGTCATTTTGCATGAGCTGACCCACACGCTCCACATGGATCACAGCAAAGCTTTTTATGCCGACCTTGACAAGTTCCTCGGAGGTCGTCACGCCGCACTGAATAAGGCTCTCAAGGGCTTTAAATCGGCCTATTAGTCACCTGCGTAGGCCAATGTGGCTAAGCCTAATCTGACGCCTTCTATGTGTCTCAGCGGCTCAAGGCAGGCCTCGCTTGTGGCTCCTGTGGTGAATACGTCGTCAAGGACCAAGAGTGTTTTCCCTTTTACTGCTTCTGCTCCTGCCGCTAAGCAGAAATCGTTGCTCACATTTCGATAACGTTCGGCGGCGCTTAGCCGTGTCTGGGTACTGGCGTAGACTTTGCGCTCGATGACGTTGGTCAGAACAGGAACGCCTGTCACCTCGCTCATCCCCTCGGCAATCAGCTCGGCCTGGTTATATCCTCTCTTCTTTAGTCTTTTCTTGTGTAGAGGGACGGGGATTATGTAGTCGTATGGTTCCATAAAACCTGAGTTCATCGCCCTGCGTCCCATCTCGCGCCCCATTTCGCGGGCGGTATACCTGTCCCCCTTATATTTGAACGCGTGTATGATTTGACGCAATGTCTCGCCGCGTCTGAAGTGAAAGCAGCTGAATGCTGACAATAGGCCTATTCGCCCCTCCATCCTCAGAAACATCGGATTGTCATGCTGATACTCAAATCCCGTGGCAGGCAATTCGTCAATGCAGAGGCGGCACACACCCTCCTCGTTGGCATTAAGAGGCCGTCCGCAAACCTCGCAACATCTTGGGGCTATGATGTGCCACAGCCCGTCAATTATGTCCGATGACCATTGGAGTAGTTTGCCCACGAGTCTGTTTTTTGTGCCGTCTTAAATAAAAAAGAGGGGCCCCTTTTTGCCGAGGCCTCTCTTCTCTTGTATATAATTTCCTCTATTTCTTAGCGTTTCGCTCTTTGTAGCGCAGACCCATCACGATGACGTCGTCTACCGGCGCAACGTTATGACGCCATTTGTCAAATGTCTCATTAAGTATCCTCTGCTGATCCTCCATCGTGTCTTCCGAGATGTCCTCCAGCAGGTTGGTCAATCGCTTGGTTGAGAATTTGATTGCGTCATCCTCGTTTATCTGGGTGTTGGCAGGCTCTCCGAGGACTGGTGCGGCTCCGAGCTGGTCCGTATAGCCGTCTGAGCACATGTAGACGCAGTCGCCGTCTTGCAACTGAGTTGTGACCTCCTTGAACTCGTTGTCATTCCACACGTCGCCAATGGCTCGCCTTGTGCCTTTGATGGTTACAAGCTTACCTTTGCGTACCACGAATACAGGGCGTTTGGCGGCTGCGGATATCATGATGCCTGTGTTGATGTCGACGTCGATAATGGCGCAGTCCATGCCGTCTCGCGTCTCCACCGTCTGGTTCTTGTTGAGGGTCTGTTTGACCTCTTTGTCCAACCTCTCCAACAGGGCTTTCGGGTTGCGAAGCTCTGGGTTGCGCGTGGCCTCGTTGAGGATTGTGGTGCCAATGAGTGTCATGAAGGCGCCCGGCACGCCATGTCCCGTACAGTCGGCGCAGCAAATGAGCGCGTGGTTGTCATAGACATTGAACCAGTAGAAGTCGCCGCTCACTATGTCGCGGGGGCGGAAGAGGAGGAACGAGTCCGCAAAGGGCAGTCCCCTGAGGCTGGCGCGGGAGGGCAATACGGCAGTCTGAATACGGTTGGCGTATGTAATGCTGCCTGTGATGTCCTTATTTTTCCGCTCAATCTCGTTTTTCTTCTCATTGATCTCCTTTGTCTTGCGGTTCACCTCATCCTCCAACTCTTGCTGGCGAGCCATGAGTTTGCGCTCCCTCCATTTGGCGAACGAGCGTACACACATCAGCAGCAGGATGATGGCGATAATGGGGAACCATACCATCTTCCAAAATGGCTTGTCAATGTGTATCTTTATCTTCAGCGGCTGCTGGCATACGATGCCTGAGCTGTTGAATGCGCGGATGTTGAGGATGTAGTCCCCGTCTGGCACATAGTCGAACTCTTTGTGGTTCAGCGTCCCCAACTGCATCCAATGAGCCTCGGAGTCGGGGGCGTCGGCTCGCTGCATCCAATATTCGTACGTGACGTTCGACTGGTCTTTCATGCAGATGCCTACAAATTGGAACTCAAGTTTGTCAGGCTCGCCTCTGTATGGATAGCCCAAATCAATCTCGTCGTGTATGTCATGCTTTTTGCCAGAGATGACTACGCTCGTGAGGTTGATAATGGGCGCGACGCTGTTTCGGCGGTCGTAGGCGCTGATGTAGTGGACGACGCCCGAGGTCGTTGAGAACCAGATGTCGCCATTCTCAGACTGCTGTGCGCCGGTGAACTCGTAGTTCATGCCTGAGCCTAACCCGTAGGTGCGGATTGCGCCATTATTGAGGTCTATGCTGCTCAGTCCGGGCTGATGGCATATCCATATATGTCCATTGCCGTCGCGTGAGATGCCGTAGCAATAGTTCTTCGCAAGTCCGTCTGCCGATGTGATGGAGACGATGGTGTCATTGCTGGTGCAGATGATGCCGTTGTTGACTGTGGCGAGCCAGAAGCGGTCGCGGTCATCAAAAACCATGCCTGCCACATCCACTGGCACGTCGGCAAGACGGTGAACATCAAACTCGCCGTCGCTATATTGCATGGCTATTCCGCTGTCTTTAGGACCTATCCACAGTTGCCCCTCGCGGTCCAGCTTGACGAAGTTGATGTTGTTGTGAGGCAGTCCGTTCTCGGTGGTGTAGATATGTGACTCGCCCGTCTCGATGTCATAGATGACGAGTCCGCCCATGGTGGCGGCGTAGAGCCTCTTGTCGTCAAGGGTCAAATCATTGATCGCCATCTGGCTTTGTTGCAGTCCAGCCACTTGCAACGGACGATAGCGCATCTCGCTCATTTTGCGGACGAAAATGCCGCCGCCGCGTGTTCCGACGTATTGCGTGTTGCGCTTGTCGTCAAATATAATCCGTGTGATGTCCTTGCGATCGGGCAGACCAGCGGAGCGGTCGAAGTACTCGAAGTTGGACATGCACTTGGTGTCAATGTTAATCAGTCCGTCGTTCAGTCCGATCCACAGTCTCTCACCATGAGTCTGGGCGGTGATGACGCGTGCGCGCGTCATGCCTATGTCGGCAATGTTGTATTGAGCGAAGTAGTTGTTAATCCAGGCCACGACGCCGCCGCCGTAGGTGGCGAACCAGAAGATGCCCTCGCGGTCCACCATGATGTCCGCCACATAGTTGTTGCCGAGACCGTTCAGTTCGTTAATGGTCAGGCTCTCAACGTAGTCCTGTGTGTCCTCCCTATATTCCCACACTTTGACGCCGTCGCCCCATGTGGCCAAATAGAGGTTGCCGCTCTCCTCCTCATAGATGGAGCGGATGTCATAGGCGGCCACTTTGCCGTTTGAGCAAATCTTGTTACACTGGCTGAGCATCTTGGCCCCGTGAGAGGGCGAGTAGCGGTAGATGCTGCCGTCATCAAATCCCACCCAGAAGTCTGAACCATGACGGGTGGGCGTGATGCAGTTGACCATCCCGACGGGCAGGTCGCTTATCTCCTCAGGTGCGCGGAGCGTCCCATCGGCCTCCACTCTTACTGTCATGAGACCATCAGACGTTCCCACCAACAGAGTCATGGAGTTGACTGCGCATATCGAGGTATACATCCTGCCTCCGAACATCTCATCGTCAAAATAGGTGACCATTTTGTGTTCGGGGGTTATCTTGACGATGCCCATGTTCTGCTCCACGGCCCAGATGTTGCCGCGGTCATCAAGGCACATGTCCTTGATTGGCGCCTGCATCTCGTCGTTGGCGGGCATCTTGATGAATTTGCGCCCGTCGTTATACGTGAATTGTCCGTTGCCATGACCGCACCACAGGTTGCCGTCGGTGTCTATGATCATGTCTGTCACATAGTTGTCAGACAGTGAGTCGCGGACGGTGTAGTTGACGAATTGCAGTCCGTCATAGCGGGAGAGGCCCTCGGCCATGCCTATCCAGACAAAACCGTTGTTATCTTGGACCAGGCTATATATGTAGTTCTGCGGAAGCCCTTGCGCGTTGGTGAACTTCGAGAGGTTGAAGTTTTGCGCCACAACATTAGCCGCCACTCCGGCAAGGAGTAGCAATGTGGTCGCCAACTTTTTCATGGTCATAGTTTTTACCTGGTTTTGAGATATGCATGACGCCGCCCCGCATTTTTTGATAGTGCGGGTGGCGGCGTCACTGGGTTCTTTTGTCTTCGGGTCCGAAGGCTTCTCCTGCGGATGTAAGTCTTTGTCCCTCTACTTTTTAGGCTTGACACCTATGGTGTATTTATACTTGGGGATGCCTCCGATAGGTACGCTATAGAAGGGCATCAGTTCGCCATATTGGTTCTCAAGGAAGATGACCACGTTGTTGTTCTTCAAGGGCTTATTCTTGAATTTGATCATCTGGATGTCCCATGAGGTATTCTTCTCTTCGGGTACGACCTTGTGAGTGCTGGAGACCCATTCGTTGTTTCCGCTCACCTGCATCATCTCGCCATTCTTGGCCACTGACACAATGCGCAACATGCCGTCCTTATCCCAGTCGAAGTTGCTCTGCTTGAGCGATATGGTCTTGTCGTCAATATAGGGGTAGATGTGCGACACCTCGTTGCCCGAGTCGTGCATACGGAACTTATACTTGAAGTAGTAGGCGAAAGCGCCGTCCACTTTCACGTTGTCGTCCTTCTTGCGGCTCAGGAAGAGGCGGTACATGTTGCCGTCATCTCCCGCCAAGCCCTCAATGACCAGTTTGAAGGTGCGTCCCCCATACTCCGGCAGGTCCTCACCCTCCGACGGGTTGAATGGGCCAAAGGTGTACCACTTGTCGTCATACTGCGCGTCAGCGCCAAAGGTCTTGGTGGCCAACATCGTGCCGCTCTTGTACTTGCCTTTTATGTTGCTTTTCTGCGCGTCTTTGTTTGAGCACGACTCTTTGCCGCCGTAGATGCTGAAGCGGGTCTTGGTGTTGAAGTCGCCGCGCACCTCGTCATTCTTGCCGCCGCAGTCGGGGTCGAACACCCTGATGTAGATTGGTGTGGTGCAATCTGAGGGTATTGAGAAGAAAATAATTTGTACAAAGTTGTCATCGCCCCACTCAGTCTGGCTGTCTTTGCCAAACGTCATGAGGAACGGGATGTTCTCATCGGCGCCTGGCACAGGCTGTGCCAAGGTTGTGGTAACAGTCATGAGGGCGGCGAGACCCATAATCAATCGCTTGATTTTCATTGCTTTTTCTTTGTCCGGGTTAGTTCAGAGGTTTTCTTATGTCGGCTATTCCACTGTGACTTCTGTCCATGTGCAATGCCTCTCTCCCGTCTTCCTTGCATCAATCGTGCCACACTCAACGCGATAGGTGCCCGGTTTTGAGAAAATTGTGGTGACGCTCTTGCCTTTTATCTGGTCACCATTGCCCATGGTCCAGTAAAATTCGCGCGGACGGAAGCCTTTCAGCCCGTCGGTGTTCGCCGAGAAGGTCGCCGCCTCGCCTGCGCGTATCTTCTCCGGTATTACGATTTCCACCTGTTCAGGTTTACTAATTTCGAGCTCATATTGCGCCAAAGAGAACATCTCTTCGCCCGATGTCTTGTCAAGCACGCTCAAGTCGATGGTGTAGGTGCCCTCGCCGGCGTAGCAGTGGCTTACCTCGACGCCTATAGCAGACGCCCCGTCGCCAAAGTTCCATCGGCATTGGAAAGAGGTGGTGTCATAGTTCTCCGCGCTGGCCTCATAGAGGTCGTAGCAGAGGTTCATGTGCTGAAGCTCCTCTTTGTCCTCGAATGTCGGGAATGTGCGCTGGAAGTAGTATATCTTGTCCTTGCCGTCGCGGTTGGAGGTCACGTAGCCCCAAGTCTCATCATCGCTGTAATAGATTCCGTAGTCGTCTCGTCGGCTGTTGATGCCGTCGTCCAACTTTTGGGGTTTGGCGAATGAGCCGTCGGCGTTGCGCAGGGTGTAATATATGTCCAGTCCGCGGCTGTCTTCACGGCCGTCTGAGGCGAAGAATATCTTACCCGAGGGGTGGATGAAGGGGGCGGTCTCTGTGCCGGGGGTGTTCACCAGGGGGCCCAGGTTCTTAGGCTCTGTCCATCCGCTTCTGGTCAACTCGCAGTAATAGAGGTCAGCGCGTCCCTCGCCGCCGCGTGCGTCAGATGCGAAAATCATCAGTTTGCCATCTTCTGATATTGACGCCATGCCCGAGCTGGCTCCCTCCGGCGTGTCGACGGTGTGGCCTTTGCTCGCCTCGCGTCCGTCATAGTGCGTGATGACCATGGGCGCGCCGCGCATGGCGCTCTTGCTCATGTCGTTCTCGGTCACGTATGGCGTGCCGTTGGGGTCGAATGTGAGGCAGAACATGTTAGTGCCCTCGCCCGCCTTGGTGAAATAGGGGCGAGCCGATCCGTTGGGTTTGCGGTTCTTGATCCCTACACGGTAGATCTTGTAAAGGTATCCGCCGCGCTGGTTGAAATAGGTCTTGCCTATGTCCCACCTCTGGTCGCTGGCGAAGTAGAGTGTCGAGTCGCGCAGCACGGGGTAAATGGCCTGGGCGTCGCTCGTCAGGTCGAGCGGCTCAATGGCTATGTCTTGCGCCACGGCCGAGCTGATGGTGAGAATTGCGCCTGCCGCTAAGATTGCCGCCCTCATTGCGCCTATATGTCCTTTCTTCATTCTCGTCTCTCTGTCGTTATTCTGTTAGAAGAACCTGTGGCTCACTGTCTTGACCTTGTAGATGAAGTCATATTGCAGCGAAATCTCGTGCGATCCGCTGTTATATCCGTTCAAGTCTCCAAGTGTCATGGTGTAGCTGTATGCCACTTTAAGTCTGCCGTTTGGCGAGTAGGCCAATCCGGCGGTGGCGTCTTTGTTTGTGCGGTATGCGAGCGTCACCCACACCTTGTCGTTCCATATGCCGGAGAGGCTTATGTTGGCGGCCGTGCTGTTGGCCTTGCTGTAATCCACGAGTACGGATGGCTGGATGGCGAAACCTTGTGAGAGGTTGAACCAATAGCCTGCGCAAGCCATATAGGTGGCGTCGACCGGGGCGAACTCGGTGTCGGCCTTGTCAAAATCGTTGGTTACGAAGAGGGTAGAGGTGCTGACGCCCGCGAAGAAGTTTTCGCCATAGACGCTGACACCAACGCCCAGAAGTGGCGCCACGCCAGTCTTTTTCTCAGTAAATACGACATCCTCCTTGTCCCGATCCATGGTGCGGACCTTAGTCCAGTCTGTCGAACGGAAAGCTGCGCCCGGCTGCAAAGCCAAACCAAGCCAAGCCGAGTTGCTAATCCTGGTGCGGTAGCCGACTGTGGCCAAGATGCCTGAGTTGCGGCTCTCGTGAATTGTCTGGTTGTAGACACTGATGCCGCCCGTCAGCTTGTCATGTCGCATCGGGGTGTTGAGTGTCAGCAGTTGGCTCATTGGCGTGCTCTCAATCCCGCTCCACTGTTTGCGGAAACTGCCGAAGATGGTCAGTCCGTCTCGCGAACCCGCGAATGCAGGGTTGACAGCGAAGTAGTTGTGCATATATTGTGACACTACGAGCTCGTTCTGCGCCTCGGCGGCGGGTGCTGCCACGAGTCCCACGGCCATGACCGCCGCAGGGAGTAGTCTCTTTATCTTGTCTCTTAATCCAGTCATTGTCTGCGCTTTTGGTTTTGTTGAGCCTTAGTTGCGCTTGATTGCGAGGGTCTCCTTGATTGTGCTAATCCCGTCGCCTTTGAGCACGTAGGCGTAATAGCCGTCATCGAGTCCGTCGGCCGACCATTGGTTGCGGTAGTTGACTTTCTCGTAGACTTTCTTGCCTCGGCCGTCGTAGACGAAGAGTGTGTTGGTTGCCGGCAGACCCTCAATGACCAGCCTGTCGTTGATGTTGTCGCCGTTGGGGCTGATGGCGTTGGGGTAGCGCAGCG
This sequence comes from Bacteroidaceae bacterium, assembly GCA_963618945.1. Taxonomy (GTDB): domain Bacteria; phylum Bacteroidota; class Bacteroidia; order Bacteroidales; family Marinilabiliaceae; genus W3P20-009. Next base: position 250,462 of record CAVETY010000002.1, read on the forward strand.
GCATGTCGAAGTATACGGATATGAAGGCTGTGTCTGACGGGCATTCGGGTTGACCCGTGAGGGCGTCGCCCGCCATGGTCTCCACGACGTAGTAATCGACTCGCCCGGCCATGTTGGACCATGCAGTGGACTGTGTGCCCCATCCGTCAATGCCGGAATCGTAACCGCGGGACTTTATGCCCCAGCTGAATGTGTTTGTGTCGTCTGTCGGGGTGACGCTCAGGTCAATCTTGACTTCGCGGGTGAAGATGGAGTCTGACGCGAAGCCGGGCTGCGGAGTCCTGTCCGTCACACTCACTCCGCCATGGATGAGGTCGGGCGTCGAGCTGTCGGAGACGCATCCGTTGTCATCCACCACCTTTGTTATCGTCACGCGGCCGGCCTTGTCCACGTAGGCGTTGGCGAACACTTTGGCACCCTCGTCTATGTTGCCGAAGGTGGCGCGGTCTCCAGTGCTGAGGGTCACCGTCATAGGCCCGTCGCCAATGAGGTCAACCAATGCGCTGAACCTGCGTCCCGTGTCATCGGACTCGTCCGCATTGGTGCAGATGAGTATGGTGCCATCGGGATATTTCTCCTCATCGAGAGAGAGTGTGGCGTCTGGCCTGCCCATGAGGGTCACCTCCTTAGTGTATGTGGCTTGGCACACGCCGCCGACGGTCTGAATGACTGTCACATTGGTCGTTTTGACGTTAGAACCTCTGTCCGCATTGCGTATCTGGCTCAGGGTGGCTGTGTTTCCGTTGCCCTCTATGGTGTATTGGTCTGTGTTTGAGACGCTCCACTCGTAGGTTGAGACGTTGGCCCATCCCGGGTTGGTGCTCAGCTCGTAGTCGAAACCGCATGCGCGGGAGTCGCCCAAAATAATCAGTCTGCGCGGGTCGGTCTCGGGCAGCAGGTTGTCAGTGCGCGGTGTGCCGTAGACGTGCCACGTGGTCTCGTAGGGCGTGACGGGCGTAAGGCTCACCTGGTCGAGGTCGCTGTTGCGCAAAGTGGCTTTGTAGATGGTAGCCTTGTAGTCCCTCGTGCCGGTCTCCTCGTCATATGAAGTTCCCGCGTAGACGTTTTTCGCGTCGCACACCAGGTCTTTTATCTCTGTTTTCGTGTCCCAGCTAAGCAGTGTTATTGCTCCGTTGCCGTTGTCCCACTGGAGGTCGAGGCGCGAATAGGTCTCCACCTCGCTCTGCGTCAGCCCGCCAATTATGGGGCTTATGGTGAGAGCTCCGCCCGTGGTGCTGCAGAAACTCGCCTCCGAAAGCTGAAGTTTTATTGTGGGTTGGGCGGTCTCTTGTGCGCTCGCCCCTGCCTCTGGCAAGACGTATGCCAGTACAATGGCCGTGAGTGTGGCCGCTAATCCGCTTATTTTCATTGTATTTGTGTCTAAACTGTGTGCTGCTGCCCGCTTTTCGCTCTCAATGGGCGGTTTGCGGTGGCGTGATTGTCCCTTAAGAAATGCTAAGTTAGTAATTTATTGTCAAATAACCGCAAAATCTCACCCTTTCACTCGCTTATAAAGGTCCACGGCGTAGAGGTCTGTCATGCCACTCACTGTGTCTATGGCGCTCATGATCTTGTCATATACAGGGGCGTCAGTCGGGACGCGGTATTGCTCGGGGATGAATGGCAGGATGAGGCTGGAGTAGTAGATATCCGGATTGAGCAGCGCGCCGATGAACTTGTCAATCAGTGTGCCGATGATGGCAAAGCCTGTGAGCTCGATTTGCGCGACGCTCTGGTGACGGTATATCCTCTCTACGGCAGTCTGGGCCATGTGGTCCATTGCCATGCGAGGGCGGCCAGTGAGATGTGATATGAGCGACCCTTTGAATTTGCCATCCAGAATATCGTCTATGTTGTCGGCGAAAATCCTCGTGGCCTCGCGAACCAGCAGGGCAATGAGCAGTGTGCGCATGTACGCTACTTGCTCATGGCGGTCGGTGACAGCTTGGCACACGCGGTTGAGACCCTCGTAGGTCTGTGCGTCGGCTGACGGGTCGAAATATTCCATGTAGAGGTCGCGGGTCTCGTCATAGCTGAAGATGCCTAAGCGGTAGGCGTCCTCCACATCCATGGCCTGGTAGCAGATGTCATCAGCCGCCTCGACGAGGTAGACGAGTGGGAAACGCGCATACTCGCCGCGCTCGGGGTCTGTCTCTGGAATTCCGAGTGTCTGCATGATGCCGGTGAACGTCTCCTCGTCTTGCTGGAAATAGCCGAATTTTTTCACCCCGATGGAGGGACGCGGATATTTGATTATGGAGGCGAGGGTGGGGTAGGTGAGTGAGAAGCCTCCATGCCTACGTCCTGCGAATGAGTGGCTGAGCAGGCGGAACGTGTTGGCGTTGCCGTCGAAGTTGGTGACGTCGGCCAGCTGCTCCTTTGTCAGGTGGTTGGCTAAGTTCTGTCCGTCGCCATTGGCAAAGTAATGTTGTATGGCGCGCTCGCCTGAATGTCCGAAAGGAGGGTTGCCCATGTCGTGGGCCAAGCTGGCGGCCGACACGATGTCGCTTATCGACATGGCCATCTCGGATGACATCAGCCCGCGGCTCGTCAGCTCCTCAGCCACACTGCGTCCCAGCGAGCGCCCCACGGACGCCACTTCGATGCTGTGCGTCAGGCGGTTGTGTACGAATATGGAGCCCGGCAGCGGGAATACTTGTGTCTTGTTTTGCAAACGGCGGAATGGCGCCGAGAAGATAATGCGGTCATAGTCGCGCATGAACTCGGTGCGTGAGTGCTCTAATCGCGGCGTCTGTTTGCCTGTGCGCTGCGCAATGAGCAGGTCCTCCCATTTCATCTGTGCTATCCTTGTCTCTTTTGTCTTCGTTTTCTTATGTCTCGTCGGCGGGCTTGGAGTCACCTCACCATAATACCGCCAAACGGGCCGGGCGCTATGGTTCACATAACGCCCCGCCCGCTTTGGCTGCGCATAATGCCGGTGGTCGCTCTCGTGAACGGATCTCGCCGAGGGCGAGGCTTAGTTGCCCACCTCGCTCACGAACTTGATTCTCACGAGGCGTATCATCTCCTCGGGGTACTCGTCCTCTGGCAACTCCTCCATGGCCGTCTTCATCGAGTCGTCTTCCGCCTCCTTGAAATAGGCGAAAACATCGTCCACGAGGTAAGAGTCATATTGGTCGCGGAGGTAGTAGTCCACGTTCAGTTTTGTGCCTGAGTAGACAATGGCCTCCATCTCTTTTATCAACTCGGCCATGGTGAGCCCTTTGCTCTTTGCCAAGTCCTCAAGGTTTATCTTGCGGTCCACGCCCTGTATGATGGCCACCTTGTTTTTAGACTTGTTGGCCACTGTCTTTATGACGGTGTCTTGCGGGCGCTCAATCTCATTCTCGTCCACGTACTTGGCTATGAACTCGACAATCTTCTTGCCGAATTTGTGAGCCTTGCCCTCACCCACGCCCGGGATGCTCTTCAGCTCGTCAAGTGTGATGGGGTAGTAGGTGGCTATCGATTCGAGGGCCGGGTCTGAGAATATAACATGGGGCGGCAGGTTGAGCTTCTCTGCCATGTCGCGGCGCATGTCTTTAAGTGCTCTGAACAACACGTCGTCCAAAGCCGAAGTGCCGCCCTGAGAGGTTGACTCCTCGTCGTCAGCGTCAGTGAAGTCGCGGTCCATGCAGAACATGATGGGATTCTTGTCCTTGTCAATCTCCTCCGCATGGTCGCCAAGTCTCAGGAGGCCGTAATTCTCAATGTCTTTTGCTATATATCCGGCCACGATGGACTGGCGGAGCACCGAGGTCCAGTACTTCCTGTCGTGGTCCGACCCGTTGCCAAACAGCTCATGCTCGGCATGCCCGTATGACTTGATTTGGTCGGTGGCCACGCCCATGATGAAGTCTATGATATACTCGGCTTTATATCGGTTGTTGAACTCGCCTACCACGTCGGTGAGCAGCTCCACGGCCTCGCGCGCGTCAAAGCGTTCGCGCGGGTTGAGGCAGTTGTCGCAGCATCCGCAGTTAGGCACGTCAAAGTTCTCACCGAAGTAGTTGAGCAATGTCCTGCGGCGGCACTCGCCACTCTCGGCGTAGGCCACGGTCTCGGCTATCAGCTGCCGGCCTATCTCCTGCTCGTTGAGGGGCTTGCCCTGCATGAATTTCTCGAGCTTTTGGATGTCTTTGCGGCTGTAGAATGTTATGCATCGTCCCTCGCCGCCGTCTCGGCCTGCTCGTCCAGTCTCTTGGTAATAGCCCTCCAGACTCTTAGGGATGTCGTAGTGGAAAACGTAGCGCACGTCGGGCTTGTCTATGCCCATGCCGAACGCTATGGTGGCGCAGACCACGTCGACTCTCTGCATCAGGAACTTGTCCTGATTCTCCGCACGGGTGGCGGCGTCGAGACCCGCGTGATATGGCACGGCCTTTATGCCGTTGATGTTCAGGCTTTCCGCCAGCTCCTCCACTTTCTTCCTGCTCATGCAGTAGACTATGGCGCTCTTGCCGGGGTTGCCCTTGAGTATGTGAATTATGTCCTTTGTCGCGTTCTGTTTCGGTCGCACCTCGTAATAGAGGTTCGGGCGGTTGAAGGAGGACTTGAACACCGTGGCGTCCATTATGTCCAAGCTCTTCATGATGTCGTGCTGCACCTTTGGGGGCGCGGTGGCTGTGAGGGCTATGATGGGTGCTCGGCCAATCTGGTCGGCGATGGGGCGTATGCGGCGGTACTCGGGGCGGAAGTCGTGGCCCCATTCTGAAATACAGTGCGCCTCGTCAACAGCATAGAAAGATATCTTGACTCCGCGCAGGAACTGGATGTTCTCCTCTTTGTTAAGTGATTCGGGCGCGACGTAGAGCAGCTTTGTCACGCCCGCCGCCACGTCATTCTTGACCTCGTTGATGCTCGCGCGGGTCAGTGACGAGTTGAGGAAGTGCGCCACGCCGTTGTTGGCGGAGTAGCCGCGGACCATGTCCACCTGGTTCTTCATCAGGGCTATGAGGGGCGAGATGATTATGGCTGTGCCGTCGAGCAGCAGCGCCGGCAGCTGATAGCATAGCGACTTGCCTCCGCCCGTTGGCATGAGGACGAACGTGTCCTTGCCTGCCATCAGGTTCTCAATTATCTCTTTCTGATTCCCCTTGAAGGTGTCGAATCCGAAGAATTTCTTCAGTTGGTCTTTTAGTTCCATTGCCATTTCTTCAACTTTCCATCCCTAAGGTATAAATAAATCCCCGATTTGCCAAATAAATCGCTTTTTCTTGGCTGAGGGTGAACGGAGTTCGGCCCTGCTCTGTAGGCGCACTGTCTTTATCTCTCATGGTGTGCTGAGGGGCTATGCGCTGATTGCCCTTTGGGGATTGCAACTAATTGTCCATTGGAGGCTGCGGTTGTAGACGGACGGTGTGTTCCCCTTATGCGGAATCTTGGAAGCTGTGTCTTTCTGAGAATTATTAGCCTCCTCGGCTGTTTGCTGAACGGTAAATGCGGTTCGGGCAGATGGCAATAAAAAAATCCAGCCCCGACCCTTAGGTCGAGGCTGGAACCCACTTGATGGGGTGAGTAACCGGGATCGAACCGGCGACCTCCAGAGCCACAATCTGGCGCTCTAACCAAACTGAGCTACACCCACCATCTTTTGTTTTGCGAGTGCAAAGTTCAGCCATTTTCTCTATATTTGCAAGAGTAAAGGCAAAAAAAATATTGTTTATCTTAATTCTAAACAACGATGACCCCCGAAAGGCTTCGAGACCTCAAGTTCCAAGTGCGCCGCCACATGAATGGCGATGTCGCTCAGATAATGAAGAGTCTCGACGATTCATATAAGGCAAACTACGGCATATCCCTCCAACACGCTCGTGATGTAGCCGCACAAGAGCATCTCTCTGAGGATGAGTGCTATGACTTATGGCTGTCAGAGTGGCGGGACCTTATGCTGATTGGCGCGGCTGGTGTGGCTGCTCATAACCCGACGGCCGAGACTATTTCTCGTTATGCGGAGTCGGTCGCCACTCTCGAGATGGCTGACACCCTGCCTTTCCTTGTTGTCAAGGCCGAGAATGTGGATGCGGCGGTCACAGCAGCAACCATGATTGCCGCCAGGGCGAAAGGGTATGACTTGGCTGTCGCGCTTAATCTTTTGGCGCGTGCGTTGGTTGTTCTCTCCCGTCCCGAGTTCCGCAAGGCCTCAGCTCCTGATGTGACGACCGATGACTATATAAGCTGGTCGTCCAAGATCCGCGGTGTGGCAAGTAACGCTCAATCTGTGCTGAGCGGGACTGTTGCCAAGAGCGAATGGACTTACGCTGAGGCTAAGGCAATCAGCTTCCTCGCTCGCCAACTGTGCCGTTTGTCCCTCTATGGTGACGACTTTGCCGACAAACAGGCCATTGAGTCTCTCCGCAAAGAGTCGGAGTCTCGGTCTGACGAGGCATCCAAATCGGTGGCTATGGACGTGGCTGCGGAGATGGAAATGGTCAATTCTTTGTGCTAACTTTGCGGCATGACAGAATCTCGCCACGAATCGGATATTAATCTCAGGCAGTTCAAGGAGCAGGTGCTAAGCGACTACCGCTTGGCGTTCTTGGGCCGTGAGATGAGGCGCTCGGCCATGGTCGACGCTGATTGCCACTACGTTACAGCCCTGAGTGACGTGGCGCAGGTGACCCTTGCGCGTTTTGCGGGGGAGGACGACGCCTATGTGTCGGCCGGGCTTGATCTGACAGCCGAGCTTGTGCGCGGTTCCGTCACGTCGCCTCTCTTTTTCTCGTCGCTTTTCTCCGCCGCCTATGACCTCTATAGCCATGGCGCGCCTAACCGCCTCTCCGTGGCTGTGGGCATGGCTTTGGCGGATGCCTCTGCGCGTGGCGTGGTCGCAGGTGAAGAGGGCGGACGCCGTGTCATTGTCTGCACGGCTTGTGGCGACTTCGGCTCTAATGGCGATTTTTTTGAAAGCGTGTCTTATGCCGCCGCCCGCTCTCTGCCTTTGTGCATAGTGCTGTGGAATAACAACGGCTCGACGTCAAACGGCAATCTGATTCGTCAGCTCAGTGGTTTCTGCCAATCATCTGGTGGTCGCAAGACTCTTAACATTGAGGCTGCCAAGGGTGGAGACTATGCCGCCCTGTGCCGTGTCATGCGTCAGCAGGTGGAGACGGCCCGACGTGGCTGCACGACTCTTACTTTTGTCAGTGGCGACGATGCCGATGTCAAGGCTTTTGGCCATTGGATAACCGAAAAACAAATAGCCACGGAAGAACAACTCTCTGAAATAGAGTCAGAGACACGTCAACAGGTGGAGCGCGACCGCCGTGGCGCTTATCTCTCGTCTCTTGTGGCCGACACGCCAATCCGTCATCCGCACAGGTCTTTGGCCGACATATCTGATCTGTATGCGTTGTCGCCCAAGCCAGTCATGTGTATGCCAGCCGGGGCGGGTGCTGTCAACAAGGCCATTGGCGTGGCAAAGGCTGGGTTTTTGCCTGTCGTTGATGCTTCGGCTTCCGATGCGCGGTCTTCTCTTTTGGCAAGTTATCCCGATGACGCGGTCATAGTCCGCTCCACGGACATTGAGGTCGGCGCTTTTCTCGCATCGTCCCCCTCCTCGACTAATGTCTACACTCCCGTCACTCTCGCCGAGGCTCAAGGGATCTATCGTGAGCTTTTCTCAAATCCGCGTCAGGCGATTGTCCTTGAACCTGGATTTGACGCCAAGTGCGATTTGGTCCCTGAGGCATCCGATGTGTCCGCGTCGCGACTCTCTGAGGGTGAGGACGTGACGCTCGTCTCTTTCGGCTTGGCCACGCGCCATGCGGCCGATGCCGTTCGCCTGTTGTCGGCCCAGAGCCTGCGTGTCGACCATATTCACCTAACCTCGCTTCGTCCACTCGATTCCGCGGGATTGGTCTCTGCGTCCCTCCGCAAAACCAAGCGTCTCGTGGTTGTGGACACTGACCCGTCTGGGCTGTCCGCCGCGGCCATTATTTCAGAGCTTGCTTTGTCGGGCGAGTCCTTCAGGCACCTCATGTGCCCACCCGTAGTTGTCCGCCCGCAGTCTTCGCTTCGCCCCGTTGAGCCTCATGACATTTGTGTGGAGGTGGCGCGTGTCGTCGGCTGATGCAATGTGTTAGTCCCTTATAAGGAGCGCAATGTGGCTGCGTATCTAAAAAAATGACTATTTTTGCCGTACTTTAATAAGATATTCAAATGTTGAAAGACAAGATAGAAGCCCTCAAGGCCGAGATTTCTCAGCTCAAAGCTCAGAAAGCCGAGGATGTCGAGGCTCTCAGAATCAAATACCTCAGTAAGAAAGGTGAGGTCTCCGCACTCTTTGACGAATTCAAGACTGTGGCGCCCGAACTTAAGCGTGAGATGGGTCAAAAGCTCAATGAGCTCAAGACTCTCGCACAGGACAGGATCGCGGAGCTTAAGGCCCAGGCCGCTGCCGCTAATGTGACTGAGCAGGTTGCGACTGATGTTACTCGTCCCGCCACCTCCTCTCCCATCGGCGGACGCCACCCCATCTCCATTGTCAAGAATGAGATAGTCGATATTTTCGGCCGTCTCGGTTTCACTGTCGCTGAGGGTCCTGAGGTTGAGGATGATTGGCACGTCTTCACTGCCCTCAATTTCCCGCCCGAGCACCCGGCGCGTGACATGCAGGACACTTTCTTCATTAATACCAACCCTGACATCCTGCTCCGCACTCACACCAGCTCAGTCCAGGTTCGTGAGATGGAGCGTCAGAAGCCACCCATCCGTGCCGTCTTCCCTGGCCGCGTCTTCCGTAATGAGGCAATCTCGGCCCGCGCTCACTGCATCTTCCATCAGGTGGAGGGCCTCTATGTGGCAAAGAACGTCTCTTTCGCCGACCTCAAGCAGGTGCTCCTCTATTTCGCTAAGGAGATGTTCGGCTCTGAGGTGGAGATCCGACTCCGCCCGTCATACTTCCCCTTCACCGAGCCGTCTGCCGAGATGGACGTGAGCTGCACCCTCTGCGGAGGCAAGGGTTGCGGTGTCTGCAAAGGCTCCGGCTGGCTTGAGATTCTCGGCTGCGGAATGGTTGACCCTGCCGTGCTTGAGAACAATGGCATCGACCCCAAGGAGTATAGCGGCTACGCGTTTGGCATGGGCGTTGAGCGCATCGCCATGTTGCGCTATGGCGTTGATGACATCAGGAACTTCTTTGAGAACGACGTTCGTTTCCTCCAGCAGTTCCAGTCTGCCCTCTAAGCGAACTTCAGTCGCCTGTCGGTAAGTCAGGCAAGGCATACATAACAAGCCGAAGCCTCCTCGAGATTGTAATTCTCTGGGAGGCTTCGGCTCTTTTTGCGCAGTCGTGCGCAATGGGATGAACCTTTGCTCCTGTGATATGTGAACAGCTGCGCGTTTGATTTTACTCCTCGGTTTTCTCAGATTGCAATAAATGAGAGTCTACCCGCAATCATATATCACGGGATGGTTGTATAAAAACAACAAATCCCCGACAATGAAACATTGTCAGGGATTTTAAAGAGAGCCGATGACGGGACTTGAACCCGTGACCTCTTCCTTACCAAGGAAGTGCTCTACCACTGAGCTACATTGGCAACCTTGAGAGCGGAAAACGAGACTCGAACTCGCGACCCCAACCTTGGCAAGGTTGTGCTCTACCAACTGAGCTATTTCCGCA
>CAVETY010000003.1:0-194998 GCA_963618945.1 Bacteroidaceae bacterium
TCTTTGCGCCACAAAGTTAATGATTATTGGAGCAATGCATAGTTGTGCAATGTGTATTACATCTTTATGGGCTTAGGTACTCATTTACTACATTGTTTCTATTCAATTTACTCCTTGAAAAATTAGTATTATTATGTAACTTGTTGAGATAGTGAGATTTATGTTTGTGGTTTATTTTCTTTAGAATGAATTAAGAATACCTACTTTTGTCTATTGTTGTTGATTGCCGTCTGTCTTAATTTTGTTTCTGTAAAAATAACGAAAAATCAACTTGTCTGGTAACTGCCTTTAGGTAAGTGGTCTGACAAAAAGAATGTATTATTATGAGCAATGTAATTGTTGTTTACGGTTCTACGACTGGAACCACGGAGGATGTCGCAGGTCGCATCGCTTCTAAGATCGGCGCTACGGCTATACCCGTGTCTGATTTCAATGCGGATGTGATTGCGGCAAATGATGTCCTTGTTCTCGGATCATCTACTTGGGGCTGTGGTGAGTTGCAGGATGACTGGTATGATGGAGTTGAGCTTCTCAAGTCCTCTTCTCTCGCAGGAAAGAAAGTAGCGGTCTTTGGCTGTGGTGACTCGTCTTCTTATTCTGACACTTTTTGCGACGCTATCTCGATAATTGCAAAGGCGGCAGAGGAAGGCGGAGCGACTATTGTAGGCGGTGTCTCTGCCGATGGTTATACGTTTGATAGCTCAGCTTCTGTGTCCGATGGCCAGTTCGTTGGTCTTGCGATTGACGAGGTGAATGAGAGTGACAAGACGGACGGACGTATTGATGCCTGGGTCGCTTCACTTGGCCTTTAGCTTTAATTTCTAATACCTCATCATTCAAGAAATTTGATTGTCATGGCGAACGAGAATGCTTCTTTCATGGTTTTGAGCAATCACCTCTATGAATACCAAAAGGGTGTCCGTAATCTGGTTCTCTTTACTTTGCGTAAGGAGTTGGCTTCTTCCGCCATTGAGCGGATTGGGAAACTTGGTATTGATTACCTTGTGCAAGATGTGGGCAACTCTAACGTGAACATTTATTTTGGTCGTCCGCAGTGCATCAAGGCTGTCAGTGGTTTTGTTTCCCGGCCTCTTTATGAATTGACCCCTGAGGAGGATTTTATCCTCGGTACTCTATTGGGCTATGACATCTGCCTTGAGTGTGAGAGATATTGCGATAGAAAGAAAGCTGTAGGCTAATCATCAGCTGAAATATATAATAAAAAGCCCCGCCTCCATTGTTTCAGGAGGCGGGGCTTTTTATCAGTTAATGGCGCAATTCTACATCAACCCTTGCTTTTTCAGCACGTCAAGCACTTTGCTGCTGAAGGCTTCGCTTGACTGCTTGGGATAGCGGACCTCAGAGAAAACTTGCGCAAGATTGGCCTTGCCATTCTCTTCGGCGAATTTTTTGTTTTGGGGATTGCTCTCCTTTTCCGCATGCAACTCTTTAATGTCGTCCGGCGTGTAGTCTTTATATTTGTCCATGTGGACGACAGCCCTGTCTGGCAGACGTTCGGTCAGCTCAGGTTGCTCGTCTGGATATCCGATAGTTAGCGTTATGAGTGGGAACACGCCATTGGGCAGATTGAGGGTGTTGATTATCTGCTCCGGATTGTATGTCGTGGTGCCAATGTAGCAAATTCCAAGGCCCTCTTCTTCCGCCGCAATTGTCATGTTTTGGGCTACAATTGTCGCATCTATTGAGCCAGTGAGGAAAGACTCGAAGTTGTTGAATGCTTTGTCTGCACCGCTGACCTCGCACCACTTTGTCATGCGGTTGACGTCAACGCATATTGTGGCGACAAGCGGGGCCGAGGTTATCATGGGCTGGTTGAAGTGCGCTGGGGCGAGCGCCTCTTTCGTCTTCTCGTCAGTTGTCAGCACTATGCTATACAGCTGCATATTGCCGGTGTTCGAACCTCTTGTTCCTGCTGAGATGATTTTGTTTATGGTCTCTTGGGCAATTTTCTGACTTGTGTATTTGCGAATCGACCTGTGATTGAAAAGTGAGTTTATTGTCATTTGAGTCATTATGATTTAAATTCCTAATAAAATTGAGGCTAATCCCATGGCCATGACCACCTTGCTAAGAGTGGAAGCTCTGTGGAAGTCCTTTCTGCTTTTACCTCTTGCCACCATTATGCACAACGCTATAGTTGGGATAAAGATGAACAATGATGCGTATGCCCATGGGAGGATTTTGTTCTCGCAATCATGGTTCCATAGAGCTAAGCTGCACCCGAAAAGGAGTACAATCTGGACGAGAATGATAACAGATTTTGAATATTTCTCACCCAGCTCTATGACCAAAGTGTGGCACCCCGCAAGTTTATCTCCCTCAGCATCCTCCATGTCCTTTATTATCTCGCGGCCCAGGTTGCTGATAAAGGCGAAAATCGAATATGCGCACACCGAGTACCAAATACTTGACAGTGGCTCCGCTCCTGTGTTCGGACCGCCACCCATCCTGTCGAAGGCCGCAAACTCTACTGATACCACCATGTAGCCCGTCAATGCTACTAAAAGGGCTACCAAAATATTGCCAACAAGTACTTGCTTTTTGAAGTAAGTGGAATAGAACCAAAGTAAGACGGGTATGGTGACAAAAAGCAGTAGGAAGGCAGGTCTTCTTAGCATGAACGAAAGATAAAGACCCGCAAATATCCCCACAAGAGTGGTAATCACGTGCGTCAACAGTGCAGATCTGCGTTTTACGAGATTACCTATCGCCAAACGGTCTGGCCTGTTGATCTTATCCGCCTCTACGTCAAAATAGTCGTTTATGGCGTTGCCGCCTGCAGCAAGACTTGTTGTGGCTATGACAAGAAGTATGAACTGGAATGTGCTAAGCGCAGGGGCTATTCCATGAGTCTGCAGCGTAGGCAATATAAGCCAATATCGCAGCAGCACTTGAAACACTATGATGAATATTAAATTAGGCAGTCTGACGAGCCTACAGAATCCCTTGATGTTCATACATTTTCTGTTCGTTTACCAAGAATGGTCATGCCCCCATTCGTCTTTGGAGCGCAAAACTTGCTCCACGACGTCGCGTACGCAGCACTCACCGCCTTTAAAAGGGGAGATGTATCGGCAAACCTCTTTTACGTCTATGCATGCGTCGGATGGGCAGACCGGCACTCCCACAGTCTTTAAGAGCGGCAGGTCTGGCATGTCGTCTCCCATATACATTATTTCGCTGTCTTTCAGGCCTGAGGAATCTCGCCATTCTGTGTAAGCTCCCATTTTTGTCGCTTGACCCATGTATATGTCCGTAATGCCGAGGCCTTCATATCTTTTCTTGATGGCATCGCTCTTGCCACCTGTGATAATGGCAATCTTGTAGCCAAGTTTAACGGCCAATTGCAAAACGTAGCCATCTTTGATGTTTGCTGTTCGCATGGGTATGCCCTCTGCGGACATTGGTACGTTTTGCGTTGAGAGAACTCCGTCAACGTCAAATGCGAATGCCTTGACATTAGGCAGTAGCTCCTTGAAATTCTTATCCATTAATTATGTTAGGTGTTTTTTTATAATCTCTTTTCTGCGAAAAATGCGTTAAGCCGCCTTTTATAGGCTGCGCACTGCAACTAATCAATAGTTAGTGCCTTAGCGAGGCCAAGATAACAACCAACTAAACAAAGGTAGCAAAATATCTTGAGATGGACGTAAGTAAGAATAACACTAAAACACACGGAAGGGAAAGTGCGCCCCCGTACGTTAATAGAGCCGCCGTGTTCCCCCTTTTGTCAGACGAATGCGCAAACTTGAGCCGTGCCTTTTCTATTAACATGACTTCAAAAACAATGTAACTGATTAATTTATATCTTTGTATAAGAAGAAAATTCTCGATTTTAATACATCGTTATGTGTAACTGTCTTATTATCAGTAGTGTTTTCTCTGCGGCAAGTCTTTTTTGAAATTTGTGTGATATATTAGAATCCCAATGTCAGCTTCTTTAAGCATCACTATCTTGTCCCTCACTCCTGTCAATGCGGCTGGATTTAGGAATATAATTGTGCCTAATCTTCATTCCACAGATGGTCTGATGGAGGCTCTTGATACTGTCGGTACTGACTATGTCGGCATTTCGTCTTCTGTTATGCCTTTCCGTGTTGTGCCGGAGAGTGTGTCCTTTATGGTAGATTGCCTCGAAGGTCAAAGCGCTGTCATGGTCTATGCCGATTATGTTGTTACCTCTGGTGCGCAAAGCCGATTAGCCATGCTGTCTGATCCCGAGAAATATGTGGTGAGGGATTCGTTTGATTTCGGCCCGTTGATGGTTGTCAGGACTGCCGATGCTCTTTCTGCGCTTAAGGAAGTTGAGGGAAACACCTTTTCGAGTCTCTACTCACTTACTTTGGCGCTCCAAAAAATGGGCGATTTTTACCATACGGGTATGCCTGTCGGCTTCGTTTCTGAGTCTGATAATAGGGACTCAGGGGAGAAACAGTTTGATTATGTTGACCCAAAGAACGCCGAAGTTCAGATTGAAAGGGAGAAGGTCTTTACTAAGTTTATTAAGTCAATAGGGGCTGCTGTCGCTCCTTCAAGTCGCATAGAAGCGAAGCCTCATGGTGATTTTAATTGCCGCGCTTCGGTTGTCATTCCTGTGAAAAACAGGGTGAATACGGTTGGCGACGCTGTCCGCTCCGCATTAGGGCAGAAAACATCATTTGACTTTAATGTCATTGTTGTTGATAATCACAGTACAGATGGCACCACTGATGTGTTGCGCAAACTCTCTAAAGAAAATGAGAATGTGATTCTTTTGACGCCGGAAAGAAGTGACCTCGGTATTGGCGGGTGTTGGAATCTTGCGGTCGCTGATGTCCGTTGCGGACAGTATGCTGTTCAGCTTGACAGTGACGACTTGTACTCGTCCACTTCGACGTTGCAGACTATTGTGGATAAGTTCACAGAAAAAAATTATGCGCTTGTCGTCGGCTCCTATAAACTTGTTGATTTTGCTCTTAATGAAATTCCCCCCGGAGTCATAGACCACAAGGAATGGACTGACGAAAATGGCGCAAATAATATTCTTCGCATCAACGGAATGGGAGCCCCTCGGGCTTTCCTTACGTCTTGGTTGCGCAAGCACCCTTTCCCCAATGTAAGTTATGGTGAGGATTATGCGGCTGTGCTCATGGCGACTCGGCATTACCATGTGGGGCGGATTTACTCTGTTCTTTATCTGTGTCGTCGTTGGCAAGGTAATTCAGATTCCGGTCTGACCCCGCAAAAACAGATGGCGCATGATGCCTATAAGGACAAATTGCGCTCTGATGAGATTGTTGCGAGAATTGATATGAATGCTAAACTGGCATCGCGCGGATAATATGGACGTTCAACCTCTTTTTGACATGCTTCCGCTGTGGCCGACAGCGGCAAGAAATTACAAGGCTCTGGAGAGTGTGCTTGTGCGTGATCTGTGTGAACAGCCGATCTTAAAGCTCATGTTCAACCCCGAGAGGGTCCGTTCCACAATGGCAAAGGTTGACATGAGTTCTATTTCTGAGCGTCCTTGTTTCCTCTGTGCCGCTAATCGCCCCCAGGAACAGCGTGCCTTGTTGTGGCGAAGTTATGATGTGCTTGTCAATCCGTACCCTATTTTTAGCCATCATTTGACAATTGTGGAAAGAAGTCATACTCAGCAAACAATTGTCGGACGGGTGGGGGATATGTTCGCATTGGCTCTCGAACTTCCCACTTTCTCTATATTCTTCAATGGTGCAAGTTGTGGGGCCTCTGCTCCTGACCATGCCCATTTTCAGGCGGGCGATGGCGCATTTTGCCCAGCACCTATTCAGGTTGACGTTGATCGTAATCACCAAAGTGTGTTGTATGATGAGGTGCATGGCCAAATCCTTGTGTCGGAATCCGCTGGGAGGCTAGTCTACCACATTGTATGCTCTGCAGAAAAGGATGTGAACTTTCTGTTTGAGAAATTATGGGCTATGCGCAGGTTATATGATGACATGGTTAATGTTGTCGCTCATAAAAGGGATGGCTCTCAACTTGTCGATTTCTATGTCATCCCCCGCAGAATGTTCCGTCCGTGGCAGTTTTCTGCAGAAGACAAAGAGCAGATATTGGTAAGTCCTGCATCTGTCGAGGTCTCGGGCATTCTTGTTGTACCTCGGCAAGAGGATTTTGAAAAGATCGATCAAGCTGTTGCTCTTGATATCTTGCGGCAAGTTTGTTTCCGTTCGGATAGTGAACTGATTAGGAGGTGAAAGAGGTATGGAACAACTGATAAATGAGCCGATTATATCTGTAGGTGTAGTTTGCTCGTCCGAGATAATTGTAGATTTTCACGATGACTTCATCTGCACAGATTTAGGTGTAAAGTATTCTGGCCGTAATGTCGTGAAGTTTAAAAATGGCGCAGCGACAATTGAAGGCCTCGATGTGACGGGTTTAGTTTTGGAACCCGTAAATGGTCACTCCTATTTCAGTCTGGAAAATGTCCAAATCGGAATCGGTTTTCACTGGGATAGGCAAATGAGGCAGACCTTCGGTGGTTCTGTTAAGTTTATAGTTGATGGCTCAAAGCTCTGGGCTGTCAATCTCATAGGTGTCGAAAGTTACCTGAAATGCGTAATCTCATCTGAGATGAAGGCTACTTCGGACATCGAGTTGCTCAAAGCGCATGCTGTGACTTCGCGTAGTTGGCTTATGGCTCAAGTGTGGGGTAAGTCAAAATTCCATGGACAGCAGAAGACTGAGAATGACGGGGAAGTTGTGACCTGGCGAGACCGTGAAGATCATACACTTTTCGATGTCTGTGCGGACGATCATTGCCAGAGGTATCAAGGTGTCACAATGGCATCTAATGCCAATGTCGGCAAGGCGATTGACGCCACGCGCGGCCTTTTGCTTGTTTATGACGGGGAAGTGTGCGATGCGAGATTTTCCAAATGTTGTGGCGGTGTGACGGAAGTCTTCTCTTCCTGCTGGTCCGATGACGAGCACCCTTATTTGCAGTCTTTCTACGACGCACTTCGTCCTCCGACAAACATGCCAGCTTTTAAGATGTCAGAAGATGAGGCGAAAGATTGGATTATGTCATCCCCCGACACTTTTTGCAATACTTCCGATGAGTCTGTCTTGAGTCAAGTCCTTAATGATTACGACTTTTCGACAAAGGATTTTTTCCGTTGGAAGGTAGTTGTGTCTGGTGAGGAGTTGGGCGCTCTGTTGCATACTAAAGGAGGGTATGATATTGGTGCGGTAACTGATCTTATCCCATTAATGAGAGGCCCATCCGCACGCATAACAAGGTTGAAAATAATAGGAGAAAAAGGTACAATTATTGTAGGAAAAGAATTGGAGATAAGGCGTTTGCTTAGTCCTTCTCATCTCTATAGTTCAGCATTTGTGGTGTCACGCGATGCTGATGGTTGCAATTTTGTCATCAATGGAGCTGGGTGGGGACATGGCGTGGGCTTGTGCCAAATAGGTGCTGCTGTCATGGCAAGCAAAGGTTTTAGTTTCCGCAGTATACTTTACCATTATTTCCGTCGTGCTTTGATTGAGAAATATTGGAATTGATTTTTTCTGCTCCCTTGTCATAACCTCATTTTTTTTGATTAAGTTTGTCTTCAAAAGTAAGCTGATATGAAAAAAGCCGCATTGTTAGCATTTATTGGCCTCGCCTTAGCGATTACTTCTTGTAATGAGGATAATCGCTTTGTTATTGAGGGCTCTGTGTGTGGTGGTAGGGATTTTGAGGATCAAACAATCTATTTATCCCCGCTCTCCGCAGCCTCTGTTCAGGAAAATGCAGATTCGGCAATCATACATGACGGACGTTTCCGATTTGAGGGAACGGCTGAGCAAGATGGTGTCTACATATTGCGCATGAGGCCTATGATGAGGCTCTTCATCGGCGAACTTTATATAATCAGGGAGCCTGGTAGGATACGTGCTAAGCTAAATCAGGTAAGCACGGCCTCTGGAACTCCACAAAACGACTCTTTGCAAGCTTGGCGTGATTTCAAGTTTGTCAATGACAGTCTGCTTACGGATATCAAAAGGAAGCTGAAGAAAGCGTCTCCAGATGAAATGGCGGCTCTTCATGCTCAGCAGGACTCTATTAAGGCTGTCTTTGAGAGAAGGTGCCGTGAAACAGTGGAGGCCAATCCCAATACCGCATACGGTGATTTCATCGATAAATGGTATGTCCGTTAGTGCTTTTGCCGTAACTAATTAAATCATAAGAAAGAACGTCGGCCTTCTCAGACCGGCGTTTTTCCGTGAAAATACACGTCTGTTTAATTTTTTCGTCTTCTTAAGAGATGTTTGACGAACCGCAAGATTTGTCTTTCAAGAAATCCGGATGGATTGAGGTTGTGACTGGCTCAATGTTCTCTGGTAAAACTGAGGAACTGATGCGTAGAATGCGAAGAGCAAAATATGCCAAAAAGGAGGTTAGAGTATTTAAACCACTTGTAGACACTCGTTATGGTACTGATTGCGTCATGTCGCATGATACCAACCAGTTGGCGTGTAAGCAAATAGCCTCGGTGTCTCAACTCCTTCGACTTCTCGATGGCCCTGATTGTAATGTGGATGTTGTTGGCATCGATGAGGCTCAGTTTTTCGGGGACGAACTTGTGTCTGTCTGTGAGACGTTGGCTGACAATGGCATAAGAGTAGTTGTAGCTGGTCTTGACATGGATTTTCTTGGGAGACCTTTTGGCGCAATGCCGCAACTTATGGCGGTCGCCGAGTTCGTCACAAAGGTTCATGCCATCTGTGCGCATTGCGGCTCTGCCGCCCATTATTCGCATAGGATATCAAACAGAACCGAGCTGCTCGTATTAGGTGAAAAAGATGTCTATGAGCCACTTTGCCGTTCGTGTTATGCGAAGGCTATGGCCTTAGAATTGCAGGATAGTCAAATGGCACAAGCTGCCAACTAAGATTTCTTTTATCATGGTGACTTTTTCTTTGCGTAGTGTCGCCGCCCTCTGCCATGCGGACGTCGTTGGGAATGCTGATGTTGTAGTATCCCAAATCTTTATCGATAGCCGAAAGCTTTTTGTCCCCGAGGATGCCCTTTTTATCGCAATAAAGGGCGAGAGGCATAATGCTGAAAATTACATCCCGGAGCTTTACGAGCGTGGTGTTCGTGCGTTCGTTTGCTCGCGTGGCTTCTCGACTTCCGCATTCCCGTTGGCATCTTTTCTTTTGGTCGATGATGCATTGTCGGCCATGCAGCATATTGCGGCCGCACACCGCGCTTCCATGAATGCGAAGGTTGTCGCCATTTGTGGAAGTAACGGAAAGACCATCGTAAAAGAATGGCTTAGTCAGCTTATTGGTGATGATTTGCGTTCTGTCCGCTCTCCTCGTAGCTATAACAGCCAGGTCGGTGTGCCTCTCTCTGTTTTTCAGATTGAAAAAGAGACTGAGCTTGCAATTATAGAGGCTGGAATATCCAAACCAGGTGAAATGCCGAGGCTTGAGTCCGTTATCAGGCCCGATGATGTCATTGTTACCAATATAGGTCAGGCTCACCAAGAAAATTTCCCATCGTTTGAGTCTAAACTCAATGAGAAGATGACTCTTGCGACAAGAGCAAAAAGAATATTCTGTTGTGCAGATCAGCATGATGTTGTTTCTGCCATCCACAATAACTGCCCAGCTGCTGAGGTTGTTAGCTGGGGTAGAGGTGATGACGCTGCATACAAGGTGTCTCATTCCGTAGATAATGACGGACTTCATATTTCTGTCATTGCTGACGGACATGAGATGACGTTCACGTCTCGTAAACTTACTGATGCCATTTCAGCCGAGGACATGACGCACGCCATTGTCTATGCCCTCGCTTTGGGCATTAACTCTGATCGAATTGCGGAGCGTGTCGCTGAATTGGAAAGTGTTGGCATGAGGCTCGAACAGAAGGAGGGACACAATGGTTGCACCATAATTGATGATGCTTATAACGCAGATGTCACTTCACTTGAGGTTGCCCTCGATCTGCTCTATGTCATGGGCGGAAAGAAGTCATTATCAAGGACTGTCATACTTTCTGACCTTCAGCAGACTGGCCTGCCCGATGCTCTCCTTTACTCTCGTGTCAACAGGTTACTCGATGAGAAGAAGGTAGACAGGCTCATTGGCATAGGCCCGCATATCTATGCTAATATGTCGGAGCGTAAGAATTCTCTATTCTTCGATTCTACTGCTGATTTCCTTAGGAGGATGTCAACGGCCGACTTCCATAATGAGGCAATACTCCTCAAAGGTCAAAGGTCTTTCGGTTTTGAGAGGATCACCACAATGCTGGAGTGCCTAAGAAACCGGACGGTCATGGAGGTCAATATGTCGGCTCTTGCGCACAACATCTCCTATTTC
The DNA here is from genome assembly GCA_963618945.1 of Bacteroidaceae bacterium. Taxonomy (GTDB): domain Bacteria; phylum Bacteroidota; class Bacteroidia; order Bacteroidales; family Marinilabiliaceae; genus W3P20-009. The sequence goes on from CAVETY010000003.1 coordinate 10,369, forward strand.
CGCCATTTCCTTAAGCCAGAGACTAAGCTGCTCGCAATGGTAAAGGCCTATTCTTATGGAACTGGCTCTTTCGAGATTGCTAAGCTTATGCAACAGCAAGGCGTCGATTATCTCGGTGTCGCTTTTGCGGATGAAGGCTATGATTTGCGTGAGGCAGGCATCACATTGCCAATTATCGTGATGAACCCAGAGGCACATAGCTTCGATTTGATGCTTAAATATGAGCTTGAGCCTCAAATCTATGGAGAGGAAGTGCTTTCCGCGTATTCTGAGGCCGTTAAGCGTGCCGGAATTGAGACTGCGCCTGTGCATATCAAGTTTAACACAGGTATGAACAGATCCGGTTTCACGACATCAGAGGCGGCTCAAGTGGCTGATCAAATAATAGCTCTTGGAAACTTAAGGGTTGTCTCTTCATTTTCTCATCTTGTGGAAAGTGAGGATCCTTCTAAGGATGCAGGAACACTTGAGCAAATATCCGATTTTCAGAAAGCCGCAGAGATACTCTCTGATAAATTGGGATACAAGTTCATTCGCCATATACTCAATTCTGCCGGCATCGAGCGTTTCCCGGAATATCAGATGGAGATGGTCCGCCTTGGCATAGGTCTCTATGGAGTATCTGCAGTCGACAACAATTTGCTATCTAATGTAACGACCCTCAAGAGCTATATTTCGCTTGTTCGTCATGCAAAGGCAGGTGAGACTGTCGGGTATAACCGTCGTACAAGTCTCAAGCGTGATTCTCTGATTGCAATTGTGCCCATTGGCTATGCTGACGGCGTAGACCGCAGGCTGAGTAATGGCGTCGGTGAGGTCCTCATAAATGGTGTTTTAGCTCCAATTGCAGGTAATGTGTGCATGGACATTATCATGGTGGATGTCACAGATGTCCCCAATGTAAAGGCAGGCGACTCTGTTCAATTATTTGGCGATGCTAATCCCGTGTGGGATATGTCAGCTAAAATAGGCACTATTCCTTATGAGGTCCTGACAGGCATCGGACGAAGGGTGAAGAGGGTTTATTTTGTTGAGTGAAGATAATGCTCTCTAATTTTCAATAACCTTACAAAGGTTTTTAGCCTTTTGTGGCAAACACTGCCCTTTGCGGGGCGGTGTTTTTCTGTTTATGGGGGTGTGGTAGGGTGTGCGCTGTTCTCATGTGGCGTGGGTGTGTACGGACATGACGGATCTCTATCAATGGACAACACTCCTTTTGCTGGTCTTATTGGCAATAGTGGCGTGGTTCCTCGGACGAAGGTAACGGACGCATGACAACCTCGAAATGTTGCAAAGCGCAATAGACAAGCTGCTCGCTGGGAATACAGGTCTCTACTCGCAAATAATGAAACTGAGGCAGGACAACGCGAGCCTCTCTAATGATAGGCACATAAAAAAATCGCATCCAGACCTCTTTAAGAGGGTGGATGCCATCTGTGACTTACTTAGTGTAGTAAGCGACCCTGTCTGCGTCAATCAAGCAATAAGTGTCCCCGGGAGGAGTCTCGCTCTTGAAAAGAACTTCGGCGGTTCACGCATCGTCATTGTTTTGTTATCAGTGGCGACTACGATGACAAACTGAAACTCAAGACAGGTTATATAAAAGGGCTCGGAGTCCATGATGCCGAAACTCGACCTGCTGGAGACGTCCGAAACGTTCTCTCCGATGCCACGTGTGCTAAGTTAGACAAAATTTTAATCATATAGATGCTAATACGATAATTTATGCCCTATTTTATTCAATTAAAACCGTTGACGACTTGCCGCGGCTTGCCTTCGACTTGTTCCTGCTTGTCAAGAAGTCTACGGAAAACATCAAAAAGGCTCTTAGCCGAGCTTCATACCTGAGCGGTTTGTCCCCGGCTGCCTTATCAGGACTAAAAGAGATACAATAAATAAACAAGCTATACGTTATTAGTGTGACTGGCAGATAGCTGGTCACACTATTTTTTTACCTAAAACCTTTAATGACATGGCAACTATTTCATTCAAAACATTCCCCTACGGAGACGGTTCTTACGACGTGTATGCCTTTAACAACAAGCACGAGCATACACTAATCAAAGATTCATTTGATTATGCTAATGCCGTAGCCCTGGAAAGAGAACGAGAAAAAGACAAAAAGCAGAACAGAGAGCACAAGACTTTAGCTGTTTTTAGAATAGGGTACAATAAAGAGGATTTTCGGAGCCTCTTTGATTTACTGGACATGGCGCTGAACATAAAGCACAATGACCCGGAAAGAGAAACTAAGCTAAGGCTCCTGCTCCCGTTTGCAGATAAGTGGGATGTCAGCGGAGTCGATTTCGCTGAGGAGCTATGGGAGGAGAGCGAGTTCCTTCATAAGTTGTTGAAAGATAGGCATGATGATTTAACTTATGCTACAGAGACTGAGTCTGGACACTATAACGGGAAAAGAGAGTCTCAATATAACTTCAATGAGGATTAATCAATAAAGGAAACGCCCCATAGGATATTACTCCTGCGGGGCGTTCTCTTTTCATGTTTCTTATTCCATTCTCGTTCAGCTAACCGCTCCTTGCACTCGCTAATTTTTATTCTTAAAAACGAAGGTATCTAAAGGGTTGAATTCCGAATGTGGAGTCCAGCCCTATTTTTCATGCCTACAAAAAGGTTTTAGCGGACTGCAATAAGAACAAACGGAATATGTCGTTTGGCAGGTTAGAGGTCCTTATCCATTACAAGCCTCTTTATCTTGTCAATTTCCGATACTCACTCGGGGATGATCCAGCACACTTACGGAATGTTCGGCTGAAGTGGGCTAAATCACGAAAGCCGCTCTTGTAGCATATCTCTTGTATGTTAAGGTCGGCGGTAGAGAGCAACCGCTTGGCTTCCTCTATACGCAGGTGGTTCATATATTCCCAAATTGTCTCGCCTTCGTTTCTTCGGAAGAAGGTGCAGACAGCCGAACGATTCATACCCACATGCTCGGCGATGTCGTCAATGCTCAACTCGCGCCGAAAGTTACAGACTACGAAGAGCTTTATTTCTTTCAGCTTCTTCTCGGCATCTGTTACCTTGTTTTCCTTGCCTGCCTCGGATAGCTCCCGGCTTTTGTTTATCAACACCAAGAGGCGGATGAGGGATGCTGTGCGCATGGCAGCATCCTCATCGCACATGTGCTGGAGAATCTTGGCTGTCTCTTGCCTTGTTTTTCCGTGCAGCATAAGGGCGGAATCTTGATGAATCAAACGATTTGCCGTTTCTCGCAAGTCGTAGAAATTCTCATACAATGCTTGTATCAACTCCGTGGTGAACATCACGGAGATATTCTCTATTAGATTCCCGTTGTCCTCAAACTCCCAGCAATGGGTCGTACACGGCGGCACCAGTACGATGTCTCCACATTTGAAAGGCTCCTCCATGTCGCCAATAACTCGCCGTCCCTTACCTTTTATTATATAGGACAGTTCCCAAGTTTCTTGCTGATGGATTCCCACCTGCTGGCTTGGCTTCAAGATAACATGGTCAAACTGAATTTTCAGTCCTGTATCCGTGGTTGTATTCGTTTTCTTTGTCATTTAACCATTCCTTTAATGTGAATGGTAGATTATGCCTACATTTTACCTAAAATTTGCTCAACTACAAATATGCGACAAACATTAGAAACAAAAGAGCAAATAAAAGACAAAATCAAGCGGTAATTTAGAAGAGCAACTTATAGCTACATAAAAATGGATAAAAACGTATATCTTGCATCCAAACCTCGATATGAAATTTTGGATGGACTCAGAGGTGTGGCGGCAATGTTAGTGGTCGCCTTTCACCTCTTCGAAACTTACTCGGCAGGCCCTGATTACCAGATTATCAATCATGGCTATCTTGCCGTGGATTTCTTTTTCGTGTTATCGGGCTTCGTTATCGGTTATGCCTATGACGACCGTTGGAATAAGATGAGTACTTGGAACTTTTTCAAGCGTCGCTTGGTGCGACTACACCCGATGCTTATCTTCGGAACTCTCTTTGGTGCCGCCATGTTTTATGTGGAGGATAGCTCCGCTTTCCCTCTGATGGGACAATCAACATGGTGGAAGGTTGCCTTAATCACGGTATATTGTTGTACGATGCTCCCATTGCTGAGGTGTTGGGACATCAGAGGATGGGGCGAGATAAATCCGCTGAACAATGTAACGTGGTCGCTGATGTGGGAATACCTCGCTAACATTGCCTATGCCCTCGTCATCCGTAGATTCTCGAAGATGATGTTGACAATATTCGTGATAGCCTCGGCATTTCTCACCGTCGACCTGTGTCTCAATCTCGATGTGTTCCATCTCTTGGTGGGTAGGGAAGTTACCGCAAACACGGTGATAGGCGGATGGAGTATCGATGCCCAGCAGTGCTACATTGGCGTGACGCGTTTGCTTTACCCATTCTTTTGCGGACTGCTCATATCTCGTATCGGTAAGACTATCTCTGTGAGGGGTGGCTTCTGGTGGTGCTCGCTCTTAGTTGCCATTCTGCTTTGTATGCCTTGCATACCAGGCGGTGAGCGTGGCACTTGGACTTGCTGCAATGGCATCTACAATGCCGTAGCTATTCTTATTATGTTTCCTCTGATTGTGGCAATTGGCGCAGGAAGCAAGGTTACTGACAAGCGAAGCATAGCTGTGTGCAAGTGGTTTGGCGAGTTGTCTTATCCGCTCTATGTCACTCATTATCCATTGGTATATATGCAGATGGCATGGGCAGAGAGGCATCAGGATGCTCCTCTTGGCACTCACGTATTTGTCTCCGTAAGCCTCTTCATTCTTGCCATCTGCATCGCTTGGGCATCTTACAAGGTCTATGATGTCCCTGTGAGGGAATGGCTGAGAAGTAAACTTTTTGCTAAGAAATGATCGGCTATACTGTTTGTCAATTAAGCAATTCCATCTGTCTGCCATCTTTGCAGGCCTCGATGGCATTATGGAAAAGATTAGCGGATTGAATATGAACCAGCTCACTTGCGAGAAGAATGCCTCTGATAATCTTCCTTGGTAAATAGATGTAAGTAAAGATGGGAACTACAAAATTCCAATCTTTACTTACTTTAATCCTATTTATAAGCAATATGAAGGAGATTCTGTTTTTAGAGTAACCCTTCACACTCAATTCTATTTCTCGCATTTACCTTGAATAGTGCACCTTATCAATCTCATCGGTGATAATTTCTTCTCGCCAAGGATGCTCATATAAACCCCAAATTAATGTATATACGTAGTTCGTCTCCCTGTAAAATCTCATACTTTTCTCATCCTCACACTCGTTATCAACTAAACACACATTTTGTTCCTGCTCTTTGACTGATGAAACAGAATCTTCTTCACAGAACTCCTTTATGCTTCCATCGGAGTAATGTATGAAAGTAGATCCGCCTCCTTTCCCAAAGAAAGATACGAATGACGGCGTTCTCCAGAAATAACGTTTTTGCCAATTACACACCTCATAAGAGTGCCAATTGCGCTCGCTTCTTGCTGATGCAATTTTTTTTATGCTATCTAAAGAGAACCTTATATCTTCTGCTATTTTCTTATTCTCCATTCTCGCATGTGATTTTTCGCAGACCGCACAAGAGTTGAGTAAAACAACACAGAATAACGAAACAAATATGTAAACCAAATTTCTCATGATATACGATTTTAGTTTTCTAATTAACGAGCGCCACTGACTTTTATTTCGATGTATATCTTGAAAATCCATTTTTCTATGTTTTGGTGCTGTTAGTATTAGTATGCTGACGTCTTTTTGAAGATATTTTCCTTACTTTTGTCGGCCTTGTGCTAAGATCTATTGATAACGATATGCCAATCAGAACGTATCTGTGACAGTGGCATTGGGCGTTGCTGCATTTAGCGATAACCTGACTTACTAATGAAAACAGTTCTCCTTGCCATCGGCAAAACAGATTCAGCATATATCCAAACTGGCATAACTGACTATGTCGGCAGGCTTTCTCATTACATCCCTTTTGATTTTCTGACGCTCCCTGATGTCAAGAATGTCAAGAATATGACAGAGGAGCAACAGAAGGTAGCGGAGGGCAAACTAATACTTCAGCAAGTAGAAAACTCGGATTTGCTAATCCTGCTTGACGAGGGCGGTAAGATGTTCACATCCCGTGAATTTGCGCAATATTTCGTCAAGACCACTCTTTCTGGTGTAAGGCGTGCGGTTTTTGTCATTGGTGGACCTTATGGTTTCTCTCAAGAGGTCTATTCACGGGCTAATGCCAAAGTATCTTTGTCTCCCATGACGTTTTCGCATCAAATGGTTCGCCTCATTTTTATTGAGCAACTCTACCGTGCCCAAACTATAATTAAGGGAGAGCCTTATCACCATGATTAAAAAGATTTGGTGATTGGCATAAACACAATGTGAGCCGACTCCTAAAGGAAAAGGAGTCGGCTCGCATCTTTTTGTCTAAATCCGGAATTGTAATACTTCCTGGATTTTACGCTGCCTATTTTGTGCTGATTACAAGGCAATTCGATTGTGACCAGAACGCATCTTTGTCCTTAATCGTCAACTGCGTGTAATCTTCATCAATGCTATATGACGACTCGGGGTGCTGTGTCAAAACCTCGCATTTCTTACCATTCAAAGCAATGTTGTTGACCTTGCGCATGTCAATCTTGTTGAAATACTTCTTGAGTGCGCCGTCGCTAATGGTGGCCTTCTTGCCCTTGAACAGACTTGTCTGCAGCAGACCTTTATCCTTGAGGTCGCTCTTCTTTTCAACAATGTAGTAGCGTGTGTTCAACTGGTTGACAGTCGCATCCAGATTGCTGAGAATGTTCTGGTTGACTCGTGTCAGTGAGTCGATTGACTGGCTGAGGTTGTTAACAGCTGTCTCAAGGGTGCTGATGCGCTTGTCTTTGCTCTGGTTGTCTTGTGTCAGAGCTTCGATTTCGGCAATTTTCGAGTCAAGGTTGGACTGCAGCTTGGCAATGAGCTCATCATATTGCTTGTTCTTGCCCATCTCGCTGTTCAGTCGGCGTTGGAGACTGGCAATTTTCCGCTTGTTCTCCTGCAGGCGGTTATAGATGGCCTGCAAGTCATTCTTTGCGGGGTTATTGCTGTTCTCGTCAAGATCAACAGAAGTGATGCCCTCTTGGTCTTTTATTGTGTTGAGGCTTTCGTTAATCTCTTGAAGTGTTCTGGTGATGTCGTCGTTCGCGCTGTCACGCAGGGCCACAATCTGGTTGAGCGAGTCTATAGTCTTCTGCTGACGTGCTAACTCTTCTTTATTGCAGCTTACGAGTGCCAAAGTCGCAGCGCAAAGGAGCAATGTCTTTTTCATTGTGTATCTTGTTATTAATGACAAAGGCTGCCCAACACAATGTTTTCATGTTGGGCAGTCTTGTATCAGTGGATTTGCTTCAGTTAATCCTCATCTGCAGATTTAGCCTGCACAATCAGATATTTGGATGTCTGCCAGAATGCCTTCTTGTCTTTTATTACAAGAACCTTCTTCTCCTCGTCAATGGTGTACGAGCTCTCTGGGTGGTTAGTCAAAACTTTGAACCTACGGCCAGACAGCGCAATCTCGCTAACCTCTGTGACATCAACCTTGGTAAAGAGTGAATTGTCTACGTTGCCAGAAAGAACCTTCTTAGAGAAAAGTCCGCCCTCCAAGAGTCCTTTATCCTTAAGGGTGCTCTTCTCCGCAATGAGGTAGTAGCCAGTGTTGAGCTCTTCTGTCGTTGCGTCAAGGGCGTTCTGAGTGTTAGTGCTTACGGTGGACAGTGAGTCTACTGAGCTTGACAGGTTTATGATAGCTGAGTTGAGGAAGCCAATCTCGACGTCCTTCTCGCTAAGGAGCTTGTTGAGTCTCTCGATTTCAGCGTTCTGCTGCTCAATCTGCTCTTTGAGTACTTTGATGATCTTCTCGTACTCGCTGTTCTTGCCAAGAGCCGCTTTGAGTTTGCTCTGGAGTTTGTTGACCTTCTCCTTGTTCTCTACGAGTTTGGCATATATGGCCTTAAGGTCACTATCAATCTGGCTGCTGTCTCCCTCGTCGCTGACGTTGATGGAGATGATGCCCTCTTTCTCCTTGATGTAGTTCAAGTTGTTCTGGACGTCAGCTAATGTGCCGGCAATCAAAGCCATGCAGCTGTCTTTTGCGGCAATAACGCTTGCGAGTGAATCGTTTGCGCTCGTCAGGTTGTTAACCTTGTCTTGGTTGCAGCTCGTGAAGACGGCGGCTGCTGCCAAGACAATTAGCAGTGTTTTTTTCATTGTATTCTTTATTTTGTGTTTTTATTCTGTTTGTTCTCTGTGCTTTTTGCTTCTTCGCTCTTTGCGCAGATCTATTTCTTCTTCGCCATCTTCCTCATCTTCGTCATTTTCTTGTTTCTTGCGCCAGCCTGCGCCTTCCACAACCATGACAATCTCTCCCTTTGCGGGAGTCTCGGTGAAGTGGCTGATGAGTTCAGCGAATGTGCCTCTCACAGTCTCTTCAAAGACTTTGCTTATCTCTCGGCATACAGCGGCTCGCCTTGTAGGGCCAAATGTGGCTGCAAACTGCTCCAATGTCTTGGTCAAGCGGAACGGACTCTCGTAGAATATCATTGTGCGAGGTTCCGTTGCCAGCCTATTCAAAATAGTCTGCCGTCCTTTTTTGTTCGGAAGAAAGCCCTCGAAGCAGAATTTCTCACAAGGAAGACCACTGCTGACAAGAGCGGGCACAAATGCCGTCGCTCCCGGTAGACATGACACCTTAACGCCGCGCTCAATGCAGCGTGAGACAATAAGGTACCCAGGGTCAGAGATAGCTGGGGTTCCCGCATCACTTACCAGTGCAGCGTCCTCGCCTCCCTCAATCCTGTCAACATACCTGTCTGCCACACCATGCTCGTTGAATTTATGATAACTTATCAGTGGTGTGGTTATGCCAAAATGCTTAAACAGGACAGACGTTGTCCTCGTGTCCTCTGCCATGACAAAAGATGCCTCGCGAAGTGTGCGCAACGCACGCTCCGTTATATCCTCCATATTGCCTACGGGGGTAGGAACTACTGTCAATTGACTCATAGGAATCTTCTGTGTACTGCTTTCAGGAAAGCCTCTACGGTTGGGTCACTTTCGTCCCACCCGAATGACTGTCTGAGATATTGATAGGCCTGATTATATGATGCCGCAGCATTTATAGTTTCGATTGCCGCGTCAAATGCCAATTTATTCCCCTTGAAGAGTTCGCGCTGGTATAAGAACCTGTCGTTTATACCAATGGCCTTAGTTACATCGGTTACTGGTGTGCCGTAGTTTGCTATGTCCGTCGCGCTTGCCTTGAGGGGTGTGGAAACTTTGACTTCTGCCGTCGCATACTCCGCAGAAGTTTCACTTTCTTTCTCCCTTGGCTTTTCTACTTCTTCAAGATATGAGTTTTCTGTACTAACAAAAGGCGCATTTTTGTCAGCCTCCTCAATGTCAGTGTTCGTCGTCTCTGCCTCATCCGTTGGGGCCTCTTTGTGCTGATTTGCAAAGTTCTCCAATGGGTCTGGCATGTTTTCAAGCTCATCGCTGAAGTAGTCGGGAATTTCATTCTTTGCTTTGTCCTCGCTCTCCTTGCTTTGCGAACTCTCTTGCTTGATTTCGGTATCCCGTACGGGACTCTCACTTTGTGATGCCAAAGAGACCTTCTCTGTCTCAGCGTGAGAGTTTTCAACAGTCTGAACTGTCTGCTGATTTCGCTTTTGGGGAGCCTCTGCAGGCTTTTGTGGATGAGCCTTGATCTCTGCTACTAACTCGCTTTTGCCTAAGCTGCCTATGTTTTCTGAAGCCCAATAATTGAGCAGTGAAATCTCCTTGCCCAAACTTTCATGTTTCTGACTGAGCAATTCGATGAAGGCACTGGCTATCCGGTCCGGGTCGCGAAAGGTCTCAACAAGTCTCCTCATTTCGTTGAGGTCGTTCTCGATGAGGTCTATTATGGCATCCTTTTTCATTATGTCACTATATGACTCTTTTATTGGCAAATTTAGTCGTTTTTTCTATCATTGCTGTCCGCTTAATCTTTTTTGTATCCATTAAATAACGATGGTGGCGACTCGTTGTTTCAATTGCGTAAAGAAAAAATATCGCAGTCTGATAGATTTCTTCAAATCAAAGGAAATGGCTGGATTCCCTACTCGAAAATTAGTCCTGCCTGCTGTTGTTTTATATGAAATATGGTTACTCCGTTTGCCAAAATACTTCGCGAAACAAACCGTGTCAAATGACCGAAACGATTCTCTGAAGTCGCTGCACGTACTATGGCTATGTCCCAATAAAACGCGCTCTGAAGCGTTTTCCAAGTAGGGTAGGGAAAAATGAAATTATAGTTTGTGAGTATCCTGCAGCACCAATTCTACTTTATTTTGATGGCTTTTTCCATGACAAGAGAGCGCAAACTCTAATTTTGAAGGATTTTTGGCGGAAAAAAGTGTTGTTTTGAGTTATTGCGGACGACAATATTTTTAATCCCCTTGTTCCCATGAGTTCTATTTTGTGCTAACTTTGTGGAGAATACCAAAAAAGCTCTGCTACTTTGTCAAATCTAACCTCCATTAGAATTTGGTTCCTTGCCTGTGTCGCCATGTTCCTTTGTTTGAGCGTGGCGTCTGCGCAGACTGTGCAGAAAAAGGTGAGGCCTACCTGGAGTTACGTGCTCCCTCTTCAGGTGAAGGAGGCGATTGAGAAAGGAAATAGTGTGTCTCTTGCCAGTTATTTCGGTGGCACTGTGGACATGCAGCTGCCCAATTGCGCTGGTATTTTCAGCAAACGCCAGGCGGAGATGATTCTGTCTAAATTTTTAGCGGCGCATGATGGCCTTGTGCTTTATGTGAAAAGTGAAAAGTCTACTGGCGACGCTGATCTTACAATAGGTTCACTTGTCGGAGATGGAGAATCTTTCGTAGTGTACATTCTCCATTCTCATTCGGGCGGTGTGACCCTGATTAAACAACTAAGAATAGAAATTCAGAGATGACCGATTTTGACGCGTATTTGAACGATTTTATCGACCGTTGCATCAAGGAAGATGTAGGTGACGGTGACCACACTTCACTCTCTTGCATCCCAAGTGATGCTGTAGGGCGTGCTCAGCTTATCATCAAGGAGGATGGCATTTTGGCTGGTGTTGATGTCGCTCGCAAGGTGTTCTTCCATCTTGACAAGGAGTTTAAGTTTGAACAGATCCTCAAGGATGGTGACCATGTTAAGAAAGGTGACATAGCATTCCGTGTCGAGGGACGTACCCAGACTCTTCTCATGGCTGAGCGTCTTGTACTCAATATCATGCAGCACATGAGCGGCATCGCTACTATGACGGGCCGTTATGTCGAGCGTCTTAAAGGCCTCAAGACTAATGTTATCGACACGAGGAAGACTACCCCGGGAATGCGATTGCTTGATAAGATGGCAGTCAAAATCGGTGGTGGCGGAAACCATCGTATCGGCCTTTTCGACATGATTCTTCTCAAGGATAACCATGTCGATTTCGCTGGTGGCATTGATAAGGCTATCAACCGGGCGCATGACTACCTTAAGGCTAAGGGTAAGGATCTCAAGATTGAGATTGAGGTCCGTAATTTCGATGAGCTTGACCAGGTTCTCGCCATCGGTGGGGTCGACCGCATCATGCTTGATAATTTCACCCCCGAGATGACGAAGAAGGCTGTTGAGAAGATTGGCGGACGCTTTGAGACTGAGTCTTCGGGTGGAATTACCATTGACACTCTTCGTGATTATGCGGAGTGTGGTGTGGACTTTATTTCGGTCGGTGCTCTGACTCATCATGTCGGCAGCCTCGACATGAGCTTGAAAGCCTATTAGTAGACTTCGGATGAGTAGGATACTCGCCATTGATTATGGCAAGAAGCGTTGCGGACTCGCTGTCAGTGACCCTATGCGAATTATCGCTGGCGGACTCACGACAGTGGCGTCTCACGAACTCGTTAAGTTCCTTAAGGACTATGTGACTAAGGAGGATGTCGGTGTAATTGTCGTTGGTGAACCTCATAAGCTCAATGGTGTTGAGTCTGAGACGATGACTTACATTCGCCCCTTCTTGTCTCAGTTGAGGAAGGCTTTGCCGGAAATGAAGATCGAGATGGTCGATGAGCGTTTCACGACGAAGATAGCCCAGCAGGCTATGATTGATGGCGGAGTATCTAAGAAGAACCGTAATAACAAAAATGGCCTTGTGGATATGGTCTCCGCAACGGTCATTCTGGAGACTTATATGGAGATGCTCCGCAATGGTGTCTCCTATAATTGATTGAAAAATATATCGTAATGCAACTTCCTATATATCTCTATGGACATCCGGTCCTCCGAAAGGTGAGTGACGACATAACTCCGGACTATCCTGAGTTGCCTAAGCTGATCGATGATATGTTCGAGACTATGTATAAGTCCGATGGCATCGGAATCGCAGCACCTCAGGTGGGCAAAGCCATACGCCTTTTTGTCATTGACGCTACTCCTCTCAAGGACGACTATCCTGAGGTCACGGATTTCAAGAGGGTTTTCATCAATGCCCACATCACAAGCCGCAATGAGGATAAGACTATGGAGACCAATGAGGGCTGCTTAAGCCTCCCTGGCATTAATGAGTCTGTCCGTCGCAGCACTGAGATTGTCATTGATTATGTCGATGAGAACTTTCAGCCGCACACTGAGACCATAACTGGTTATGCGGCGATTGTAGTGCAGCATGAGTATGACCACCTCGATGGTAAACTTTTCATTGATCATCTCGGTGCTTTGCGCAAGAGGCTGATTAAGAATAAGCTTGTGGCCATCTCTAAGGGAAAGGCGCGCGTCGGTTATCGCACTGTCTGCGCATAAAAACACAATATTGTAAACTGAATACATCTATATAAGTATGAAATTCTCTGTTTCAAGTGGGGAACTCCTTTCTCGCCTCCAGACAATGGGCAAGATTATCGAGGACAAGGTCTCTATTCCCGCCCTCGCTAATTTCTTGTTTTCTGTCAAGGGTAACCGTCTAATTCTCACTGCCGCAAACAATGAGATGAGGATTGTCTCTTCGCTTGAGATTAATAATCAGGAGGGTGACAGTGATATTTGCATCCCTGGCGCAAAGTTGACCGACTATATTAAGTATTTGCCCGAGCAACCTATCACTTTCTCTATTCCACAGGGTTCTGTGACTCTTGAGATTCAGTCCCTTTCTGGTAAATCTGTGCAGAATTGCATGTCTGCCGAGGACTACCCCGCTGAGCAGGACATTGATTCCGATGCCCATAAGTTCCAAATCTCCGAGGTAGCTCTTCTCACAGGCATTTCGTCAACTGTCTTTGCGACGGCAAATGATGAGATTCGCCCTGTCATGAATGGCATCTATTTTGACATCGAGCCGGGTCAAGTATCTTTCGTTGCCACCGATACGCACAAGATGGTTCGCTATATCCGTACCGATGTGCAGACTGGCGACATGGTCTCTAATTTTGTCCTGAACAAAAAGCCGGCGAATATTCTCAAGGGTATTCTCGGTAAGTCAGATGCCATGGTAAGTGTGGCTTTCGGAGCTAAGAATGTCGTTTTCGAGTCTGCCACATATCGTTACTACTGCCGTCTGACAGAAGGCGAATACCCTCGTTATAAGAGTGTAATCCCCGTCAACAATGAGTCTCGCGTAGTCGTCAATCGAGCAGACCTTATTAAGGCTATTCAGCGTACGTCAGTATTCGTTGACGCTACTCACCTCATCAAGTTCGAGCTTTTCTCTAACTCTATTCAAATCAGCACTCAGGATCTCGATTTTTCTTGCTCTGCTAATGAGGTCCTGCCTTGTGAGTATGACGGTCAGTCAATGTCTGTCGGCTTCAGCGGTGAGCATCTTATTGAGTCTCTCAACAACATTGATGCGCAAGATGTGGTCATCTTACTCTCTGATCCGTCTAAACCTGGCCTGATAAGCCCGGCCGTGAATACAGATAATTCCGATATGCTCATGGTTGTAATGCCAATGCGTATATAATTTTAAGTTCGCCCGTGTGCGTTAGCCCACCTACGGCTGCTGCTGATTATTTTTTTCTGTTGCTTCCGTAGGTGGGCTTTTTTATCTGCTCGTTTTTCGTTAATTTAATGGCATGATTGTTTTTCCTTGCTGCAAGATAAATCTTGGACTTAATATAGTGGGAGTGCGCCCCAATGGATACCATGACATTGAGAGCGTATTTCTGCCGTTAGGTTATTCGGACATGCTTGAGCTCTCTTTGCCAAATGATGGGAGTAATGAAGCTTTCTCTTTGTCATGTTCTGGAAATCCAATCAATGTCCCGGCAGAAAAGAACTTGTGCGTCAAAGCGCTCAGGGCTCTTGCCAAAGTTGTTGATATACCTCCCGTCTCCATTCACCTCCACAAGATTGTGCCTGATGGCGCCGGTCTTGGCGGTGGTTCCGCTGATGCGGCTTATGTCCTAAGCTCTCTTAACTCGCTTTTGCGCTTGGGTTTGGACAATGAGAGGCTTTGCTCTATAGCATCGGAAATAGGTGCCGATTGTCCTTTTTTCATAGAGCACAGACCTATGTTCTGCTCGGGTGTCGGTGACATTTTCTCTGATGTCCAATTGCCTCAACTTTCTGGAATGTCTGTCGTTGTGGCCGTACCGCAAGGCGCAGTATCAACTGTCGAGGCATACGCCAACATCTCTTGCTCCCGTCCGGATGTCGGTCTCCGTGAGGCTCTGACCCATGATATTTCCGAGTGGAAAGGGTTAATCCGTAATGACTTCGAGGATTATGTCTCTCAAAAGTTGCCGGATGTTAGGGCCTATAAGGATATTTTCTACAATACCGGGGCTGTATATGCGCAAATGTCAGGAAGCGGCTCTTCTGTTTTCGCTTTCTATGAAAATGGTGCGCAATTGCCGCAGGCTGATCAGTTCCCATCTGTGCGTGGTTTTTGGCAAGGTAACATCTGTTTTTAATTATGAGGTTCATCCATTTGTTTGCCGTCACTATCCTCTCCATGGTCTTATTGACCATGTCGGGCCTAAGTGTGACTGCGCAACAAATGGTTGACGAAAAGTTCTCTGTCTCCCACATCGATTCGGCAATGATGGCCATTGTCGAGGGGGATATGTCACGTGCGGAGAAATGGACGGAATATATTAGTTCTGTACGCAGTGACAGTGATTTTATCTGCATCGCCAATTGCTTAGAGTCCTGTCTTGACGTGTCTGATGGCAAAGCTCCAGACACTCGTGTTTTTGCAGCATCTATACATCGTTTTGCGGGCAGGCGTGATACTGTCGCTTTGTGTGGCCTGACTGTCGCATATGCAGCGAATGGCTTTTTTGAGTTTGAGTTCGCAAGGTCTGCTTCTGATAAGAATTTCACGACGGCTGAAAGATATGCCCAAGATTTAAACGACAAATATCTTGAGCTGACTATTGCGCTGCTTCGTTCCAAGCTTTATATCCGTAGTCGGCGTTTTGTTGAGGCCGCTTATTGTACGAGGATTATAATGAGCGAGGCGCAAAATAAATACCCCGATGTATTTATTTTGTCCCAGATTAATCTTCTCAGGACATATTCCGCCATCAGTGTATGGTCTATTGTCAATGAGTTGTCTTATAATATTGAGAAGTCTGGCTATTACGCGTTAAATCCCGTATATACTTGCGCCTATTATCGTTCAATGGCAATAAACGCTATCCGGTTAGGACGTAGCTCAGAGGCGAATGTCTACTCATGGAGGGCTTGTCAAAATGCAGCAAAATATAAGATTTCAAAGTCTTCCGCTTGGCGCATCTCTATTGTGAGGTCGCTCGGCCTGCTTGTTGATGGGAAATATGATAAGGCGAAAGAGATTACTGATTCTTGCTTGAACTACGTAGGCGTAATCCCGCCCAATGCAATCGAACCTTATTTTTCTCGCCATAATCTGCGCCTTGTCGAGGCGCAAATAGCCATGGCGTGTGGGAATTCCAAGGAGGCGAAAGAATTACTGGATAGTTGGAAATTCCCGTCTGAGATTTTTGAGTTTGATGATTTCGCAAGGAGATATTACAAACTTCAGGAGGAACTGGCTGTTCAGGATGGTGATTTCCGCTCTGCCCTGAGCGCTGTTCAGAAAGCTGATTCTATTCATAGGAATGCGTTACTGCTTGGCGCGCGCATCCGAAGCAAGGACATGGAGGTCTCTTTGCGAGTCGATACTGTGTATACTCAGCAAAGACTGGAACTCTTCTCGGGTCAAAATGACATCTATTCACATAGACGTTACATTACCTATATTGTCGTCTCTTTGTTTATTATCGTGCTGCTCTGCGTCGCTTCCTATCTTGTTAAAATCCAGATGGAGAACAAGAGGCGTCAGGAACAGGATGTGGAGTTCAACAAAAAGTTGTCAGCCGAGGTAAAAAGGCAAATTGACGAGTTCGAGGAGCAAAATAAGTTGCTTATAAAAAGAAACACCGAAATGGCAGCCAGCCAGTCTTACGCTCGCCGTATGCAGAGGGGCATTTTGCCCAATGTGAACAGGTTGGTTAAGATGGGGCTTGCGAATTCTTTCATCATAAGAAGTTCATCAGACTCTGTCTCCGGCTGTTTCTATTGGTATCGTAAGTCTGGTGACAAGGTCTTTGTATGTTGCGCCGATTCCGATTGGGGCGGCGGCCTGGCAGGCGCGATGATGTCCATGGTCGGGCTGACTTTGATTAATGACGCAGTCTCCCGTAACCAGGAATATAGTAAGGCGTCGCAACTACTTGAGATTGTCAATACAGGCTTCTCTACCCATCTTCCTGATTCTCGGCTCAGGAGAGGCCTGGCAATGTCCATTGCTGTCGTTGATACCGATGCGAAGACGGTTTGTGTCTCTTGCGCAGCAAGCGGTGCCGCGGTTTATAGCCATGGGCAGATTATCGTTGTGCCATCCGCTAAATTAAAAGTCGGAGAAGGCTTTTCCCTCGGCTCGACTCTAAGCGATGTTGAGTTCTCTTACGAGTCAGGCGACTCTGTCTTTTTATATTCGAGTTCAATGACGAGGATTTCAAATGCAAAAGGCGAGCAAATAGGCGCTGAAAAATTCTGTAATGTGTTGACGAGAGCGGCAAAATTGCCTGCCAATCTCCACCATGATGCAATTTTAAATGAAGTCCTGCATTGGACTTTGCCACGCCCATTTGATGAAGATGTTCTGCTTGTCGGTTTTTCCTTACCCTGATTTTTCTTATGCTTTCCTCTTATATCCATAAATTGATCATCCTCCTATCGGCTCTCCTTGTTGCCGGTGGGATTGTGTCATGTGGTTCGGATTTGAACGGCAAGAAGGATAGTGAGGAGTTCGAGCAGATAGTTTTGCGCTTTAATAATCATCTCAGTGTCTCAGATACAATATCTGCAAAATATGACCTCGAGTTGATGGAGCGTAGTGCTAATTCTGAGAAGGAAAGGAATACAGCTAATATATACTCTGCTATTGTAAATGGTGCCGGATTAGAAAAGATTCGTGATTTGGTGGAAGAATACGAGTCTACTTCAGACAGGCGTAAAATCAGACTATACGATGCTAATGCCGTTGTTCGGCTTTTAGTCACCTACTCCAACAATCTTAAAAGTAGCAATAGGCAAAATGAGGCGGATGCCGTTATTAGTGAGGCTGTAAAGTGTGCCTATGATAATGGGCTGATGGATCTCTATGCGCATCTTCAATGTGCATTGCTGCGGCAATTGGAGGACAAAGGCGATTATGATTCTGCTTTGGCTGAATATAACAGGTTGCTGACATTCTGCCGTTATCACGATTGCAAAAACGCCCAACTTGAGGTTCTCTTCCGCATAAGCATGTGCTTTCTCTGTTTGGAGGATACTCCTACCGCCCAAGTTTATCTTGATGAGATGCAATCGTTGTCAGATGACTCACCCTTGTCGCAGGCTCGTTATTGGCATGGCCTGTCAAGGATAAGCGATGCCAATTCAGATACTTTGCTATTTGAGCGTTCTCTTGATGAACTTAATGAGCTTCAAAGGTTTAGCGGAGAAGTCCGTTCTAATTTCTCTGCAGCCATATTGGCGATGCAAACTCAGTTTTTTTTGAAGACTGGGCAAGATGAGGCTGCGTCTTATGCGATTAACCGTGCTCTTAAGGCGATTGCCACACCAAGTAGTTATAATCCCCCCAAAGTCTTTTTAGATGTTTTGCGTGCTGAGGTCTTTCTGAGAAGGCATGATCTCTTTAACGCCAAAGTCGCACTTGATTCTATAGATCCAATCGCCCTGCGAAATGATAATGTTGAGATTTATAGGTACTATTCTTACGTTTGCTCCCATTATTATGCCTCCTCTGGCGATGATTTCCTCGCTTATGCCTATGCTCGCAGAAGTGCTAACTTGGCTGATACACTTGAATTTGACGCAGGAAGGCAAAATCTGTCATATAGAAATCTTGAGCAAAGACGCGATACAACGGTAGTTGTGCAACAGCATATGCTTGATGACGTCAATGTCGAGCGTCGTAAGCTTGTTTTCTTTCAGATTATTTGGATTGCGGGAATAGTTGTTGCCTTAGTGGCTACGTTCATTGGTTATTATTTCCTCTCCAATCGTCGTCTTAAGTCTCACAATAATGAACTTGAGCAAATGAGGGCTCGGTTGACAGATGAGGTTAATGAGAGGAAAGGCAAGTTGGAGGTCCAGAAAGCTAAGTTGGATGCTAAAAATGAGTCTATGAGGGCTGAATTGAGTTTTGCTAAGCTCATACAGTCTAATATTTTGCCTTCTGAAGATATTTTATCCTCTCCCGGTGTCGATGGTCATTTTGTCCTCTTTTTCCCATGTAACCAAGTAAGTGGCGATTTTTACTGGTTTTTCGATACAGGTGATAAGCTCTTTATTTGTGCGGCCGATGCAACAGGACATGGCATCCCCGGCGCAATGATATCTATGGTCGGCGCAACCCTGCTTGGTGATATCGTCTCTGACCCCTCAAAGAGAATACCTTCGCGAATGTTGGAGAACCTCAGTGTCATGCTCATTGAGGTTCTGAGAAATAATAATGAGATCGTCAATGATGACAGTATAGATCTATCTCTTTTATGCATTGATCGCGAGACTCATTCCTACACTCTTTCCATGGCTCGTCATGTCGCTTACATCGTTCGTGAGAATGGTGAGATTGAGGTTGTGCAGGGAACTAAGAGGTGTGTGGGTGAAATTATAGAGGTCGAAAAGGGAAGACCTTTTGAAGATATTGAGCTTGACCTTCATGAGGGTGATTGCGTATATCTTGCCTCGGACGGTTATGTGTCTCAGTTCGGAGGCCCTGACAACGTAAAGTATAAACGTAAGCGATTTGAAAATCTGCTCGTGTCTGTTCACGATAAGGATATGTCTCAACAAAGACAAATACTTGAGCAAAACTTCTTTGAATGGAAAGGGGATGTTGATCAAACAGATGATGTTTTGGTCGTCGGTGTCAAGATTGGCAAGTTGTAGGTAAATAATGTTGCGTTGACGTCTTTTATTGCAGTGTCGATTTTTAGCCTTATTTTTGCTTTTCAATCAATGAAAGATTATTATCCTTATGAAGATAACAACTGCGCAATTTGTCACAAGTAGCGCAAAAATCGACCAATGCCCTCAGACTTCCGCCCCTGAGTTCGCTTTCATCGGACGTTCAAATGTCGGTAAGTCCTCCTTGATAAATATGCTTTGCCACCATAAGGGATTGGCAAAGGTATCCGCCACCCCTGGTAAGACCCAGTTGATTAATCATTTCTCCATTAATAATGGTCAGTGGATGCTTGTCGACCTTCCGGGTTATGGCTATGCTAAGGTCCCCCTTGGCGAAAAGGCTAAGTTTCAGGCAATTATTACTGACTATGCCCTTAAGCGCGAGCAGTTGACTATGTTCTTTGTTCTCATTGACATTAGGCATTCGATGCAAAAGGTCGATAGGGAGTTCATGGAGTTTTTGGGAATGAATGGCGTGCCTTTCGCTATTATTTTCACCAAAGAGGATAAACTTAAGCCTCAGGATGTGGAGCCTCATGTCAAGGCTTACCAGCAGGAGATGCTTCAGTCATGGGAGTCTTTGCCCCCTATGTTCGTCACCTCTTCTTCTAAATTTCAGGGGAAGGATCTTGTACTTGACTACATCGAGAGTGTGATTAACCAAACGCAGGGGAAGTGATAAGGTTGAGATATATCCTCTCGTTGGTCTTGACTTTCGCCGCGCTTTCTGTCTGTGCGCAAAGCGAGACTGACTCCCAACTGCGTGAGATGCGTGGCATTTGGGTAGCATCTGTCGCCAACATTGATTGGCCCTCTGCACCAGGTCTATCAGAGGAGGCGCTCAAGGCTGAGGTCGATGTCATTCTTGACAGGTCGGTCGCCATGGGTCTTAACACTGTTTTTCTTCAAGTAAGGCCATGCTCCGATGCCATCTACAGGTCTGATATTGAGCCTCTCTCTTCCTATCTCGTAGGAAATGATTTCAACAGGAAGTTCTCTGTTGATCTGCTTGACTATTGGATTCAGGGTGCCCATGCCCGAGGCCTTGAGCTGCATGCATGGATAAATCCTTTCCGTGTGACTCAAAAGGCGGATTTCGCCTGCGCTCCTAACCACATATCTAATACACACCCCGATTGGCTCATCAAATATGCCGGAAAGATATACCTTAACCCCGGTTTGCCCGAGGCAAGGGCCTATGTGAATAGTGTTGTCCAAGATATTGTGAGGCGCTACGACATTGATGGCATTCACTTCGATGACTACTTCTACCCTTATCCCTCTAAAGGTGAGGTGTTTGATGATTCCAAGTCGTTCGCCAAGTTCAACCCTCGGCATCTCTCTCTTGATAATTGGCGGCGTGATAACGTGACCCAAATCATCAGGGATGTGGCCGATTCTATTGTCACCCAAAAACCTTGGGTTCAATTTGGCATCAGCCCATTCGGCGTCTGGCGAAATAAGAGGGATGACAAAACAGGTTCTGACACTAAGGCTGGAGTGACTGACTATGATGTTCTCTATGCTGACATTCTCCTTTGGATTGATAAAGGCTACATTGACTATGTTGTACCTCAAATCTATTGGGAGTTTGGAAACAAATGGTGCGATTTTGACGTTCTCCAAAAATGGTGGGCCGACAGGGCGACTGACAATACGAAGGTCTTCATCGGGCATGCCGTGTTCAAAATTAATGATGGCAAGAAGCCAGGAGAAGGTTGGAACTCAAAGAATGAGATGCCAAACCAAATGGAGACTGTGCGAAGTAATAAAAACTTGAACGGCAGTGTCTTTTTCAGTTATAGGCAGTTCAATAAAAACCTTTTAGGTTTTGAGGACTACCTCTCTTCTAAGTTCTATGCTCAAAAGGCCATTCAGTCTCCAATAGCAAAAGGAAAGGCTGAACAGATTGATGTCGTTCATCTTGAGAAGGATGGAAGGATTTTAAGATGGGAGGTTGAGGGCGACACTTCTCTTGTCCGTTTCTATATGGTTTTCAGGTCGCTTCGTTCCGAGGCTGACAATATAGGCTCAAATGAGACGGTGATGAGCATTGTTGATCGTCCGTACGTCTATATTCCTCTTTCAACAGGAAGGCGACAGAGGTATGTGTACAGGGTTGCGGTTGTCGACAAGTATCGCAATATTCATCAGTTGTCACGCCGTATAACAATCAGAGAGTAATAGGTTAATTATATGCTCCGTAGGGATTATATTCTCAAACTTATTCAAGATCTCTTTGCCGCAATATCCAATCTTCTTGAGGGTGAGGGGGATGAACTTCGCCGTCAGAGGGAGATTGAGGCTTTATACACTGAGTTTGGGGCCGACAAGGATTTTTTCCGTTCTGCCTCTGAGCCTGAGATGGTGACTCGTGTCGTAAAGGTCGCAGCTGAAGGCTCTGGACTTTCACCCGAAGAGGTTCCACAAGACGAATTGCTCAAGCGACTTGAACTTTTAGCTACTCTTTTGTACGCTGATTTCAAGGTTTCTGAACTCTCTGACGGTTTGCGTCGCGATGTGGCGGAGCGTTCCTTGGTTTTGTTTCTGAGGGTTGATGCATCCTCTGAGGATTTTTCGTTTGACAGGATTAATAAGATTAATGAGCTGCAAACTTTCTTGGCAAAGTAAAGCGGCAAATATTTCCCATGATTAAGCAGGTTATTCTTAATCTCGCACCGGCGGAGGCCGCTGACGAGGATTTCTGCAAAAGTAAAGCAGCGGTAAAACTTGAGGTTGACGCCAATAGCATTGTGGCCATGCGTATGACAAGGCGTTCTATCGACGCTCGTCATCGCAACGTGGCTGTAACTCTCTCTTTCGATGTTTTTGTAGATGAGCAACCGCAGCCGCAGACCCTCGATTTGCCTGGTTACAAGGATGTGAGGAATGCGAAACCTGTAGTCGTCGTGGGGGCTGGTCCCGGCGGTCTTTTTGCGGCTTTGAGGCTTGTTGAGCTCGGCTTCCGACCTATTGTGTTGGAACGCGGTAAAGATGTGAGTGAGCGAAAGAAGGATCTCGCTCTCCTTAATCGTAATGAGACTCTTGACCCTGAGTCGAATTACGCCTTTGGTGAGGGTGGTGCAGGCACTTTCTCTGATGGTAAGCTCTTTACCAGAAGCACCAAGCGTGGCTCTGTCCGCAAAATACTTGAAGTTTTCTGCCATCATGGTGCGAATCCTGATATCCTTATTGACGCTCATCCGCATATCGGCACAGATAAACTCCCTTATGTAATCAAGGCGATGCGTGAGACCATTATTGAAAATGGTGGTGAAGTGCGTTTCGGCGCTAAGGTTACGGAAATTCTTTCCGATGGCATTAAGGCAAAGGGTGTCCGCCTTTCCAATGGAGAGGCGGTTGAAGGCATCGCTGTGATTTTAGCGACAGGCCACTCTGCCCGTGATGTCTATGAGATGCTTGAGAAGCAAGGCGTCGCTCTTGAACAGAAAACTTGGGCTATGGGTGTTCGTGTTGAACATCCGCAAGAGCTTATTGATCAAATTCAATACCATTCACCCGAGGGCCGTGGCGAATATCTTCCTGCGGCATCCTATTCCATGGTTACTCAGGTCGAAGGACGTGGCGTATACTCCTTCTGCATGTGTCCAGGCGGTTTTATTGTGCCTGCCATGACTGGACCTAACCAACAGGTAGTAAATGGCATGTCTCCTTCGCATCGCGGTTCACCATTTGCGAATAGTGGTATTGTTGTCGAGGTGCGTCCAGAGGATATTGGTGAGTATGCCAACAAGGGTGTCTTGGGGGGGCTGCATTATCAAGCTGAGTTAGAGCGTCTTGCCTATGTTAATGGCGGTCACGGCGTTGTAGCTCCGGCTCAAGCGCTCGCCGATTTTGTCAAGGGACGTCTGTCCTATGATCTGCCAGACTGCTCTTATGTTCCCGGCTTGGTCTCATCTCCGCTTCATTTCTGGCTGCCTGAAAATATAGGTGAACGCTTACGCAAAGGTTTTGCCGAATTCGATAAGCATGCACATGGCTTTGTGACTAATGAGGCGCTTGTCGTAGGTGTCGAGAGCCGAACCTCTTCACCAGTGAGGGTATCAAGGGATGAGGAGTCTCTTGAAAGCCTCTCAATGGCAGCCCTTTACCCTTGTGGTGAGGGTGCAGGCTATGCAGGTGGCATTGTCTCTTCTGCCATTGATGGCGAGCTTTGTGCCGAGATGATTGCGAAATCCAACGAAGCATAATGCCATATTTTAGTGAGCTTGGACTATTCTGCCATCCTTAAACGTTATTGGGGTTACGACTCGTTCCGATCTATCCAGTTGGATATAATCAACTCGATAGGTGCTGGTCGTGACACGTTGGGTTTAATGCCCACCGGAGGTGGAAAGTCTATAACATTTCAAGTCCCTGCCCTGTCTAAAGAGGGGGTGTGTATTGTCATTACACCTCTTCTCGCTCTGATGAAGGATCAAGTGATGGGTCTCCGTAAAAGAGGCATATTGGCCCATGCTGTCAATTCGTCAATGAGGTCCGATGAGATAATGGCTGCCTATGACAATTGTGTCATAGGCAGTTGCCGTTTTCTCTATGTGTCCCCAGAACGTCTGCAATCGGAGCTATTCATGAATAAAATTGTCGAGATGAATGTCTCGATGATTGTTGTGGATGAGGCTCATTGTATATCACAATGGGGCTATGATTTCCGCCCCTCTTATCTTCATATAGCTGAAATCCGGAAGATTTTACCCGGAACTCCTGTTTTAGCCCTGACGGCGACAGCGACACCTCGTGTGGCTGCTGATATAATGGATAAACTCAACTTCTCGACTCCCAATCTTTTCAAGATGAGTTTCGAGAGGAAGAATATCGCCTATGTTGTCAGGAAGACCCAGAGCAAGGAGCAGCAGATGATAACAATCTTGCAAAACGTCCCCGGTTCTGGAATTGTCTACGTGCGCAGTAGGAAAAGAACGCGTGAGTATGCTGAGATGCTTAAAAAAGCAGGTATATCAGCTGATTTTTTTCATGCAGGGCTGACTGTCAAAGAGAAAGACAAGCGTCAAGAGGAGTGGACGAAAGGTAAAACCCGTGTAATTGTCTGCACTAACGCCTTTGGCATGGGAATAGACAAGCCAGATGTGCGCGTTGTAATCCATGTTGACGCACCTGAGTCTCTTGAGGCCTATTTTCAGGAGGCTGGACGTGCAGGGCGAGATGGAAATAAATCTTATGCTGTTTTTCTTTGGTCTGGTGCCGATGAGGCTTCGCTAAAACGTAATTTGACCAATAGTTTTCCACCGCTTGATTTCGTGGTTGGCGTATATAACAGTATCTGTAATAGTAGGGAGATTGGTTTAGGCTGCGGTGCGGAACGAGTTGAGGAGTTTGATGTTGAGAAGTTCTGTTATGACACGCATCGCAATATATCTCAAGTGCTTGGAGCCTTATCTATTCTTGAGCGAGCAGGTTACATGTCCTATGAACCCTATGTTGAGTTCAGATCGCGGCTTATGTTCCTTGTTGAGCGGAGGAGGCTCTATCAAGTTGAGGAGACATATCCGCATCTATCTGAGGTAATCAAGGCTGTTTTGCGTCTTTACACAGGGCTTTTCATGGAGTATGCGACAATTAGTGAGGAGAAAATTGCCCAAATGCTCAAGATTACACGCCAGGAGGTCTATGAGCAACTGCTTGAGTTGTCGCGTATTGGTGTCGTGCAATATAATCCGCAAAAGAAAGCTTCTCTAATAACATGGATGTGTGACCGTGAGCATGAGAAGTATATGACTTTCCCCGATGAAGTCTATTCTGCTCGCCAAAAGGATGCTGAACGACGGCTTGACAGTGTCATCTCCTATTGCAAGACAGATGACCGTTGCAGAAGCCGAATGTTACTCGAGTATTTTGGTGATGATTCAGCTTCAGATTGTGGCCAATGTGACGTATGCCTTGCTAATAAGAGAACTCTCAAACAAGCTCATGCAGATGCCAAGAAGATTAAAACGGCTGTCATTGACCGACTTCGCAACTCAGGCCCGCTTCACTATGATGTTCTGCGTTGCCTTGACGGATACGATGCAAGAGAGGTCGCAGTCGTCATTCGGGATATGCTTGACGACCACGACCTCTCGGTTGATTTGAAAAACGTTTATTCTCTTAATATCTGATTATTTCTCTTGCCTCTTTCGCAATGAGAACATAAATATCAGACCACCACCGCGCCTGTTGTTGACTTTTATTGAACCGCCATGCAGATTGACTGCGTTCTTCACAATTGCCAAGCCTAAGCCCGTGCCACCTTGTGCGCGGCTTCGACCTTTGTCTACACGGTAAAACCTTTCGAAAAGGCGGTTCAAATGCTCACAGTTGACGCCAATACCATTGTCTGAGAATTCAAAGAACCACGATTGCTGTGTCTCTCGTGCTCGCAATGAGATTGTTGTCCCTTGTCCTGCGTATGCGATAGCATTGTCCGTCAGATTTCTGAATATGCTATATATTAAGGACATGTTGCCCTGAATCTCAATTTTCTCAGGCAATCCGTTGTCAAACTTCATCTCCTTTTGGGCAAGTTGCAAAGCTGTCTCTTTCTGAATGTTGTTGACTATCTTGCTTATGTCCAACTGCTCAAATGTGTGCTCAGTGCTTGCGTCGTCAAGTCTGTTGAGTGTCGAGATGTCTTGCAATAATGATGAGAGGCGATTGGTCTGGGCGTAGCAGCGTTCCATGAACTGCTTGTAGGTCGCCTCGTCTATGTTTGGGTTTGTCAGAAGAGTCTCTATGTAGCCATGAATGCTTGCCACAGGGGTTTTTAACTCGTGGGCTATGTTCTGAGTCAACTGGCGTTTTAGTGTCTCCTGCTGATGCTGTGTCTCTTGTAAGTCCTTGTATAACTTTGCTATGCGACTTGCAATCTCACCAAGCTCATCATCTGGGAATGTCTCAATCTCGTCATCTGATGGCACATCCTTGCTTGCTATGCGTTGTGCGAATTTCTGTAGTTTGGATATGTTGACAGAGAACCGGTTTATGAAACGCGCAAGTATTGTTGTCAGAAATGCTAAGACGCATAGGGCATAGAGCAAGTAGTGTGTGTCACCGCGCAACAGTGACTCCATCTCTGAGTTGTAGGGTAGGGAAGTGCGTACAATCAGTTTGTCAGATGGAAAGTAAGTCGCTGAGTAGAAGTATTTTTTGTTGAAGGTTGAGCTTACTCGGTCATAGTCTGAGCCAGATAAGTTTTTCAACGCCTCTTTTATCTCTTCTCGGTCCGAGTGATTTTCCATCTCAGATGGCAAGCTGTCTTTGCTGTCATAGAGTACAGTGCCATCATCGCTGAGGATTGTAATACGCAAGTCCTCGTTGCCTACTGCGGATAGCAGAGCATGAGACGCACTTGCGTATGTGCTGTCTTTCGCCAATGCGCAATTAATCCTGAAATTATATTCTTGCAATTTGGCGTTTATCGCATCTTGCCTGTAATGTCTCTCCCTGCTCTGTTGGAAGAGTATCATTATGGCGGCAAAGATGACGAATGAGCTTATTACGCTCACATATAATTTTTTACCTAAGGTCACGTCTTTCTATATTTATCGGCTGTTTTATGTTGATTAATATAGTCTGTAACTGTTCTTCCCTATTAAATCTAATCTTGTAGTGACAAATTGGTTATGCCTCGAACAAGTATCCGAAGCCTAATCGCGTCACAATGTTCGAAGAGTAGACGCCAATCTTTTTGCGCATTCTGGTTATGTTAACGTCAACAGTTCTGTCAGACACAAGCACATCGCTCGGCCAAGCGCGCTCAATCAATTCTTGCCTTGAAAGCACGCGGCCTTTCTCTTCCAGAAGCAGCCTGAGAAGCTCATATTCCGTCTTTGTGAACGGGACATCCTCCCCGTCTATTGTGACAGTCTTGCGGTCAATGTCCAAAACCATTGTCTCGTAGACAATCTGGTTGGTTTTGCGGGCTGGGGCTTGGTGCGATGTCCTGCGGAGCACCGCCTTAATGCGCAACAGCACCTCCTGCAATGAGAAGGGCTTGGAAATGTAGTCGTCCGCCCCTATGTTCAAGCCCGTTATGGTGTCGTTTGCGGAATCCTTGGCAGTGAGAAAAATGATAGGCAGATTGGCAGTCTCCTGTTTTGCCTTCAGAGCTTGCGCTGTTTCGAAGCCCGATATTCCACCCATCATCACGTCCAATAATATAAGGTCATAGGGGACGCTCGCCGCTTTTATCGCGCTGAGTGCCTCCTCGCCAGAGTTGACAGTGTCAACACTATATCCGTTTGTCTTCAAGTTGAACTGGAGGATGTCGCAGATGTCCTGCTCGTCGTCAACTACCAGAATGCGCTGTTTTGCGTTTTCCATATCTCGTTTCTTTATGCCTTAATGATACACATTATTATTAACAAAACATGTTTCATTTCGGCTATTTTCTTACGCAAAGAAAGATAATATGTCAAACGCTACTATTAAAAATATATTACAAACGTGTTGCGTGCGCTCGCAATGTTGTGATTTTGCTGAGTTTTTGGTTGTAACCCCTTTGTAACATCCGCTTAGTGTCAGTGTAACTCTTAGCAAATAATATTGCACTCAGTAAAAACTGAAAACTAAGACTGTTAATATGACAACTATCTACATTATCATCGTAGCGTTCCTGCTTCTGCTTGCGGTGGTGGATCTGTTTGTCGGTGTCTCTAATGATGCCGTCAACTTCCTCCAGAGTAGTATAGGTGCGCGTGTCGCTAAATGGCGAACTCTCCTTATCCTTGCTTCAATTGGCGTTATTGTTGGTGCCATGATGTCAGCTGGCATGATGGATGTCGCACGCCATGGCATTTTACAACCTCAGAATTACTCTTTCCGTGAGGTGATGGTGGCTTTCCTTGCGGTGATGGTCACTGATGTTATTGTCCTTGACCGCTTTAACTCAATGGGCATGCCGACGTCAACGACTGTGTCACTCGTGTTTGAACTTTTCGGAGCGGCCACTCTCTTGGCATTTATAAAGATGTCAGGCCCCGATGGCGCTGCTTATGCAGATTTGATTAATACTGATAAGTGCCTTTCTGTCATTATTGCCATTTTCGTAAGTGTTGCAATCGCTTTTGCTTGTGGTGTAGCTATACAATGGCTCTCTCGACTGATTTTTACTTTCCAGTTCTCTAAAGTTAGCTCTGTTGCTATCTCTATTTTCGGTGGCATCTCTTTTACCATCCTCTCATATTTCATTTTCATCAAGGGCCTTGGCAAGTCACCGTATGTGTCGGCTGAAATCCGTGACTGGGTGGCTGATAACACAGCTCTCTTGCTTCTCGGCTTCTTTGTCGCCTCTACTGTCATTTCGTTCGTGCTGCTCGCTTGCAAGGTGAGTGTGTTCAAGATTGTCGTTCTCATGGGCACGTTCGCTCTCGCTATGGCGTTTGCTGGCAACGACCTTGTCAATTTCATAGGTGTTCCTCTTGCAGGCCTTGATTCTTTCAACGATTGGCAAGCCGCAGGTTCGCCTGATGTTGATTCTTTCATGATGAGTTCGCTTCAGGGATCTGCTAAGTCTCCTCTCATCTATCTCTTCCTGGCTGGTGTTATTATGATTATGGCCTTAGCTCTTTCTAAGAAGGCTATGAACGTGGTCAAGACCTCTGTCGACCTTAGCCGACAGGATGAGGGTGATGAGCTTTTCGGCTCAAGCCGTGCAGCTCGTGTCATTGTTCGCATGGTTGAGTCTTGGCCTGAGACCCTCGGTCGTTTTGTTCCTAACTCGGTCAAGTCTTTTGTAGCAAAGCGTTTTGACAATACTGTGGTTGAAATGCCTGAGGGCGCTGCATTCGATGTAGTCCGCGCTTCTGTCAATCTTGTTGTGGCATCAGTACTCATTGTAATTGGCACGACATTTAAGTTGCCCCTTTCTACCACCTATGTTACTTTCATGGTCGCCATGGGTACATCATTGGCTGATAAGGCTTGGGGTCGTGAGACTGCTGTGTTCCGTGTCACTGGTGTGCTCTCTGTAATTGGTGGTTGGTTCATCACAGCCGGTGTTGCCTTTATAGCCGCTGCTCTCGTATGTGCCATCATGTATTACTTCGGCTTTGTAGCTCAGATTCTTCTCATGGCGCTCGCTGGCTTTGTTGTTATCCGCAGCAATTTCTTTGACAAGGATGCTGATACCGAGGCTGCTAAGGCTGAAATTCAAAAGGGTGAAACACAAACTACTACGGATTCTTTCCGCGCAGCCATGGCAAAGGCCGATGCCGCCTCTTTAGCTTTCTCTTCCGCTCTCTTCAATGATGTCATTGATGGCTTCTTTGACCGTCGTGTACGCGCTCTCCGCACAATAACGACTGAAATAGGTAATCAGCGCGCTGCTTTCAACGCCAGCCGCCGCCGCGAAATGCAGACTTTCGGCAAATTGGCCGTCGAGGAGGTCCGTGCGTCCGCTGATAATAATAATCCTAACGCGCATCCATTCTCAGAGTGCGGTGTCTGGTTGCATCTCGGTGCGGACTGCCGTCGCCAGTATCTCGGCTCGCTCCGAAGGATGACAGAGCCTGTTCTTGAGCATGTTGACAACGGTTTCAACCCTGCAACTCCCGAGATTGTCGCCGAGTTCTCTCCCCTCCGCCGTCAAGTGACCGAATTGTTCGCCGAGGCTCAGAAGATGATTGAGAATGGCACTTATGCTGCTGACTATGAGACCATCCGTACGCTCTCTTCCGAGGTTCGCAAGCGTCTTAAGGCACTTCGTCATGAGCGCATCGCCAAGCTCCAGCTCGATGATGACAAGAAGAGTTTCAAGGTTATGATGGTCTACGTCAATATCCTGCGTGAGACTCAAAATATGGTGAACACGCTTCGCCACCACATCGAAGCCGCTAAATGTTTCACCTCTCCGTCTGATTTAAATGAGGAGGAGAAGGAAATTTTTAACAATAGCGAATATTAAGTTTAGAAACTGATAATCGTTTCTTCGCACTTAACCTAACGTATGTCGCAGCTTGTTCTGTATACTCCATTTTTATGTATTGGGGTCAATGGACACCCCTAATTTAATGGGTGGTATGCTGAAAAAGTTTGCGACTTACGTTTTTTAATATCTGAAGTTACACGTTTTTAGCCAAAAGCGTTTAAATTTGTGGCAAACCTTAATTCTCAAGAATGATTATGAAACATGCGAGTTGCTTCGCCCGACTCTCCGGGGTGTTGCTATTGCTGTTGGTTTCAGTCTGCGCCTTTGCGCAACAGACTGTCTCCGGCACCGTGCTTGACAAAGAGACTAACGAGCCTATCATTGGAGCCGCAGTCGTTGTCGAAGGCACTACTAATGGTACCGTCACTGACTTCGACGGCGCATTCTCTCTCAAGGTCGAGAAGCTTCCTGCCAATTTGGTAGTATCTTTCCTCGGCTACTCTAATCTCAGCGTTAATGCTACCAGCCCTAAGCTCGGCAAGATTATGCTCGGCGCTGATAGCAAGGCACTCGAAGAGGTTGTCGTAAAGAGTGCAATCGCAGTTGATCGCAAGACTCCTGTCGCACTCACTTCTATCGCTCCCGAGGTTCTCGAGGAGAAGATCGGTACTAAGGATCTTCCTGAGGTCCTCCGCTCTACGCCTTCTGTCTACGTCTCTAACGCAGGTGGTGGCTACGGCGATACCGAGGTCCTTATGCGTGGTTTCAAATCTGCCAATATCGCTGTCATGGTCAATGGCGTTCCTGTCAATGACATGGAGTGGGGCGGTGTCTATCAGTCTAACTGGCAGGGCCTTGGTGATGTAATCCGCACCATTCAGACTCAGCGTGGTCTTGGCGCAAGCAAGATCTCCGCTCCTTCTGTCGGCGGTACCATCTCTTACATCACTCGCGGTCTCGATACCAAGCGCGGTGGCTCTATCTCTTACGCCATCGGCAGCGACAACTACAACAAGATTATGGCTACTGTCTCCTCTGGCATGAACGAGAAGGGTTGGGCTTTCAACCTCTCTCTCGCCAAAACTTGGGGTGACGGCTATTTCCAGGGTACTGACTTCGAGGGATACAACTGGTTCTTCAATGTCGCTAAGCGCATTAATGCTAATCATCAGCTCTCTTTCACTGCTCTCGGTGCTCCCCAGTGGCACAACCAGCGTAACTCAGCTAACGGCCTCACCCTCGCTCAGTGGCAGAAGGTTAAGGACTACATGGGCGGTGACAGCGAGTATAAGTACAACCCTGTCTATGGTTTCGACAAGGATGGCAATGTGCGTACCTCAAACCGTAACGTCTATAACAAGCCTCAGCTCTCTCTCAACCACCAGTGGCAGATAGATGACAAGCAGAGCCTCTCTT
Organism: Bacteroidaceae bacterium; assembly: GCA_963618945.1. Classification (GTDB taxonomy): domain Bacteria; phylum Bacteroidota; class Bacteroidia; order Bacteroidales; family Marinilabiliaceae; genus W3P20-009. The sequence goes on from CAVETY010000003.1 coordinate 42,146, forward strand.
CTGCTCTCTATATGTCTATCGGTCGTGGTTATGGCCTTTCAGGTCAGGCAAGTGGCCTCCACAGCACCTACTCTTCTTACAGCGCTTGGTATGGCGCCTCTTCTGGTTCGCTCAACACCACGTTCCGTCACGCTGACGGCACTTTCGGCTATGACATGATTCAGGATGTCAATGAGCAGAGTGAGACAGGTTCAGCTTTGGCTATGTCAATCAGCAAGAACTATCACACTTGGATTGGCCTCATCTCAAGCTACGACAACAAGATTAATGATAACCTTGAGGTCTCTGGTGGTATCGACTTCCGTTGGTACAAGGGTCAGCATACTAATGAGCTTATCGACTTGTACAATGGTGAGTACTTCATCGACTACAGCAGCCGTAAGAGCGTCTCTTCTTCAAATAACATAGCTGCAGTCAGCGATAGCTATAAGTACGAGAAACTCCACGTTGGCGACATCGTCTACCGTGACTATGATGGTTACACTATCAACGGTGGTATCTTCGCTCAGGTTGAGTATACCAAGGAGAAGCTCACAGCTTATGTCTCTGGCTCTGTGTCAAACACCACTTATTGGCGTTATGACCGTTTCTACTATGATGAGTCTCACGCAAAGAGCGAGACTGTTGATTTCTGGGGCTTCACCGCTAAGGGTGGTGTGAACTACAACCTCAATGAGTACAACAATGTATTCGCCAATACTGGTTTCATCAGCCGTGCACCTTTCTTCTCTGGTGGTGCTTTCCTCTCAAGCTCAGTGAGCAACGCAACCAACCCCGATGCTGTCAACGAGAAGTGCTACTCTGTTGAGGTCGGCTATGGTTTCCACAAGTCTTTCATCGATGCCAAGTTCAATGCCTACTACACCAAGTGGATGGATCAGACCATGGCAAGGAGTAGCGACTACTCTAACACTACAACTGGTGAGAGTGGCCGATACACTATTAACCTTTCTGGTGTAGACGCACGTCATATGGGTCTCGAGTTCGAGGCTACTGTAAAACCTGCTTATTGGGTTGAGGTTAACGCTATGCTCTCTATCGGCAACTGGGTTGACGATTGCGAGACAACGGGTTACTACTACGACCAGAATGGTCAGCCTATGACTAAGGATCTCAAGAATATTGCCTCTGGCATTCAGGCTGCTGATCACGCGCGCATAACTCTCATCCTCGATAAGACGAGGGTAGGCGAGGCTGCTCAGACAACCGCTGCTGTCGGTGTTAAGTTCAAGCCTATGAAGGGTCTCCGTCTTGGTCTCGACTACAATCTCGCAGCCAAGCATTATGCAGACTGGAGCATCAAGGCAAGTGATATGACCGCAGGTGACGCAACTAATGGTGACGAGCGCGGTTATGTCCTCACCTATGGCAACCCATGGGAGATTCCCGCATCACACGTGTTTGACTTGAATGCTGGTTACACTTTCGATTTTGGCAAGCTCTCTGCCAATCTCTCAGGCAACATCAACAACCTTTTCGATGTTGAGTATATCCAGAATGGTGACGACGGCTCAAACCATGACGCTGCTACTTTCTATGGCTTCTACGGAAAGGGTCGTACCTATTCAGTCAAGATGAAGATTAACTTCTAAAAAGCTGACAATGAAGAAACTTACATATATAGCAGGTCTGCTTCCTTTTCTTTTTGCGGCCTGTGAGGATGTCAATGACAAGATTGACGGCCTCGATGAGATTGTCGAGAACAATAAATTGGTCGTTGACAATTCTATCACCTATACTCTCACTGATGATGATTATAAGACAATCGGCAAATACACGGCAATTGATGATGCCGATGCTGACGAACTTGCTCTCCTTAAGGATGGCAGTGTAAAGTCTTTTTCATCTGCTGATTTCGCTCGCAAGTACCTCGTCAAGTTCATCGCTTCTAAGTGGTATCAGATTGACAAAGGTTCATCTATCAAGTTGACCTACAACCTTGCCACTGAGGAGGATGCTACTTACACAAGCGTTCTCTCAGCATCTTCTCTTACTCTAGCATCTGCCGACTACACAAGCGCAGGTAGCACTTCTGGTTACCTCACCCCTTCTACGGTCTCTAAGTTGCCGACTGTCATCGCCTCTAACGTCTCTTCTGCTAAGGAGGGTGATTATTGTGTCGTCTCTTACCAGTACTCGAGTGTTGAGCCCTCTTCTTCAAGTGACGATCAGTCATCTGAAAGCCATTGGTCAGCTCTTGAGCTCTCTAATCTTCCCGCTGGCTCGTCGTGGGCTTTCAACAGGGTTACCTCAACAATCCCCGATAACTATGCTGGTCAGAAGATCCGTTTGGGTCTTCGCTACACAAGCACCTCTTCTGCGTCTGGAACCGTTGAGGTAGCAAATCTTTGTGTTGACAAAGGCACCTATGTCTATCCTACTCTCTTTGTCTCAGGTGATAACGGAGCTTCTGTTTCAACCTCAGGTATTAAAGCCGGCGATATTCTTGTCTTGGCCAAATATGGTGATTCTTATTATGCGCTTGACAAAATAAAGGACACCTCTAATAATGGTTATGGCTATTCTACATCGACTTCTGTAACAGTTACAGACGGAGTTGTTTCTCAAGCAGATTTTGATGCAAACAAGCTTACTATTGCAGCAGTCGATGGCGGTTTCACCATCAAGAATACAGATGGTAATTACTTGTGGCATAAAGGTACTTATGCATCTTTCCAGTATTCTTCTGATCTGCCAACAGATTTAACGGGATATGTCTGGACATTCACCAAGACAGGTGCGACTGTTAAAATTGCCAATGTGTCTACTGGTTACACTATTGCGTTAGGCACAAGTTTCAAAACCTACGGTATATACGCTGATTCTAAGTTTACCTCTGCTTCATATCTCGAGAGCTCCCTCTTAGGTAAAACTCTTCCCGATGGTTTCTCTATTGTAGATGTAAAACTTCCCGAGGCTTTATCCTATGTTTGGCAGCCTGGTGAAAGTTATGTTAAAGCTTCTGCGTACAAAAATGGGCACAATGAGTCTGAAAGCTGGATCGTCTCACCTGAAATAGATTTCAGCAACGTTACCTCTTCTGCCAACTTCTCGCTTGATGTTGCTGCAAATCAATTCACAAAAAATGGTATCACGGTTCCTGAAGGCTTCCAGGTGTTCGTCTCTTCTGACTATGCTGAGGGCAGTGATTTTGTTGTTGATGGAACAAAGAGCCTGAAGGCTGCAGCTGCAACAGAGACCATCTACGCCATCTACTATTACAATGGTTCTAAGTGGGAAGAGGCTACTGATGCTACCATTGTCTCACCCTCTGACTATACCTCGATGGGCTTGAGCAACTCCAACTTCAGCAAAACCTATGCTGCTGATACTTACCTGCCCAAGTTCCTCAATCTTAAGTTCCCTTATGCAAGTGAGGAGGATGAAATATGTGTAGCTTACCACTACTATGATGGTTCAACCACTTCTCTCGCTGCTGATAAGTATGTCTACACTTCTGGCGCTTGGGTTAAGGAAAGTCCCAATGCCGTAACTGAGCCTTTCGCTTATAGTGCAACTGGTTGGGTCTATGATCCAAGTGTGACCATTACTCTTCCATATGTACGCAATAACGCAACTTCAGTCGCTTTCTATCAAGCAGTTGTTGATTGGGTTTGGGAGAATATCGATACAAAACTCGGCTCATCCAAGAAGGGTGACGCAATCGGTTACACTTCGTCTTATGGCAACAACGAGTACTACACAGGTTGCTCAGCTTACTACTGCAATGTAGACTGGCGTCCTGCTAAGGCGACTGCCCAGTATGCCGCAGGCTTCGAGGGTATGGATGACACACAAGTCCTCGCAAAGATGCAAGAGAATTTCATCGATGTTGTAGGCAAAGTTCTTGGTGTTCTCTATCCTGACGCAAAAGCTATTGAGGGTGTTGATGTTATCTACACAATCAATTTCACTGCTTATTTTGATGGCGGTTCTTCGCAAGTCTATACAATTCAGTATAAGGTTGTAGACAAGGCTACTTTCGAGTATGTTGAGGACTCTCTCCAACCCGCAGAGTAGTAGTGTCAACTATCTTTAAGGCTCAATAATTGGGGTGGCTGGCCTTTGCTGGTCACCCCTTATCTTATATCACTTACCTGATGAAACTTATAAAACAGCTATTTTTTATTCTTGTAGCGGCTACTTTGACCGTCTCTTGTGATGACGATGCTTCAGAATCTGCTAAGCTGACAGCTACTGCTACTGAAATCTCAAATGAGGGAGGCAAGATTACACTTTCCATTTCAACTAATGGAACTTGGGTCATCTCTTCTTCTGCCACTTGGCTCTCTTTGTCTGCTGAGTACGGAACAGATGAGAATGCAGTGATTGTAGCTACTGTAAAGGCAAATACAAACGCAGAGCAACGTTCTGCCACTTTGACCCTTAAGAGCGGTTCTGCATCTGATGCCTTAACTATTAATCAGGCGGGTGGCTATGTTGAAGTTTATCGAGGCCTTGAACTCCCCGCTCAAAATTCAAGCAACTATTTCGTTTCCCACTATGCCGAGGTTAATGGCAAACAGGCTATTAACTACTCCGTTGAGTGGAACAACTCTATGAAACATGCCGAGTGGGTTGCTTTCTTCTTCGATAAGTACAATTCTCAGGATAATGTAACAAGGAAGGATAATTTCCAAGTTGATCCTGATCTCCCAGAGGCAATGCAGATAGACAACTCATATTTCACTAATGATGGTTTTGACCGCGGTCACCTCTGCGCAGCTGCCGATAGGCATTATTCGTCAGAGACCATGGATCAGACCTATTATTTCAGCAATATGAGTCCCCAGCTCAATCCGTTCAATGCTGGTATTTGGCAGCGTCTTGAGGAGGAGGTTCAAGATTGGGGCCGCTCAACTACAACCGGTAAATATGATACTGTTTTTGTCGCAAAAGGCGGTACGCTGAACAATCTTCTCAAGAATTTCACAGGCTCTAAGGCAGGTAGTGACAAGATTGTGCCAACAACTGATGAGAATGGTTTCACCATTAAAGGCCTTGCCTGCCCCGCTTATTATTTCATGGCAATCCTTTCTGTAAAGAGTGGTTCTTATCAGGCAATTGGCTTCATCCTGCCTCATTCAGACTCTCTTAAGCCTATTGGCGGCGGTAGCAGCTACACAGTAGCCGATCTTAAGAATTACGCTGTCTCAATTGATGAGCTTGAAAAGCAGACGGGTCTCGATTTCTTCTGCAATTTGGGTGACGATGTCGAGTCTGAGGTTGAGGCCTCGCTCGATCTTGACGCTTGGAATTGGTAGACTGAGATAAGATACTTCAAAAAAAGCCTCCCCCGATTGCGTTGATTAGCAATCGGGGGAGGCTTTTTTGATGTCAGGTTGTCGATTTAGCCTTGCTCAAGGAAATGCTTGAGGTTGGTCTCAATCTTCTCTGCCGAGGTCTCCTTCTTGACGAACTTTTCGCCTGTTATATGCTCGTAGAGCTCGATATATCGGTCGGAGATTTCCTTCACCTTCTCATCGGTCATCTCGGGAACAACCTGCCCCTTCTGACCCATGAAGTTGTTAGCGATGAGCCACTCGCGTACAAACTCTTTGCTAAGCTGACGCTGTGCCTCGCCCTTCTCAAAACGCTCCTGATAACCCTCAGAATAGAAGTAGCGAGATGAGTCAGGAGTATGAATCTCGTCAATCAGGATGATCTTGCCATCTTTCTTGCCAAACTCATACTTAGTGTCAACAAGAATCAGACCATGCTTAGCTGCAATCTCTGTGCCGCGTGCGAAAAGCTTGCGTGTGTAGTCCTCAATCTGCTCCCAATCGGCCTTTGCGACGATGCCCTTAGAGATAATCTCCTCGCGGCTGATGTTCATGTCGTGACCCTCGTCAGCCTTGGTTGTAGGGGTGATTATTGGCTCGGGGAACTTCTGGTTCTCTTTCATTCCCTCGGGCAAAGCAACACCGCAGAGCTCACGGGCGCCAGCCTTATATTCGCGCCATGCAGAGCCTGTAAGGTAGCCGCGGATGATGACCTCGACCTTGAGAGGTTCGCACTTGGTGCCGACAGTGACCATTGGGTCCGGAGTCGCGATCTTCCAGTTTGGCACGATATCCTTGGTCGCGTCAAGGAACTTGGCGGCAATCTGGTTCAGAACCTGACCCTTGTAGGGGATTCCCTTGGGCAAAATGACGTCAAACGCTGAGATGCGGTCTGTTACCACCATTGCCAATAATTGGCCGTTGATGTCATACACGTCGCGTACCTTGCCATGAAAGACGCTCTTCTGACCTGGCAGATGAAACTCTGTTGTTGTTACAGCTGTGCTCATTTAGGTTTGTTTTTGTTTGTTGCTATATAGCTTAAACTGTTTCTTCTATTTGTTGCCGCTCTTCTCAAAGGCTGTCACAATCCGTTGCACAAGTTTGTGCCTGACTATGTCGCTTTTGTCGAACTGGATTACGCTAACGCCTTTCACGTCGTTCAATATCTCGCATGCCTTGAGAAGTCCGTTCTTTTGCCCCTCTGGCAAGTCAACCTGTGACGGGTCACCTGTTATTATAAACTTGGAACCGGACCCCATGCGGGTTAGGAACATTTTGATTTGCGGCAAAGTAGTGTTTTGTGCTTCGTCAAGAATGACAAAGGCGTGGGAGAGTGTGCGTCCGCGCATAAAAGCGAGGGGGGCTATCTCTATCACGCCATTTTCAAGCATCTCTTTAAGCCGAGAACTTGATATCATGTCCTCAAGCGCATCGTAAAGCGGCTGAAGATAAGGGTCGATCTTCTCTTTCATGTCACCGGGAAGAAAGCCCAACTTCTCGCCAGCTTCAACTGCCGGACGACTCAGTATTATTTTGCGTACCTGTTTTGCTTTTAAGGCTTTGACAGCAAGGGCAATCGCCAAATACGTCTTTCCGCTTCCTGCTGGGCCAACCGCGAAAACCATATCGTTTTCCTCTGCGCTCTCCACCATCTTCTGTTGGTTTACGCCGCGAGGCTTGACTGGCTTGCCGTCTACCGTATGTACTATTATTGAAGCATCAGTAGGTTTGACAATCACACGCTCCCCGTTAATGACAGCTTTTATGGTCTCCTCTGGCAGTATATTATGCTCACGGTAATACGCCAAGAGGTTAGACATCTTTTCGTCAAACTCAGCCACTGATTGAGCATCACCCGTTACTTTCATCCACGATCCGCGGACCACAATGTTGATATGCGGAAAACCGCGGCGCATCTGCTCAAGTTTGTTGTTTGACACACCGCAAAACTCAGTGAGGTCAACCTCATCGAGCAATATCAATTTCTCTATCTCTTTTTCGCTCAAATCTATTGTTCTTATATGGCTTTTCGCATGGTGCAAAACTAATAAAAGCGGTGCCAATTGGCAATTAAAACCGTAATTTTGTCCTGTTCAATGATGAATATGTGATTGTTTATTAGCGTCAACTTACCCAATATATGTCTCAAACTGCCAAATCCCTTCTCTCTCAAGACTTAATTGACAGCCTATCTAATTTTAACGATATTCTACGCCGTGTTCGTAAGGAGTGCCCTTGGGACAAAAAGCAAACTTGGGAGACTCTTCGCCCTCTGACAATCGAAGAGGTCTTTGAACTCGCCCAAGCTATTGAGGATAACGATGTCAAGGATGTAAGAAAGGAACTCGGTGATGTCCTCCTGCACATAGCTTTCTACTCTCTCATAGCCGAGGAGAATGGCTTTTTTGACCTGCACGATGTCCTTGATTCCCTCTCGGAGAAACTTGTTTATCGCCATCCGCATATTTTCGGCAATGATAAGGCTGAGACAGCCGATGAGGTTCTTAAAAATTGGGAGCAGTTGAAGTTGCGTGAGAAAGACGGAAACAAAGGTGTGCTGAGTGGAGTGCCGCGTGCGCTTCCCGCACTCATCAAGGCATATCGCATTCAAGGTAAGGCCCGTGGCGTGGGTTTCGATTGGAAGGAACCCTCCGAGGCTTGGGATAAGGTGAAGGAGGAGGCCGAAGAGTTTAAGGCTGAGGTGATGCGTGACGACAAGGATAAGATGGAGGCGGAGATGGGTGATCTCCTCTTCTCGGTCGTCAACATAGCACGTCTTTATGGTATTAATCCAGAAAATGCGCTTGAACGGACAAATAGGAAGTTCATCAAGCGTTTCAACCACATTGAGGACGGAGCAAAAGCTCAAGGCAAGAAGATTGATGAGCTTACAATCGATGAGATGGAAACCCTATGGCAAGAGGCTAAGCAACTCAAATAGATTTCTCTTTTTCTCCTTTCTTGCCTCCATTCCTGATTTCTGCGACAATGAAAGCCAAAAGGCCTCCACGCGCCGCCATATAGGTTAAGAAAGCAAGCCAAAGAGCGTTGACTTCCATGTAGTTTCTTAGTCCAAAGTAGACAACGAAGAACATCACTGTGGCCGCTGCCATTGTGTCGCGCATTGCTTTACTCCTTGTCGCTCCGACCATAATCCCGTCTGCTACAAAGGCGTAGAAACATACCAACGGAACGGCTATTCCCCAGCCGATATGTTCGCCTGCATACTCAAGAGCTGCCTCTGAAGTTCCAAAGAGGCTAAATATCCCGTGCCACCCGATAGCGAATGCTATTGTGAAAACAATGGCTGTGACTAATCCGGCAATGGTCAAACAGTCAATGCTCTTTTTCAATCTCTCAGAATCTTTCGCCCCTACAAATCGGCCTGTGATGCTCTCCCCGGCAAAGGCGAGTCCATCAATCAGGTAACTGAAAAAGGTGAATATTTGCATCATGAGGGAATTGGCAGCTAATGCCACATCGCCATATCGTGCTGAGAATGCCGTGAATGACGTGAACACGATTAGCAGGCAGAACGTGCGCAGAAATATATCCCTGTTGACTGTCATTAGTCGCTTTAAAGGCTCTTTCTCCACAACTCGCTTCCACTCTAACTTGGGCATAAGCTTTTTATAGCGCGCCATGTAGATTATCGCAGCCAACGCCAATGTAGACCACTGCGCCACGACTGTTCCCCATGCAATTCCGGCAATGCCCATGTCCAATCCGATTGCCAACCACGCGGAGGTGCCTATGTTCACGAGGTTGCCCAATATCGCCATTATCATCGGCGTCTTGGAATCCTGCATGCCTATAAACCATCCCGTTACGGCAAAAAGGCTAACCGAAGCCGGTATTGCCCACCAACGCGCTGCGACATAGACCCCTGCCTCGTACATGATTTCCGCCGAGCCTCCCATAAAGCCCACTGCGATGTCTCGTATCGGCGCTCCAAATACAAGAAGCATGATGCTTAAAATCAAAGCCATGCCAATGGAGCGTGCGCCCGTAAGGAGACACTCGTCAAATCTGCCGGCTCCAAATGCCTGAGCTGTCACACCACTGCCGCCCATCCGCAGAAAGGAGCAGTTTTTATATATCATGTTGAATATCGTGGTGCCAATCGCAGTAGCCCCAATTGTAATGTCACCCCCCACATGGCCAGCTATTGCGACGTCGGCCATGCCCATGAGAGGGACTGTTATGTTAGACACTACGTTGGGTATGCTGAGCGCTGTTATCTCCCGCCAAACAGTACGCTGCTGCGCTTTGCTCTCAATAGATTCCATGCCGCAAATTTACCTCAATTTCAATTCGGGTGTTATTGTGCCGTGGGGAAGTCTATGATGATGGAGCTTTGGTCTACAGCCCCTTGTTCAAGTCACATGACAACTCGGCAAAAAGTGGGTCTTGAGATATTATATCCAAATCGCCAACCACGAAAATCTGTTCCTTCGCTCGTGACAAGGCCACATTCAGTTTTCTGTCCACAACTGTCCCGTCTGGTGCTTTATATTGGCTGTCTTTCAAGAACTCAAGCTGGCTAACCTTGGTGACTGTGAAGCCATAAATTATAATGTCCCTTTCGCTGCCTTGGAGTCTTTCCACAGTGTCTATTGTCATTCGTTTGACAATATCGCCTATTTCTCCTTTCCCTCCAATGCCTATCAGTCGGGTGCGAATTGCTGCTATTTGACTTCGGTATGGCACGACGATACCTAAGGTGCTATCCGCTTTTATCTCTTTCCCGGCCGCCATCCTGACTTGTAAGATTTTAAGGGTGAGGTCTGCAATTATGTCGGCCTCATGAGCATTCACTTTGTCCTGCTCTTCGTCAGGTATGGCTTGTTTTTCCGTGTGTGAATTGATGAACAAGGTGCGCCTTTTCGCAACCAATTGTGTCAGTCTGTCCTCCTGTTGCAAATCAGGTTTTAGCCCAAGGTCGGCTGTCTGATGGGGTAGGGCGAGTGAGCGTAATGTGTTGCCATAGAAATGTTTATTGCAAAACTCTGCGACTTCGGGATGCATTCGCCCATGCTTCGTGAGGCTGTATACAAGTTTGTCGTCTTTGCCATACAATGCGATCATACGTTCAAAGAATGAGTTCCTGCAGTCTGAAAGCCCTATTTTGCTCAACCGCTTGTCTTTTACTGCGCTCTGTGACCTGTTCTGCTGAACTACTGCGGGCAACTGTTTTTGATCTCCAATGAAGACGAATCTCTCTATGCTTACTTCTTTGCGCAGTGTGTATTTGTTTGACTCTGACAATATCCCGACTATCGAGGGCTCTAAAATCTGCGATGCCTCGTCAACAATGGCCAAATCGAACTTTTTCAGCTTGAATAGCCCCGCTGAGCCGCTGATTGACATTGTTGTACCAACCACAATGCGGGCTTCGCTAATCTTTTGGCGTACGGCATCTACAGACGGGAAGTCAACAGTGATTAAGAGTCTCTTCTGATAAGCCTCTGCGCATGCGTATCTGCTACCAATGCGGATGTAGTCGAATCCATCTTTCTCAAGTTTTGAGCAAATCTCGTCAACTGCCCTGTTTGTATATGACAGCAAAAGTACGTTATGCCCCTTGTGAGCCAACTCTTCGCGCAATATGTTCATCAACCCCACGGATGTCTTTCCCGTGCCAGGGGGGCCTATTAATAAGAACATATCACGGGCTGCCAACTCTTTGTCCACAAGTTCGTTCATTGCTCCATATTCCCCAATGCGCTTTTGTCTGCTTGGGTCGACAACGGGTTCTCTCAATCCCATTAACAAATCCTTGCGCTCTTTGGTCGTGCGAAGCAAGTTTAGCATTTGTGAGGCTTGACGTGCTGTGCTTGATTCCAAATGGTCGTGGTCTAATGCCCAAAACCTGCCCCCTTTGTTGAAAAAAGATGGTGTCTGAGCAGAGCGCAGTTTTATTGTAAGCCGTTTCTCCCTCTGCTGGTCATTTATTGCTTTTTCCTCTATGTTTATCAATGTGGCCCTATAGGCTATTGATTTCAAGACGTCTGGCTCATTGCCCTCTGCATAGTCATATAGTGTAACAGGGTCTCCCGTTCTGAAGTTCGGCTCATTTCCGCAGTCGTTCTCAATGGTTTTTGAGAATGTCACTATGCTCATTTCGTCTGCGCCATCCTCAATTTCGTCTCTGCGCATCTCAGCAAAGCGCATTCCCATGATCATCTCGCCCGAAGCCTCGCGGTCTTTGTTGCTTGTGTTCCAAATGTTGGCATAGCCGTCCCTGCCATGCTGGGTCCCTCCTATTCGTGACGACAGGTCTTCGCGGATAAGGAAGGACAGCATTTCAAATGTGTAGGCTTGGGTCAGCTGGTCTGCCATTTTGATTGGAGTAAGGACAGATTCAAGTTCGGGCTTAGAGTAAGGCTCCCAGAGTCTGTCGCTCACAGCCCTGAGCCTGAATTGCTCTGCATCCCAGTTTAAAAGGTCTGCGCTTAGTTCGGTCGGGTTTGTATATCTGAATTGATCATGTACAATTGAGTTCCTTATTGCCATGACGTTCTTTGTCTGTGCATCGCTCATGCTTGCGCCTTCCCTTATCAGTCCATTCTGTGGCTCATATTTTGAGTAAAGGAAGTAACGTGATGAATGGACTCCGTTGTCGCCAAAGCCTACGGAAAGCATTGTTTTATAGAGCATCATCTGTATATAATGCTCCTCCTTGGGCCCCTTGAAAGCGAATGTCTCCATCTTGCCAGACTTCTGCTCAATCAAAAATCTAAAGTCCGATTGCATAAGGTCCGTTCGTCCTCTCAGGCCAAGTGCGGCGCAGATGATTGAAGCCTCAGTTGACGCTATCTGCGCATTGAAATTAGGGTCAGCTTTCTGAAGTGTCAGCAATGCGTTCGCCACGTTTGCCTGTTGGGTGCGCGCCTCTTTGTGCCATTCTGCGTCTATTCCCTCTGTCGTTGCGAGAGATATCGCATTGGTCTTGAAAAAATGGGTGGCGCTCTGCTTATAGTTGGGGCTGGGTTGCGCTCCATTCCGCAGACTTGACAGAGTCTCGTCTAAAAATTGTCCTGAGTAGTTACCGAGGAGAGTATGTTTTGTTGCTTGGTTCTGCTCCAGTTTTTTTATTATGGACAGTTTGTGCGTTATTGCGTATGGTGTGAAGCAGGAGCTAATCTGCGTTACGTCAACCAAATAGTCTGGTTCGTATATGACAAGGTTTAAGTCTGCCTTGCCTTTTGTGTTGTAGTATATCAAGTTGAGTCTTGTCCCATGCCTAAGCCACGTGGCCATATAGTCAAACTTGCTCAAATCCACCACTTTGTTTTCGTCTGTGTCTATGTCAATTATCTCAACAGACGTTATCTTCGTGCATTTGACGATTGATGCCCTGCAGACTATCCACGGCCCATTCTCGTCCCTCTTCGCTTGCGCGGTTTGTTTGGTATCTCCTTTGACTTCTGCGGCGGTAGGGAACTTTATCCCCTCTGCGCTGAGCAAAGTCGCCAAAGCCTTTATAGTTGATATATTTACAGCGAGCGATGCGTCAAGGTCTTTCTCGTTAGTTTCGGGGTAACGGCACATGAAACGCAATCTCCTCACTTGTGTCGCCATTTGTGGGCATATCACGTCTATCACATATCCTGCTTTCGCATAGGTGCCAGATAAGGTGTAGGGCACGTCCGCTGTTAATAGATCCAACAGCTCTCGCAGGATTTTGTTTAGCCTCCTGTATGTCTCAATAGGGTTTCCACGCTTTATTGCAAGTCTCTCTATTCGTCCTATGTATTCGTTTGTTAATGAGGCAGGGTATAATTTCCGGGTCACGTTCATGTCTTGAATTTACTACCTTGAAAATATGTTTTTCACACTATACACAACTCAAAATAGCTATTTTTATTGTAATATCGCTATTGATAGATTATTCCGATAAAATAATACGCCTATTAAGATGAAGAGGACGTTATCTCTCATTGCTGCTATCCTCATTGCCATTTACTATGTCTATGGTGATGCATCATCAAACAATACAACTCAAAATAACGGGGCCTCTGAGGCTGTTGAATCTAATAATTCACCATCATATTCTCAATCACAGTCTCCCGTCTCTCCTTCTGCGCCTCTCCTTCCTGCTCAGAAAATCGGACTCTCTGAACGTATTCTTGTCCGTAAGGCTTATACCGTGAGTTATAATAAGTTGACCATGCAACCCAATTGGGTGGCTTGGACAATAGAGAAAAATAATGTCCTGGAGGAGAATATGAAGTATGACCGTCCATCTTATAATGCCTTTCATGAGGACGAAGAGGTCAGTTCGCCGCGGGCTACGCTTGATGATTATCGTGGCAGTGGTTTGACCCGCGGTCATATGTGCCCTTCCGGTGACTGCCGTTGGGATGAGGATGTGCTGTATGAGACGTTCCTTTTAACGAATATATGCCCTCAAACGAGAGCGCTTAATGCAGGCGTGTGGAATGATATTGAGAAGTCTTGTCGACGCTGGGCTATCCGTTATGGACGTGTCTATGTTGTCTGTGGCCCGATTTTCTTCAAGAAAAGCGAAAAAGGGACCATTGGGCGGAACAAGATCCCAGTGCCTGACGCGTTCTTTAAGGTTGTCTTGTGTCTTGAGGGTGACAAACCCAAGGGCATCGGTTTTGTTTGCAGAAATCAAGAAGGTGAATCTCCCGATGCTGGTACTTCAGCCAATGGCAGGAAACGCACCAAAAAGGAGTTGTATATTCACTCAATCGATGAGGTTGAACGCATAACGGGCTACGATTTCTTCGCATCTCTTCCTGATGATGTGGAAAATGAGGTCGAGTCTTTTGCGGAGTATGAAAAATGGTAACCTGAAAAATTTATTGTTATGCGTATATCTTTATTATTTCTCTCTTTAGCTCTTGTGTCTTGCGCCACATCGTCTAATGAACAGAGCAATTCTGCTTCTATTTCTTCTCCCTGTCGAAAAGTAAGGAAAGCTCTCTTTATAGGTGACTCAATAACAGACGGCTCCTGGGGACATGATTGCGAAGGCAAACCTTCCGCTGAACGAAATCATGGCGATCTCAACCACCTCTATGGCCATGGTTATATGTATCTGTGCGCAAGTCAAATCCAAAGTGACTACCCCATGCGCGACATCGAGTTCTTTAACCGTGGAATAAGTGGGCATACTCTCTATGACATGGCTGCCCGTTGGAATGAGGACTGCCTTGACCTTAAACCCGACTTGGTGTCTATTCTGATTGGCACTAATGATGTGGAGTATTATCTTGGTCAAGATTCCATAGTGAAACCATTTGATTTGGACGAATGGAATTTAACCTATCGCCATCTTCTTGATACTTTACAAACCGTTGTCCCAGACGTTAATATAGTTCTCTGCACGCCATTCGTCTTTAAGTCCGGATGGCGCGGCAATTCCGATAATTTCCCTCTTCGTAGTGAACTCATAGGAAAACTTGATAGTTGCGTAGTCCAAATCTCGTCAGACTATGGGGCGACACTCGTGCGTTTTGACAATCTTTTCCATGAACTTGAAAAGGAGCAACCCCGTTGCGACTATTGGGTTTGGGATGGCGTGCATCCGACAGCCGCAGGGCATAGACGGATGGCCAATCTTTGGCTCAAAAACACAGGTTGTTTGTTTTCAGAGTGAGCATAGCCGTAATGGCACCTGTATGAACAATCAAAGCATTTCTCTATAACTGCAAAAGGCTCCGACAGTTATCTGCCGGAGCCTTTTATCTTTCTGCCCTAAGGCTTAGTTCTTGAAACTGTGAATTGGTGCAGGAATGCGTCCCGTCCTGTTTACGAACTCGGAGCAGTCGAACTTATTCACAGGCATGATGGGCGCGTAGCCAAGAAGACCTCCGTAGTTGACCTCCTCACCCACTGTCTTGCCGATAACGGGGAGTATGCGAACTGCAGTCGTCTTTTGGTTGATCATGCCAATAGCAGCCTCATCAGCGATAATGCCGGCTATAGTTGTGGCTGGCGTGTCGCCAGGTATGGCAATCATGTCAAGGCCTACAGAACATACGCATGTCATGGCCTCGAGTTTCTCTATTGTCAAGGCACCTGCGCGTACGGAGTCAATCATGCCCTGATCTTCGCTAACAGGTATGAATGCGCCGCTGAGTCCGCCAACATAAGATGAAGCCATCACGCCGCCCTTCTTGACTTGGTCATTCAAAAGGGCCAACGCGGCTGTTGTACCAGGTGCGCCGCACTGCTGCAGTCCCATCTCTTTCAGGATGTCAGCCACAGAGTCGCCAATGGCCGGGGTGGGGGCGAGAGACAGGTCGATGATGCCGAAAGGCACGCCTAAACGCTTTGAAGCCTCTTGCGCTACGAGCTGACCAACTCGGGTTATCTTGAATGCCGTCTTTTTAACGGTCTCACACAAAACCTCAAATGACTGGCCATGAATATGTGTCAACGCATGCTTAACTACACCAGGGCCTGAAACACCAACGTTGATAACTGCGTCTGGCTCAGAAACACCATGGAAAGCACCTGCCATGAATGGATTGTCATCTGGCGCATTGCACAAGGCGACAAATTTAACGCAACCGAATGAGTCATGATCGGCAGTGGCAAGAGCTATGTCCTTGACGGTCTGACCTATGAGTCTGACCGCATCCATGTTTATGCCGGTGCGGGTTGAGCCGAGGTTTACGGATGAGCAGATGAGCTCGGTCGTTGCGAGAGCTTGAGGCAATGAGCGGATCAACATTTCGTCTGAGGGGGTCATTCCCTTACTGACTATGGCCGAGAAACCACCAAGAAAGTTGATGCCTAAGTCATGAGCAACCTTATCTAAGGTTTGGCAAAGTTTGACGTAATCGTCCGGACTTTGGCAAATGCCGCTACCAACTATGGCGGCAGGCGTTATGCTGACGCGCTTGTTGACAATGGGAATACCAAATTCGCGACTTATGTCCTCTCCTGTCTTGACGAGGTTCTGGGCTTTGCCCATAATCTTGTCATAGACGTTGCGGCACAGGGCGTCTACTGTCGTTGCTCTCGCGCAATCTAACAAGCTTATGCCCATAGTGATTGTTCGGACGTCCAGGTTCTCCTGGTCAATCATCTTGTTTGTCTCGATGACCTCGGATATGTTAATCACTTTCGTCTTGTTTTTCTTGTTGTTCAAAGATTACATGACTCCAAAGAAGCCAATGCTGACTGGGGTGTCTCTCGCTTAATGCGTTTCCGACTTCCCTTAAATGCGGTGCATCTTGTCAAAGATGTCTTCCCTCTGACATTTAATCTGTACCCCGATGCTGGCGCCCAATTCGTTGAGCTCGTTGACAAGTCCCTCAAAAGGCTTGCTCGCTGAGGCCACATCAACCACCATCATCATGTTGAAGTAGTCCTGCACGATGGTTTGTGAGATGTCTAAGATGTTGATGTTGCTTTCCGCCAAATAGGTGCACACCTTTGCAATGATACCAACGGTGTCCTTGCCTACAACTGTAATAATCGCTTTGTTTGCCATTGTTCTTATGAGGTTCTTTATGCTCTTATTTTTCACGAATGAGCCGCTTCGGTTTGTTCTTTTAACCGCATGAACTCTTATCCCGCTAAGTTAATCAAAAATCTACAATATCGGCTATAAACTAAAATTAACCAGTCCCTTTGCTCTATTTTAATTGCTTTGTTATACTTTTGTCACTAACAAGAAACATTTTGCGCAATAAGCACTCTAAAGAATACGCATGGAAACCTTATATCTCTTCATTGTCATATTCCTTTTCGCCCTTGCTGTGCTCGACTTGTCCATTGGTGTAAGCAATGATGCGGTCAATTTCCTCAACTCGGCAGTAGGTGCAAAAGCGGGCTCTTATAAGAAGGTTCTTGTTTTTGCGGCTGTGGGAATTTTCATTGGGTCTTGTTTTAGCAATGGCATGATGGATTTGACCCGCCACGGCATTTTCCAACCGCAACATTTCACTTTTGCTGAGCTGATGAATGTCTTTATGGCCGTCATGGTGGCCGACATCATTTTGCTTGACATCTTTAACTCGCTCGGACTCCCTACTTCAACTACGGTTAGCCGTGTGTTCGAGCTTCTCGGAGCAAGTTTCACTCTCGCAGCATGTAAGGTTCTGTCTGAAGGTGCAGGTGCTCCTCTGTCTGAGTTTATCAATACAGATAAGGCGCTCACTGTCATAATTGCGATTTTCCTCTCTGTGGCCGTAGCCTTCTTCTTTGGCGGACTTGTCCAATATATAACACGACTTATTTTCTCTTTTAATTTTCAGAAGAATCTTAAGTGGAAGATTGGTGTGTTTGGTGGTCTTTGTATAACGGCCATCATATATTTTATGCTCATCAAGGGCATCAGGGACATGAGTTTCATGACGCCCGAATACAAGGCCATCCTTGATGAATATACATGCACAATTGTAGCAGCGAGTTTTTTCATATTTACAATTGTATCCCAAGTACTCTATGCGCTTGGAGTGAATGTCCTCAAGGTCGTAGTGCTTTTCGGAACTACTTCGCTCGCTATGGCTTTCGCAGGCAATGACCTTGTTAATTTTATTGGTGTCCCCGTCACCGGTTTTGAGATTTTTGGATATTTCCGAGATGGAGTCGCTGCTGGAGTGGATGACCCCTCTGCCTTAACGATGGAGTTGCTCAATGAGCCTACTCATACTCCCGTATATTTCCTTGTTATTTCAGGTGTTATAATGGTAGTCTCTTTGGTGACATCTGAAAAAGCAAAATTGGTTGTTAAGACATCAGTCAGCCTCTCCAGCCAGGATGGCGGTGACGAGATGTTCGGCTCCTCAAGTGCGGCAAGGCACATTGTAAGGTTCTCACGAAACATTGGAGAGTGGTTTGAGGAGCATACACCAGCTGGCGTTAGGAAATGGCTGAATACACGTTTCGATACCGATGAGGCAATCCTGCCCGATGGTGCGGCATTTGATCTGGTCCGTGCATCTGTAAATCTTGTGCTTGCCGGTTTGCTTGTCGCCCTTGGCACTTCACTCAAACTTCCTCTTTCTACCACCTATGTCACTTTCATGGTTGCGATGGGTACCTCTTTGGCTGATAGGGCTTGGGGCCGTGAGAGTGCTGTGTTCCGCATCACTGGGGTCATCTCTGTAATTGGTGGTTGGCTCGTCACAGCTGGCGCCTCTTTCATTCTCGCCTCGATTTTTGTGGTTGCGATGCATTATGGCGGCATCTATGTCGCTGGCGGAATTGTTGTGCTTTCAATCGTTATTCTTGTTCGCAGCAACATTGAGTATAAGCGACGTGTGAATGCTGAGAAATCAGAAAAGGAGAAGGTTTATACTGATATTGTCGCTTGCAAGGACAAGGCTGAAACATGGCAACTTCTTAAGCGTTACATCGCTCTCAACGAGAAAGAGTATTTCTCTTATATCTGTGAATCATTCATTTCGTTGACCGATTCGTTCTTGAATGAGGATGTCAAAGGCCTTAGGAAGATTAACAACTCTCTGCCTAAGGAGAAGGCCGCCATCAAGGCGATAAGGCGAAAACAGACCATGGCTCTTAGAAAAACTGAGCCGCGTCTCGCAATTGAGAATAATACTTGGCTCCATTTGGCTTATAATAGTAATCAGCAGATGATTTACTGCTTGATGCGTATGTGCGAGCCTTGCTATGAGCACGTGGACAACAATTTCTCTCCGCTTCCCGATGATCTCAAAAAGCAATTCGTGCCACTTCGTGACGAGGTCGTAAGGCTTTTCCGTAGGAGTCTTGAAATCATGGAATCAGATGATTACGAGGCTACTGTTGATATACGAAATGAGGGTGACGAGACTAAAACGCAGATTTCTCAGATGAGAAAGGATTTGGTGGTGCATATCCACGAGGATATGGATTCCTACTCCGTCATCTATGTCTATCTCAATATGTTGCAGGAGACGCAGGAGATGATCAGCTCTCTCCGCCACAATCTGCGTGCATTGCGCAAAATTGAGCGTGAAGCCTAATTGTTTTTATAGCATCTAAATTAACGAGACACTCGGATAATAAAAGTCGTATATTCGCGACGTCTTTATTGAGATGATTTTCGAGCGACTTTTTAATATAATCATGAAAAAAAGAAGATGGTCCGTCATTAAAGGTCAGCCTCTGACTGAGATGGACAAGAAAATATTGGCTGCCCAGAAAGCAGGGCATACTGTTCCCAGCCGTAATCTTATTCGTACACCTGAAGAGATTGAGGGTATTCGAAAAAGTGGTGAATTAAACACTGCTCTCCTTGACTATGTCTCTTCCGTAATCAAGGAAGGTATGTCGACTGCGGAACTTGATGACCTTGTATATCAGTTTACTATGGATCATCACGGAATCCCCGCGCCTCTCAATTATGAAGGATTCCCAAAGAGCTGTTGTATCTCCATTGACGATGTTGTCTGCCATGGAATTCCGAGTACAAAGGAGTTTATTAAGCCAGGCCAGATTGTCAATGTTGACGTAACTACAATTCTCGATGGCTATTTTGCTGATGCTAATCGTATGTTTATCATTGGTGAGACAACTGCCGAGAAGAAACGACTTGTTGATGTAACTCTTGAGTGTCTTCAAATAGGCGCAAAGGCGGCTAAGCCCTATGGTTTTGTCGGTGACATCGGGTTTGCTATTCAATGCCACGCTCAAAAAAATGGCTATTCCGTTGTCCGCGAGCTCTGTGGTCATGGTGTCGGTATGAAATTCCATGATGAGCCCGAAGTACCTCACTATGGTAAGCCAGGGACGGGAATGCTTTTGGCGCCTGGAATGGTTTTCACTATTGAACCCATGATTAATATGGGAAAGAAGGAGGTCCATTTTAATGAGGCTGATGGCTGGACTGTAACAACACGCGATGGACTTCCCTCTGCACAATGGGAAAACACGTTTGTTATGACTGAGCATGGCGTTGAAGTGTTGACGCACTAATTACTCTCTTTAACTTATTGAACCCGCCGGGCAGTTTGGTTTGCTTTCGGCGGGTTTCGCTTTAAAATTAGGTGTGATGTTGGAAATTGGAGCTATATACGATCCTGTAATGAAGGTCGTTGAGGTTCTTGGAACAGTAGCGTTTTTTGTGTCCGGCATTAGGCAGGCTGCTGCGAAACATTTTGACTGGTTTGGCGGATTCGTCTGCGGCATTGCAGTTGCTGTTGGTGGCGGTACGCTTAGGGATGTCTTGTTGGGTGTTACCCCCTTTTGGATGACTAATCCCTTTTATCTTGTTTGCTGCATTGCCGTCCAAGCCTTTGTTATTTGTTTCCCGTATCTTTTCAAAAAGTTGAATAATGCCTGGTTCCTTTTTGATACTCTCGGACTTGCGCTTTTCTCTATAGCTGGTTTGCAAAAATCTCTTGATTGCGGCTATTCGTTCTGGGTGGCTATTATCATGGGATGCATAACTGGTTCTGCAGGTGGTGTCATAAGGGATATTTTCCTTAATGATGTGCCAGTGATATTTCAGAAAGAGATATATGCCATGGCAAGCATAGTGGGAGGGGCAGTTTATTGGCTCTTAGTGACAGTTTGTGAGATTAATATCATTGTCGCTGCCACTGTTACATTTGTTCTTATTTGCGCTATTCGCTTCTGGGCTGTCTATTATCATGTCTCACTTCCTTCCCTCAGGTCTGATGAGGACGATGTGAAGAATTGAGAAAAACGTTATATTCGCATAAAATAAGAAATTAGAATGGAAGTGAGCATTGTTGTTGTGGCATTCGCCATTTTGAACGGTTTTGTCGTATGGCTTTTCCTTCGCGAAAATGATAGGAGAAGAAGATCTGAATACAGAAATAAGGCTTTATCCGAAATTTTGCCTAATCAGCTTCAAGCCTACGAAAGGTTCACTCTCTACCTTGAGCGCATCTCACCTGAGGAGATGGCCGTGAGGGAACAGGCTAACGTCTCTACTGCAAAGGATCTATACCTTGCAATGCTCAATTCCGTAAGACAGGAGTTTGAGCATAACGTTGCAATGCAAATATATATCACTTCCGCATCGTGGAAGAGGATTGTCAAGGCGCGTGAGGAGGTCGTTAAGGCCCTTCAAACTTCGATGAAGCAAGTTCATCCTAATGCCACTCCTATTGAGTTCTCCGCTGAATTTATTGAGCATGCACGAAATACGTGCGACTTCTATGTTGAGCGAGCTAAGGAGGGTTTGAGAAAGGATATAGCGGGGCAATTGTTTGAAGAGTAGTGTTTCGCTGAAATTTCAATCCCGTAGTGTTAAAATCGCACAGCGAAGTGTATATTTAAACGATATTTTTTTATTTTTGCACTCGAAAAATCTGACAAATGGTGAAACCTTCCTGTTTTATCCACTTTTCAGACGGATTAGAAAACTAATATTTATCAGATAAAGGACAAAGATGAAAAAGCACAATTTCTACGCCGGACCTTCTATCTTGCCCCAGTCTACCATCAAGGCGACTGCAGAGGCTGTGTTGGATTTCGCAGGGACAGGACTCTCGCTTCTCGAAATTTCGCACCGTAGTAAGGAGTTTCAGGCTGTAATGGATGAAGCTCAGTCTCTTTTCAAGGAGCTTCTCGATGTACCCGCCGGCTACGAAGTTGTTTTCCTCGGTGGTGGCGCCAGCCTCCAGTTCTGCATGGCTCCTTTCAACCTCATGAACAAGAAGGCTGCCTACCTCAATACAGGAACGTGGGCTAACAAGGCTCTTAAAGAGGCTAAGGCTTTCGGTGAGGCCGTCGAGATCGCATCATCAAAAGATGATAATTACACATACATCCCCAAGGGCTTCGAGTCCAAGGTGCCTGCTGATGCTGAGTACCTCCACATAACGACAAATAATACGATTTACGGCACAGAGTTGCATTCTGACCCCGTGGTCAATGTTCCTCTCGTCGCCGATATGTCTTCTGATATTTTCAGCCGTCCCGTCGATGTCTCTAAGTATGAGCTCATTTATGGTGGCGCGCAGAAGAACCTTGCTCCCGCAGGCTTGACTTTCGCTCTCGTCAAGGTCGATGCTCTCGGCAAGGTTGAGCGTCACATCCCTACTATGCTCGACTACCGCACTCACATCGAGAAGGGTTCAATGTTTAACACTCCTCCATGTGTCGCTGTCTACGGAGCCCTCATGACTCTCCGTTGGCTTAAGGAGCAAGGCGGCGTTGTCGCAATGCAGAAGATTAATGAGCGTAAGGCTCTCAAACTCTATGACGAGATTGATCGCAATAAGCTTTTCCGAGGCACTGTGACTGATGTCAACGATCGCTCTTACATGAACATCTGCTTCGTGATGAGTGATGAGTATAAGGAGCTTGAGAAGGAGTTCCTTGATTATGCGACAGCTCAAGGCATGGTAGGTATCAAGGGTCACCGTTCTGTCGGTGGTTTCCGTGCCTCAACCTACAATGCTCTCCCAGAGGCAAGCGTTGATGCGCTCATTGATGTCATGAAGACTTTTGAGCGTAATCACTAAAAGATAACCCGAACGTTATGGACTTTGGCGCTGTGAATCCGGCCTCATTGTGATGTCGGGTTCATAGTGCCTTTTTTAATTCATAGTAATATGACAAAGGTATTAGTCGCTACGGAAAAGCCATTTGCCAAGGTGGCAATTGACGGTATTCGTAAGGAGGTTGAGGCAGCAGGTTTTGAACTCGCTCTTCTTGAAAAGTATACGGAGAAGAAGCAGCTTCTTGATGCGGTAGCTGATGTTGACGCTCTTATCATCCGATCAGATAAAGTTGATTCTGAAGTCCTCGACGCAGCAAAGAATCTTCGTATTGTCGTTCGTGCTGGCGCAGGTTACGATAACATCGATCTTGCTGCCGCTACTGCCCATAATGTTGTTGCGATGAATACGCCTGGCCAGAATGCCAATGCAGTGGCAGAACTCGCTCTTGGTCTTCTTGTTTATGCTGTTCGCAACTTCTACAATGGAACGAGCGGAACAGAGCTCATGGGTAAAAAGCTCGGCATACATGCCTTTGGCAACGTAGGTCGCAATGTTGCGCGTGTCGCCAAGGGCTTCGGCATGGATGTCTATGCTTTTGACGCCTATTGCCCCGCGGATGTGATTTCTGCTGCTGGCGTAACCCCCGTTAAGTCAGTTGAGGAACTTTATGAGACCTGCCAATTCGTTTCTCTCCATATCCCTGCAACCGCTGAGACCAAGGGTAGCATTGGCAAGAATCTTGTCTCTAAGATGCCTAAGGGTGGTGTCTTGCTTAACACCGCGCGTAAGGAGGTTATCAATGAGCCTGAGCTTATTGCGCTTCTCAATGAGAGGATTGACCTTCGATACATTACTGATATTAAGCCTGACGCTGATGCTGAGTTCGCAAAATGCGAAGGACGTTATTTCTCAACTCCTAAGAAGATGGGTGCTCAAACAGCAGAGGCGAACATTAACGCTGGAATTGCAGCCGCTCGTCAGATTGTCGGCTTTATCAAGAATGGCGTAGACAAGTTCCGCGTGAACTAAGGAACTGTCTCCAATCGTCAAGATAAGTTATAAAGGCAGGATGAAGTTTATCTTTATTCCTGCCTTTTCATATTGTCGCAATTCCTACTCGTAAAGGTCTATTTGAGAGTTTAATCGTTGTTTGCAAACTTTGTGTAAATCCGTTCAGAACTTAACGCTGGATGCCCGAATAAGTATATTAACGCATTTTGCAAGCATCAAGTCTAAAAATGGTCGGTGTAATGCGTAATAGAGAATTTTTTCTTTATTTTTGCGCTGTATTAACCGAAGTGGGTTCTCTGTGCGTGTGTACTTTGGCCCGATAACAAATAAGAAATGAACTTTTTAGTAGACCTTTTTACGGGCAATGGCATAGCGACCTCGCTACTGTACATCTGCCTCACTGCTTTTGTCGGCTCCGTGCTCGGCAAGATAAAGGTCGGCAGTGTTAAACTTGGAATCGCCGGTGTCCTTTTCACCGGCATTATACTTGCGCATTTCGGTGCGAAAGTCAATCCTGATATGCTCCACTTCGCTCAGGAGTTCGGGCTTATCCTCTTTGTCTATGCTGTCGGTATAGACGTCGGTCCTCGCTTCTTCAGCTCATTCCGTAGTGATGGACTTCTTCTCAATGGTCTCGCTGTCGCGATCATTCTTCTTGGTTTCGGCATCTCTCTTTGCTTCCACTACTTTGGAGGTATAGATGCGAATGTCATGGCCGGTGTCATGTGCGGTGCTGTAACTAACACTCCTGGTCTTGGTGCTGCCCGCCAGGTTATCTCAGACTACAATGCGAGCCTCGCTCCAGGTCAGACCCCTATGGATGGTGATGTCCTGGGTTCTGCTTATGCAATGGCTTACCCCCTCGGTGTCATTGGCATTCTTGCTACAATGCTTCTCGTCCGTGCCATCTTCAGAATCAAGATTGATAAGGAGGTCGATGCTTACAATGAATCCCTTTGCTCAGGTGGCCAGATTGAGAGTGTCGTTGTTAAGATAACGAACACCAATCTCTTTAATCGCACTGTCGAGTACATTAGCAAGTTCGTAGACTCTGAGTTTACGTTCTCGCGTGTTGAGCGCAATGGTGAGTTCCTCATCCCGACTGCAAATTTTGTCATTATGGAGGGCGATGTTATTCATGGCGTTGCAAATAGCAACAACATTGATGACATTCGTCTCAAACTTGGCAACACTGAGATTGGTCAGAAGCAGCCCATTGATGGTGACCTCGTCATGAGGAGGTTTATGGTGACCAACTCAAAAGTGGCTGGCCGTACTATAAATCAGATAGGCATCTTCAGAAGATACCCAGCCAACATCACTCGTGTTTATCGTACAGGCATCGAGATTTTGCCCACAAGGCAGACAACTCTCGAGATTGGTGACCACGTTCGCATTGTCGGCAAGAAAGAGGTAATGGATGATATCAAGAAAGAGCTTGGAGATTCCATTCACGAGTGGTCCCACCCGAATATCATTGCGATATTCATGGGTATAACGCTCGGTCTCTTGGTAGGTTCAATACCCATCTTTATCCCAGGTCTCCCAGTACCTGCTAAGCTTGGTCTTGCTGGTGGCCCTCTCTTGGTCGCTATTCTTCTTGGTTGGAAGGGACGTGTTAAGAAGTTCTCTTTCTATATGAATACAGCCGCGAACATGATGCTCCGTGAGGTCGGTATTTGTCTCTTCCTTGGATGTGTCGGTCTCGGTGCAGGTGGAGGCTTTGTCAATACCTTCATGAATGGTGGATATTGGTGGGTTCTCTACGGCTTCGTTATCACGGTCGTTCCGATTCTGCTTGTCAGCATAATTGCAAGAATTCTCAAGGTCAACTATCTTAAGATTTGTGGCTTTGTCGCAGGTTCTATGACAGATCCCCCAGCGTTGGAGTTCGCTAATGGACTTAGCCCTGTTCAGGCTCAGTCTACTGCCTATGCTACAGTCTATCCGTTGACAATGTTCCTCCGAATACTATTAGGACAAACACTTATACTTATAACTCTGTAAATCTCTTAGCCCAAGCGCCTCTTCGCTTAGGTGAGTGAGGTGCGCTTATACCTGAGGTCTTCGGGCCCCAGGTATAAGTGTGGCTTTTTAAAACATACTTAATGGGTGTAGCTTACGATAAGTTTTTAGAGCGTCAGGCGAAGCAAGCTGAGCTTTATAACGAACAATACTACGAGAAGCAGCACAATCGCGGTAAGTTGACTGCCCGCGAGCGTATTTTGATGCTTTTCGATGAGGGATCTTTTGAGGAGTTTGACGCTTATGTCCCCTCTGCTGGTGCAGCGTTCGGTAAGAGCAAGTCTGTCATGGGCGATGGTGTCATCGCTGGTTACGGAACAATAGGTGGCCGTCAAGTTTTTGCCTATTCGCAGGACTTTAATATGATTGGTGGCTCTCTTGGCGCCGTTCATGCTCAGAAAATTGTCAAGGTCCAGGATATGGCCCTTAAAACGGGTTGTCCTGTCATTGGTCTTATAGATTCAGGCGGTGCGCGTATCCAGGAGGGTGTCTCTTCCCTTAACGGCTATGCGAATATCTTCCGTAGGAATGTTTTGGCGTCTGGTGTCATCCCTCAGATTTCGGCCATTATGGGTCCCGCTGCTGGTGGTGCCGTTTATTCTCCTGCCATGACTGACTTTATCTTCATGACAGAGGCTACCAGTTATATGTTTGTGACTGGCCCTGACGTCGTAAAGCAGGTTCTCAATGAGCAGGTTACCACCGATCAACTTGGCGGTGCTAAAGTTCACAGCTCAAAGTCTGGTGTCGCTCAGTTCGTCTATTCTGATGATGCTAACCTCATCCTCGGAATTAAGAAGCTGCTGACCTACCTCCCCTCAAATAATATTGAGAACGCTCCCTTTGTTCCTAATGACGATCCTACTGAGCGTGTCGAGGAGAGTCTTCGTGATATTGTCCCGGAGGATCCTGATAAGCCATATGATGTCCGTGACGTTGTTAAGCTTGTCGTAGATAAAGGCCGTTTCTTTGAGGTTGCAGAGAACTTCGCTCAGAATATTGTCGTAGGTTTCGCCCGTCTTGGCGGTTACACAATTGGTGTAATAGCAAACCAGCCTAAGGTGATGGCAGGTTCTCTGGACATCGATTCGAGTGTTAAGGGTGCAAGGTTTATCAACTTCTGCGACTCTTTCAATATACCCATTGTTACTTTTGAGGATGTACCAGGTTTCCTTCCTGGAACTGACCAGGAGCATCAGGGTATTATCAGAAATGGTGCTAAGTTGCTTTACGCTTATACTCGTGCCACTGTTCCCAAGATTACGGTCATCCTCCGTAAGAGCTATGGTGGAGCTTACATCGTGATGAACTCTAAGGGCATTGGCGGTGATTACAGCTTTGCTTGGCCAACGGCGGAAATTGCGGTCATGGGTCCCGACGGAGCAATCGCAATTCTCTATCGTAAGGAGCTTGCAGAGGCTGAGGATCCTGTGGCTCTCAAGAAAGAGCTCGTCGCTAAGTATCGTAATGAGGTAAGCAACCCTTACAATGCTGATGAGCGCGGTTTCGTTGACGAAGTTATTGATCCTGCAATGACTCGTATTAAGCTCTACAAGGCTCTCAAGAGCTTGGATAAGAAGTCTGTAAGCTTGCCTCGTCGCAAGCATGGCAACATCCCTCTCTAAGTTTTTAGAGGAAACATCTATAAACTCGTCCTCTGACAACGTGTCGTCCATTGCAGATGACAAAGTCGAGGCCGACTGGAATGTATACTATGATCAAATCATTACTTATTGCTAACCGTGGTGAGATTGCCATCCGTATTGCTCGTACAGCAAGAAGGATGGGAATCAAGACCTACGCAATCCGCACTAAAAAGGAGCCTAATGCAGTCTATCTGCAGAAGGTTGATCAAGTTGTGGATTTCCCTGACACAGATTCTGGTATCCCCGAGTTCCTCGATATCAAGAATTTGGTTAAGCTCGCTGTCGATAACAATATCGAGGCGATGCACCCGGGTTATGGTTATCTCTCTGAAAATCCCGATTTTGCTCAGGCCTGCAGAGATGCTGGTGTGGTCTTCGTCGGCCCTTCTCCTGAGATTATTCATGCCATGGGTGATAAGATTGTCGCCAAAGGCATAGCTCGTCGTGTTGAGGTTCCAATGCTTAGCGGCGATCTCGAGGGTGTGCCTACCGCTGAAGCTGCTGTAGAGGAGGCAAATAAGCTTACTTATCCTGTAATTATCAAGGCGGCGACTGGTGGTGGTGGTCGTGGTATGCGTGTCTGCTACAAAGAGAGCGAGGTGAAGACCAATTATGAGCTTTGCACTCATGAGGCTTTGACTGCTTTCAACGACCCGACTGTCTTTATTGAGAAATTCCTTGAAAACCCCAAGCACATTGAGGTCCAGATTGTCGCTGACAAGTATGGCAATGTAATCCACCTCGGTGAGCGTGAGTGCTCTGTGCAGCGCAAGCATCAGAAGCTCCTTGAGGAGGCTCCGTCTCCAGCTCTTGATGACAAGCTCCGTGAGGAAATCTGTCAAGCTGCTGTGCGTCTTGCAAAGGAGGCTAAGTATGAAAGCCTTGGTACTGTAGAGTTCCTCCTTGATAAGAATCATAAGTACTACTTCATGGAGATGAACACCCGTATTCAGGTTGAGCATCCCGTGACTGAGATGATAACTGGCCTCAATCTTGTTGAGCTTCAACTTCTCATCGCCTCTGGTGAGAAGCTTCCTATAACACAGGATGATGTTAAGCTCAATGGTTGGGCTATCGAGTGCCGAATCAATGCCGAGGATGTTCAGAGTGGCTTCACTCCGAGCATTGGCATTATCAAGAATCTGCGCCTCCCGTCGAATAACTGTATCCGTATTGACTCTGGTGTCAGGGTTGGCACTGAGATTACTCCTTTCTTTGACTCAATGATTGCCAAGCTCATTGTCCACGGAAAGGACCGTATGGATGCTATTAATATCATGCTCCACTCTCTTAGCCACTTTGTCGTTTCAGGTGTCAAGACCACTATTCCATTTGACAAGGCTGTGATGCATAATGAGGTTTATCGCAGTGGTGATTTCAATACCTCTTTCATCGAGACCTGCATGGATAGCCTCGTTTGGCGTGAGGAGCATGAGGAGTTGATTGCGGCTCTTATCGCTGTCTCAAATTATAACCATGATAGTGACTTCTCCGGTGACCAGTCGGAGCAGGCTGAGCCTATTGTAGATCCTTGGGTTCTCCAGAAACGTATCCGTCACCTTTAACCTATAAACTCGAAATGGATAATAGTCAGAATATTCAAAACCGTACGCTCATTGCTGTCGGTGATAACGGTGAGCAGAATTACGAGTTTCAGGTTCGCAACCAATACGAGTTTAGTTCAAAAGGACGTAAACTCAAGGTTGAGGTTGTTGAGGAGGCTGATGGTATCAATCTGTTCTCTTGTGAGGGTGTAAGGTACCCGTTTGAGATTGTTTCTGTTAAGCAGAACACCTACGAGATTGTTGTCAATGGTGTAAGCTATCATTATACTGTCGAGACTCCGTTCTCTCTTAAGCGTAGGGAGATTCTTGCTGCGCAGCGTCCTGTTAATGAAAACGAGGAGCTGACTGCTCCTATGCCAGGTAAGATTGTGGCAGTTCATGTCAAGCCTGGTCAGGAAGTTATGCCAGGTGACGCTCTTCTTGTCCTTGAGGCTATGAAGATGCAAAACACGCTCACATGCCAATCTAAGGGCGTTGTCGTCACAGTTAACGCTAAGCAGGGCCAGAACGTAAGTAAGGATGACCTTTTGATTGAGATCAAGAAAGCTTAGTTTCTAAGGACCTCTTTATTGAGGGTATAGAGTAATTTAACACCACATCTTCGAGCAAGGTGTGGTGTTTTCTTTCACAGAAGTTGAAATATGGCAAAAAAGAATACTGGTGCACCTAAAGATTCCGACTCCGTAGCGGCTTTTGCAGCTCTCGGCGGTAAAATGCCACCTCAAGCTGTTGATTTTGAGGAGGCTGTCCTTGGTGCTATTCTTGTGGATAAGGATGCCTTGCAAGATGTTGTCGGTAATCTTCAGCCGGAAAACTTCTATGTTGAGGCCAATCAGAGAATCTATGCGGCCATGTTGAGGCTTAACACCCTCATGGCGCCGATAGATATGTTGACCCTTAAGGAGGAGCTTAAGAAATCTAATGAACTCGAAGCAGTCGGCGGCTTGGCATATATAGCCAAATTGACAAGCCGAGTTGGCGCTGCGGTTGACATTAAATATCATGCTCAGATAATATTCCAAAAGTATATTCAGCGTTGCCTTATCCATTTGGGAGGTGACATGATTACAAGCGGATATGACGAGAGCAATGATGTTGAGGACCTTTTGGAAGAGGCCGAAAGCAATCTCTTCGAGCTTTCGCAAGGTAGCCTGAAAAACGATGTGGTTCAAGTCGCTCCTGTCGTTGATGAGGCGATTGAGCAGATGAAGATCGCAGCTAAGCGTGAGGATATGCTTAGTGGTATCACAAGCGGCTTCCACGGAATTGACGCGATCACGAATGGTTGGCAGCCTTCAACAATGGTTGTCATAGCTGCTCGACCTGCGATGGGTAAGACTGCATTTGTCCTCTCCATGGCACGTAAAATGGCAATTGACCACAATATTCCCATCGCTATGTTCTCGCTTGAGATGAGCAACGTGGAGTTGGTCAAGCGCCTTATGACAGCTGAGACGGAAATCACCTCTGAGAAGATTAAAAATGGTCGCCTTACACCAGAGGAGTGGGATCATTTTAATAACTCCATTGGCCGTTTGACCAGCGCTCCTATTTATGTGGACGACACTCCAGGCCTTTCAGTGTTTGATTTGAGGTCAAAGGCGCGCATTCTCCGCAAGAAATATGGAATTCAATGTATAATCATTGACTACCTTCAGTTGATGACGGCTTCTGCCATGAAGCCGGGCAGTCGTCAGGAGGAGGTCTCTATGATTTCCCGCTCTCTAAAAGGTTTGGCGAAGGAGTTGAATATACCAGTTATCGCTCTTTCGCAGCTTAACCGTAGTGTGGAGCAGCGTACTTCAGACAAGGGAGCCCTTGACAGCAAACGACCGCAGTTGTCCGACCTCCGTGAATCTGGTGCAATCGAGCAGGATGCGGATATGGTATGCTTTATTCATCGTCCTGAGTACTATCATATTACGGACGATGGAAAAGGCAACTCTCTTGTCGGTATGGCCCAATTTATTATCGCAAAGCACCGTTCTGGTCGTATTGATGACGTCTTGCTGCGTTTCCAAGCTGAACTTATCAGATTTGAGGAGCCCGAAGCTGGTGCCAATCTGCTTATGCAGGACGATAACCCTGCTTCTCCTCAGACCATCATGTCTGGAGCTAACATAGGTGGGGCTGGTGGCGTCATGCCTGACTTTTCTCAAATGGGTGGTGATACACCATTCTAATAGGAGAAATAATAAACACTCTTTACCATAGATATATAACAAACGTAATTATCTATGCTCTTGTAATTGATTTTTGCGTGCGAATACTGTCGCTACCGACTTTGTTTTTGAAGTTCGCACTTTGTTGTTTCGGTGCATAACCTAAAACATTAAGTGAAACACTTAAATAGGTGCGGCATGTGTTGTAAGTTATACTGTTTTGTGTAATTTAGCAATCAAGAACAGGTTGTAACGTTCGCAAACTTTATCCCTAAAGGATGGTTATGTGAACCATGGATAATTACAAAATACTATAGTTATGGCTAACATCGAAGCAGAAGTAAATGAATTCATGACTAAGATTATCGCCAAGAACCCCGGCGAACCCGAGTTCCATCAGGCGGTAAAGGAAGTTGTCACTTCGCTCATGCCCTACATTGATGAGAATCCTCAGTATAAGACTGCGAAGATTCTTGAGCGAATGGCCGAGCCCGAGCGCACTATCATTTTCCGTGTGCCTTGGCTTGATGACAAGGGCAATATTCAGATCAACCGCGGTTTCCGTGTTGAGATGAACAGTGCAATCGGCCCCTACAAAGGTGGTCTCCGTTTCCACCCGACTGTAAATCTTGGTGTGCTTAAGTTCCTCGCTTTCGAGCAGGTTCTCAAGAACAGCTTGACTACTCTCCCCATGGGTGGTGGCAAAGGCGGCTCCGATTTCGATCCCAAAGGTAAAAGTGATGCGGAGGTTATGCGCTTCTGCCAAAGCTTCATGACTGAGCTCCAGCGTCATATCGGTCCCGACACTGATGTCCCTGCAGGTGACATTGGCGTAGGTGGCCGTGAGATAGGTTACCTCTTCGGACAGTACAAGCGTCTTCGCAATGAGTTCACTGGCGTATTGACTGGCAAGGGTCTCGGTTGGGGTGGCTCACTTATCCGTCCCGAGGCAACTGGCTATGGCGTTGTGTATTTCTGCACAGAGATGCTCGCAACTCAGGGCAAGGATTTCAAGGGTAAGAGGGTTCTTGTCTCTGGCTCAGGAAATGTCGCTCAGTTCGCTGTTGAGAAGGCTAACCAAATGGGTGCCAAGGTTATCACCATGTCCGACTCTAACGGCTTTATCTTTGATGAGGATGGTATCGATGCCGAGAAACTCGCTTGGGTCATGGATCTCAAGAATATCAAGCGTGGACGTATCAAGGAATATGTCACGAAGTATCCCAATGCGAAATACTTCGAGGGCGAGCGTCCTTGGGGTGTTAAGGCAGACATTGCACTACCTTGCGCAACTCAGAATGAGATTAACGAGGAGGATGCTAAGACCCTTGTCGCAAATGGTGTATTCTGTGTTTGCGAGGGTGCTAATATGCCATCTACAAACGAGGCTGTCGATGTGTTCCAGAATGCTCACATCCTCTACTCTCCTGGCAAGGCGTCTAACGCTGGTGGTGTAGCAACCTCTGGCCTTGAGATGACTCAGAACAGCGAGCGCCTCTCTTGGACTCGTGAGGAGGTCGATGCCAAGCTCCACCAGATTATGGTCGGCATCCATGCAACTTGCGCTAAATATGGCAAGGAGAAGGACGGCCACATCAACTATGTCAAGGGCGCCAATATTGGTGGCTTTGTCAAGGTCGCTGATGCCATGATGGCTCAGGGTCTTGTCTAACATAGGCTTTTTTAGCTTACAACTCTCGAATCAGGTTTTTCTGGTTCGAGAGTTTTTTGTATGTATCAATTGCAAAATGCAAATCATATCAAAGAACCAAATTGTATTTTTACTAACTTTATATCAGCAAGTAAATCTACGACTATGAAAAGAACCAATTTCCTGCTTCTCATCGCATCGTTACTCCCAATGACCTTCGTGTCATGCGACGAGTCTAAGGATTCTCCTGATATCAGCGGCTCAAGTATTCATGTTGACCCGCAAGAACTCTCATTCTCAAAAAGCGGAGGTGCTAAAACTATTTCGGTTGAAGGTGGATCAACAGTCTCTGCTGAGGTTGATGTCGATTGGTTATCCGTCTCTTGTTCCCAAGGGACGCCGGCTTCTGTCGCCATTACTGCTCAGGTGAACTCATCTTTTGATAGTCGCTCTGCCACGGTAACAATCAAATGTGGTGGTGCGGAGACGTCAGTTCCTGTATATCAGTCTCCTGAGGATCTGCTCGAGCCTGATGACGACACGAACAAGAGGATTGTGCTGCAGGCCTATATGCCTAATGGTGATGGTGCTACCTTCTTTGCCACTTATTATGCAAATGGGACTCCCGACATTGAATTGCCATGGTGGATTAAGGAGGTAAGTACAGTCGATGCAGATGAAACTTACAAGCATAAGTCTGAGTTTCTCGTTCTCAAGAATTATGGTGTAGAACGCTTTGGCAAAGTCGTGTTCACCCTTGGTGATAAATCTTTTGCGTGCCAAGTACAGCAGAGTGCGACAACTTTTGATTTCTCAGACGTAAGCAAGACAGCGATTGAGGTTAGTGACGCCATCAAGTGTGGTTGGACTTTTACTGGGCTTGATGATGTCGATGCCCTTGCAAGTCTTGAGCAAGGGGTTCTTGATACTGTTGCTCTCGCTGGAATAAACGCAGTCCGCATCCCTTGCAATTTCCTCTCTTCTGACAATTCTGTCAGTGAGCTCACATTGAATAACCTGAGTGCGGCTGTAAAAGCCATAACTTCTCACAAGGTCGGAGATGAGGCTATGTTCGCCATTGTGTCAGTTAAGGATGATGGGTGGCTGTCCGATCATGTGAACTCTTCAGACGTTGACGACCTGGTTAAGACCTTCGACCTCGTTTGGTCACAGGTGGCTAATGAATTGATTGAGTGTGATTACCATGTGATTTTTGAGGGCTATGACCATATCGATGTAACGGCTACAAGTACCGATGCTATGTATAAACGACTTAATGAGGCGTTTGTTGATGCTGTGCGTCATACTGGTGCAAATAACTTTAAGCGATGCCTTATAATCCCTTCTGGTGACCAGATTCATGGTGTCTATGTCTCTCAACCTGAAAATGATGAGAACCCCGACCGTTTGATGGCCTCTTTCAGTCTGTCGCATCCTCTCGATTACACAGTCCCCACCTTTACTAAGAGTTTCTGGGGAAACGAGTATATGACAATTGGAGGTGATAACTGGTCTCAGATGTTTACGGAGGATAATATAACGAGTACTTTCTCTTATATCCGTAATAAATGGCCTCGCATTCCTATCGTATTGAACTCTTGTGGCACAGTCGCGCATAGTTCACTTAACGGAAAAGATGACGCTTGCGTATCTTCAGAGGCTGCATACATTAAATGCGTCTCAAGTGCGGCAGCAAGTCAATATTTCACGCCTATTCTCTATGACGACGGCGTTTGCGCAGTCAAATCTTATGGCGTTTTCTCTTTGACGGATGCAAACAACAGGACAAAGAGGCAAAAGTATGTACAGGCTTTTGTTGAAGGTGCTGGTGGTACTTATGAATTCTCGAAGTAGATTAAGCTTAAAATAGAACAACGACAAGCACGGGGTGATGCCAACTGATTAATTGGCACCTCCCTGTGTTTTGTGTCTGCACATATTTATAAAATCGAAAATATCTTATGGATAAAAACCTGGAGCAGAGGCCTCTCATTATGATATCTAACGATGACGGAGTCGCAGCTCCTGGCATCAAGGTTCTGTCAGATGTCGCACTTAGGTATGCTGATGTCTTGATAGTAGCGCCGGATGGGCCTAACTCTGGTAAAAGCCATTCGTTCACAGTGATGGACGAGTTGAGGACTCGTGAAGTGTCTGGTTTTGGAAAGGCAACCTGTTACGCTGTAAAGGGCACACCTGTAGACTGCATTAAGTTAGGTTTCTACGGACTCGCCCCTCGCAAGCCCGACCTTATCCTCTCAGGAATAAACCATGGAAGCAATACTGCGACAAGTGTCCACTACTCTGGCACTCTTGGCGCTGTCCGCGAGGCGGCTATGCTTAGAATTCCTGGCATAGGCTTTTCATACGCCAATTCTAACGAAGCGGCGGATATGACTGAGGCCGCACGTGTGGTTGATGCTGTCTTAAGCTCATTTTTTTCGCAAGAGCTGCCTTCTTGCGACTATTTGAGTGTCAATATTCCCCGCGGCACAGTGAAGGGAATAAAGTTCGGCCGTCTCGCAATGGGGCGTTGGATTGAAAAGCCGACACACTATAGGAATATCTTTGGCAATGACATATATTGGCTTGACGGAAAGTTCGAGAATGATGATTTAGGAGCCAAAGATACAGATGAGGGGCTGATCTCAGAGGGCTGGGCCTCAATCACCCCCCTTAAGCTTGACGTGACTGACTATGATGTTCTTGACGAGGCTGCCAATTTTAAGATTAACTTTTAAAGGACTTCAATGAATAAGATTGACAAAACGTGGGTCGGGTTTGTCGTTGGACTTCTTTTTCCCATAATTACTTCGCTCCTCTTTTTCAAGTTTGCCTATGCTGGTGAACTTGACTATATCCCATTCCTTAATCAGATGGTATTCATTGGAGGGGCTGGAATGCTTGTGGCGGTAAGTTGCCTTCCGAACCTAGCTCTATTCACTTTCTTGGCATACACAAACCACCTCAAAATATCCCGTGGCCTTTTCCTCTCCACGTTATTGTATGCTTTTGTTATTGTGGTCCTTAAATTTCTTTCATAAATGAAATACTACCTCGTTGCCGGAGAACCCTCTGGTGATCTTCATGGCGCCAATCTTATGAAGGGACTTCGTGAGTCTGACCATGATGCCGAGTTCCGTTTTTGGGGTGGCGACTTGATGGCGTCTGTCGGTGGTACTCTCGTGCGTCACTACCGAGACACTGCAGTCATGGGTGTCTGGGATGTATTGACTCACCTCGGAAAAATCAGAAAGAATTTCGCATTTTGTCGCAAGGATATTCTGGATAATAAACCAGATGCCCTTATCCTCATTGATTATCCGGGTTTTAATCTCTCTATAGCCGAGTGGGCTCACTCCAAAGGCATCAAGGTTCTGTATTACATTTCGCCCAAAGTATGGGCGTCAAAGGAGTACAGGATAAAGAAAATGCGTAAGTGCATTGACAGACTGTACTCGATTATGCCCTTTGAGCCGAAGTATTTTGAGGAGAAAGGCCTTAAGAATGTCTCGTACTTTGGCAATCCTGTCATGGACGCTTTGTCACAGCGAGAGCATGCTGAGGAGTCAGAGGAGGAGTTTAAGAAAAGGTGCGGACTTGAAGACAAACCGATTATTGCGCTTTTGCCAGGAAGCCGAGTCTCGGAGTTGAAATATAACCTGCCCGAGATGCTCAGATTGATTCCTGAATTTCCCGACTTCCAATTTGTGATAGGCGGGGCGCCCTCTTTTTCCGCTAAAGATTATGAGTCTTACTTGAAAAATACTCATGTAAAAGTCCTTTTTGGCGAGACTTACCAATTGGTTTCAGCTGCCAAGGCTGCAATTGTCACGTCGGGAACTGCGACACTTGAGACCGGTTTGCTCAATTGCCCTCAGATTGTCATATATCTCATGTGGGGTGGCCGTTTTAGTGACTTTATTGCACATCTGTTCATTAAGGTTCCTTTCATCAGTCTCGTCAATCTCATTTTAGGTCGTGAGTCTGTCTCGGAATTGTTCCAAAATAAATATTCTTATGAGGCAATGCTATCCGAGATGAATGAGTTGACTTCAGATTCGCCTCGTCGAAATAAGATGTTGGCTGATTACGAGGAACTTCGTAATAGGGTAGGGGAGCCTGGTTGCAGCCAGCGAGCTGCCGCGGATATGTTCCGTTTTCTTCGTGATTCTCAATAAGAACATTTGTATCCATGTTTGATTTATACAAAAAAGAGATAGCCGCCTTTTTTAGCTCAGCCATGGGCTATTTGGTGGTTTCTGTTTTCCTTATAGCCACATGGCTTTTGCTGTGGGTCATACCTTCCGATTTCAATGTGATATACGGAGGTTATGCAACTTTAGACTCTTTATTTGATATAGCTCCGTGGATATATTTATTTCTTGTCCCCGCAATATCAATGAGGCTTATTGCGGAAGAAAGAAGGCTTGGCACTCTTGACCTTTTGCTTATTCGCCCTGCTTCATTGTGGCGAATCATCGGGGCCAAGTTCGGGGCTGGCCTCTCTCTTGTTCTTATCTCTATCGCTCCTACTTTTGTATATGTCTTGATTGTCTGTTCGTTAGGAGCTCCACAGGGCAATATCGATATGGGAGGGACTATGGGTTCCTACCTTGCGTTGGTCCTTTTGGCATCCGTCTACATGTCAATAGGTGTTTTTACGTCGTCCCTTACTGATAATCAGATTGTTGCTTTTGTCTCAGGGGCAGCTCTTTGCGCATTGCTCTATGTCGGTTTTGACATGGTGGCGTCAATTTCTCCTCAATCTGACTGGTCGGCTGTTATAATGGGGTTCGGCATTGCGGACCATTATGCATCTATGAGTCGTGGTGTGATTGATAGTCGAGATTTGATATACTTCATATCGGTTTGCCTGATATTTATTTCCGCTACCGCCCTCAGGTTGAACACGAACATCAGTAGGCTCAAGGCTTTTGGTGTAACTCTCTGCTCTGTGGTTGCGCTTTGCTTGATATCATCCATCAAACATTTCCGTCTCGATTTGACAGAGGAAGGGCGTTTTACTCTATCTGACGTCAGTGTTAAGTACGCTAATTCGTTAGACTCTAAGGTGATTGTCAAGCTTTACCTCGATGGTGAATTAAACCCTGGGTTTAGAAGACTGAGACGGCAGACTGTTGAACTTTGCCAGGAGTTGTCAAATGAGTCATCTGATGGACTACGCGTCTTAAGCTATGACCCTGCCGAGATGTCCAAAGATGAAGCTAAAAATTTCACTTCTGAATTGGAGAGTTTCGGGCTTGCTGGGGTCCCTGTCTTTGAGACTAAGGAGGATGGTCAAAAAACTCGTTCCATCGTTTACCCCTATGCGCGAGTGCAATTAGGCGAAAAATACACTTGGCTTAATCTGCTTGAAAATATCCCTGGACTTTCTGGCGAGGAGTCTCTAAACCGGTCTATCGAGGGGTTAGAGTTTAAACTTACCGATGCTCTTTGCCGTCTGATGAGGGATTCTGTTCCTAAGGTCGCTTTCCTAGAGGGACATGGTGAACTTCAAGATATTGATGTTGTTGAGGCGACAGAATCCCTGTCTAAGTATTTTGATGTTGACAGAGGTATCATTGGCTCAGATCCTTCAATTCTTGATCCCTATAAGGTTCTTATCATCGCCAAGCCGACTCAAAAATTCTCCGAGAAGGATAAATATGCCATTGATCAATACGCTATGCGTGGCGGCCGACTCCTATGGCTTGTTGATGCCGTATCAATGACGCTTGATTCCTTGCGTGAAAGCCCACAAACAGTAGGTATGCCTCTTGAGCTAAATATTGAGGATATGCTTTTTGTTTATGGTGTCCGCATACGTCAAGCAGTCTTTGAGGATATGAACTGCGGCATGATTCCCATAAGCGTGCCAAGTTCAGACGGGCAATCCCGAATTGTTCCAATGCCTTGGCTCTTCGGCCCTCTGCTTGCCACTAACATGAACAGTCCAGTGACTCGAAATGTTAACTTTGTGCGCTCTGATTTTGTGAGTCCTATTGATACTGTCGGAATCGATATGCAATTGTCTCGCGTACAATTGCTGCGTAGTTCTGTGCACGCTCGTGTATCTCAAGCTCCTGTAGTTGCAGAACTCTTTTCTATCCATCGTCAGCAAGATCCAGCTCAATTCCCTAACAGCTATTTGACTGCTGCGTTGTTGGAGGAGGGCGTATTCCCATCTGCTTTTACGCACAGAAGAGTACCTGGTGGTGTCACATCAAATAGAAAGACCATTGAGTCAAGTGTGCCGACCAAGATGATTTTTGTGGGAGATGGTGATGTGATAAAGAATAGCGTCAGGTTCCGAGAGTCTGATAATCCAACAATTGTACCCCTCGGATATGATGATATTACACGCCAAACTTATGGTAATAAAGACTTCATTGTCAATGCTGTTCAGTTTCTTGCCGATGATGATGGATTGATGTCATTGCGAAACAGGTCGTTTACTCTGCGTCTGCTTGACAGGCAAATTATTTCAGAGGGAACTACAATATATAAAGCTGTCGCATTGGCTGTACCTCTTGCCCTGATTGCGGTATTTGGTTTGTGTGTCGTTATGGTGCGTAGGGCTCTTTTTGCACGGAGGAAGAACTGATAATCTTGATTCTTTAAGTGTCAATATGGCGGAACACAATGAATTAGGACACGTCGGCGAGGATATAGCAACAACCTTTTTGTCTCAAAAGGGGTTTGTTATTAGAGAGCGTAATTGGCGATGCCGACATAAGGAGGTTGACATTATCGCAATGGATGGGGCGACTTTGGTCTTTGTTGAGGTTAAAACGCGCTCATCAGACGCAGTCTCCCCGTCCGACTTAATCACATATCAAAAAATCAGATATCTGGAGACTGCCGCTGAGTCCTACATCCGTCGGACGGGCTTCAACGGTGACGCCAGATTCGATGTCGTGATAATTCATAAAAAACGTTCGGGATATGATATTGACCATATCCCGAACGCCTTTAGGTGATGAATATCTCCTGTTTTGCTGAATTGAACGACTATTTCACTGCTATAGCCTCAATCTCTACAAGACCACCTTTGGGCAATGACTTTACGGCAAATGCACTGCGAGCGGGGGATGGACATCCCTCTTTTGCACCGAAGAACTTTGCATATACCTCGTTAAACTTGCCGAAATCAGCAATGTCAGCCAAGAGGCATGTCGTCTTCACTACATCGCCAAGCTCATAGCCGGCCTCAGCCAAAATGTTTTTTATATTGGTGAGCGACTGCTCTGCCTGAGCCTCAATTCCTCCTTCGGCTAAGTTTCCAGTCGATGGTACTATGCCAAGCTGTCCTGATACGTAAATGGTTGCGCCAGCTTTAATGGCTTGGCTGTATGGACCAATAGCTGCAGGTGCGTTCGTTGTCGCAATTTGTTCTTTCATGGGGTATCTTTATGGTTGTTTATATGATTGGTTTCAAATTATTCCATGGATCTATTGTCACCACATCACCCTTGGCGAGGCTTTGAGCAACATCAATAATTCTTTGGTTTGAGCTACCTCTGAATAGCAATCCCTCTTCTTTTTTCGCGATAATAAAAGGACCGTCTACCAATACGTCAATGCTCTCCAAAAGTTTTCTTTTGTCTGGGTCGCTTAGGCATTTTTCAAATGTGTAGCCTGTGTAACACCAAATGTTTTTGCTGGTCTCGCTTTTTATTCTCTTGGCTAATTCGGCAAAGGCTGCGGCTTGGTACATCGGGTCGCCGCCAGAAAAAGTAACGTTACAAAAATCCTCTGCCAGAATTTTTGCCATGATTTCGTCGATTGTCATGCGTTGCCCGCTGTTTATGTCCCATGTGTGCGGATTGTGGCAACCTGGGCATGCGTTGACGCATCCTGCGCAATAAACCGAAGTGCGCAAACCTGGCCCATCAACTGTGGTTGACTCTTTAATGGCCTTTACGCTTATTGTTGTCATATACTCCTACTCCATATTATAGTCATCGCACGGAAGCAAAATTCCTTTGCATCCGTGCGATGACTTTGTGGTCGCAGATTTTTCAGCTCGCTAATCGTGAGTTACTCGATCACGAAGCTCCGCAAGTTTTGCTTTGTTCCAGCGATCTGTTGTTCCTACCAAGTAGCCAGTTATGCGCTGCAGCTTGTCTATGTTCGTGCTGCCGCAGTGTGGGCATTTCTCAAGGTCTGCTGACGCATCTTCATACCCGCATTGCATACAGCGGTTTCGGTTGTGGTTGACAGAGCCGTATCCCATGTTATATTTGTCCATGAGGTCGACAAAGTTCATTACAGCCTGAGGATTGTGGGTCGCGTCACCATCAATCTCAATGTAAAAGATGTGGCCACCGCGGGTCAACTCATGATAAGGGGCTTCAACCCTCGCCTTGTGCGCTGCGCTGCACTTGTAGTAGACAGGCACATGGTTCGAGTTGGTGTAGTACTCCCTGTCCGTTATGCCCGGCAGGATGCCAAAGCTTTTCTTGTCTTTGGCTGTGAACTTGCCTGCAAGTCCTTCGGCTGGCGTGGCAAGAACGCTATAGTTGTGATGGAATTTATCACTATACTCGTTAGCCTTGTCACGCATGTGGCTGATTATGCTGACGCCAAGCTGCTGGGACTCTTCGCTCTCTCCGTGGTGATGACCAGTAAGGGCTACAAGGCACTCCGCCAAGCCTATGAATCCGATGCCCAAAGTTCCTTGGTTCAACACAGGTTCAATAGTATCCTCGGGACCTAATTTCTCGCATCCGTTCCACAGTGCCGACATAAGCAACGGGAATTGCTTGACGCGGGCAGTCTTTTGGAAGTTATACCTGTCATCAAGCTGACGTGCCGTGACGTCCATTATCTCGTCCAAGCGTTTGAAGAAATGCTCAATGCGCTCTGCCTGGTCAACGTATCCCATGCACTCGACGGCGATTCTCACAATGTTGATTGTTGTGAATGACAGGTTGCCGCGTCCGATTGACGTTTTCTCACCGAAGCGGTTCTCGAATACTCGGGTTCGGCATCCCATTGTCGCTATCTCCCACTTATACCTCTCGGGGTCATCAGCGCGCCACTTGTCGTTCTGGTTGAATGTCGCGTCGAGGTTGAGGAAGTTCGGGAAAAAGCGGCGTGCCGATACTTTGCATGCCAATTCGTAAAGGTCATAGTTGCGGTCTCCAGGCAAATATGAGACACCGCGTTTCTTCTTCCATATCTGAATTGGGAATATGGCAGTCGAGCCATTTCCGACACCCTGATACGTTGTCTTCAAAATCTCCCTGATGATGCAACGTCCCTCTGCGGAAGTGTCAGTTCCGTAGTTGATTGAGCTGAATACGACCTGATTGCCACCTCGGCTATGGATTGTGTTCATGTTGTGGATGAATGCCTCCATTGCCTGATGAACGCGTCCTACTGTGCGATTGATGGCGTGTTGCTTAATCCTCTCTTTACCCGTAAGTCCATTGAGGTCAACGCTCACATAGTCCTCAATCTGAGTATCAAAAAGGTCTGAGTAGTCCTCGCCATTGATATCCTCCATTATCTTGACCTCCTCAATGTAACTCTTGCGAACAAAGGGTGCCAAGTAGAAATCAAAAGCAGGGATAGCCTGGCCGCCATGCATCTCATTCTGAGCGGTTTCCATGGATATGCACCCAAGGATGCTTGCCGTCTCAATTCTCTTTGCGGGCCTGCTCTCACCATGGCCTGCCATGAAGCCATTTCTGAGTATCTTGTCTAACGGGTGCTGCACACAAGTGAGGCTCTTCGTCGGGTAGTAATCCTTATCATGAATGTGGATATATCCCTGCTCGACAGCCATGCGTGCCTCCTCTGACAAGAGGAAATCGTCAACGAATGGTTTGGTGGTCTCTGATGCGAATTTCATCATCATGCCGGCTGGGGTGTCGGC
Organism: Bacteroidaceae bacterium; assembly: GCA_963618945.1. Taxonomy (GTDB): domain Bacteria; phylum Bacteroidota; class Bacteroidia; order Bacteroidales; family Marinilabiliaceae; genus W3P20-009. Next base: position 84,785 of record CAVETY010000003.1, read on the forward strand.
ATTCATGTTCGCATTCTCACGTGTGACGTCGTTATTTTTGGCCTCGATAATCTCCAAGAAGATGTCTCGTGTCTTTGCCTTACGTGCGACGTTACGCTGATTTCTATATGCTATGTATCTTTGAGCAACCTCTTTACGCGGGCTGCGCATGAGTTCAAACTCGACATAGTCCTGAATGTCCTCTACGGTCATCTTCTCCTTGCCGCTCACCTCTATGCGATCTGCAATCTTGCAAACAAGTGCCTCATCTTCCCCTTTTTCTGTGTGAAGCATAGCCCGTCTAATGGCTGCGCATATCTTCTCCTTGTTGAAACCGACAATGCGACCGTCGCGTTTGATGACTGTCTGAATCATTCCTTTAAGTTTATTTGTGTTTCCCGGTTTGTTGGGTATTTCGTCTTGCGTTTTAACGTGGGATGGTCTACTCGCCTCCCCGTTTGCAAAGCGAAAGTATGTAAAATCGGGCAGTCTCAAAAATGACCATTATGACGCTAATGCGTATGAACAGCCACTTGCGGTGAGACTCGTTAATGCAACGCTTGCGGTTTTCAGCGCATTACGAGGATGACATGAAATTTACTGACAATATATGAACAACTCGCTGCTTTCGTGCTTTTGGGCATACCTCAATTTGTGATGATACGGATTGGGAGCAGTGGTTGAAAATCGTTTGTTTGGGTGCAAAAGCGTATGGCGACATTGTCAATTCAGATACTTTCCATATCGCCTAATAACCGCTTATTTAGCAAGCTCCCAAAGTTATTGACATTAGGTTAAAAATCTGTCAGTAGCTTTTATGGATGCGGAATGTACGTTTGTCACATTACACTTCGCATATGTCTATTGCCATTGTCCAATCAGGTCATATATGTCACGTTGGGCCCTTATCTCTTTCTCGCCAGTCTTGCGTGCACGCTTGATGTTGTTGAGGTTCGAGTCAATAATATGGACTTTGCTGTTGTCGCTAACGATTGTGTCCATTATTTGCATTAGCTCTTGGCGCAATGCTGAATTAGCAATCGGCACGGCAATCTCAATCCTCCTCCTGATATTGCGGTTTTGCCAATCAGAGGATGATATATATACACCTCGGCACCCGTCCGGTCCGAAGGCCCATATGCGTCCGTGTTCCAGATAATTGTCCACGAGTCTCACCAAATTGATGTTCTTACTATATTCTTGGCCAGGGACGAGGCAGCAAATGCCTCTTACGACTAAGTTTATATGGACTCCGGCCGTACTCGCCTCGTATAGGTCGTTTATCAATGGTCGATATTGCAGGCCATTCATTTTTAGTGAAATGCATCCTACACCACCATTTTCTGCTATTTGAGTCTCTTGCCTGATTAGCTCATGCAACTTCTCTTCCATGTTGAATTGGGAGACAAGCAATTTTTTGAGGTCTGGGTTCTCTCTGGCCTTTATGTCTTTCCAATCAATTGAATGCGGAATTTGGCTATCTTCTAAGCATTTAAATACTTGCATAAGGTCGTTGGTGACATCCTTGTCGGCAGTGAAATATCCGTGGTCGGTGTACACCTTAGCTGTCTGCTCATTAAAATTGCCTGTCGAAATGTAAGCAACAGACTCGCAGCCTCCTTCACCTCTAACAATCAATGCGGCCTTGGCATGTACTTTGAGTCCTGGTATGCTGTAGATTATCTTGATGCCGGCAGCTTTCATGCGGTCGGACATCTCCAAATTGTTTTTCTCGTCAAATCTGGCTTTTAGCTCGACAAAAACGGTAACTCTTTTGCCTGCCTTTGCTGCTGCTATCAGTGAATTAACAACGGCAGAGTTTGTCGCAACTCGATACTGAGTCACTTTTATCTCTGTCACTTTGGGGTCTTTGGCGGCCTCGTTTAATAGTCGAATCACATAGTCGAAAGGTTGATAAGGGTAGTGGAGCAGAAAATCACCACTATTTATCACATCGAAAAGAGAAGCGCATATCTGCAATTTTCTGGGGACTATCTGTGACCTGTTTATAGACGAGTAACCTTTATCCACAGGCATTTTAGCTATGTCGTGAAGGTTAAGGTAGCGCCCGCAACTTACCATTTCGCTCTCGGCAAACCCGTAATTCTTTTTGAGGCAGGACATGACGTCATGTGGAATTTGGCTGTCATGATAGAAACCAGAAGGTGCGCCAGTCTTGCGCATGACCAAATTATCACGGATGGCTTCCGCAATGTCAGTATTTTCGTCTTCGTCAATTTGCAGATTCGCATCTCGTCTTATCTTTATGCTCCATACGCCATCAACCGTGTACCCGGGGTACAATTCGTCAATGTTAGCTCGTATGATGTCATCAAGGAAGACTATGTGCTGGAGGCTGTCTCCAATATCAGGAAGTGAGACAAAACGCGGAAGTTCTATTATCGGAAGTTTGACAACCGAATAACATGCCCGCCCGTGAGCAAGTTCTTTTTTCTTGCTTTTCCTCTTTGTAAAAAGCTTGGTGACGAAGTAAGGCCTGTTGTCGCGAAGGAACACTAATGTGCCCTTGTCGAGCAACACAGGTTGTATATTGGGGATGACCTCTCGCTCGAAGTAGTTGTGCATGAACTCAATATGCCTTGGGTCTGTCGGTATGTCCCCAAAATGGAATTTTACACCATGCGCAAAAAGTCGGTCGCAAATGGTTGTAGAAACTATGTCTGAGGCTTCATGCATTTGGCTGGTTACAATCATGTTTATCCTCTGAAACATTGCGGCCGGGTTTGTCACCTCCTCCATGTGCAGGTCACCATATACGGCACGGCGGTAATCTGCCATTCGCACTCCGTAAAACTCATCGAGGTTTGACGAGTGGAATGAGACAAAATTCAGAGCCTCACCTATGCTGATGTCTTCCGCCTCTGCGGATTCTAATACTAATCTGTCGTATGAAAGCCAGCTTATGTCGCGATTGAAGTATTTATAACCTTTTGCCATGCCTCTCCCTTTTGTGAATTAGTGTATCTGAGTATACAAATATAATCTTTTTTGCTCTTCTTTCTGTTATCCTCTGTCCCATGAGGCAGTGTAATAAAATCATCACATTTGCGAGGTCTTGACTGAAAAAATCACTAAGTTTGCCCTATTCAACTGGACGTGTCATTATTCTAAATAACCAATATTATGAGTGATAATAAGTTAATACCAACCATAGGCTTCGGCAAAGTCCGTTTCGGTATGAGCATTGATGAGGTTAAGGCAATACTGGGTGAGCCTGACGAGGAGATAACTGAGCAGCTTGGCGAGACGGCTGACGACCTTTCTACCCAACTCACTTATGATGAGTTTGGTTTGTCACTCTCTTTCGATAAGGCTGTCGACTTCAAGCTTGTCGATATCATGACAGATGACGACTGCAAGTTCACTCTCGGTGACAACATCCGTCTCGGTGACAAACGCGATGATGTTTTCGCCGCAGTCCTCAAAAATGATTGGGGGCCAATCGAGGAGCACGACATTGAGGATGACCTTGATGGTGATGGTCTTGATGAAGAGGAACTCGAAGAGGCTAAAGGACTCACAGAGTATGAGTTGCCCGAGGTTAGCGTCAACCTCTGGTTCCGTGATGGTGCCCTTGACACCGTACAAATCGGCCCGGAGTATGATGACGATGACAACATTCTTTGGCCTAAGAAATAGGTGATTTTTAAAGGAACGGTTATGAGTTTAAAGAAGTTATGTATAATTATCGCAGCTGCCTCGATGGCTTTGCCCTCCATGTCTCAGGAGGTCAAGGGAAAGATAGGTGACAACGTAGATTTTAAGCTTAAGTTCGGAGGGCGAGTAAACATTGACCTCGGTACTTATCTTGGTGCCGATGACAATCGAGCCAATCGCAACGGTATCTCGGCCAACGATTGCCGACTTGGTGTGACTGCCGACATTGATACGGTATGGCAGGCTAAACTTGAGGTTAGTTTCTCTGCCAAGGCTATATCTTTCAAGGACGTCTATATCAAGCGCTCATTCCTTAAGGGGAGCAGGGAAGTCCAGTTCGGTAACTTCTTTTTCCCTTTTGGCTTCAAGCGTGCCGGGCTTGGCTATAAATTCGCAGACACTGCGCCAACCGATGCCACTTTCACACCCTGGCGCAAATTGGGTATAGCATATCAGTCGTTCTCTCCCAAGTTTAATTGGGGGGCTGGTATCTTCTCAGCTGGTGATGTGGATAATGGCAAGAAGACAAACCAAGGGTACTCGTTTAATGCGTATGCCCTTGTCCGTCCAATTGACACAGGAGCGAATATCCTTCACTTTACGGCTTCCGGCATATTCACGCACCCGTCCTCAAGCATGACGTTTTCTACCCCTATGCCACTCATGTTCATGACGTCGAATGTCGTCAAGACTGATGCTTTGGACATATATAATTATGGCATGCTCGAGATCGGCGCTCTTGGAATCGTAAGAAGATTTTATGCTGAGGCTCGATTTATCAAAATGTGGGCCAACACCCCCAATTCGGTGGCAAATGGCACAGATGATGAGGGCAATGTAATATGGATGCCTCAGGATAATTTCAACGGCTCGTATGGTGCTTACGTCCAAGCTTCATGGCGCATTTTCGGCGAAAACCAGAATTATAACAGAAAGACTGGACTCGGCGGAAACCCCAACAAAAAGGCTATGGAGGTTTTGGCTCGTTTCGACCACACGGACCTTGACTATTTCGGCTCTGTCAACAATACTACAGTCGGACTCAATTACTTCTTCAATAAGTATATAAGAGTCAGGCTTAATTATGTTCACGCTCACGTAAGGGGTGGGGCAGACCTCGATGCCCTTTGCTCGCGTGTCCAGTTCTCTTTCTAACAAGTAACCAATCAATAATTAACTGAATAATTATGTCTAATTTACGTGGACTCAAGAAGGATGTGAATTTCCTTGCTCATGATTTGAATTCCATTATCTCGGTCAAGGTTCTCATCGAGGGTGTTGATGTCGCTAAGTTCCATGAGGCTATCGCAAAGGTGGCTTCTTTCAAGAGCGCATTCATCGCCGAGGTCAACTCTCCTGCTGTATCAGCTCCTAAGGCCGCTGACAAAAAGGCTACCCCAGAGCAGAAGCATGCCGTCAAGGCAGCTTACGCAAAGGCCGTCAAGGCTGCTTACGCTCAGCTGAATAAGAATCTGCTCGATAGCTATGCTACTCTCGCAGAGGAGATCTCTAACATCAAGTAAGCACAGGTCTACATTCCACCCATCCTTAACAAGTTCATTTGTTATGATGGGTGGAATTACCAATTGTCCTAACACCAAACACACTTAAATCTATATCCACATCCTATGCCTAATATCTGGATGTGCGAATTTCGTGATGCGGCATAGCTTCTGTGCGCTATGTCGATTTCGTTGTTTGTCAATTTTTTAAGGTCTATAGATATTGCGATGTCTCTAAGCAGGCAATTCATATATATGGCTGTGGTGTCGTCTATCATTACTTCTTGCGCACCAAGCGAAAATAATGTGGGCAAGACTTTTTGTGCGCCTTCCGTTGCTGTTGAAAACGGGGGCTTTACACCCGAAGTTTTGTGGAACTTTGGTTATGTTGGCGCACCATCCGTGTCTCCCGATGGTCAACGTTTGCTTTTCCCCATATCATATGCCGACATCAAGGAGAATACTCAGGGTTCTGAGGTGTATGCCATGTCCCTTGATGGTGGTAGCATAACGCAAATGACAGATGGACAAGGAAAGTCTTCTTCCGATCCCGTTTTCCTGTCCGATGGACGTATCGCCTTTCTTCGTGAAGATGTGTCTGGCGTCTCGCAAGTGTTTATTGCTGATGCGGATGGAAAAAATGCGCATGCTGTAATCTCGGCTTCGGAGAACGCTAAATATGGTGTGGACGCTTTCCTGTTTTCGCCAGACGGCAAGCGAGTAGCGCTAATCCGTTCCATAAAAATCGATAAAGACATTCATGATCTTTACCCCGATTTGCCAAAGGCCAATGCCCGCATAGAGACTGACCTTATGTATCGTCATTGGAATCAATGGTCCGATGGCGCCTATAGTCATGTTTGCATTGCGAGCCTCGATGGCGACAAGTTCGTCGATGAGGTAGATATAATGGATGGTGAGCGTTTTCACAGCCCACTTCGTCCTCATGGTGGAATTGAGCAGATAGCTTGGTCGCCTGACGCCTCAAAGATTGCATACACGTCAAAGAAGCTGACAGGCCGAGAGTCGGCTTTGTCAACAAATTCAGACATATATCTTTACGACATTGCTTCGGCAAAGACCGAGAATGTGTCTGCGCCCAATTCCGGTTACGATACTAATCCGTCATTCGCGTCAAACGACCGTCTCTTTTGGTTGAGTATGGAGCATGACGGCTATGAGAGCGACAGAAATAGGATTGTATGCAAGGACTTGTCTTCTGGCGCACTGACTGATTATACTGAGGGTTCTGAGTTGTATGTGTCGCAGTTCGTATTGTCCGCTGATGGCAAAGAATTGTGGTTCATTGCTGACAAGGATGCCAAGGACGCTATTTTTCACATTGACCTTGCTTCAAAAGCTACAAGTCAGCTTACTCACGACTGCGCAGACTACACGTCTCTCGCCATTGCTGGTGACAATTTGCTCTCTGTCCGCACTTCAATGTTCTGCCCTCCTGAGATTTACAAGGTTGGCAAGGCCGATGGAGTTGCTTCCAATCTATCTAACGTAAATACGGAGACCTTGTCTAAGTTGAAAATGGGCAAGGCAGAGGAACGTTGGATCACCACGACAGACGGCAAAAAGATGCTGACTTGGGTCATCTTGCCCCCAGATTTTGATGAGAACAAAAAATATCCTGCCCTGTTATATTGCGAGGGCGGTCCACAAAGCACCATAAGCCAGTTCTGGAGCAAACGCTGGAATTTCGCGCTCATGGCTTCCAATGGCTATATCGTTGTGGCTCCTTGCCGTCGCGGTATGCCCGGCTTTGGCATTGAATGGAATGAGCAGATTAGCAAGGACTATGGCGGACAGAATATGAAAGATTATATTACTGCCATTGATACCCTCGCAGCTGAAAATTATGTCGACGAGAGCAAACTCGGCTGTGTTGGCGCAAGCTATGGCGGTTTTTCTGTTTACTGGCTCGCAGGCCACCACGAGAAGAGGTTTAAGACTTTTATCGCCCATTGCGGCATTTTCAACCTCGATCAGCTTTATTCCACAACAGAGGAACTCTTTTTCGTGAACTGGGATCTTGGTGGCTCTTATTGGGACACGGAGAATTCTGCCGCTCAAGCAAGTTTCCTCCAGTCTCCGCACAGGTTTGTCGGCAAATGGGATACCCCAATTCTTGTCATCCATGGCGAGAAGGATTTCCGTATTCCCTACACCCAAGGAATGGGAGCTTTTGATGTCGCCCGTATGAAGGGTCTCGATGCCGAGTTCCTTTATTTCCCTGATGAATGTCACTGGGTTCAAAAACCACAAAACAGCATCCTTTGGCATAGGGAGTTTTATCGCTGGCTGGACAAATGGCTTAAATAGTATAACGTAAGACTTTATAATATATTACTTTAGCAAGTGAAGAGAGTTCTCGTTGTGTTTGTGGCGGCTATCGCGGTGGTCGGCTTCACCCTCGGTTTTGCAAAGGTGAAAATGGCTTCTGTGCCGCAGCAAGTATTAATTGACGATACGAGTTTCTGCCTGATTCACATTGACTCCGTAATTCCTGCTGACAGTCTCATTGAGTCCTATCTCCGTCCTTATCATGACAGCATAGAGGGAAAGATGTCGCAAAAACTCTGTATATGTGCCGAGGAGATGGTGGCCCGTCATCCTGAGAGTGCACTTACACGACTTTTGTCCGACATCCTTTTGCATGAGACGCAGTTGATTGCGCGTGAAAAGAAATGGCCTGAGCCGCAGTTCGCACTCATGAATGTGGGTGGTATGCGCAGCACGCTCCATTCAGGTGAAGTGACAATGTATGATGTCTTTCAGATATCTCCTTTTGAGAACAAGTCTGTTGTCGTGAAACTTGACTCCGCTGGTGTCATGAAGATGTTCACAAGACTTGGCGACAGAGGAGGTGAGGCTATTTCTGGGGCGACTGCGACATTGGCATCCGATGGTACTATTACCGATGTCAAGATTGCTGGCAAGTCAGTCAGCGGTAATGGGGTCTACAGACTTGCGACAATTGACTATCTTGCAACAGGTGGTGAGGGCTTTGAAAGCCTTGTCGGAAATGTGGAATACGAGACAGGTGTCCTATATCGTGATATTTTAGCTAAAAGTTTTATCCGTTCAGGAAATTCTGGTACACATTTGAAGGCTCCAACGGATGAAAGGCTTCACGTAATAGACAACAAAACAACAGATAAGAGATAAGATTATATAATGGACGACAAGATTAGCCGACGCGGCTTCCTGAAGAGACTCGGTGGTATTGCTTTTGCCGCATCTCCCATGGTAGCGGCTGTCTCTTCTGTCTCTACACTGACATCTTGCAGTGAGTCGAAGCAGGATAAGAAAAGTCCGCTTATAATACTGCACACCAACGATGTTCATAGTCATATTGACCCATTCCCATCCACAGATCCGAGATATGCGGGCCTGGGTGGCTATGCCAGAAGGGCTTCGATAATTGAGGAGGCCATTCGTGAGTATGGTGCGGATAATGTCATGGTTTTTGAAAGTGGCGACATGTTCCAAGGAACTCCATATTTCAATTTCTACAAGGGAAAATTGGAAATTCAGCTCATGAACATGATGCATATTGATGCCGTAACAATTGGCAATCATGAGTTTGATAATGGAGTTGACAGTCTCTGCGACTGCATTGAGATGGCCAACTTCCCATTTCTGTCCGCCAACTATGTCTTCACTGATGCACGAGGATCTAAGCTTGTAAAGCCATACAAGGTGTTTGAGCGTGCTGGTTTCCGCATCGGTGTGTTTGGCATCGGTGTGCGTCTTAAGGGACTTGTCGCTCCCGTGAATTGTGACACCGTCAGATTTGAGCCAATAGTCGAGACTGCTCAAAAGGTTGTCGATACTCTTAGAGATGATGAGAAATGTGACATTGTCATAGCCTTGACGCACATCGGCCACAATGATGGCCCCGAAGGCGAATGTGATGTCATGTTAGCCCAAAAGACTCATGGCATTGATCTTATTCTTGGCGGACACTCCCACACCTTCCTCCCGGCCCCAGAAGAGGTTAATAATATCAAGGGAAAGCCTGTCTATATCAATCAAGTAGGTTTTGGCGGCATTAATGTCGGCAAAATCGAGATTGACAGAGCTGTCGGCCAGAAGGTGAAGATGGTTTGTTGTAATAATATGCAAGTAAAGTAACTATGATAGATCTTCTGATACGCAAAAGTATGGTTCGTTTCATGATGGCATTTGCCATTGTGCTTTTGACAGTGTCTTGTGGAGATCGTAATAGCGAAAACGCAAATGATTCCTCTGATGATTCAGAGGAAAACCAAGTTTTGGATGAGCTTCTATATAAAGTGGAAAATTCATCTGGAACGATTGAGGGTATCCAATGTGCGCAAGAGCTGTATGATGTCGCTCAAGGTTATGAAAGGCAGGAGTTTTGTAATTATGCGTTATTGCAAAAGCTCTCTTGTCTGCATGCCTTAGGACGGTATTCTGAGTGCATAGCTTTGGCAGACTCTCTTGATGAGTATACAAATATCCGGAACGAAAATCTCACTTATTACTACATAGCCCTCTACATCAAATCGGCTGCTAATGTCGATTTGGGCAAATATAAGACGGCCATACAACTTGCGCAGAGGATTTATGATGAGAGCAAGGTGCCATTGATAGATGAGCATGGCAACGACATAAGTCTTTTTGTCAAATGTAACGCATTGATGAGTCTCGGTCTCGCAAACGACGAGATGGGTCGTCAGTCTGATGCCATCGAATATTTCACTGAGGGTATTAATGCGCTTTTATCAGGCGATAAGGAGGGTAAGCACCTAAGTCAGCTGCTTGAAATTCAAACGGCTCGAATGATGGCAGGCCGCAAGGTCAAGGACAAGCGCAAAGCATTGAGTTATGTGATCCATTACAAGCACGAGCTCGACGAGTTTAACCAAAAAAAGGTTGGTACCTCTTTTGCTGATGTCTTCGTTGAGGACTACTCCTTGTTCTTATATGCGTCTTTCATTGACACATACACTGAATTAGGGAGGCTCTCTGATGCGCAGATCTATGTCAACTCTGCCGATTCGCTCCTAAACCAATATGAGTTTGCGGAGCAGTCCGTGGCTGAACTCAATTCGTCAAAGGCTCGTTTCTATGCAGCGCTTGGTGATTATGACCGGTCTATGGAATGCGCAGACAGCGCAATGGAGTATTTCTCCACTAATGATAGGCGTACCGGCGAAATTGAGATGCTGAAGACCAAACTGAATGTTTATCACATGATGGGGCAGCTGCGGTCTGAGTTCCCTATTTCGCAACGCATTATCTCTCTTTCCGATAGCATTTACCATGATCGTATTGATAGCCAAATTGAGGATATGCAGACGGTCCTTGAGGTTGATAAGCTCGAGAGGGAGGCTGATGTCATGCGTGCTCAACGCCAAGTGTGGGTCTTCATTGCAATCTCTGTTTTCCTGCTTAGTATGACAATTCTCATCTTTTTCAAACGGAAAAAGGAAATGGATGAGAAGCGAATATTAAGTAACCAAAAGGAGGTTCTCCAACGTGAGGTTGAGAGGCAGACAAAGCAGTTGCGTGATCAAAATGAGGAGATTGAGAAAGCAAATGAGGATTTGGCGCAAAAGAATGTTCAGATTCAAAAGCAAAACAATGAAATAACTGAGAGCATTGTCTATGCCCAGTTTATTCAAAACTCGATTTTGCCTAATCTCGATTGGTTTAAAGGTTTTGGAAATGGTGGTTGTTTCGCATTCTTTGTGCCATGCCATATAGTATCAGGTGATTTCTATTGGGCTCGAAAAAAAGACGACCTCGATATTTTTGTCTGTGCTGATTGTACAGGGCATGGTGTCCCTGGCGCATTTATGACAATGATCGGAACAACAATCATAGGCGACCTATGCGATCACTCGAACATAACAGAACCCGCTGCTCTCCTTGAAAATCTTCACCTTAACCTGATTAGTGTCCTTCAGCAAAATGGTGAGGAGAAATCTACCGATGGTATGGATCTTGTCGTAGCTGTCTTTGACAAATCCAAGGGCTCCATAACGGTAGCCTCCGCAAAACGGCCAGTTTACCTATTCCACAATGGGGTAGGCGAGGAGTTGGAAGGCGTTAAAGTAAAGCGAAGCATTGGTGATCGTGATTACAATTCGACAATCCGACCTTTTGTCCAGCAAAGTTTTAATGTTGTTCCCGGTGACACGTTGTATATGTTCTCTGACGGTATGACGGATATGTTCGGCGGAAATGGAAGTCGTCCCAGGAGATTCGGTACTGCCAATCTCAAAAAGATGTTGGACCAACTCGTGACCAAGCCCATAGAGGAGCAGAAACAATTTGTTGAAAAAACATTCACAAACTGGATGTCGCACGACGGCACGTTACCTCAGGAAGAGTGGGATCAGCCCGATGATGTCTCTTTCATAGGCCTGCGTTTTTGATTTTTTATTCTGGGTTTATTTTTGTTTAAAAGCTAATTAAGAGGCAGTCGCTACTTTTGCCGCAAGAATATTAGCGATTGTATGTTGACTCGAAAAGAGGCTTTGTGGAAAATCCGCATGGCCGTCAGCTTTTTCTTTTTTGTGCAGGGCGTTGTGTTCGCCTCGTGGGCTAATCGTATACCTGATGTCAAGGAGGCGCTTGGCTTGAATGAAAGTGAACTCGGAACAGTGCTTTTTGCCATTCCTGTGGGTCAGGTAACGGCAATGATGTTGTCTGGCTGGCTTGTTAATAAGTTTGGCAGCCGACGCATGATTATATTGGGCTCCATTTTGTACGCATTGTGCCTAATGCCTCTCTCTTTTGCTACGTCGGCGTGGACGCTTATGCTGGGCCTTTTCTTTTTCGGAATGGCTGCTAATCTGTGCAACGCCTCTTCTAATACTCAAGCCATTGGGGCAGAGCGGCTATATGGAAAGACCATTATGGCGTCTTTTCATGCACTTTGGAGCATGGGCGGCTTCCTCGGAGGACTGATAAGCATGGCTTTTATTGGAGCCGGGGTTAGCACAACGGTGCAGTTTTTCTGTGTTTTGCTGCTTGTGCTCATATCACTTAATTTCTTTCGAGGTCAATTGGTTTTAAGTGACGTCAAAGCGCAACGTCCGCAAGAATCTGCACCGCAGGGTCGGCTTTCCTTTATCCGTAAAGTTGACCCGTTCGTGGTCTTTTTAGGGTTTATGGCATTCTGCGGAATGGTCTGTGAGGGTTGTATGTACGATTGGAGCGGAGTCTATTTCAAGGATGTCGTGAAGGTTGGTGACAGTTTAGTTCAGTTGGGTTATGTGGTGTGTCTTTGCACCATGACCATCGGACGCTTTATTTCTGACCATTTTGTCATGCGATACGGCAGACGTTATGTGGTCATTGCCAGTGGTGCTCTCATCTTTTTCGGAATGATATTAGCGGTCCTCTTCCCCTATGTTATTCCCGCCACAATCGGATTCTTCTTGGTTGGTTTCGGCATATCCTCGACAGTGCCAATCTGCTACAGTTTAGCAGGTCATTCTACTAAGATGAACTCGGCGTTAGCTGTTACAACTGTTGCTTCAGTCGGCTATTTAGGTTTCCTGCTTGGCCCCCCTGTAATCGGACATTTAGCCCACGCCATATCTTTGCATTACACCTTTGCCATAATAGCGGCTGTCGGCCTTGTTCTATTACTTGGCGCTCTCCATTTCCCCAAGAAAGATTAGTGAGTTTTTGCTTACTGTTCATTGAATATAAGTCCCACCTTGATGTTGCTCAAGGTGGGACTTTTTTGTTTATCCCCCCCTGGTTTATCGCCAAGGAAGTTTTTATAATACCTCTTTTACACAATGGTTAAAGTGGAAGTTGCAGGACTATCGTTGTGGAAAGTTGTAGCAGGTGAAGTGCAAATTAAAGATTACCTTTCTGCAAATACCCCAACCAACAACGAGGAAATTAAGTAAGCGGGAATTAGAGGAGGCTTTAGGCTCTTGCCTTGGCATTTCGGACTTAAATGTGGATACAACCGCTTCGGCTGAAAATGGAACCTTAGCGAACAAATGCGACTTCTGTTTAATGTATAAATACTTTGGTTAGTGGCGCGCCATAAGCGCCATTAATGTAAACGCCTAAAAATATTAATAAAATGGCGATATCACATAATTTCGATACGTCCGGTTCATCTGCGAATAGTGGTGTCACGTTGGCAGAGGTTGCGGACCTTATTCTTTTGTGGTAAGGAGTATAATGAAGCGTAGCGGCTGGACACCAATTCTCCTTTTGTTCTTACTGCGATCTTAGTTGTATTATGTCATTTGTTAATATGCAACGGTATTTTAAGCATTATTGATAAGATGTCAGGTTCTTTGTAGTAGTTAATGATAGATATTGAACTCAGTCTCTTTATCCAATTATACCCTTTAGCAAAGTCGTAAATCAACAACAGCAAGTAAAAACAACATTTCTAAAGATTACGTGCCACTACACACAAAAAAATCCCCCTCAGCTCTAAAGCCGAGGGGGATATACTTAATACAAGATGCCTTATTCAGGCAAACTGCATAGTTAGTAGGAAATCAGTATTAAATCTCCTGTGAGTAGTCTATGCGGCTGAGGCGTACGTAGTTAGCGTAACGATCCTGAGCAGCCTTCTTGGTGGCCTCATAGAGCTCATCAGCCTTGGTAGGCAGAGCCTTACGAAGTGAGAGGAAACGAACCTCACCATCGAGGTACTCCTGGAACTTATCCCAGTTAGGCTTCTTTGAGTCGAGCTGGAACGGGTTCTTGCCCTGCTCAGCCAAACGGGGATCAAAACGCCAGAGGTGCCAGTAGCCGCACTCGACAGCCTTAGCCTCCTCAGCCTGGCTCTTACCCATGCCGCCCTTAGCCTTGAGGCCGTGGTTGATACATGGGGCGTAGGCGATGACGAGTGAAGGTCCGGGATAAGCCTCAGCCTCACGGATAGCCTTGAGGCACTGTGCATTGTCGGCACCCATTGCAATCTGGGCTACATATACGTAGCCATAGGTCGCCTGCATGAGGCCGAGATCCTTCTTCTTGATGCGCTTACCTGCAGCGGCGAACTGTGCAACTGCCGCAATAGGAGTAGCCTTTGAAGACTGGCCACCAGTGTTAGAGTAAACCTCGGTATCGATGACGAAGACGTTAACATCCTCACCAGAAGCGAGCACGTGGTCGAGTCCGCCGTAACCGATATCGTAAGATGCGCCGTCACCACCAATGATCCACTGGCTCCTCTTGACGAGGTAGTGTGAAAGCTCATCGAGCTGCTTGCAAACGGGGCAACCTGCTGCTGCGCTCTTCTTGATCTCGGGAATGAGCTTCTCGGCGGCCTTCTTGCTGCCCTCAGCGTCATTCTGGTTCTCAATCCACTCCTGAGCTGCTGCCTTGTACTCGGCTGAAGCCTTGTCAGAAGCAATCATCTCCTCGAGCAGACGCTGGATGCGGGCCTTCATCTTCTTGTTGGCAAGTACCATGCCCATGCCGAACTCACCGAAGTCCTCGAAGAGGCTGTTTGCCCATGCTGGACCCTGACCCTTCTCGTTCTTGGTGTAAGGAGTTGAAGGAATTGAGCCTGAGTAGATAGAAGAGCAACCAGTAGCGTTAGCTACCATCTGACGATCTCCGAAGAGCTGAGCAATGAGCTTGACGTAAGGAGTCTCACCGCAACCAGAGCATGCGCCGCTGAACTCGAAGAGTGGGGTAGCGAACTGAGAGTTCTTCGGGTTAGCCTTGATGTCAACAAGGTTCTGCTTGCTCTTGACGTTCTTGACGCAGTACTCCCAGTTAGCAGCCTCAGGAAGTTCAGCCTCAAGAGGTACCATGGTGAGAGCCTTCTCCTTGGCCATACAAACGTCAACGCAGTTGCCGCAACCAAGGCAGTCCATAACGCCAACCTGAATGCGGAAATGCATTCCCTTCATGGCAGCGGGAGCCTTCATCTCGATGGTCTCAGCTGCGAAACCAGCCTTCTCGTCAGCATCGAGAACGAACGGACGGATACAGCTATGAGGGCAGACGAATGCACACTTGTTACACTGGATACACTTAGAGGCGTCCCACTTCGGAACGAGGGCGGAAACGCCGCGCTTCTCGTAAGCCGCGGTACCCTGCTCCCAAGTGCCATCCTCAATTCCCTTGTATGCAGATACAGGGAGGAGGTCACCATCCTGTGCGTTGATAGGACGGACGAGCTTAGAGATGTACTCGGGCTCGTTGCGTACGATAGGCTCGTCGTCTGGCAGGTTAACCCAAGCAGGATCTACTGCGAGAGTCTTGTACTCGTTGCCACGGTCGACAGCTGCGTAGTTCTTGTCAACGACATCCTGGCCCTTCTTGCCGTAGCTCTTGACGATGAATTTCTTCATCTGCTCAACAGCGAGGTCAACAGGGATAACCTCAGTGATGCGGAAGAATGCAGACTGGAGGATGGTGTTAGTACGGTTGCCAAGGCCAATCTCCTGGGCAATCTTGGTCGCATTGATGTAGTAGACGGTGATGTTGTTCTTCGCAAAGTACTTCTTTACCTTGTTAGGCATGTTCTTTACGAGTTCCTCACCCTCCCAAATAGTGTTCAAGAGGAACGTACCGTTCTTCTGGAGACCACGGGTCACATCATACATGTGCAGGTAAGCCTGTACGTGGCATGCGACGAAGTTAGGGGTCTTAATCTGGTAGGTAGAACGGATTGGTGTGTCACCAAAACGAAGGTGTGAGCAGGTGAAACCACCAGACTTCTTAGAGTCATAGCTGAAGTAAGCCTGGCAATGCTTATTGGTGTTGTCACCAATAATCTTGACTGAGTTCTTGTTAGCACCGACGGTACCATCAGCGCCAAGGCCGAAGAACTTAGCCTCAAACATGCCTTCACCACCCATAGGAACCTCCTCCTTTGCGGGAAGGCTTGCGAAGGTGACATCATCATTGATGCCAATGGTGAAGTGATCCTTAGGCTGCGGCAACTTGAGGTTGTCGTAGACTGAAGTGATCATGGTAGGAGTTGTGTCGCATGAGCCGAGACCGTAACGACCACCTACAATGATAGGAGCGTTGGGCTGGCCATAGAAAGCGTCCTTTACGTCGAGGTAGAGGGGCTCACCATGCGCGCCAGGCTCCTTGGTACGATCGAGAACGGCAATAGCCTTGACGGTCTTAGGAACAGCAGCAAGCAGACGCTCTACTGAGAACGGACGGTAGAGGTGTACGGAAACCATACCAACCTTCTCACCCTGCTTGGTCATGTAGTCGATAGCCTCGCGAGCAGCCTCGGTTGCTGAGCCCATGAGGATGATAACGCGGTCTGCATCGGGTGCGCCATAGTAGGTGAATGGCTTGTACTCGCGGCCGGTAATCTTGCTGATTTCAGCCATGTACTTCTCGACAACGGCAGGAACTGCGTCATAGTAAGGATTGCAGCTCTCCCTGTGTGCGAAGAAAGTCTCGGGGTTCTCTGCCATACCCTTTGCCTGAGGATGCTCAGGTGAGAGGGCGCGCTCACGGAACTCCTTGATCTTCTGCCAGTCAACGAGTGGACGGAGATCCTCCATGTCCATAACCTCAATCTTGTGGTACTCGTGTGAGGTGCGGAAGCCATCAAAGAAGTTGATGAACGGAACGCGGGTCTCGATTGAAGCGAGGTGTGCGACAGCTGAGAGATCCATAACCTCCTGGACTGAACCCTCGCAGAACATTGCAAAACCGGTCTGACGGCAGGCCATCACATCTGAATGGTCACCGAAGATACAGAGCGAATGGGTGGCAAGTGTACGTGCTGAAACATGGAAGACTGAGGGAAGAAGCTCACCACCAATCTTGTACATGTTAGGGATCATAAGCAGAAGACCCTGAGATGCGGTGAACGTGGTAGTCAGCGCACCAGCCTGGAGTGAGCCGTGAACAGCGCCTGCTGCGCCGCCCTCTGATTGCATCTCCTGTACGGAGACGGTGTCGCCGAAGAGGTTCTTGCGACCCTGGGCTGACCACTCGTCAA
This sequence comes from Bacteroidaceae bacterium, assembly GCA_963618945.1. Classification (GTDB taxonomy): domain Bacteria; phylum Bacteroidota; class Bacteroidia; order Bacteroidales; family Marinilabiliaceae; genus W3P20-009. Next base: position 101,900 of record CAVETY010000003.1, read on the forward strand.
CGTGCTCCGCCATAGGCGAAGAAGGGGTGATGGGGTAGATTGCCGCTACCTCGGTAAACATGTACGCGATGTGTGCGGCAGCCTCATTTCCATCACAAGTGATGAATTTCTTTTCTTTTGCCATTTTATGACTAACAATAAAAGGTTAATGTATCGGACTGATATTTTTAGAAACCCTTTAGGGGTCTTTTTATATCCTAAGTTTTGCTTTTAGTAAAGGAAGCCGAAGAGCCACAACGGAATCTCCTTTCCATGACCTACCTCAATCATCTCGCGGGCTCTTATGGTCTGTGAGTCCATCTTGGTTTTTGCGTTGTCGCCAACCACAAATGTTTGGCCTCCGTTCACGCAGAAATCACCGACAGAAGCCCTCTCAACCGTATTGCTATACCCTAATTGATTGAAGAAGAAAGTCTTATTAAGCGAATTTTGGTCGACGCCACCATAGTTGCACAGATACATCAGGTTAGGATTCTGCATGTATATGTGCGCCGGCTTCTTGTTTGCGCTGTCACCGACTTGATAGAGAAGGTGTATCAGACGTGCATGCTTCAAGTAAACCATGTAGTTCATCACAGTGGCGCGACTTGTGTCAATTGCCGACGCAAGTTTCGAGACGTTCGGCTGAAACGGTGTCTGCTGAGCTATGATGTACAACAGTTTTCTCAACTTTGGCAACAGCTTGATGTCAATCTGCTGAATATAGCTGATCTCAACCTCAAGGACGAAATTTATAGTCTTGACAAGGTCAACGTACACATTCTTCTGCCCTAAGAAATAGGGGTAGAATCCATGTCGCAGATAGTCGCTGAAATAAGCCAAAGGCTTGACCTTTTGCGAAATCTCCCAGCTTATGTCCTCGTGATTAGATATAATATCCTCAAGCGAAACAGTTGGGAAGTTATTGCCAGAAGTATAATTAAGGTATTCTCTAAAGGAAAAGCCCTCAAGGCTGTACACGTTGACAAGTCCCCTGAGTTGTGGATTCTCCTCTTTTAGCCTCATCACAGGCGAACCCGTAAAGACTATGTGTAACTCAGGAAAGTTGTCGTGACAATATCTCAATTCGTCAGACCACGCCGGATATTTGTAAACCTGATCCAAAAGGAGGGTGTGTCCGCCAGTCTTGACGAACTCGTCCGCTAAAGAGACAATGCTGTGGGTCGAGAAATAGAAATCGTTTAAGTCTGCATAGAGGCACTTCTGACGCGAGCCTATCATCTTGGCGTAGTTGAGCAAGAATGTGGTCTTGCCGATGCCGCGAGAGCCCTTCACCCCAATAAGCCTTGAGTTCCAGTCAATCTGATCCATCAAGCCTCTTTTCACCCAAGGCTTGAGCTCTGACACGAGGTCGCTCTGTATCTTAAACAGTGTCTGCATCCGTTAATAAAGCAATACTTGCTTTTAAATATGTTTGGCGAGCAATCAACGTTTGTGTAAAATCAAACAATCTGAGCTCGCTCAAACATCACTCAGCAAAAATAATCAATGCAAACGATTATATGTAATCTCTGCTTTGCAAAATTCGGGCAAAATTGCTATTTGAAGTGGATACAAATAAAATTATTCAGCAACGGCTCGATAATCGCTCTCGCTCAAAAGCGTGTTTGTTTTGCGACTGTGAGGCCTCAATGCTATCAGAATGTGATTATTTAATGTGTTTGAAACTTTAGTTCTCGCATATTTTACTTAATTTCGTACCAAGCGCAAAGTTGCAATTGCCGACTTTTTGCGGTAAATTAACTTTTCAGGACCATACTTTAGAGTTCATATGGAGCAAATAGCAGAGCCAATTGCAAGGGAATTGCTAATGGGTGAATTGTCTAAGGCTCGTTTCGTGAGGAACACGAATAAAGGCGGTAACCTCATATATGATTTTGCAGCCAAGGAGGCCCCTTTGCTTATGCAAGAGGTCGGACGGCTTCGTGAAGTGGCCTTCAGAATGGCGGGCGGCGGCTCAGGTAAGTCTGTCGACATTGACGAGTGGGACACTGCGGATATCCCGTTTAGGCAACTGATCGTTTGGGACCCGCAAGATCAAGAAATCTTAGGCGGGTACAGATATATCATGTGTAAGGATCTGCCTCAAAATCAAGACGGGGCAAGATATTTGGCCACTTCGCACATGTTCCATTTCACTGATGAGTTCATCAAGGAGTATTTCCCGTCGACAATTGAATTAGGACGCTCCTTTGTTCAGCCTCTCTATCAGAGTAGTAAAATGGGGGCGAAGAGTCTTTTCGCACTTGACAACCTTTGGGATGGCTTGGGTTCGCTTATCGTCGATCATCCTGATATCTCTTATTTCTTTGGAAAAGTGACTATGTACACGCACTTCAACCAAAGAGCAAGGAATTTCATCATGGGCTTCTGGCACAAGTATTTCGGAGACAAGAGCAACCTTGTATATGCCTATAAGCCCATTAAGGTTGGACTCTCGCAAGCTGAGATCGATGCAACTTTCACGGCTGGCAATTTCCAAGACGATTATAAAATCTTGGTACGCAAAGTTCGTGAGTTGGGAGAGAACATTCCTCCGCTCGTTAATGCCTACATGACTCTCTCTCCCTCGATGAAGGTTTTCGGTACGGCCATCAATGAGGAGTTTGGTGACGTCGAGGAAACCGCCATAATTGTTAACCTTCATGATTTATACCCCAATAAGTCCGCAAGACATATTGAGACTTATAAATCTAAGTAGGGTCACTGCGTCACAATGTCAAGAATCAATCAGAATTTCAATCTCGTTGCTACAATAGCTTTTATTGTGGCTCTAATGGCCGTCACGGGTCTACAAGCGCAATCTCCTGATTTGCGCACGGCCGGTGATGTCCAAATGTCGAAGTTGGACAATCTTATTGATGACGGCCGGAAACTGCTATCGCAAGGACAGACGGAGAGCGCTAACCTAAAGTTCAAAAAGGCTTTAAGTGAATCAACTGATTTCTCTCATAAGTTTAAGGCAGTTGAAGGAATAGCTGATACCTATTTAGCTCAGGATGACGTTTGTGCGGCAATAAAATCATACGAGTATTTCATTTCAGACTCTTCCATTTCCCCAGACACTTTGACCATCGCTAAAGTCTATCGTGGACTTGGAAGAATATACTATAGAGAGGAGTCCTATTTTAAAGCCATTAAGAGCTTCCGTTTTGCGGAGTCGCTCATCTCTTCAAATATAAAGGATTCTATTTTCGCCTCCTCCCTCTATACTGACATGACACGGACCCTGCTTGAGGCGGGTGACTTGAATGAGGCGCTATCTTTAATTCATAAATCGGAGGCTCTTTCTCCAAAGGGGGCGACAGAGAATGCCATTGAAGCTCTATCAATTGATGCTAAAATAGAGTCGCTTTTGGGCAATTCACAGGTGGCGTATCAAAAGATGGCTGAGGCGAACGAGCTTTGCCTCAAATTTATAGGAGATAGAAAGAGTTTCCAGTCTATCAGCAATGGCTATATCTGTGATGATAATGTCAGTGAGCAGATGTCGCAGGAGATGGATGAGTTGAGAACAATGGCGAAACAGTCTGATTCTCTGCGCAGGAACGCTTTTATCTTTACCTTCGTCATGGGGTTCGCTCTTTGCATCGCAGTTGTATGCTTCTCTATGACTTTCAATAGGTTGAAGTTTTATCAGGACAAGATTGCCGCCCTTGAGGCTAAGCTCGGCGAGTCGCAAAGGGTGATTTCTATCATAGCCCACGATTCAACCAATCAATTCACCTCGTTGCTCGGACTTGCGAATGTTTTAGTTGAGCGAAGCAAACATTGTGATAGTGAGGCGGCGTCATTTAGCCGCAGAGTCTACACATCGGCACTCACGTTGTTTCAAACCATGAACAATTTGCTGGCGTGGAGCAAAACCCGCGAGCAATTGAAACCTCGTGCTTGCAAGGTTTATGTGGCTGATTGTGTCGCAGATTGTGTCACGGCTGCTAATGCGAGCCTGTCCGAGAAAGATATATCTTTCACCTACAATATCCCCGAAAACCTGACTGCTACTGTTGACCCGTCGCACATTGAGATTATCTTGCGTAATATTATTTCAAATGCCATAAAGTACTCCGAGCGTGGCGGAAAGGTTTTCATAAAGGCTATGCCCTTTGAGAAACGTACTATTATCACGGTGCAAGACGAGGGTTCTGGCATGCCTCCTGAAGAAATTCAGAGGTTTAACAATAACCAAAACATCCTGTCTTTTGAAGGTTCAAAGGAGAGGTGTGGCATAGGGTTGACAATCTGTCGAGATCTCGCAAAGTGCAATGATGGTAGTGTCGTTTTTGAGCCCGGACGTAAAGTTGGCACATCTGTGACCATCATACTGCCAAGCTAAGCTTTTTTTGAGTAATTTTAAAAACATACTGCGACCAATTGGGGGCTGTAGTGTGGCTACCACTCAATGTGCGAGTGATGTTTTTCTTACCCTTACATTCTCGATGGCGCAAACTTTATAATGCCCAATAATTATGGCTGACAAACGTAAATTCTCATATGATGACGCAATTGCCCAAGTTGAGCAGATTGTGATGAAGTTGGAGGAGCAAGATGCGAATGGAGGTTTCGACAGCATGATTGACGATGTGCAGAAAGCCATGAAATTACTTGACCAGTGCCGCTCTTTCATTACCGAGACTGAACAAAAACTCTCAGAACTCACTAACAAATGAGTAAGTATCTCTTTTTCCTCGCTGCGGTTCTCTCTTTACCCTTAATTTGGGGTTGCTCCTCCTCTAAGGGCACCGCTAAGTTGCCAACCTCGCAATATGGCAAAAGCCAAAAATCATCAGGCTCTTCAACGGGTAAACTAAAGGATGATAGGGTTGAGAAGCCATCAAGTAATTCATCTCTTGCTAAGGCTTGTGCCAAACTTGGGGTTCCACAATCAAAGGTAAAAAACAAAGACCTTTATATCGTCTCTGCACAATGGATAGGCACTTCTTATAAATACGGTGGCATGTCATCTTCTGGCGTGGATTGCTCAGGATTGACGAATATTATTGTTAAGAAAGTCTACGGGAAAGGTTTGTCTCGCAGTTCGGCAGGCATCTATTCTAACGACGTAAACAAGATAAGCAAAAGCAAAATTCAAGAGGGTGATTTGGTTTTCTTCAGAACGGACGGCAAAAAGTCATCGACTCCCAATCATGTCGGCATTTATCTGAATGACGATAAGTTTATTCATGCCTCAACATCTAAGGGGGTGATTGTTAGCAGTATGTCACAACAGTATTACGTCACCAATTATATTGGTGCAGGAAGATTACGTTAATTACAGCTCTCTCTCTTTTACCTCTGATTTCACTTTGCCGTCAGCAAAATAAGTTGTTATAACATCGGATTCGTGTATTTCCTTAGCTGAGGTTATCCTTTCCCCATTTTCTTTTGTTGTTACGCTATAACCTCTTGCTAACACAGCACGAGGGTCTACTGCTTTTAATCTTACTTCGAGGTTCTCTATCTTATTAAGGTTCTGTATTAATTGATACTTTGCAGACTGGAATATTTTGTCAATCCTGTTGTTTATTAGACTTTTCTGATTCTCACAACTTCTTTTGCCAGCGTTGACGACAGATGCGCTTAGTGACGTGATGTTTTGTTTTGAATTGAGAATCTTCGCTTTCGCAGATGTCATCACGAGTACTCTAAGCCGTCCATTTGTCTCTTTTGCTGCTGATAAAGAAGTTGATGCTGATGACAATAACCTTATTGATAAATTATCTGCAAGGGCTTTGTTTTTAGCCAACGACTGGGATGATAGCCACTTTACGCTTTGGCAAAGATCCTCAAGGTGTTGCAAGGCATCGGCATCATGGGATATTAAGAACTCTGCGACTGCTGTTGGTGTCTTGACAGATGTGTTGGCCACAAGGTCGGCGATTGACTGATCCCTTTCGTGTCCAATTCCTGTTATTATTGGTAATGGGAATTGAGCTATATTGCTGGCAATAAGATAGGAATCAAAGCATGCCAAGTCCATTTTTGAACCTCCGCCTCGAATAATAACGACTACATCAAACTCGTCACATCGTTTAGCTATTGCGTCAAGAGCCGCTATGATGGATCGCTCAGCCTCGACCCCTTGAACAACTGACGGGAAAAGGGTGGGGTGGAACGTTATGCCGTATCCATTGTTTGCCAATTGGTTACAGAAATCTCCATATCCGGCTGCTGTTGATGCAGATACAACGGCAATACGTTTCATCACAGTTGGCAGCCTATGTGATTTATTCATGTCTGTCACTCCATCTTCTTGCAGCTTAGCCCAAATAGCGCGCCTGCGTGCCTCAAGGTCACCAAGTGTATAAGTCGGATCTATGCCTACTATTATGCCGCTTAACCCATATACAGTGTGATAGGTTGCACGGATGTAAGCCCTGATCTTCATTCCCGCCGCAAGTTCACCTCCTGTCGCATCTATAAATGGACGTATGACGTTATCATACATGCCGGACCATATGTTGCAGCGCAGTTTAGCTGATGGCGCATCAGATAAGTCGGATTTTTGAATTAACTCAAGGTAATAATGCCCCCTGCTTATGCTTATTTGGGCAATCTCCGCTGTCACCCAAGCCTCTAATCCGCTCTGCTCTACGACATATTTAACTTGGTTGCAAAACTGCTCGAGTGTGACACTCATGCCGATTGTTCCGTCCATCACAGATATCTAATTAAATCCTTAAAACCTCTCTCAAAGCAAATTTAAGTAATTATTTGCCTACATTTGCTACCGCTTAAATTCAACAACCATGTCAGAAAATATTTCAGAGGAAGAGGCTAAGAAAACGCTCACTATAGATGTTGACAAGATTATTGCCGCAAAGGCGAAAGGAGTCAAGGTCCCGAGATTTATAGTCAATTATCTAAAACGTACTATCCATCAGGATGACATCAATAGTTTTATTGTCAAAGAAAGGAACCGCCGGGGAATAGACTTCGCTGATGATATAATCGAGAAGTTCAAAGCTAAGGTAGATGTTTACGGCCTTGATAATGTCCCTGAAAATGGGCGATTTATCTTTGCCTCAAATCATCCCATGGGAGGTCTGGACGGAATGGCTTTTATATCGGCTGTCGGCAAAAAGTTCCGCAACCTCAAATTCCCGGTTAATGATATGCTGCTGTTCCTGAAGAACTTCTCTGATATATTTTTACCTGTGAATAAGACGGGGTCTACAGGGCGCAAGGCTGTAGCCCTTATGGAAGATGCTTTTAATAGTGACAGTCAAATCTTAATGTTCCCAGCTGGACTTTGTTCTCGCAAACAAAAAGGCCAGATTATGGATCTGGAGTGGAAGAAGAGTTTTGTCTCAAAGGCTGTCGAGACTAAACGTGACATTATCCCTGTTTACATCACAGGTCGTAACAGTAACTTTTTCTATAATCTCGCTCGGTTCAGAAAGTTCATCGGGGTTAAGTTCAATATTGAGATGCTCTATCTGCCAGATGAGATGTATAAGCAGGAAGGTAAACACGTGGATGTCATCTTTGGCAAACCCATCAAATGGCAGAGCCTGGAAGGGAAAAATCCTAAGGATGAGGCTCAAAAAATTAAAGAGGCGGCCTATGCCTTGGCCAACAAGTAATTTGTGAAACATATGATTGTTCTAAAATGACAAGTTTTAGTCATTTTATTCGTCTCTTTCAATATCTTTAAAATTCCAAGTCACTCGTTTAGGCTAAATTCGCGTCAACATTTTTTATTTTCATAGCTGTGCTATACCTCCAAATCTTTGTGGCCATAATTCTGCTTGGTCTGGTAACTTCGTGTCTGAGTAAATTCATTGCGCCAAGAAATTGGGGCGTTGTGCTTGTCGCCGCTATGTCACTCCTCGGAGTGGTTTTGGGTGCGTCGGCTTATAATGTGCCTGTGCGGCTTGGGGTTTTCTCTCATCCTGTGTTCGGAACCTCGTCTTTCGTCTGCGACCAGCTCTCGTCGTGGTTCCTTATTATTGTCTGCGGTATTTTTTCGATCGGGGCTTTCTATGGACGCGCCTATTTGTCTCATTACAAGACGACCCGAATTCAAGAGGTTTTGCATTGGGGAATGACGCTCATCACTCTCGCAGGCCTTGTGATTCTTTTGACCACTAACAACCTGATTGTTTTCCTCATAGGTTGGGAGATGATGGCTATCGGCTCTTTCTTCGCTGTCATTTTTGAATACGACCATTTGCAAGTTGTCAAGGCTGGCCTTAATTATTTCATCCAGTCGCACATAGCAGTTTTGCTAATTACGATTGTTTTCGTGTGGTCCATGACGGTTTCGGGAAGTACGACTTTTGATGGTCTGCGTGTTTTCTTCGCATCCAGTTCATCGACTACTCAGATCGTGGCAATGGCGCTTCTTATTGCCGGTTTTGGATTTAAGGCGGGACTCGTTCCATTCCATTCATGGCTCCCACTTGCCCACCCTGCGGCTCCCAGTCATATCTCGGCTCTTATGTCTGGTGTCATCGTCAAGGCTGGCATTTATGGCATTGTAAGATTTGGCAGTATGCTCAGTGGCTCTGAAGCCCAGTTGCCGATAGGAGTTACATTGTTGATTCTTGGCGTAATATCAGGTCTCTATGGTATTCTGAATGCAGCGGAGCATCGCGATTTCAAACGTATGTTGGCCTACTGTACGATTGAGAATGTAGGAATTATCGCAATGGGACTTGGTGTCGGTTTCATCGGCCTTGGCTCTGCTAATACCATTCTTGCTGTCATCGGCTTTGGTGGTGCTCTTCTGCATACTCTTAATCATGCCATATTCAAAGCTCTGCTATTCTTTGGCGCAGGCAATGTGTATGTAAGTGTACATTCTCGAAATATGGAGGATCTTGGTGGATTGATTAAGAAAATGCCGCGTACAGCTGTAATTTTCCTTATCGGCTCTCTTGCCATAGGGGCATTACCTCCGTTTGGAGGGTTTGTCAGCGAGTTGTTGATATATAATGGCTTTTTGCATGGCTTTGGGCTTGCCTCTATACCTGTGTCCACACTGATGGCGATATCTGGATGTGCATTGGCTGTTATTGGCGGAGTGTCCATGCTCGCTTTCACCAAAACCTTTGGAGTTGTGTTCCTTGGTTCGCCTCGTAAGGAACTGGCTCACGAACCTCATGAAGTTGAAGGCTCTATGCTTTGGCCCGCATATGTCCTTGTAGCTTTGACACTTTGCGTCATCTTCCTCCCTGCATTTCTTGTCAGTCACCTTTTCTCTGTCTCCCTTTCTATTTTCGGGATTAGCGCATCGTCGATTGACATCGTTGCTCTTAATGATATTGTGAAGACAACTCAGTATGTCGGCTATGCCATGTTTGGACTTCTTGTTGGTGTGCTGATATTTCTCGCTGTCCGCCAATATTTTTCAATGAGGCGACCATCTGCAGTCGGAGCTACTTGGGGATGCGGTTATAAACGACCAATCACTGGTATTCAATACACAAGCAAGTCTTTTGCTAAGACTCTCATAGACATGTGCCATGGACTTCTGCCCTCTAATGAAAGGTTCAAACCGATAACTAACGAGGAGATTTTCCCCGAAGATAGGAGTCATATGAGTGTAGACTTCGACCTTGTTGACGAGAAAATGGTCTCTCCAGTTTCGCAGTCTATGCTGCATGGCCTTGAGAGGTTCCAATTTATACAAAATGGTATGCTTCAGCGATATATAGTTTATGGACTCGGCTATGTCGTCATACTTATTGCTTCTGTCGTAATTTTCGGTTAGTCTAATCCAATACTATCAAGATGATTAGTCTTTTGCTGATACTTTTTTGCAGCATCTTTTTCACTGGCATTGTCGTCCGAGTCAAAAGTAAGGCTCAAGGACGCCGGGGCCCCGTCATCCTTCAACCATTTTGGGATGTTATCAGACTTTTGCGAAAAGGGTCTGTGTATAGCGAGACGTCAAGTTTCGTATTTCGCATTGCGCCAACTATATATTTCGCCACTGTCATAATGGCGATATGTGTTGTTCCTTTTGGACCAGACGGTGGTCTCTTCTCTTTCGATTGCGATTTTATATTTTTCGCCTATGTATTGGCTCTCGGCAAGTTCTTTAATATAATATCGGCACTCGACACTGGCAGCAGTTTTGAGGGGATGGGTGCCAGTCGTGAGGCTCTCTTCTCTATGCTCGCCGAACCTGCCTTTTTCCTTCTTTTCGGCTCTTTGGGCCTTTTGACGGGGCACACATCGTTCGCCAGCATTTTTGCTTCTTTCCACTTAGGATCGTATGTCTCATATGCATTTGCCCTTATTGCCGGCTTCGTCTTGATGATGATATGCATGATTGAGAATAGCCGAATGCCGGTCGATGACCCAAAGACGCATCTGGAGCTCACTATGGTTCACGAGGTTATGATTTTGGATAATTCAGGCTTTGACCTCGGTCTCATAATGCAGGCTACTCATCTTAAGTTCGCCATGTACAGCGCGCTCATAGCTAACTTGTTCATTGGTAATATGCCATATGTGGCATCAATCCCGTGCTTTATCGCTATTGAGGTCGTTTGCGCCATTATTGTTGGAATTATAGAATCTTTCATGGCTCGATATAGAATGAGCCATAATGCGCAATTTATTTTAGCCCTAACCTCGCTTTCCCTCTTAGTCTTTTTTGGCGTTAAATTCATTTGATGATGATACATATCCTGCTAATTCTTTTCATCATAACCCTCATATACTTTGCCATTGCAAATAGGCTTATGACGTATGTGAGCATACTGACGGTGCAAGGATTGATTATTTGCGCTGCGGCATTGCTTTCTCTTCATCAGATGACGTTCGTTAATCTGGTCTCCATTCTGCTTGAGACTCTTGTCGTCAAAGCCATTCTGATGCCATATTTTATCAGGAGGGTGATTGTGACTAATAATATCACACGTGAGGCGGAACCATCCGTTCCTAACTATGTATCATTGATGTTTTGTACCATTGTCATCATCGGTTCTTACTTGATCTCTTTGATGGTGGACTCTCCAACCGTTAATAAAATGTTCCTCGTAGCGGCTTTAGCTGGCATTTTTTGCGGTTTGTTCTTCATCACGACAAGGCGAAAGGTGATTACACATGTCATCTGTTATGTCATTGTAGAAAATGGCGCGTTTATTCTCTCTTTGGCTAATGGGAATGAGATGCCTGTTCTTGTCAATTTAGGTGTTGTACTCGATGTCCTTGTCAGTGTATTCCTCCTTGTCATATTTATAAATAAGGTAGGTGATGTGACTAATGATGGCGATGTGTCTGGACTTAATCAACTGAGGGATTAATACATATTTCTGTTAGATAGGTAAGATTATGCTGGACTATATATTGATTTCCTATGTCGCTCTCTCGATAATTCTTGGTGGGCTTCAACTTATCAATAGAAATCGAGTGTGCTCAAAGCTCCTGACCGCTGTTTTTATATGTGCGCAGGTAGCCTTGACTGGTTTCGTGATGTTTTCTACGGGCGTTCTGAAATCAGACTATTTTGGAGTGGATGCCTTGGCAACATTGCTGACTATTGTTGTAACAATTGTCTCATCTGCTGCTTTTTGTCACTCAAATAAATATATCACGCAAAATGAGCAGGATAAGGACTCTCAAGTTCGAGCTCAAAGCGCTGGAGCCATGACGATTCTGACTATGGCACTGACGATGGCAGGACTCTCCGCTCATTTGGCTGTTACCTGGATTTTTGTAGAGATTACAACTCTCAGCGCGTCCGCATTGATATTTTACCGACGCACGCAAAACTCCATTGAGGCTACTTGGAAATATGTCTTCGCTTGCTCAATCAGCCTCGTGTTGGTTTATGTCGGCATATTATTGGCTTCCATATCTATGGGGGCAAATGCGGAGAGCGGCCTCTCGTTCGCTTCTCTCAACAAACATGCTGCAAGCCTTGATCCATTTTGGCTTCAGTTATCCTTTATTTTCATTTTCGTAGGATACACTGCGAAAATGGGACTTGTACCCATGTTCACGGCAGGAATCGACGCTAAGGATGCGGCTCCTGCTCCTGCCTCAGCAATGCTTTCCAGTGTTGTCATGAATGCTGGATTTGTAGGCTTTTTCCGTTTCTATTGCGTCTTGGCAAAGACGGAGGCGAGTTCGTGGGCGCAATTTGTTGTACTTGTGACAGGTGTTGTGTCTATTTTTGTCGCTGCCGTATACCTTGTTAAGGTCCACAATGTTAAGAGGCTTTTCGCCTATTCAAGTGTTGAGCATATTGGCGTTGTCGCAGTCGGCGTGGCTTGCGGCGGCATTGGTACTTATGCGGCAATCCTCCACCTTGTCCTCCATTCTTTTGCCAAGTCTGCGGTCATGATGCATGTAGGCAATCTGTTCAGGGTTTTCGGCACTAAACAAATGACTTGCATGGGTCGTTATCTGGAAAAGTGTCACACCGGTGGTCTAATAATAATTCTTGGACTGTTGTGCGTGACCGCCATGCCTCCCTCTGGTTTGTTTATGACGGAGTTAATGGTGTTCAAGTCGCTGGTGTCTGCTCAATGGTGGATTGTGCTTGGCGTGATAGCCATCCTGCTGTGTATCATCGTCTGGGCAATGAGTCGAGATCTTCTCTCTCTATTGTTCCTGCCCGCCGAGGAGCCTCTCCTTATCAAAACCCCGTCGCAGAAATTTCCATTAGTTGAGGCAACCTGGCAAATAATCCTACTCTTGCTTTCAATCTGGTGGGGATTGTGGACGCCCGACTATATTACTGAGCTTGTAAAAGCTGCATCCGCCATCTAAACTGAATTATTTAGGCTAAAGCCGAGTCCATAGATTTCCCCGAATTGTATACAAACGCAACGAAATATAGTTTCGTTTATATCGTAATTCAAGTGTACATGTTATGGAGGACCAAATCAAAAAGGCTGCAGACATTTTGCGAAAATCCACTTGCGCCATCGCATTCACAGGTGCGGGTGTCTCCTACGAGAGTGGAATCCCCACTTTTAGAGGAGGTGCGGATAGTATTTGGAACAGATATGACCAGAATGACATTGAGATTGACCATTTTATGAGTAATCCGTCAAAGTCATGGAATACTATCAGGGAGTGCTTCTACTCGTTCATGGAGAAAAAGGACATAAGACCTAATAAGGCGCATTATGTTCTTGCGAGACTTGAAAAATCAGGATTACTCAAGGCCGTCGTTACGCAAAATATTGACGGGCTTCACCAAGCAGCTGGTTCTGAACATGTCATTGAGTTGCACGGAACTACCAAAACTCTGTCTTGTATTCAATGTCACCACAAGATGCAGTCGTCTGAAATTGACATGAAAACTGATGTTCCTACTTGTCCTATTTGTGGCGGGATTGTTAAACCTGATTTTGTGTTTTTCGGGGAGCAACTACCCGAAAACGACCTTGATGAGAGTTTCAGTTTGGCAGAAAAGTCTGATGTCTGCATTATTGTGGGAACGTCAGGTGTTGTGATGCCTGCTGCCATGGTTCCTGCTAAAGTAAAGCAACATGGAGGTAAGATAATCGAGATCTCTCCCGAAAATACAAAGTGGACTGATTATGCCGACGTGCATATTCACTTGGGGGCGGTCGATGCCTTTACCCGGCTTGAAAAGGAAATGTTCTCTTAATTCTGACTACAAATTTTGTCCTTATCACTTAAAAGGATAATTTTGCCCTGTTAATCTTTAATTAATGAAATTACTTGAAGGAAAGACCGCACTTGTTACTGGTGCGGCGCGTGGCATCGGCAAGGCCCTTGCCCTCCGTTTCGCACAAGAAGGTGCCAATATAGCTTTCACTGATCTTGAGATCAATGATGCAGCCAAAGAGACTGAGAAAGAGATTGCAGCGCTCGGCGTTAAGGTCAAAGGCTATGCCTCTAATGCGGCTAACTTTGAGCAGACGCACGATGTTGTTGCCGAGATTGTCAAAGATTTTGGCTCTATTGACGTCCTTGTCAACAATGCTGGCATCACAAAGGACGGTCTCATGCTTAAGATGACCGAGGCGCAGTGGGATGCGGTTTTGACTGTTAACCTTAAGTCTGCCTTCAATTTCATCCACGCTGTCATCCCTGTCATGAGCAAGCAGCGTAAGGGTAGCATCATCAACATGAGCTCTGTCGTAGGTGTCCATGGAAATGCAGGTCAGTGCAACTACTCAGCTTCAAAGGCTGGTATGATTGGTCTCGCTAAGTCTATCGCTCAGGAGATGGGCAAGCGTGGCATCCGCGCAAATGCTATCGCTCCTGGCTTCATCATCACTGCCATGACCGATCAGCTGACTGACGATGTTAAAAAGGCTTGGTGTGAGAAGATCCCCCTCCATCGTGGCGGAACCCCAGAGGATATTGCAGATGTTGCACTCTTCCTCGCATCTGACCTCTCCTCTTATGTCACAGGTCAGGTTATTCAGGTCGATGGTGGCATGAATATGTAGTACCTGTTTTCTGTCAGGAAAATATAGCGTGGTGGCATCTTGCCACTGCGCTTTTTTATTGTACTATGGGAAAACGCATCCGCTTTGCATCTGTTAACCTACTTTATGAAACCCATCGCGGCAAACAGACTAAATTTGCATATTGTAATTTGTAATCGTACCATATACCCCATATTTTAATGAAAATAACCTATTCTTTTGCAATTGCATCGTTGTTCTTGTGCAGCTGCTCATCAAACAATTCGTCTATTGGCGTTCACCTTATAGGCGATTCGACTATGGCAGATTATGAGGAGAACACGACCCAGGTAAGAGGGTGGGGTGAGATGTTCTGCCAGTTCGTCCCTGACGGGGTGACGGTCTATGACCATGCCAAGCAAGGTCGCAGCTCGAGAAGTTTCTATGACGAAGGTAGGTGGGCAACGGTAAAAGAGTGCGTTAAGCCCAATGATATCGTTCTCATTCAGTTCGCTCACAACGATGAAAAGGAGAAGGGCGCTGATGGTGCTGATGGACGTGGTACTGCCCCTTGGACGACATATAGGGATTACCTTAAGAAATATATTGAGGAGACTCGCAATCTTGGCGCACGCCCCATTTTGGTTCAGCCAATTGTACGTAGATATTTCGATGGTAATAAGATTACGGAGAAAGGCCAGCACAATCTTGGCTCTGCTAATGATTCAACCCTGAGTTATCCGGCCGCAATGCGTAGTGTGGCAAAGGAGACCAATACGCCATTACTCGACCTGTGCGCAAAAAGTCGTCAGATTGTAGAGGCTTTTGGCCCTTCTGAGTCAAAGAAACAACTCTATGTTAATGCGGATAATACGCACACGTCCATGATGGGCGCAGCCTTATTCGCACTTGCTGTCGCTGAGTCGCTTGACACGATGGATGTCTGGGCTGGCTCGGTAAAGCATCCCGATATAATCACAAATCCGTCTTCCTTTGATTTTGGTGAGGTGTTTATCGGAGATACGGTTTGGCAGAATTTTGATGTTATAGATTTTAGCGGTGTTTCCACAATACGCCCTCAGTTTCTTACACATAGGCAGCCTATTGCTATCAAGTCCACGGATGGTCTCCTTATCTCTTCGGACATCAAGTCTGCTCGTCGTGATACTCTTAATGTAGTGACAAATTGCGGCACGACCGTTGTTGCGTACTACACACCCAAATCAGGCAATCGCGAAAACGCTAAGATTAAGGTTTCGACCCCCGAAAGTGAAAAGTCAATACCTATCTCTGCCCAAGGTCGGGTTATTAAGAGCAAACAACAATTTGATGCTACATGGGCTGACTTCTCAAAGCAAATGGATGGAAGCGAAATAAGTTTTGCTTTCTCTAAACTTAAAGGCCTGACGTCTACCGATGCCGGGTGCGTCCCCGAGCAGCAAAATTGGCCAGCTGAGATTGATGAAAATGGAGATCGCTATATTCAAGTTAAGTTGACTCCAGGCAAACATGACTTAAAGATCAAGAAAGTCTCTATAAAAACGACCGGGGCTTTCTCCTATCGCATGACTTGCGCACTCGGAAATGATTTTTACCACAATAAAGTCATTGGCGAGCGTCAATGGCCTGTTGAGGATGATTATTCAATCGATGTGTTCTCAACGTCAATATCTGTACGCCCATCGCAAACTCTTTATGTCCGCATCTATCCCTGGTCCAGAAATTCTGCCGGAAATATAGCTTTTAACGCTTTCGACATGCGGATTGAGGGATTGTCGATCGAATGACATTTAATGTCGGATAAGCAACTTTTTGTCCGCTTTTCTGTATATTCGCGATAAGTGTCTTTTCCCAAAAGTGATTTTGCAAAAGACACCCGCTTGAAATACAGAAAAGAATGCAGAACACGCACTATAAATACGACCCCGAAACTCTCAGTTATAAGGAGATAAAAAGGGGCTTGAAATACTACCTGAAAAGGGCGGCGTTTCACGTCACTTTTGGTCTGGTCGTCTCTATCGGACTTTTTTTCGTCTATGTCTATCTCTTTGACAGCCCGAAGGAAAAGAAGCTGAAAAGGGAACAGCACGAGTTGCTTGCTCAATACGAGCAGATGAATAAACGTCTTGAGCAGATAGAGGACGTGCTTGAGGACATTCACTCGCGCGATGAGAATATTTATCGAGTCATCTATGAAGCGGATTCGATTCCTGTTTCGGTGAGAAAGGCTGGTTTTGGCGGAGTCAACCGGTATAAGGAGATGGAGAACATGCCTAACTCCGATTTAATCATAAACACGGCGAAAAGACTCGATGTCGTCTCTAAACAGCTGTATGTACAGAGCAAATCTTTTGACGAAATCATAGATCTTGTCAACAAGAATAATGATATGCTCCGGTGCATCCCGGCGATAATGCCAATCAATAACAAAGACTTAACAAGGACTGCGTCTGGATGGGGCTGGCGAATACATCCCGTCTATAAGATTAAAAAGTTTCATGAGGGCATGGATTTTTCCGCACCTGTTGGAACTGAGATTTACGCTACGGGTGATGGCGTGGTGACTTGTGTTGAGACGAGTTATAGCGGCTACGGCAAGCATATTAAAATTAGCCATGGATTCGGCTATGAAACCATTTATGGCCACATGAGTGGTTTTAATGTCAAAGTCGGCCAAAAGGTAAAGCGTGGCGACGTGATAGGATATGTAGGTAGCACAGGCATAAGTACTGGCCCTCATGTCCACTATGAAGTCGTCAAAAAAGGACAAAAGGTTAATCCCCAGTTGTATTACTTCCAGGAGGATCTTGACGCCGACGACTATGAAAGGATGATTGACATATCTACCAATAGCAACAGGACGTTCGACTAATGAAAATCTCCGGTGTTGATTTGTCAGACTTAGCTGACACTGTCAAGGTTCTGGCGCACAGTAAGTATGCAATCGCTGTGGCTATCTTCCTCTTTTGGATGGTGGCGTGCGATGAGGATAGTTTGTTGTCCAAGAGTACACAAAGTGCAGAACTCTCTACTTTAGAGGCTCAAAAAAACGAACTGTTGCATGAAATAGAGCAGGACAAGCGGAAGATGAGTGAACTCCGAAACAACAGGCAGTCATTAGAGAAATTTGCTCGCGAGGAGTATTTCATGAAGCGAGATGATGAGACTATTTTTATTATCAAATAGTTAGGAGGATATTCCTCGTAAATCTTTATGAGTTCTAAAATTGAATTGATTAATATCGCGGCAATGGCCGCGGTTGTGATAGGCTCCGTAGCTCATTGCATAGAAGCAAGTTATAGCTGGGTTCTCGTTCTTGGAGGAGGACTTGTCCTCTTTTTCACAAGGCTCAGCGTCAGGATGAGGTCTGATGATTTTAAGACTCGCCGAATTTATTCCATCCTAATGTTCAGCGCTGCCGTGCTTTGCGTCTGCGCCTATTTGATGATGAAAGATAAGAGTTACTGGTTGCTGCCTCTGATGATATCAGCAGTTGTCGAATTTTACTCCAGCTTCAGGCTAAAGTGAAATATGTGGCCATTCAGCATTAGGCAAAAAAGATACTAAATTCTTTTTTTATTGAGTGTTAGGCATTATCTTTGCACCGTTTTTACGGCTGAATGATAGCCCGAACACGACTTAAGAGCAATTTAAAAAGATAATTTAACAGAGATGACAAAAGCAGACATCGTCAACGAGATTGCCAAGAGCACTGGCGTTGAGAAGGTCGCAGTCCAGAAAACCGTTGAGGCTTTCATGGAGACCGTCAAGGCCTCGCTTATCAATGGCGAGAGCGTTTACCTCCGAGGCTTTGGCAGCTTCGTAACACGTAAGCGCGCACAGAAGACTGCCCGCAACATCACCAAAGGCGTTGCCATTACTATCCCAGAGCACTCTATTCCTTCCTTCAAGCCCGCCAAGATTTTCATGAGCGAGGTTAAGGATAGCAAGAATATCAAGTAGTTAACTTATTGTCTAACCCTAAAAAAACCTTTATATGCCAAGCGGTAAGAAAAGGAAGCGTCATAAGATGGCGACCCACAAGCGCAAGAAGAGACTGAGAAAGAACAGGCATAAGCACTAAACTGCTTGCTTAGCTCAACTTAATCTTTTAGCCGTATGCGGAAGTTCGCATTTCGGTACAAACAGAAAGCCCTTTGAGCTTTCTGTTTGTTTATAATATGTTCTTCGCAAAATTTCTAAAGTGAACGCAGAATTATTCGTCAACGTCACGCCCGAGGAGATGGTCATTGCCCTCACCGAGGACAAGCGTTTGGTTGAACTGCGGAAGGAGAAAAGGAACGTCCAGTTCGAAGTCGGAGATGTCTATATTGGTAAAGTAAGAAAGGTCATGCAGGGCCTTAACGCCGCTTTTGTGAGCGTAGGCTATGAAAAAGACGCTTTCCTGCACTACCTTGATTTAGGCCCCCAATTTCGCACTCAGCAGAAATTCCTCCAACAGGTCATCCAAAAACGCAACTCTGCCGATATCCCCCGCGTGAAAAGGGAAGAGGATATTGACAAGAAAGGCACTATTACAGACGTTCTGCAGGCAGGCGAGGAAGTTCTTGTCCAAGTAGCTAAAGAGCCTATTTCCACCAAAGGTCCAAGGTTGACGGCGGAGATTTCACTGGCTGGGCGTAATCTTGTGTTTATGCCTTTCGCCGAGAAAATTTCCGTTAGCAAAAAAATTAAGTCGGCTGAGGAAAGGTCAAGGCTCAAAAAGATTGTCCAAAAGGTAAAGCCGCGTGATGTCGGCATCATTATCCGTACTGTAGCTGAAGGTAAGGCAGAAAGCGAAATCGCTGATGAAATAGCGGCCTTATCAAAACGGTGGGACGAATGTGTAAGGCATGTGCGTGAGAGCCGACCACCCTCAATGGTACTTGGTGAGATGGAAAGAGCTGCGGCCATGATCCGCGATCTTTTCAGTCCTGACTTTAACAACGTCTACGTAAACGACAAAGCCATCTTTGATGAGATTAAGGCATATGTCGGCAAAATAGCGCCAGACCGTGTTAATACAGTCAAACTCTACACTGGCAAGCTTCCTATCTTCGATAATTTCAATATCGAGAAGCAGATTAAGCTTAGCTGCGGAAAGGCTGTCTCTTTCAAGAGCGGAGCCTATCTTGTAATTGAGACCACTGAAGCACTCAATGTGATTGATGTCAACAGTGGAAACAAATCAAAAACCGCCTCCAGCCAGGAGAATAACGCGCTCGAAACAAATCTTGCGGCAGCTGATGAGATAGCTCGACAGCTTAGGCTTAGAGATATGGGTGGCATTGTCGTTGTTGATTTCATCGACATGCAGAGCGCAGAAAACCGGAATAAGCTCTATGAGCGTATGAAGGAGGCTATGGCAAATGACAAGACTAAGCACAACATTCTCCCGTTGAGCAAGTTCGGCCTTATGCAAATAACAAGACAGCGAGTAAGGCCCGTCATGACCATTGACACTACTGAAAAGTGTCCTACGTGTGGTGGCACAGGAAAAATACAAACGGCCATTCAAGTTCCAGACATGATTGAGGCCGCAATCAAGTCAGAAGCCGCGCAACACGATAAAAAGATTACTGTTCGCTGTCATCCGTTCATATATTCATATCTCAAAAAGGGTTTCCCCTCAAAAATATTGAGATGGCGTTTGAAATATGGACTTTTCCGGCTGTCTTTTCAGCCTTCAGCCTCGCTTGGTGTTGTCGATTTCAAAATTGACGAAGTATAAGCGTAGTTAGCTGTTTCATCATTTGGCTCCCGTATCTGCTATTTTGTGCAGATACGGGAGCTTTAGTTTTAGAAATAATACTTTTGTCACTTGTCACCCGATATTTTTTTTTACTTTTACATCTGTTTTCTGTGACTGGGTCTCGGCTTGTGTGTTTAGACTAATGTTTTGTCTCACAATGCTGAGGGTGACGGGATTTTAATATTATTATTTTCAGTGAGTTATGTCTGTAAACAAAGTTATTCTTCTTGGGAACGTCGGTAAAGAGCCCGATGTGAGGTATTTTGAGGCGAACAAGGGTGTTGCAAACTTCACGCTTGCGACTACGGAGAGGGCACGTAAGGGATGGAATGACCAAGTTATTCCTGAAAGGACCGAGTGGCATAATATTGTTGTCCGCGGTGGTCTTGTCCAGGTTGTTGAGAGATTTGTCCACAAGGGTTCTAAGCTATATCTTGAAGGAAAAATCAGGAGCAGGACTTATGTTGATCGTGAAAACCAGTCTCATTTTGTTACCGAGATTGTCGCTGATGTGCTTGAGATCTTGAGCCACCGCGAAGCTCGTGACTCTGAGTCTCTCGACCACTATCGCCATTCAGAATCCAATGGAACCCTCGGTGAGCCACAAGATGCTGATTTAGATGATGAGTCAGGAGAAATCGACGCATCAGACTTCGTGACCCCTTTCTAAAAATAACAGTAACAAGATTTGGACTCGTACGACTCTTTCCTAAATAGTTTCTCCGAAATAACGTTCAATGCAATCACGTTTGAGACTGTTTGCATTGGCTTGCTTCTCGTTCTTCTGCTTTTCCTCAGTGGATTAGCTTCGGGAAGTGAGGCTGCTTATTTTGCGCTTACTCCAATTGAGATTGAACTACTCAAAGAAAGCGACAAAGCGGGAGACAAGGCTGTGTTACGCTTGCTTGATGAGCCCAAGCGGTTATTGGCTACTATTCTAATAGCCAACAACTTCGTTAATGTCTCTATTGTTATGCTGTCCGCTGTGTTCACAGCGGAAATCGTAGATTTTGGTGAGGCTAAAATCCTCCAATTTGTCTTCGAGACCATAATAATAACGGCTGTCATCCTTTTCTTTGGTGAGATTCTGCCTAAGGTCTTTGCTCAGCAGCATCGCCTTGGATTTAGCCGTTTAGTTGCATATCCATTGGGGGCAGCGGAGAAAATATTCAGTCCATTCAGCCGCCTGCTTATGAGTTCGACGAGTGTTGTTAACTCGAAACTCTCTAAGCATCAGAAGGCAATGTCGCAAGATGACCTTGAGCAAGCCCTCGATTTGACTTCGGGAGCGATGTCCGATGAGAAGGAAATGCTCGAGGGCATTGTGAAATTTATGGATCTCGAGGTCTGCGACATAATGACCCCGAGGGTTGATGTTGTGAGTGTCAGTTATGATGACGAGTTCTCTAAGGTACTCCAAACCGTCGTTGACTCTGGCTACTCTCGACTTCCAGTCTTTGGCGAGACGCCTGATGACGTTAAGGGAATCGTATATGTCAAGGACATTCTGAAAGACTTAGGACAGGATAAAAATCACGATTGGCATCCCAATATCCGCAAAAGTTTTTTCATCCCGGAGACGAAAAAGGTCAATGACCTTCTCACCGAATTCCAATCTACAAAAACCCACATGGCAATAATTGTAGATGAATATGGCTGTATGCAAGGTATTGTAACCCTTGAGGATATCATTGAGGAGATTGTTGGTGAGATTAGCGATGAACAGGATGATGATGATCCTAAGGACTGGTATCGTCAACCTGATGGTTCTTTCGTCTTTGAGGCCAAAATATCCCTAAATGACATGTGCAAGGTTCTCGACATTGATGTTGACGTATTCAACAAAATGCGTGGCGATGCTGAGACCTTGGCCGGGCTTCTCCTTGAAAAGACAGGAGTCATACCCAAGAAGCGGGACGTTGTCGAAATTGGTAAATATAAATTCGAGATATTGTCTGCTGATCAACGAAAAATCAATAAGGTAAAGCTCGCCATTCGTCCAGAAGCTAAGAAATAAAATGAGGTATAACATCTTCCTCTGTTTCATATTGTTTATATCCGCGTGTCTATATGGTTGCTCTGACACGGCAACGCCAAAGCCACGTGGGTATTTCCGTATCCAATTGCCAGAACACTCATACACAACGTATAAAGACGCCAAATCAAGATTTAGTTTTGAGCATTCAACATTAAGCAGAGTCTTAGTCGGACGCACAGAAGAAAATAATGAGGAGTGGCTTTACGTTGACTATCCTACATTAAAATGCAAGTTGCACATAACCTATTTTGACTTGAAACCAAGTCAAGAGGATATGGCCTTTGAGGATAACCACAAGCTGGTTTTTAAGCATTCTGTAGCGGCTGATGCCATTGTTGAAAGGTATTTCGATAACGACAGCAGTCGTGTGCATGCCACATTCTACGACATAAAAGGCAATGCGGCAACTCCTGCCCAATTTGCGATAACGGATAGTCTCGGACAGCTTTTTCGCGGCTCACTCTACTTTTTTTGTCACCCGAACAAGGATAGTTTAGATCCTGTCGTTGAATATGTTGATGAGGATATATTGAGGCTTATTGAGTCATTCCGCTGGATGGACTAATTATTAGCTAATGCCACTTTTCAAAAAATATGAGGCTTCTGATTCTGTCATGGGAATTTGGAAAATGACAGAGTCCCTTTCTGAACTTGAAGACATTTACAAAGTCAAAGACCACGAGGCCGAAACTTACAACTCATTCAGAAATGACCGCAGGAGAAAAGAATGGCTGACAGTCCGTGTCTTGCTGCGTGAATTGCTGGGGCCAGTTCCTTCTATTGACTATATGGAAAGCGGAAAACCATTTCTTCGCGGTTCCAAAATGTTTATCAGTATCACTCACACCATCGGTTATGTTGGGGTGAGGCTCGGTGAACAACCTGTCGCCCTCGATATGGAGTACATGTCAAATCGGGTTCTTAATCTGATTCCGAGGTTCGTTTCTCCTAAGGAGATGACGTACATAGCTGAGGACAATAAGGTTACGACTGCACTTTTGGTATGGAGCGCAAAGGAGACCCTTTTTAAAAGGTTTGACATTTCTGATGTGCTTTTTGAAGAGCATCTGTGTGTACGGTCTCTCTATGTAAATGGCAATATTGGAGTATTTACAGGTTGCGTAAGCAAAGACGATTTTTATGCAGAGGTCAAATTGACTTTTGAATTGTTCCCTGATTTAGTCCTCGTTTATTGCTAATGCCCAATAATTGACGGTTATTATGGTCTATGACAAGATATTAGAGTGGAAAAAGAATGGACATAAAAAGGTCATTCCGCTTATCGACCCAGACAAATATAATAGAGCAATAGTAGAGGCTCTTGCGTCTTCTGATAATATTCCTCAAATCATATTTGTTGGTGGAAGTTTGGTTTCTGCGAATACTGGGGAAGTTGTAGATGACATAAAATCAATTATTGGAAAATCAGCAGATGTCGTTCTTTTTCCAGGTGATTATAGTCAATTAACTGCGTCGGCGGATGCACTGCTTTTCCTGTCCCTCGTCTCTGGACGAAACTCTGAATATCTAATTGGTCAGCATGTTAAGGCGGCTCCTGTCTTGAAACGGTTTGGAATAGAGGTAATTCCTACTGCGTATATGCTCATAGATGGTGGTAAAATAACCTCTGTACAATATGTGAGTGGTACTTTGCCTCTTCCTAACGACAAACCAGAACTGTCTGTAGCGACAGCAGTAGCAGCTGAGATGTTGGGACAAAAAATGGTCTACCTTGAGGCGGGTAGCGGGGCGCAAACTCCTGTCAATCAGGATATCATTTCATCAGTACGTAGGAACATATCGCTTCCGTTGATTGTTGGAGGTGGGTTACGTACTCCCGATGCTGTAAATAGAGCGTTTGATGCGGGGGCAGACATGGTTGTCGTTGGAACTGCGCTTGAGAAATACCCGCAGCAACTCAGCAGGTTTTTCTAATTGAGACTTTTTCCCCGAGGCTCCTTTATTACCTAATTCCGGGTCTCAAGAATTGTGGCATTTTGCTATATTTGCCTAAGTTAAACAGGACGATGAGTCTGTATGTTTAACAACAAATCGCATTATATTGATATGAAATACATAGGCGGCAGTATCATAAAAAATGGTTCCATTGAGCTGGCTGAAGAGCAGTCTCCTATTGGCAAAGATGATGAAATATATGAGGTTCTAAGGATTGAGTCCGGACATCCTCTCTTTATTGAAGATCATCTTAATCGATGGAGAAATAGCATGCGCTCCATGGGACGTGCTTTGCCCCAATGGACCGAAAGTTTCGCAACCCAGATAACATGGCTTATTCTATGTAACTCAATTGGTGATTGCGATATGCGTATTGTGTCTTCTTCAGATGGAAATATTCAATGCGGATATGTTGAGACTGTTTACCCCAATGAGCAAATGTATTCGGAAGGGGTTTTAGTAGAATTCCTTACAGCAGAGCGAGAGTCTCCAAAACTCAAGATTTTTCATGCGCAAATGCGACAGGCAGCCCAACAGCAGCAGAATACGTTTGGCGCCTATGAAAGCCTATTGGTAAATAGGGACGGTTTTGTGACTGAGGGCAGTAGAAGCAATGTGTACTTTATTGATGGTGAAAATAATGTGCATACGGCAGGAGACGAATATGTCCTTGGCGGAATAATGCGGAAGCAAGTGTTGCAAATTTGCAAAGACCTCGACATTAATGTCATATTTGACTGTGTCAAGTCCGACAAAATCGATAACTTCAAGTCTGCCTTTTTATCAAGTACACCGATGAGGATTTTGCCGATAAAGCAGATTGCGTCAACAAAATTTGATGTCGGTAATGAGATTTTGCGCAAAATAATGGACGCAATGAGTCAATTGATAACTAAACAGTTAAAAAAGTAGCGAATTGTCCTACCACCGCTTGTCCATAAAAATTGCAGCAGCGGCTACAACTATCTTTTCGACGGTTGTAGCCTGGGTTTCATGTACACAAGCGAACTATAATGTCATTCCCTCTTCAGCAAAGGTATCCTACGAGATTTCATACTCTGATAATTTGCTCAATGATGAGACTATAGGACAATTTTTGCCACATAAAGCTGTCGGCGTCTACAATACAAATGGCATCAAGTTGACGGCGACTGCTCCATTTGGCTTTGTTAGAACAACTTTGGTTTATCGTCAAAATGACTTTTATGCGACTTTTGACATTGATAAAGCCAAGTTTCTTGTCTCTTTTGATGATTTGGGGCATTCGTCATGCGATTCTTTGAGCCAAAACAAAGACCTATCTGCGTTAGACCGTCAGAATATAGCTGGCTATATGTCAGACCATTATTCAGTGAAATTAACCGATTCTGATGGAGAAGCAATCACTATAGATCTTTTTTGCATACCATTGGGTGCTGATGCGAAAACGGGTCAAATTATACTTGCGGCGGATTCTGCTAATAAGCTTGATGGAAAGACGCAAGATGTTCCGTTTCTTATCTCGGCACTCTCAATTAGTTATGATGAGAGCAATGTGCTTTTTTTAATTAATAATCTTAAGGCAATTGATGAGCTGCCTTCTGATGAATTTGAGAGGCCAAACGGATACGTTGAGACCTCTCTCAATGATCTTATTGCCCTTCATCGGCTAATGGACAATTAAAATACAAAGATTAATGGCCAAGAAATCTTCAGCCAACGCAGAACAATATAATAATCAACAAGTCCCATCTCCTTTCTCTTTCGGATTGGGGCTCGCTCTCATTTTGATAGGCATAATGCTCTTTGTCACCATTATATCCTTCTTATTTACGGGAGCTGCGGATAGGAGCATTTCAGACATGCCACTCTATGAGTTGATGACAAATACCGACATAGAGGTAAGCAATCCACTCGGGCGCTTTGGCGCATGGGTGGCAGATATGCTTGTCACTAATGGCATTGGAATTATGGCTCTTGTCATTCCTTGGTTGATTGTGATTGCCGGATTAAGAGTGCTATCTGTACGCATAGCGTCATTCCGTTCACAATTAATTTTTTGCCTATGTTTTGCGATTTGGGGTAGCATAACTCTTGGCTTCATCTTTTCGCGCTTCTCTGACAGTTTCTACGCCTTTGCAGGTGGTGCGCATGGCTATTTCATGTCAAAATGGCTTACTTGCATAATAGGTCCGGTTGGCACTTCGCTTGTTCTGTTGTTTGTCCTTTTTGTCTATCTCGCTACTAAAATTGATACAATCAGAGTCAAAATAGTTTCCTCACTCCAAAAAATTCATATCAATATCCCTCACATTGAGTTATCTTCTTATGAAGGTAAACCAATAGGGGAGGATGTACATAAAGAGGATGAATCTGCCGAGATTAAGACTCCAGAAAATGACGCTGAAGAAGAAAAAGGTAATGAAGAAGTTATCACCGAGGGACAAGCCAACGATGATAACTCTCTTGAAATCAGTCGTCCTCAAGATGAAATAGAACCCGATACGGCATCAAATTCTACAGAGCAGCCAGATGGAGGTCAGTCGGAGAAACAAGACGATGGCATCGAGATCCTAAATGCCAACGAAGAGGAGACTGTTGACGAAATTCATCGCGGAATCGATACTAAATACGACCCGACAGCAGATCTTAGCAATTATAAATTACCCCCTATAGAGCTGCTTAAGGATGACTATGTCGTTGTAAAACAGACTGATGAGGAACTCGTGGAGAATAAGAACATGATTGTTCAGGCTCTCGAGAATTTCCAAATCAAAATAGAGAAAATTATGGCCACAGTAGGCCCTACTGTGACTCTCTATGAAATTGTCCCAGCTCCTGGCATCAGGATATCTAAAATTCAAAATCTTGAAAAAGATATTGCTCTAAGTCTTAAGGCTTTAGGTATCCGAATTATTGCTCCTATGCCAGGTCGCGGTACAATTGGTTTTGAGGTGCCAAACTCCCAACCTCAAATTGTGAGCATGAATTCTGTCATCCGCTCAAAAAAGTTCCAAGAGTCAACTTACGAACTTCCTGTCGCTCTTGGAAAGACCATATCAAACGAGACGCTTGTATTCGACCTTGCCAAAACGCCACACTTGCTTGTCGCTGGTGCGACCGGTCAAGGTAAGTCGGTAGGTCTCAATGCTATAATAACATCAATTCTTTATAAGAAACACCCATCTCAGGTCAAATTTGTCATGATTGACCCGAAAATGGTTGAGTTCAGCATCTACAAGGTCTTAGAGAATTATTTCCTTGCAAAGATGCCAGGAGAGGATAACGCCGTCATCACTGATGTCGATAAGGTCAAAAACACCCTCCTTTCTCTTACCATTGAGATGGATAATCGATATAAACTGCTCGAAAAAGCCAATGTAAGGCAAATAAGGGAGTATAACGAGAGGTTTGTAAACAGGAGGTTAAATCCCGAAAACGGACATCGCTATTTGCCTTATATCATTGTGGTTATTGATGAGTTTGCCGATCTCATCATGCAGGCAGGCAAGGAGGTTGAAACCCCCATCGCCCGTATTGCCCAAAAAGCACGAGCTGTCGGCATCCATATGATTCTTGCCACACAAAGGCCTTCAACCAACATCATAACGGGTGTCATTAAGGCACAATTCCCAAGCCGTATAGCCTTCAAGGTGGCGAGCATGACAGACTCTCGTACCATTTTGGATATGTCTGGCGCACAGCATCTTATTGGACGTGGCGATATGCTTTTCAGCATGACAGGCACAATGACTCCCACACGTGTCCAATGTGCTTTTGTTGACACTCCTGAGGTTGAGGAAATAACTAAGTTTATTAGCAGCCAACAGGGTTATGGCAGTGCCTACGAATTGCCTGATTATATTCCTGATGGCGGTTTGGGAGCAGGTGAAGGCGGTGATCCTTGCGAGCCAGGAAAACTTGACTCTAAAATCAGAGATGTCGCTTACATGGTTGTTAATAGCCAAATAGGCTCAACTTCTAATATTCAACGGCAATTTGAAGTCGGATACAATAGAGCCGGTAAACTCATGGATCAGTTGGAACGAATGGGGATTGTGTCACCACCAGATGGCAGCAAACCTCGCAATGTGCTGATTTCGACCGAAAAAGATTTGGAGGAAGTCCTTCAGCGATTCGGCGTCTAATCTGGCGTGATTTTTGTCCGTAGCATTTATATACTACCAATAAGATGAATATCAAAGCATTACTTGTCGTCATTTTTGCGCTTGCCATAAGTGCGAAACCTTTTTGCGCATCTGCGCAAAAAGAAGATATGGCCAAATCTGAAGCTGAGGCAAGGGGCATTCTTAATAACATGTCTTCTGCCGCAAATAAGTGTAGCTCTATATCTATCGCTTTCACTGCAACTTATGTAAATAAGCGAACAGGCGAGAAGAATTCATCCAATGGCACACTCAAAGTCAAAGGAGAAAAGTATGTTCTCGATGTCAATGACATGGTCACATACTCGAATGAAAAGGCAATTGAAGTGTGGCAAAAGAAAAATAACGAGGTTGATATATCAGACCATGACGCTGATGCAGAAGGTGATATGACGCCGTCCCGTTTTTTCGGCTCATACAAGTCTGGGTATAAACTCAGTAAGTTGGGAGATAAGAAAATAGGTGGGGTGGACTGTGTGCAAGTTGATCTTTATCCAACGGACAAAAAAACAAACATAATGCGCATCCGTTTGTCAATTGACCTTGCCACAAACCAAGTGAAACAATTTGAACAGACTACCAAGGCGGGTGAATCTCTCATTGTAGTGTTCAATTCATACAAAACAAACATCCCTATGGACGACAAAATCTTCTCATTTGATTATGCTGCCCATAAGGATGTCGAAGTTGTTGACCTTAGGTGATTTTCAGGGGGAATGGAATAATATTTATTCTAATCCCTGAACATATCTCCGATTAGTCTTTTCCCGGTTTGTGTCTTGAATATTTTAGAGACAAAAGCATCACGTGCGTCTTTGTCTAATTCGTCCTCATAGGCATTGACAAGGAAATCAGCCTCAAGCAAAATCTGGTAATCTGCTCCATCGACTCCATTGTATGTGTGATGATGCCCGACCAAGAAACAAACCCTGTCAATCTGCGCATCAGAGAAACCGCCAACTTTTTCCAAAAGGCTTTTGGCTAATATTGGTCCCTCTTTCTCTTGATTCTTGCCATTGCAATTGCCATACTTCTTCTCAGATTCATGAATTCCAATATCATGAACTATGGCTGCGGTCTCAAGTATAAATTGGGTTTCTGGTTCCAAACCTTCAAGAGAGCCAATGGTGGCCGCAAAATTGTGCACCTTTACAAAGTGATGAATTCGGCGAGGGTCTCCATGGTATAATTCGACCATTTCGGCCATTAATTCAGCTAATTTTCTGTCCATAAGAATTATATGTTTTATTTTTCTTCAGAAAGCGAACCATTCCCGGAGAAACTTGTTCGAGAAGGGGGTGGGGTGGTCGCAATGGGTGGTTCTTTGTCTGTAGAGAGGCTCCTTGAAGCTTATAGCCGAGGTATTTTCCCATGGTACGCCTACAGATTTAATAATATTACGTGGTATTGTCCAGAAGAGCGTTTTGTTATCATCCCCAATGAGATTCATGTATCTCATTCAATGCGTTCACTAATCAACTCCAATAAACTACGTGTTACTTTCAATCAGAATTTTGATGATGTTATAGATTGTTGTAGCATAGCCGACGGAAGGAATTTAAGTGTTTATGCTTGGCTTGGGGATGATATAAAATCAGCCTATAAGAATTTGGCTAAGATGGGCTTTGCCTCAAGTGTTGAAGTATGGGATAATGATGGAAATCTTGTCGGTGGGCTCTATGGCGTCACATTGAATAAATGTTTTATGGGCGAGAGTATGTTCTCTTTTGCCCCCAGCGCATCCAAATTTGCTCTAATCTCTTTAGCAAGGAAATTAGAGAAAGATGGATGGAAAATGATTGATTGCCAAATGGAGACACCTCATCTTCGATCAATGGGCGGAAGAACCATCTCCTACGATGAATACATGTCAATTATCAATATGTAGAAAGAGCGTCATATAACAGACGCAATGACTTAACAGAAGCCTGTTCAATCACGTCCTCACGCTCTCCAGGGAAAAAGTGAGTATCCGCGATTGTCTTTCCTCCTATGTGGACACCAATCCATACAGTTCCGACAGGCTGATCGGGCAACTCTCCCGTTGGACCTGCTATGCCTGTCGTTGACAAACTGATATCCGTACCCATTAAATCCGCTACTCCTTCAGCCATTTGCTCGGCAACAACACCGCTAACTTCCGTATATTTCTCAATCGCTTCACCGCTTACGCCAAGAACTCTCATTTTAACCTCGTTACAATACGACACGACAGAGCCTTTAAAGTATGCTGAACTGCCACTGACCATGGTTAAGTAATGAGCAATAAGACCTCCCGTGCAACTTTCTGCTGTACTTATCGTCAATCCCTTTTCCCTCATCAAAGCCCCAAGCTTTGACGAGAGTTCAATTGCATCAGTCTCTTGTATATGCTGCATTTACCTTGTCTCTAAACGTTCAACTTTGCGGACACCTTTTATAGCCTTGACCTTTTTGATGATAGCGTCAAGAGCCTTGGCATTATTCACGAGTACGGTTATCGAACCATCGAAACCGCCCTCCGTACTGTCCACATTAATATTACGAAGTTTGACATCCTTCTCAGCCGCAAAAAGTTGGGATATGTTACTCATGATGCCAATGTCGTCGTTTCCTGAGACATGAAGCATGACCGGCATAGCCTGTCCTTGCTCTCCGCTCCACTTGGCATCCATAATCCTGTAGCCATATTTCCTCCTCATCTCAGCCTCATTGTGGCAGCCTATTCTATGAATTTTTACGCCACCCGTAGCCGAAACAAATGCGAAAACAGGATCTCCAAAAATAGGATTACAACAATGAGCCAAGGAAAAATCTATATCCGTCAATCCCTTATCAAGGACTAACACAGACTTCGAGTGTTCCTTCTCCTCCCTGTCATTGGCGTGGAAGCCTTCCACTGTTGTGGTCCTGGTCTGTTCCGTCAGCAACTGCTTTTCGTGGGCCAAACGATCCAGGAAATCTTTTATCTCAGTCGCTGTTATTTTTTCCTCACCAACAGCTGAAAAGAATACGTTTATATCCTTATAACCATATTCCTTCATTAAGAGCCGTTGCGTAGCGTCATCAATCTCTAACTTCCAATTCTTTAGTCTCCTATCTAATAGCTCTTTGCCAATCTCTGCCTGCTTGAACGTTTGTTCTCTGAGAGCTTGGCGCAGTTTTGTTTTCGCCCTTGCCGTCACCACATAGTTCATCCAATCTTGCTTTGGCTCCTGATGTGGATTGGTAAGAACAGATACAGTGTCTCCGTTTTGAAGGACATAACGCAATGACACGTTTTTGTCATTCACAATGCCACCTGTACAATGGCAACCGACTTTTGTGTGTATGTCGAATGCGAAGTCCAACACAGTGGCGCCTTTTGCGAGTCTTCGCAAGTCTCCTTTTGGCGTGAATGCAAAAACCTCCTTATCGTATAAGTTTAGTTTAAAATCCTCGATGAAATCAACACTGTTGAGTTCGGGATTCTCTAAAACTTCACGAATGTTTGCCAACCATAGTTCCATGTTGGCCTCGGTCTTTATGCCCTTATATTTCCAATGTGCGCAAAAACCCTTTTCGGCAATCTCATCCATGCGCTTTGTCCTGATTTGGACCTCAACCCAACGATCCTTGGGGCCAAAAACAGTTATATGGAGACTTTCATAGCCGTTACTTTTGGGAACAGAAATCCAATCCTTTAGGCGCACAGGATTAGGTTTGTACATATCCGTTACAATTGAATAAGCCCTCCAGCATTCAGCTTTCTCATCCTTAGGGTCACAATCAATTATAATGCGTATGGCAAAAAGGTCATAGATGTTCTCTAATTCTACATGTTTCTTTTTCAGCTTGTTATATATAGAGCTTATGGTCTTTGTGCGACCCTTCATCTCAAATTTCATGCCCGTCTCCGCAAGAGCCTTACGGAGTGGGGCGATAAAACTATCTATATATTCCTCTCGGCTACGCTTTGTTTCATTCAGTTTTCCCGCTATAGAGTCATAAATCTCCCTATTCATGTATTTTAGCGAGAGATCCTCCATCTCAGACTTGATGCCGTATAAGCCCATCCTGTGAGCCAACGGAGCATAGAGATAACTTACTTCAGCGCTGATGCTTTTCTGCTCTTCCTCACAAAACGATTTCATATGCCTCATGAGATTCAGCCTGTCTGCCAAAATCACGAGAATTACGCGGACATCTTTGGCAAAAGTGAACAGCAGCTTTCTGAAGTTGTCATTCTCCACTGCGGACTGTTTGCCATACAACTCCTTGACCTTGACAAGGCCTGAGCAGATGATCTCAGTCGTCTCGCCAAATAATTCTCTGATTTTTGATGAAGGGACATCAGCATTTTGAAGCACCTCATATAAAACAGCGGAGATTAAAGAGGAGCGTCCAAGCCCTATCTCGTCAACTACTATCCTTGCGACTTGCAACGAATGGAGCAAAGCGGGGAATGTTTTTGCCTTATATTTGCCGAGATCCGTATTCTCCTCGGCTATCTTGAAAATCGAACGTACATTCTTTATGTCGTTAACTTGCAGAATATCTGCAGTCATGGTGAGCAACTCTCTATATGCTTTGCAAATCTGCTTACGTTCATCTGCCGTCAATGAAGTCTGTGGCGTCATGACTATCTCTATTTTTAGGTTTAGGTCATACACAAATATACGTATCAATTCCTGTATTTCAAAAGCCATCAAGGCCTATCTTCTGTTTTTTGTCATTACATTTGCCATATTTGATTACAAATCATTTTCGCATGAAACCATCGTCTCTGACTATTTCGCTCGTTTTAATATCTGTTGTATATCTCGCTGCAAATGCAAATCAATCTAACGAAGACAATTGTGATGCCTATACCGGAGCAACTCAAGAGATCCCTTTGCCACAGAAGAGGGTAAGGTCAGAACGTAGCAGTAAGAAACGTCATGACAAGCATGTTGACATCAAGGATAATGGTAACAGCATGACAATAGATTCAACAAAACTAAAATGCTGCAAGAGTGACACTATAAAATCACAAGTCAAAAAGTAGCCACATTCTTGCTAATAAGCCCTCAAAATTCTAAATTCGCGTGTCAGAATTTGACCACTTGCCCAAGTGGCGGAATCGGTAGACGCGCTAGTTTCAGGGACTAGTCTCAGCAATGAGGTGCAGGTTCGAGTCCTGTCTTGGGCACATTTTTAGGCAGGTAATCAATTGATTGCCTGCCTTTTCTGATTTTATTTAGCACATTTAAACTAACAACCCATGCAATACAACGATAGCAAGGCTAAGATGCGCGCCATGAGAGATGAGTTCGAGAAAATGTTACGCTCAACATCTCGTGATGGCGTTGACGATTGCCTTGATGAACTGAATAACCTTGGTTTTTTTGAGGCTCCAGCTTCAACTCGTTTCCACCTCAATTATGAAGGCGGCCTCATGGAACATTCAATGAATGTCGCCAAGACGGCATTACGTCTGCGTGAGCAAATGATAGATATGGATCCGAGCCTTAAGCCCTATCTACCTGAGGACAGTGTAATCATAGCCTCATTGCTGCATGACGTTTGTAAGGCTGATATTTATAAGCCTGCGGTTAAGAGAGTCAAAAAGCCAGACGGCACTTTTGCTGACGAGCCTGGTTATGACGTGGATTTCACAAATTTCCCAATGGGACATGGCGAGAAATCTGTTGTTGTCCTGCTTCTTTCAGGCCTTGCCCTTACCAATGATGAGATGTTAGCAATCAGGTGGCACATGGCTGCCTGGGACCTCGCCTTCAACAGCACCGAGGCCAAGAGTAACATAAACGCAGCTCGTGACATTTGCCCATTGTGCTCCCTTGTTCAGTCTGCTGACACGCTTGCGGCAAACCTTCTCGAACGGAAGAAGGAGATTTAGAAGCCTCTAAAAAAGACAAAAGACGTCTTACCCGCTTCTACAAGAACAGTGGCACTACTTTCTGATGCGCAGGACGTGTAGTCTAATTCATAACTTCCGGCATCAAGTTCAACATCTGTAAGGCGGATACAAGAGGGTAGGGACATCCAACTCCTTGTGTCCGCTTTTTCTGTCACTGCATTTGATATGGCCAATATCAAGCCGGCATAATCATTGCGCTTTGCCGCGACTTGATGTATAGCCTCTTTTGTTGCTGCACGTAATATTGATTTTCCCAACTCTTTCCACAGCCTGTCTTTGAGACTCTGGCGTGCAACTTTATCTATATCCTCTACTAATTCCGGGGAATATTGCGTGCCATTTATTTTAAGCTTACCATCGCATTGAATACCACGACTTTCATATGTAGGGATTGCTAATCTTACGTACGATACACTCCTTAAGGAGTTTTGGTCACTCTCCGAATAGTCTCCCCAGTAGAGAGGAATCGTTATACCTGTTTGGCTATTGGAGAAATTAACAAATCCGCTTCCGTTACCCTTGAAAAAGTCAACAGTTGATTGCGTTTTAATTGGCGACATCCCGTCAAGTAAGAAGACAACCAAACGACCTTTACTTGCGTCGTTACCCTCGTACGTCAGACCAAATAGTTTTTCATACTTCCGCCCCTCACCTGCAAAACCGGTGCGATACGCAGTCCTAATTATGCCATGTTTTAGCACGTCGGGGACTTTACAAGAGAACAATTGGGTGTAGTCATCTTGGTAAATCTCTAAGGAATTGCGATAAGCAATGAACGCATTGTTGTTGTCTCCAACCATTTCATAAAGAATGGCCATAACCAAATGTCCAAACGCGTCTCTCGAATATCGCTTCCCGTCATGTTTGCGAAATGCGTCAGACAAATTCTCCAAAACCAAGTTCATCCTTCTGCATTCCACTATAGCCTCCTCTGTCTCACCAAGTTTAATGTAGTTTAAAGCTTGGTAGAAATGAATCATGACAGCTTCGTAATACTCTAACTCATATGGCTTTACTGTCGGATTCGTAATAAGTGCGAGTGCTTCGTACGAGAAGTTTTTAGAAAAATCCTCATAGTATTTATCAGCTTGGTCAAAGTATGATATACTTGACTCCGTGCTATCCATCATAAATGAAGCTGTCGCATAATTAAGGTCATAAAGCACCTTGACGTGCGACCGCTTCAGCTTATCCTGTGATGACAAATAATCCCTTGCTGCAGCATATTCTCCCACCTCGAATTTCTTATTGAAAGTCAATGTCTTATCGTAATACGTTTTGCACGATGTTATAAGGCTACAAACAATCAGTAAAAACGAGAGCTTTATTATTCCACACACGCAACCTCCGTTCATAACTTTGTTCAAGTATTAAAGTGTTCTCTTGTTTACCCCATAAAAGCAAAGCACCCCCAAGGTCTTAGGCCTCAGGGGTGTCCACAATGTTTCCTTATTTCACAACGTACTTCTTCAGCTTCTTATCCCCTATCCAGACCACTTCATTTGTTTCCAAATCAGAAAGTTCAAGCGAGGTCTGATAATATATGACCTTCTCCTTCTTATATTGGTCAGTTATTGAGGATATATCGCCTTGAAGCATGAAATCAGCTCCAAGCTCGCGACCCCATTTCTTCGCAGTCTCAGTTGACGCAAAATCTTGTTGAGCCGCACGTTCTTTGCGCAATGCTTCTCGCTTCTCGCCGGCTTGAACCAATCTGACTTTGCCTGATTGGACAAATGCCTTTTCGACGTCTTTTATGAAAGTGTTGGCCTCGATGTGTTCACTCGTGTTATTATATACGAGACCGACTATGACCACAGGCTTACGACCTGCATGAGTCCGCTGGTAATTTGCAATCCATTCACCACCCAAGACTTGACTAACCATCTCTTCGGCAACAAGACGGCTATCTGTGTCATTCCACCTGCCACTCAGGTCTATCTGCTCATCCACATCAACGCGCTCTACCTTGTGACTGCAACTACTCTGTGTGAGAGCAACCATGGCACACGCCAATATAGTCCAAATAGTTTTCTTCATAAAATTGCTCGATTTAAAGTTGTTACTTTTCAAACATCATTTTCAATGTACCCATTATGCTCTTCACCGAAGATTTTCCATCCTCGCCTCTCGAAATAGATAGGTTGGCAATTCCTGAATTGTCAATTTCGGAATTCGACCATCCAACCCGCAAGTCAGACTTGACATAATGGGAGATGAAATCAGTAAAGACGACATCCCTACTTGACATGAAAATGGCAATATCATAACCTGCTGTCAAAAAGGACAAAAGGTCGTCTCGCTTCACTTTGAAGAAGAACGAAAAATCCTTTTCTGAAAAATAAATAGTTCTGCCGTCGGAAATAAAGTCGTCTGAGATTCCCTGTTTTACCTCATAATAGCAACAAATGAAAATCTCAGCATTAGGACAGAACTCTTTCATGCCGCCTTTCAGTAGTTTCAGCGCCTCCCGATCCTCATCACAAAAAAGGTTAGATACAATCAAAACCTTTTTCTTTTCAAGAAGAGGCCCTTTGAAACTACTATTGGCCTGAGGCTTTTCACCACCATTAAGCCAATGGCCAATCTTTCGTCTTATATTTAACGCAATGTCAATCACTGCCTGTATTTGGTTTCCTGTTCGTCTTTGAAGTTCAAACAGCTATTATTCATAAATCATGCCACTCAAATCATCAAAACTGATGATTTTAACGCCAAGACTATTCGCTTTTTCCAATTTTGCAGGTCCCATATTAGCCCCGGCAACCACAAAATCGGTCTTTGCTGATATTGATCCTGTCACTTTTCCTCCATGCGACGCTATTAGCTCTTTGAGCTCATCTCGAGAGATTTGCTCAAAAACACCGCTGACAACAAATGACTTGCCATCTAAAGAGGTTGAAAGTTTACTAAGCTCTTCTCTCTTCATACGCAAACCAGCTGTTCGTAGTTCCGTCAATAAATGGATATTCTTCTCGTCGTGCAGGAAATTATAAACACTGGTCGCTATCTTTTCTCCAATATCCTGAGCCGAAATAAGCTGTCCGATAGAAGCCGCCATTAGAGAGTCTATGTCACTAAAAGCCTCCGTCAGGCGTTTTGCTACTGTGCTTCCTACATATCTTATGCCTAAAGCAAATAAAACACGGTCAAATGGCTTCTCCTTTGATTTTGCGATAGCCTCTATTGTCTTATTTGCGGATTTGTCTTTAAACCCAGGCAATTTCAACAAATCATCGGCTGTCAACTTGTAGAAATCACTTACGTCACGCAACAAATTATTCCTATAGAGCAACTCAATCTTTTCATCACCCAATTGCTCTATGTCCATTGCGCCACGCTCGACGAAATGAATCAATCGTCCTACAATTTGAGGTGCGCACTCATTATAATTGGGGCAATAATATGCGGCCTCCCCCTCAACTCGTACAAGTTTAGCTCCACAAACAGGACATTCAGTAGGGAATACAACCTCCTGTGCGTCAGAAGCTCGCTGACTTTCATCAACTCCTACAATTTTGGGGATTATCTCTCCGCCTTTCTCTATGATGACGACGTCGTTGATGTGTAATCCCAAATCTTTTATTATCCCTATGTTGTGAAGTGATGCACGTTTAACCATAGTCCCAGCAAGTGGAACAGAATCCATGTTAGCAACAGGGGTGACGACACCCGTTCTGCCAACTTGATATGTAACCTCGTGCAAGCGACTCTTTGCTTGCTCAGCCTTAAATTTATAAGCTACCGCCCAACGGGGACTCTTGGCAGTCAAACCTAATTCAGACTGAACCGCCAAATTGTTGACTTTTAGGACTATTCCATCAATATCATACGGCAGTCCTTTTCTCTTCTCGTCCCATTCGTCAATATAGGCGTAAATCTCCTCAAGGTTATGACACAGGCGGAAATTGGGAGAGATTACAAAGCCCCACTCTTTAGCCTTTTCAAGACTCTGTGTGTGTGTCTCGAACTCAACATCTTGAGTTAAAACATAATACAGCATGCAAGTCAAAGGCCTTTCGGCTGCCAAGCTGCTGTTTTGTAGTTTGAGAGAGCCAGCCGCTGCATTACGAGGATTTGCGAATGGCAGCTCACCAATGTCAGCCCTCTGTTGGTTCAATCGGTCAAAGCCATCACGAGGCATCAGAATTTCACCTCGCATCTCAAGATGCGCAGGGTAGTCTCCACAAAGCTGCAGAGGTATTGTAGGTATTGTACGTGCGTTTCTCGTTACGTCATCACCAAAAGTTCCATCACCGCGGGTTGCTGCTCGAACTAATTTGCCATCATCATAAATCAAGCTGATAGATGTTCCGTCAAACTTCAATTCGCATGAAATATCCAAACTGCTTCCCGCATCTGAACATACCCTCTTATAAAACTCTTCAACTTCCAGACGGCTATACGTATTACCCAATGAAAGCATAGGCCTCTCATGACGAACCTGCTCAAATGACATATTAATGTCACTTCCAACTCTCTGTGTCGGACTATTAGGGTCTGACAACTCAGGGTGCCGAGCTTCTAACTCCTGGAGTTCTGACATTTTCGTGTCATACTCCATGTCTGATATCACAGGGTTGTTTAAAACGTAATAGTTTCTGTTCTGCTCGTGAAGAAAGTTGCGCAGATAATCTATTCTTTCTTTTTCAGACATAAACTTTCAGCCTTGTCAAAGGTAGGGTAGGGGGGCGTTACAAATTATTTGTCTAATTATTCCAATAAAGCCAAGCTCCCTCGGCTTGAAGGTGAAGCATTTCAAGTCCATTTTTT
Source organism: Bacteroidaceae bacterium (assembly GCA_963618945.1). Lineage (GTDB taxonomy): Bacteria > Bacteroidota > Bacteroidia > Bacteroidales > Marinilabiliaceae > W3P20-009. Next base: position 140,793 of record CAVETY010000003.1, read on the forward strand.
GTCACTGCGCCAACCTCCTTGGCCTTACGCAAGAACAGTGTTTCCTCGGGATTATACACCAAGTCAAAACACAAATGGTCAGGCGTCAAGAGCTCATATGGTATGTCTGGGCAACACTCGACCTTGGGAGACATGCCAACGGGCGAAGCGTTTACAATTACAGTGAACTCAGACATCACGTTAGTCAGCTCACCATAACCTAATTGCCCATTACCAGGGTGTCGACTCACGACAATAGGCTCAATCCCCAATTTTTTCAAACTGTAAATAACAGCCTTAGAGGCACCTCCTGAGCCAAGAACTAAAGCCTTCTTATGCGTGGCTTTAATCAATGGTCGAATTGACTCAGTAAAGCCGTAAGCATCTGAATTAAAACCTTTTAAATGCCTCTTGCCATCTTTGTCATACGTGACCTTCACAACATTTACAGCTCCAATCTCACGAGCCTGCTCGTCAAGATCGTCTAAGAAGCGCATTACTTCCTGCTTATATGGTATTGTGACGTTAAAGCCTTTAAGATTCTCCGTATCCCTCAATAAATCCTCAACGCAATCTATCTTCTCAAGAGGAAACAAATCATACCTTGCCTCAATATTCTCATTGGCAAATTTTTCTGTAAAATATTTTTGCGAGAATGAATGTCCTAAAGGATATCCAATCAACCCATATCTTTCAATCATATCGTAATATTAAATTCCTCCAATATCTTTAGTATGCCCTTCTGTTTCAGTAACTTGAACAAATCAGGCTCAACAGATGCGTCTTTAATCACCTGAGGGGTGAATTTGGCGACACCTCTCATTAATGATGTAGCAAGACGTTTCTGTCCAAAAACAAAAAATTCTACATAGGCCTCAACAAGTTGAAGAGCCATAGGGCTATCAAACTCCTGCTTCTTTTGGCTTATATACTTGCGAATATCCTCCATCTCGCCTTCTTCAAGGCTGAATTTTAGCCTAATCACTTCAAACCAGGCAACCACGTCATTCGGCGTCAACTTAAGACCGCGCTCGATTGCCGCAATGGAATCCTGTATGTTATTAAGGAAGTATAGAGACTGGGCTAAAGAGAAGAAGTAGTCTGCGACGTTATTGTTAAGAGTTATTGTTTTCTCAAATACCTTTTCAGCCGTTAGAAAATCCTTTAGTTCTAAAAAGCATCGACCCAGATTGTACCAAATGACGTCAACATCGGGAGTCTTCTTTGTCGCTAAAATCAGGAACTGGGATGCCAACTGATAGTTCTGCCGTATCATCCAGCAATCACCCATGTAAGAGTATACATTAGCATCCTCGTCTGGGTGACGTAACGAAACATACTCAGCGTAATTCAATAACGCTTCATCTGTTTTAGATAATTCCAAATATGTATTGGCCAAATTAAAATAAGCCTCTGCATATTCTGGAGATATCGAAATACAAGTCTGGTATGCTTCTACAGCCTCATCTCGACTCCCTCTCTTGTCATATAAAATACCAAGATTATACCATGCGCTGTCATTAAACGGCTCTAAACCAACTATCTTTTCATATAAAGAAATGGATTCTTCGTCACGCTCAACCTGACTCAGCGCATAAGCATATTCAAAAGCAGTCTGCGGATATTTGTCAAACTCTTTAGATGGCAGTTCCGAGAAATAACTGACTGATTTATCAAAAAGGCCAATACGACTAAGATTGGATGCTATTTCATAAACAACAGAATTTCGCATTTCTTCATCCTCTGACTTGGCAATGGCCAAATCAAACATTTTAAATGCAAGTTTTTCGTCGTCCTGTTTTAAGGCAAGCCAACCTCTGCCTATATAGTATGGAGCTTTATCCTCAGCATCTTTCGCAACATAGTCCAACAACTCCTTTGCATTTACGTACTCGTTGTTGTCAATGAGGCGAGTAGCCCGCAGCAAAAGCAAGTCTATATTCTCCACATAACGGCTCAATCCAAAACTGAGAAGTTTGTCGGCGTCGTCCATGCGGCCTTGCTGAACAAGATAATTAAAAGAGTCATATATGTCGTCCACATCAACGAACGTAGACTCTCCTGAGGCCGCAAGCCTTAGGATGCGATCAACGAATTCATCATTGATTTCTTCATCTTCATCGTCAGAGAACAAACTCATGCTCCTTGTAGTATTAAAAAGACTCTTATCTCACAAATATAGAAAGAAATATCTTTGCATCCCTTTATATTCTTCTGATAAAGGGAAAATAAAGTTCTAAACTGGAGACGTGAGTTACTTTTGTATGCGAACCCTTTGCGATTTACATGAACAGGAATGGCTGCCTCCGCTGATTTGTTTAAGGACGAGAATTTGTATTATGTTAAGTCCACAATCTATAAAATATGAATATCCGTCTATGTGGCTTAACTCAGCATCCTCATTATATCGCTGACATTCATAGCCTTAAATTCAAAATCTTCAGCTAAAAGTCGCAACGGCTGCACTTTGCAATTCTGTTCCAAAAGATTGACCGCACGTCCAGCAACCAGCTTAATTAAAAACTTTGGCAGCCTATGCTGATTTTTCCCGTGCGTCTTACTCAAGGCTTCAACGAGCTCATTCATGGAAGCCATCTCCGGTATTGTTAAATTATATACGCCTTGAGATCTTTGGTTCTCTGTTATATGCATGAAAGCCCGTGCCGCATCATCTACGGCAATCATGGGTATGCATTGGTAACCATCATCAACTTTACCTCCCCACCCGATTTTAGCCAACCTTTCGAGCATCGGGTAAACACCGCCAGATTTGCTCATTATATAACCTGTACGAGCTATTATTAGCCTGACATCATTGATATATGATGAGATTTTCATTGTTTCGGCCGTCTCCATTTGACCTACTTCTGCCATCAGTGTGTCACCATATGACATCGAGTATTCATCATGGACCTCGTACTTATCATAAATCATCGCATTAGAAGTAGTTATAAAAAAATTGGGACGGGTCTCCATATACTTCATGGCCATTCCCAACGATCTTATAGCGACAAGACGGCTTCTATAAATATCAAACTCATAGCGCTTCTTCCATTTCGCCACATACGGCTCACCAAACAAATTGATAATTCCATGTACGCCATTTAGCTTTTCACCCAACGTAGGTGCCGGAAGCCTAATGTCAGCCTCATCAACAGGGATTACGCTAAAACCCTTTGCTGCATACTCTGCCCTTAGCGCTTTCCCTAATGGCTTTTCAATACCGCTAATCGCTACTTTCAAACCAACTTCCCCTTGCTCGCTCATATTGATTTCAATATATCTATAAGTTCTGGTCGAGAATCTATCTTTTTGTGTTTCCCGTGTTCAAATACAGAGATGTTCCCTGTCTCCTCAGATACAACTACAGACACAGCGTCCGTGACTTCTGTTATACCCATGGCAGATCTGTGTCGGAGACCAAAAGATTTAGGAAGACTCATGTCTGTTGACACGGGCAAAATACATCCAGCTGCTATAATCCTCTTTTTATCTACCACCATAGCCCCATCATGTAATGGAGTGTTTTTGAAGAATATAGTTTCAATCAACTGTTGGGAGAATCTTGCATTTATGCAGTCTCCGGTATCAATGTAGTCTTTTAGACCAACTTTGCGTCCAATTACTATGAGAGCCCCGGTCTTAGTCATTGACATATTCTCGCACGCGTTTACTATTGAGTTTATAAACGCATAATCGTCACCCTCATTCTCCTTTTCTATGACTTTGTTAAGCCCGAATTTGCGAAAGAAGGCGCTGCGTGTGCTCAGCATGACGAGGAATGTCCTAATCTCTTGTTGAAAGATGACTATCAGAGCCAAGAGTCCAATGTTGACAAAACTTCCCATGACGGCCGAAAGCATATTCATGTTAAGGGCGCGCACTATCACCCAAAACACAAGGAATGCCAATATGCTCATCACGATATTCGCCGCTAAAGTGCCCTTGATGAGCCGGTAGACGGCATACATCAAATACGCACTTAGCAGTATGTCGACAATGTCAACGAGGCGAACATCCAGAAATGAAAACAGCATAAGACCAGGGCTATTTTAATCAACTATTACGTCTTAAGGCATCAACAAGTTTAATGCACTCAACAGTTTCTTTCACGTCATGAACTCTTAAGATGTCAGCCCCAGCTAACAGGGCCATAGTGTTCAACACAGATGTCCCATTTAAACTTGATTCTGGTGTCCCACCAATAGTTTTGTAAATCATTGATTTCCTTGATATGCCTACCAAAACTGGTCTATCGAATGTGTCGAATTGCCTCAAATCTGCCATTAGCTGGAAGTTGTCGTCAATTGTCTTCCCGAATCCGAAGCCAGGATCTATGATAATATCCGCCACTCCTCGGGAACTCAATTCATTCACCTTTTTACTCAGGAAACCAATAACCTCCTGTGTTAATCGGTTGGCGTACTTTGGGTTAACCTGCATGTCCTTTGGTGTGCCTTTTATGTGCATCAAGACGTATGGCACGTTTAGCTCAGAAATGGCATCGAGCATATCAGGATCCAGGGTGTAGGCTGAGATGTCATTGATAATGTGCGCCCCACCTTCTTTCACGCACTTGCGCGCGACATCACCACGAAATGTATCAATGGAAATAATTGCATCGGGGACACTCTTGCGGACAATCTCAAGTGCAAAATCAAGTCTTCTCCACTCTTCATCTGGAGATACGTCATCTGCTCCTGGGCGGGTTGAGTACGCGCCAATGTCTATAATTTCAGCTCCTTCCGATATTATTTGCTCAGCCCTCTGCTTAATAGAGTCAGATGAGTTATATCGGCCACCATCAAAGAAAGAATCTGGCGTTACATTGAGAATACCCATAACCAAAGGCTTCTCAGTGTTTATTATTTGACCGCCACAATTCAGGTAATAGGTTTTCTTCCCTACCATAGTCGTAATCTACTCCTTTTTTCGGAAGAAGGTGAAATTAACTTTTCCATAATTCCTCGTTTGCCAAAAACAAGGATTACTATTGAAACGTCCTGCCACAGAATGCTCTAAGATGAAGAAGCCGTCATCGTTAAGGAGGTCACGGCCCATTACCAAATCAGGCATGGTGTCAACTTCCGGCATGTCATAAGGGGGGTCAGCGAAAATGACATCATACTTCGCATTTGATGTCATTATATACCGTAGGGCGTCGCCTTGTATCACTTTGACCGCATCCCCTATCCCGAATGTTTCAACAGTGCGCCTGATAAAACGTTGGTGCACAGAACTTTTTTCTACGCACGTAACATCGGGACATCCCCTTGATGCGAACTCATAACTAATAGAGCCTGAGCCACCAAAAAGGTCGAGGACCTTCACTTCCTCGAAGTCTATAATATTGCAGAGAACATTAAATATGTTCTCCTTTGCGAAATCAGTCGTCGGACGTGCGTTGAAACTCTCTGGTGGCTCAAAACGACGTCCACGCAATTTTCCACTTACTACACGCATAATGGCATCAAAAATAATGTGTTATATCTGTGCGCCTGCTCTGGAATGGCAAAGCCATAGCTGAAATATTGTGGCGCAGGAGCCATACGAATGAACCTGATGAACTTACGCAACTGACGTATACGTATGTCATCCGAAGAGACACGGCCATGAACAGTCACTTGAGTAGTTTTTATGTCCAAAGACAATTGATCCGCTATATAGAGCAGCATATAAACGTAATCAAGCGGCTCTTTGCAATAGAATCTGTTGCAGAGCAACAATTCATTATCTTTTGCAACAACGACTGTCATGTCGTTTGTGCTAAAAGCGACGTTCATCTGAGTCCCCAATGCATCGCCTTGTCTTTTTAGCAACATCGATGAGATTACAGGCGTTGTTGAATGAAATATCTCCGCACCTGCAAATTGGTTCTTCAGAAAGAAGTATAAAAAGTTGGGAATGGTGAAGGCCGTGGTTGAGTTAGCTAACTCAATGTTATTCCGAAGAATCTTATCATCGTTGGCTACATTAATACCCGTCATCGCCAATACGCTTCGCATATGAGACTCGTCGTAGAGCGATGTTGGCATTAAAGAGAATGCTGGGCTGTCGATACAAATCAGTACCTTGCGGAACTTCCTTTGCATATCGGGACAGCTCAGTATATATTGCTCCTGTTGCGCAAAATTGACATCCTCTTTATCAAAGGAGACCTCTGTCAGAGAATGGAATACGTTGGTTACAGGGTCAAGTATACAAAAAGAAAGTCCATCCAGACTTAACTGGATGGACATATAGTACGACTCTGACATTCGCCAACTAAAGCGGGGCGAAGTCACCGTAGACTCGTCCATCATTCGTAGGCGAGTTTACTCCCAGTTGCCAGCATTGTTGTTAGCCTCCTCAAGAGAGCCGACCATCAAACCTGGGTAGCGGCCAAGCTGCTTGGCGAGGTTATCCTTATTGATGCGCCTCTGATTGTCGAGACCGTTGAGGTACACCTTATTCGCAACTTTTGCCTCGAATACGGGGATCTGGAGATTTGAGTTGGTGGTAATGATAGTAGCACCCATCTCAAAATCAGCATTTACAAAAGGAACTCGACGGAGTGAATCGGGATTGAAATCCTTGCAGATAGAATCCTTAACAGGTATCAATACGGTATCACGCTTGATGATACCCTGCTTGATTGCCTCCTGCTCTGTTACGCCAGCAGCCAAGAGACTATCATTTAAACTGCCCTCCATACGGAGCATCTTGAGCTGACCATTCTTGACAAAGTCAATCAAAGTATCAAAGCTGCCTGTGTACTTATTGTTAATCGACTTGTACGCAACCTGTGCATCACGGATTAACTTAAGACGGTTAACAACAGCACTTGTGCGCTTGTTGTACTGTTTTTCATACTCAATAGGCTCATTGATGCTTGTGTAGACAAGATAGCCCAAACAAACAATAACAGCAAGCAGAACGACTTGGATAACCTTCTTCATTATACCTTTTTTTCAGTTTGTTGATTCAATTGTTGTTAATAATTGCGTTGGCCACTCGGTTTCCCAAGAGCCTTGTCGAACGCAAATTTACAAAAAATCACAAGTCATGAAGAAGTTATTGCGGTTTTTTATCTTTATTTTCGTCGAAAAATTAAGTCCTATAAAAGTTGCAATATGAAGTTTGATGCAACCGACCCGTTTTTTTTGCGCATGAGCGCCATGCTATCTTTTACGCCGACGCCTACGCAAGTAAGGGCTATGCAGGGGTTGTCAATGCTGATGAATTCAACGAAGCCAAAACCTGTACTGATAATCAACGGATTTGCGGGAACTGGTAAGACGACACTGATGAAAGCTTTTTGTGATGCCGCAGAAAGTTTCAATGTTAACGTTATTTTGATGTCCCCCACAGGTCGTGCGGCCAAGGTCCTCGCAAATTATACAGGACGGCCCGCCTCGACAATACACCGCACTATTTATAGGCAAGAAACAAATTCGCCAGATTCTTCATTTGAACCCTCCTACAACAAATGGTCCAATAGTGTTTTTGTTGTCGATGAGGCATCAATGATAGGTGACGAGTATGTCAATATATCAGGGGGTGCTATGCCGCAGTGGGGGGATGGCAGACTTTTATCCGACCTTATTGAATTTGTTTTTTCCCAAGCTCGGACACGTTTAGTTTTGGTTGGAGACCCCGACCAGTTGCCTCCAGTCGGTGTTGACTCCGCACCTGCGTTAGATGTAGACCACCTTAAATCTCTGGGGCTGACAGTTGGCCGTGTTACCCTATCTGATGTCGTTAGACAAAAAAATGACAGCCTTATTCTTGCTAACGCCATGAAGTTGAGAGAGATAATAGACGGAGATGATACTCAATTGTGTTCAGAGGATGACTTGCCGACTATCTTAGTTCAAGAAGGGGGAGATGTGGAATTCGCTCCTGGTGACGTTTTGCTTGAGAAAATAGAAAACGCTTTCTCTAAATACGGCCCCAATGATGTTGTTGTCATAACTCGAAGCAATAAACGCGCCACTCAATACAGCATGGCTCTGCGTTCTCAAGCTCTTTATATTGAGGATCTTTTAGTGAAGGGCGATTTGCTTATAGTTACGAGAAACAATTACCTGTGGTCTTCAAGGGCGGATACGAATTTCATAGCAAATGGCGATATAGCAGAAGTCGTGTCTATATATGGCTACTCAGAAATGCATGGGCTCCATTTTGCTGATGTGTCATTACGATTCATTGACCGCAATAATATAGACATTGATTGCAAGATTATTCTCGACTACCTTACTGCGGACATCAACACAATTGACGGGGAAACAAATATTCCGACGTGCACTTCTACCGACCAAATCAACAAGATGCTGGAGAAGGGAGCAGAGGCCGATTATGCGGATTACACAAATCAAAGGAAACGAGCATCTGATATGCGTGAAGATGAATGGCTAAATGCACTACAGGTGAGGTATGCATATTCCTTAACTTGCCACAAATCGCAAGGTGGGCAATGGAGCGCCGTGTTTGTCGACCCCGGGTTTATCCCTCAAGATCAATCTGTTAAATCTTTCTCAAAGTGGTTATACACAGCAATATCCCGCGCAAAGCACAAATTGTATATTGTTAATTACCCTAAGGTGTCACAAGCTTCATTTTAAGCTGTAAAAGATACGCTGGGCCAGTTTATGCAAAATCGCAGAGACTAAACAGTTCACTTAATTATTAAATAAAGCCCCCCCACATGTGATTCTGCATCAAATGTAAGGGGGGGGCGTTGTAATGTCAGAAAATGAAGTTTGCCGCTAACAGAGCTCTTTCACTAATGTGCCAAATGCGAAATCTTCACTTAACTCTACGCAGCAATTTCACATTCAGCAAGAGCATTGTCACTGCTATCAACACAATGGAAAGTGAGGCATACTGGATGCTAAGCAAGGCTATTATGAAATAAGACGCTAAAAGAACAATGTTTAGCACAGTTAGCCTCTTAATGAGTGACTTCCGTTTCCTGATAATAGCCACTACCAAAGGTATATAAATGACAGAAGCCCAAAGTAGGTTATAATTGTACGACGTAATTCGGATTTCTGAAACAAGCCACAGGTAGGCGAATATGATGGATAGAATAGACATCACAACTGATAACACCACATCATACCATCGGAACCAGACACTTCGCCTCCACTCAACGACGCACAAAATAAGAGTCAGCAGGAAGAACAGAGAAGATACTAAATTGGGTGTGAGAATGTTTGCTTTGCTATCTGTATTTTCTGATTTCGGGGCATTAAGTATGACCTTCTCATCGCCAACGAGATGTTGATCAACGAGCAAATCCTCAAGGAAATCAGGCAGCATGGCCCTGTCATATTGGGTGGTAGGCCTATCAGCACGCACGCCAAGTATCAAATCAATCCCAAAACCGCTCCACTCGTTCGGACCGACAAAAGAGTGAAGACAATCCCTAAAAGAGATAACGTTGCTTTCGCGATCGCCTGTTACTACATTTGGAGATACTCCCTTGACTTTATAAACTATGTCACGAATTCTCGTAGCGCAGTTATCAAAGAAAAAGTCATATCTGTAGAACCTGTTTTCAGGACGGCGGTTCTCTATCAGCAAAGCCTCAATTTCCGCCTTCTCCTTACTTGACAGTAACAACTCTCTTTCGACAACGCCACGCCCCTCTCTACGGTAGACTTCAAGAAATCTGCAATAATCAGAAGTTGACAACATATAGTCCAAAGTTCCATTCAGAAACTTCAGATAGAAGTATGGTGTACCAAAATCAAACGTGCCATAGTTGAAAACTACGTCAATATTGAGCTTCTTATCTGATACACGGATTGCGCTGTGACCATAAGAAGTGTATAACTCATCACCAGGTGAGCATGTTAGTAAAGATACCTTTACATTATCGAGTAAAATGCCCTGCTCTTTCTGTAAATTTGCGTACGTTTTACTACAATAAAGTAAAGTAGACGCAAAAACAGAAAGTAAAAGTAATAATTTACTCATTTTACTCAACAAGAAGGCCACCAATGAGCTCGTGTACATCCGTAATCTTATGACGCTCCATATAATCCTCTATACCTTTTACAACTTTAATAGGAGTTGTCGGGTCAAGGAAATTAGCAGTGCCAATTTGAATGGCACTCGCACCAGCCAACAGGAATTCGATTGCATCCGTAGCATTAGTAATGCCGCCAAGACCAACTATCGGGATATTTACAACCTTACTTACCTGCCATACCATCCTTAGTGCTACCGGTTTAACTGCAGGACCTGACATTCCAGCAGTAATCGTGGATATTTTAGGACGTCTTTTCTCGGCGTCTATGGCCATTCCGAGCATTGTATTAATCAGCGATACAGAATCTGCGCCTGCGTCTTCAACAGACTTTGCGATTGCGGTTATATCAGTGACATTCGGCGTTAATTTTACCATTAAATGCTTATGGTAAACAGCTCTCACTGCCGAAACAACCTTTGCAGCTTGAGCCGGATCAGTGCCGAAAGCCATGCCACCGTGTTTTACATTAGGGCAGGATATGTTCAACTCAATTGCCGGGATATGGTCTAAACCATCTATTTTACTCGCTGTAGCAACATAATCCTCTATTGTCGAACCTGATACATTAACAATGACGTTGTTAGTGTATTTGACAAGTTGAGGGTAGATATGGTCGCAAAAATAGTCAACACCTTTATTCTGAAGACCTACGGCGTTAAGCATCCCGCATGGTGTCTCAGCCAAACGCGGATACGGATTTCCCTCACGAGGGTTTAAAGTAGTTCCTTTTACTATAAAACCTCCCAATGAAGACACGTCAAAAAAGTCGTCATACTCCAACCCATAACCAAAAGTTCCGGATGCTGTTAGTACCGGATTTTTAAGGGTCAGACCTTTACCAAGATCAACAACTGTGTTTACCATTTTAACTCCTTTACATTAAATACAGGACCATCCGCGCAAACGCGCTTCATTCCATTTACAGTATCGTTTACACAGCAAAGGCATACACCTATTCCGCATGCCATCATATTTTCGAGCGAAGCAAAGCATTCTACTTCAGCCTCTATAGCCTTCGCAGCCACTGCCTTCATCATAGGCGTAGGTCCACATTGTAAAACTGATGTAAAACCACGAAGCCCCTCTATTGACAAATCCGGATGATCTGTAACAAATCCCTTTACACCCAAAGACCCATCCTCGGTAGCTACGTCAACTCTGCAAATGGCTTGATATTCATCTCTTCTCAGCAGCCCGCTCACAGTCCTGGCACCCAAGAGGAAGACAGGCTCAGCACCTGCCGCCTTCAACGTTTTAGCCAACAAGAACAGCGGTGCGACACCAACTCCACCACCTACGAGCAATGGTCTCTTGCCTGCTTTAGCCAAGTCGAAGCCATTACCCAGGGGGTAAACAATGTCCACGTTATCGCCAATAGCATACTGAGACAAGGCCCTTGTTCCCTCACCTACAATATGCACAAGCAACGTCAAAGTGCGCTTTTCTGCATCAAAGTCATGGATGGAAATGGGCCGGCGCAGCATTACGCCATCAGCACCTTTTACTCGTATCTCGACAAATTGACCTGGCCGGACATCCGGAACCTCTTTGTCAAACTTGAGCGTCATAAGGAAAAATCCATTTCCTACGCTCTCATTTGCCACGACACTCAAGTCGGACTTGTACTTTTTCATAAAGGAATTATAATCTACGTACGCGAATATACAATATTTGGAGCAGCGCAGACTATAACGAACCTATGATATGAGAAAATACGCTAAGTCATTTCTTCTGCGGTTTATATTCGACAAACGTACCATCAGAATAGAACATAACTATACGCTCCAATTTGGGAGTCCCCTCCCGGTTAGCCCCTTTCTGGAAATCATTCAATTGCTCGTTGGCATAAGCCAACCTGCCATTTATGTCTCCAACAGGTTGTGACTTTGTAGAATTAATCTCATAAGCAGGATAAGAAGTATTTCCCGTCTCCCCTTGATATGGTGATTGGCGATTTTCAGCCTTATCAGGCCGAGCAATCTGCACAGTCATTGGTTCGCCATCGGACAAATTATCAATCATAGCAGACTGCGACGACTTGTTTTCCGATTGAACGTTGAGCGAAGTCGCCTCTTGTAAATTCATATCAAAAAGTGATGGCTGAATGTGTCCAGAAGTCTCAAAGTCAGTCATAGCCCCATTCCCATGCATCAACCAATCATATCGCAGGTGAAGTGAAGGGAATGTGGCAATAATCTTATTTGCCACATTTTCTGAGATATCGGCTTTACGACCTTTATCAGAAGATGAGGTTATGTGTGAGATCGCTCCTGCGGACACTCCAATCTTTTCCGCAAATTCCATTTTGCTCAGACCAGAGAGCTTAATTACTTCGAGAAGACGATCACGTGAGCTCCTGTTTTCCATAGTCTTACTTCTAAATGTCAGCTAAAACCCGACAGTATAAAAACTAAGAGGTACATTAAACTTTTACATGGCGAATTTACTAAATAAATTCAAAGTAAAAAAGCAATTTCCAAAAGTTTGGAAGGTAAAAAATAAGCAATGTAAAACAAGTCAACTTTAAGTACACATGCGTTTTACTTATGTATAGTTGCTATTAATCGATTAATTTACACCTAATCTCGTATTTTACGACATATCATCATGTATTTACATATACCATGCACTTTATCTAATAATCTATCGTAATGATAAATAAATCTGTGATTTACACACTTTACCTAAAGTAAATGTCTTATTATAAGCAGTAATCTAAAGCTAAAAATTAGGGTATATAGTGTAATTAGTTGATATTTAGCACAATCAATACCGCAACATATATGTATATTGAGGTGTGTAAAGCCTATTTACACAACATAAGATCAGCAAAACCAGACATATAAACCCAAAGGAGGATTATGGACAAACCTGCAGAAATGGCTACAATCTCCCCTACTCTATTTTAGTAGACAAATGAAGTAAATTTACTTTTATCATCATGCGCAAAGACAGAACTTGGCTATGTAAAAGCCTATAGGGGAACATCTATTACTTAAAACAACACCTCATAGCGTGAGTGAAGAATTATTTCATGAAAAGTAAATATCGCAGTCAACAAGAACCTCTTTAGCGTAAAAAAATGGACACGATTCCATGCTGGAAATTCTGCCCTTTTTATAGCGTCATCTTTGAAAATAAAATGGTCATTGGGATTGCAAATCAGGCAATTGATAGCCAGAGCAGATGTGCGTCAGATGCGGTTAGAGCATCTCCAGAGTGGTCGCAATAGGAAATGTATGCGCACATCTAATATGCAAACCGAAATAGTTGTGATCCACTATATACTGAGCAAAATGGTCAATATGAAGACGAGACTCCTGCCAAGCCAACCCTTTTTGACTAAAGTGGGCTTACTCTTTGAAAATGCAGGCCCAAAGCTATGTTTTAAAGGACTCATAGATTTGCGCTCTTTTACTCTTTTAGCTGAAAGCAATAAAAGGAAAACGTCTGCTTATGGAAAGGTGATTTATAATGATTTGGGCATCCTGTAGAACAAAGTCGAATCAGGTTGAAATATTATTATTGCTGCCACTAAAACTTTTTCGGGAGGGCATAAAAAATAGGGCTGGACTCCAAGCTTTAAATTCACCCCCTCAATCTATTCACATAAGGCCACACTATGAACGCCCACCTACTTTTTTAGTTATACAATAGAGCATTAACCGCCTCGCAGAGTATCTCGGTGTCATAATCGTAAGGATAATACTCATGTATTACTATGCTTCTATACATCCCTTTAGGATAAAAAAAGCAGAGTTGGAGGGTTGTTTTTAAAGGGCTCATGGCCTTTAATTTGTGCTCTTTCACTCTTTTGTGGACAGAAATAAAAGGAAAAACGTCTGTTTGTGGAAAAGCAGTTCTATGATTTGAGCATCCTGTAGAACAAAGTCGAATCAGGATTGAAAATCAATATAAATCCAAAGAGGAGCCTTGCCCCATAACTTATAATGCAGAGTTTAGGTCTTCATCCTAAAAAAGCGGGATTTATCCTTATAAATGGCAGTCTCATTAATTTACCAATGCTATATAATGCATCAATATATGAATGGAATCAAACTGACATATGACGTTACTTGGTTTCCAAATATTAAAAGTAAAACACTTAAGTAAAAACATAATTTACATGCTTAACTCTCAGTAAAAACACAAAAACGGGCGTATTTTACTATTTTACATTATAAATCAGTAAAGCGATGGTAAAAATACCAATCTAATGAGTAAACACCACTTTTACACAGCTCTACCCTACCAATCTCTTTTCTATTATAAGCGCAGAAGCAGAAAAATGTCTCAATGTGAAATACACTCAAGCGTAATTATTTTATGAGTATGATTTGGGTACCTATCATTTATTAAGGATATCAGCACGAGTATTGTTATTAACAATATCAAAGCGTTGATGTCTTCAATCTTATTCGTTCATTTCCCGAGGCTCGAATTAATCCCATCGTGGTTAATAAGCAGATTTGAAGGATTACAATAAACTCTCTAAAGTCGTCAACGGCAATTCAACAAAAAATCAGGTGGCATGGCAACAAAAGCCATACCACCTGATTATTCTTACCGTCCTTCTTAAGCTTATCGCTGAGGTGAACTTAATTAAAAGTATTAACCACGCTGCGAATTGCGATAAGCCTTTCCATTAGAGGTTCAAAAAGATCCAATTTGAGCATATTGGCTCCATCAGACTTTGCGATAGACGGGTCAAAGTGAGTTTCAAGGAACAGGCCGTCCACACCTACAGCTACACCCGCTCTTGCTATTGTCTCAATCAGGGCTGGTTTTCCCCCAGTCACACCAGAAGACTGGTTTGGCTGTTGCAAAGAGTGCGTAATGTCCAAAACAACAGGTGCATATTGGCGCATGACAGGGAGCCCCCGGAAGTCAACGACCAAGTCGTAATACCCCATCATGGTACCGCGGTCTGTGATAAAGATGTTGGAGTTTCCGCTATCCACAACCTTTTTAACTGCGTATTGCATTGACTCAGGCGAGAGGAATTGCCCCTTCTTTATGTTTACCACTTTGCCTGTCTGCGCGGCAGCCACCAGTATATCGGTCTGTCGGCAAAGGAAAGCAGGAACTTGAAGCACGTCCACGTACTCAGCAGCCATGGCGGCCTCTGGGGCTGAATGGAAATCAGTTACCACAGGAACGCCGAACTCCGATCGGACTTTGCCCAAAATCTTTAATGCTTTCTCATCTCCTATACCTGAGAATGAGTCAATTCGTGAACGATTTGCCTTGCGATAGGAGCCCTTAAAAATAAGCGGGAGCCTAAGTCTGTCACAAACCTTTGCAAGATGCTCAGCAATTCGCATAGCCATCTCTTCGCCCTCTATCACACAAGGACCAGCCATGACAAAAAAATTGCCGCTATCTGTGTTTCGTATAAGTGGTATAGTCTTTAAGTTCATAAAGTCATTAATTATGATGTTGCGAAATTACTAAACTTTAGTCTATATGTGATTATGCCAATAGATTTTATGTCCATTGGTTTTAAGATGTTCACATCGGTTTTATTAACCGCACAGAACTGCCGTGCAATTAATATTTTTTGTATATTTGGTGTCGTAAAAGTTTTGAGTTTTGCCTACGAGGTGAAATACTCGAAATTTAGCCAATAATCGTTAACAAATAATCCAACCTCATGGAAGAATGTAGTAACATATTAGAGGCGTTAAAGCTACTTGTCGTCGGATTGGGCACCGTGTTTGTCGTGCTGCTCATAATAATCGAAGGAGGCAAGTTGCTCATTAAGGCCGTGAACAAGTTTGTGCCAGAAGAGAGTGATGCGGCGAAGAAAGACGTTTCTGCGCAGCCGAGTATATCACCCGCAGTGACGAAGGCGATAAGTGCTGCAATTGACCAAGTTTATGGTGGTCAGGCGCAAGTCCTCGATATCAAAAAGCTGTAAGCAATTAATTGTATTTCCCCAGACTGTAAATAAGGCTAACAACAGCTTTATGGACGAGCAACTGGGCTTTAGTCATGTACGTATCCGTTTTATACTCAGTTGATAACGGTATGTGCATGGTGAGAAACTAAAAAACAATAACTACACCTTATGTCAAGAGAGATAAAGTTTAGCTTGGTGTTCCGCGATATGTGGCAATCCGCAGGTAAGTATGTCCCGCGAGTAGACCAACTTGTTAAGGTTGCCCCCGCAATCATCAAAATGGGATGCTTTGCGCGAGTAGAGACCAATGGTGGCGGATTTGAGCAGGTTAACCTCCTTTATGGTGAGAATCCAAACAGAGCCGTCAGGGAGTGGACAAAACCTTTCCACGAAGCTGGAATTCAGACTCATATGTTGGACAGGGCTTTGAACGGACTTCGCATGAGTCCTGTACCCGCTGACGTTCGCAAGCTCTTCTATAAGGTCAAGAAAAAGCAAGGCACGGACATCACGCGCACTTTTTGCGGTCTGAATGATACACGCAATATCATCCCTTCTATCGGCTACGCGCATGAGGGCGGAATGATTTCGCAGTGCTGCCTTTGCATAACGTTCTCCCCCATTCATTCAGTCAAGTACTATACGGACTTGGCGTTTGAGCTCATCGAGGCGGGAGCTGACGAGATTTGCCTGAAAGACATGGCAGGCATTGGCCGCCCTGTTTCTCTTGGTCAGATTGTGACAAACATAAAGGCCAAGTATCCAGACATTACCATTCAATACCATAGTCATGCAGGCCCAGGTTTCAGCATGGCGTCCATCCTTGAGGTATGCAAAGCTGGATGTGACATTATTGATGTCGGCATGGAGCCTCTGTCTTGGGGTACTGGTCACGCTGATGTGCTCGCAGTGAGGGCTATGTTGGCGGATGCAGGTTTCTCTGTCCCGGAGATTAACATGGAGGCCTATATGGAGGTCCGCTCTCTTGTACAGGAGATGATGGATGACTTCTTGGGCTATTACATTCCAAGCCGCAACCGCTTGATGAACTCCCTGCTCATTGGCCCGGGACTCCCTGGCGGTATGATGGGTTCGCTCATGACTGACCTTGAGAACAACCTGGCCTCTCTCAACTCATGGAAAGAGAAGCACGGCCAACCGAAGCTCACGCAAGATCAGCTTCTTGTCAAGCTCTTTAATGAGGTTGCATACGTATGGCCGATGATGGGTTATCCTTGCCTTGTGACGCCTTTCAGCCAATATGTGAAGAATATGGCCCTCATGAACGTCATGCAGATGGAGAAGGGCAAAGAGCGCTGGAGCATGATTGCCGATGATATTTGGGATATGATGCTCGGCAAAAGTGGCAAGTTGCCAGGCGCCCTCTCCCCAGAGCTTGTCGCCAAGGCGAAAGAGCAGGGTCGTGAATTCCACGAGGAGGACCCGCAATCCAACTATCCCGACGCTCTTGATGAGTTCCGCAAGGAAATGAAGGAGAACAATTGGGATTTTGGAGAGGATGATGAAGAGTTGTTTGAATTGGCAATGCACCCGCAGCAGTATCGAGCATACAAGAGTGGCAAGGCAAAAGCTGATTTTGAAGCAGACTTGGCCAAGCGCAAGGCTGAGAAGAATAAGGGTGCTGCAATGACTGCACCACAGACCGTCGAGGTAGCTATTGATGGTGCGAAGTATCTCGTCACTATTGGCCCGAAGGGGTCTACAGCGACAGCACCCGCGGCAACACAGCAGCCGACAGCCGCAGCAGCTCCAGCAGCAGCTGGTGAGGGTGAGCCTTTGCTCTCTCCGCTTGAAGGTAAATTCTACCTTGTGAAGAATAACGGAGATACTCCTGTTAAAGTTGGAGACAGCGTAAAGAAGGGTCAAACCGTCTGCTACATCGAGGCAATGAAAACATTCAATGCGATTGCTGCCGAGAAAGACGGCGTGGTTGCGGAGATTTGCCTCACGAGCGGCTCTTCTGTATCGGAGGATGATGTCTTGATGAAAATCCAGTAAAAAGAGGGTCTGCCATGCAAGAAATATTTCAGAAAATATATGAAATGACTGCGATTGGTGCGATAATCGACCAACCACAGTTCTTGATAATGTACGCCTTGGCCTTTTTGCTGCTCTATCTTGGCATCAAGAAGGAGTTTGAGCCGCTTTTGCTTGTGCCTATCGCTTTTGGTGTGCTCATCGCCAATTTCCCAGGTGGTGGAATGGGCGTCATAGCCGCAGATGGTGAGGGCATGGTGCACTTCATGAAAAACGGACAGGAAGTAGCAAAGAATGTCTATGAGATGTCATTACCAGAGATTGCTCATGATCTTGGCATCATGAACTTTCTCTACTATGCGCTCATAAAGACAGGATTCCTTCCCCCTATCATCTTCATGGGTGTCGGCGCGTTGACAGACTTCGGTCCAATGCTTCGAAATCTCAAACTTGCCATATTTGGAGCTGGCGCACAGTTCGGAATTTTTGCAGTGCTCCTTGTAGCTTGCAATTTCTTCACACTTCCTGAGGCTGCGTCGCTTGCCATAATTGGTGGTGCAGACGGCCCTACAGCCATCTTTACGACTATCAAATTGGCTCCGCATCTTCTCGGTCCAATCGCAATTGCCGCATATTCATATATGGCTCTTGTTCCTGTGATTGTACCTTTGGTTGTCAAGTTGACATGTTCGGAGAAAGAATTAAAAATCAACATGAAAGAGCAAGATAAGCTCTATCCGAACAAGACCGAGATAAAGAACATGAAGGCCCTGAAGATTATCTTCCCGATAGCTACGACTACCGTGGTCGCAATCATTGTTCCCGATGCGGTATCGCTTGTAGGAATGTTGATGTTTGGCAACCTCATAAAGGAGATTGGAACCAACACGTCGCGTATTTTCGATGCTGCGTCAAACGCCATCATGAACTCGGCCACTATATTCCTCGGCCTCTCTGTTGGCGCGACAATGACAGTAGACGCTTTCCTGAACTGGACCACAATAGGTATCGTAGCAGGCGGTTTCTTGGCGTTTGGTTTCTCCATCTTTGGCGGAATCATGCTGGTGAAGATTATGAACTTATTCAGCAAGAAGAAGATCAATCCACTTATTGGAGCGACAGGCTTGAGTGCTGTACCTATGGCATCACGTGTGGCAAATGAAATCGCTCTCAAGTACGATTCTCGAAATCACGTTTTGAATTACTGCATGTCATCTAATGTATCAGGTGTGATAGGCTCAGCTGTTGCGGCTGGTATACTTATAGCATTCTTAGGCTAATTAGCCCCCCCAAAAAACGGAAGGCCGATGACTATTTGTCATCGGCCTTCTTTTTTTCATCGTGCGAAGATTTCAGTAAAATACTTACTTCACAAACACACCATTAAACACTATATTGAAAACGTAATTGTTAAATTTGCAGTCGAAACGGGACAATGTGAAACAAATGAAACGAACCTCTATTTTATTGATTTACACAGGTGGCACAATTGGTATGATACAAAATCACGACACCGGTGCCCTTGAAAGCTTTAACTTTGAACACCTGCTGTCACACGTTCCCGAGATTAAACAGTTTAATCTGCAAATTGACTCTTACGCTGTTGAGCACCCCATTGACTCATCTGACGTAAATCCAAACCACTGGAAGATCCTTGTAAAGATTATAGCTGATAACTACGACCTTTATGATGGTTTCGTGATTTTGCATGGAACAGATACCATGGCTTTCACATCATCAGCTTTGAGTTTTATGCTTGAAGGGTTGAACAAGCCAGTGATACTGACAGGAAGTCAATTGCCAATTGGCGCCTTGCGAACAGACGGAAAAGCGAATTTGATTACGGCGATTGAAATAGCCTCCGCAAAGAGAGAAGACGGAACTCCTGTCGTCCCTGAGGTTTGCGTTGTATTTCATGAGAAACTTTTCCGTGGATGCCGTGTCACAAAAGTTGACACTGATAATTTTGACGCATTCAGATCTCCAAACTACCCACCGCTTGCTGTCTCAGGGACCGAGATTAAATATAACGAGCCTTACATAAAGAAATATGATGTCAATGCCCATCTGACACCTCATTATGAGATGGACACGCACCTCATAATTTTCTCTCTGTTCCCAGGCTTGCGCACAGAAATTGTAGACAACGTACTCAATTCTCCAGATTTAAAGGGCATAATATTCAGAACCTTTGGATCAGGAAACGCTCCTCGCAACGCATCTCTGTTAGAAGCTTTGCGGTCTGCAATGGAAGCCGGAAAAGTAATAGTGAACATATCGCAGTGCCCATCCGGCTGCGTCCACCAGGAGCGATATGGCACTGGTTTGCAATTGGCATCGGTAGGTATAGTGAGCGGGCGTGATATGACAATAGAATCCGCATTGGCAAAACTGATGTTCCTCTTCGGAAAAGGGTATGGCGCTGAGGCTGTTATCCACTATATGAACACATCACTTGTTGGAGAGGCTACGATTGATTAATGAGTTCTTATTGATGAAAATAATAAAGAGAAGCGCACTTTCCCTTTCGGGAAGTGCGCTTCTCTTTTCATATAAAGGCTGATTATTCTCTATTTGATGCTATCTTCTATCGCCTGAACTGATTCCGCAATTTTTGCATCTGTCTCAATTAATCCTTCAATCGATCGACATGCATAAACCACGGTTGAGTGATTTCTGTTGCCAAGGCTCGCTCCGATGGTAGTGAGACTGTCTGTTGTCAGTTTTTTGCACAGGTACATCGCAATTTGTCGAGCAATTACGACCTCGCGCTTTCGAGTGTTTTTCTGCATCATCTCAGGCTCAATCTTGAAATAATCGCAGACTGCATCTATTACGACGTCCTTGGTTATGAGCTCAGGTTTAGGATTGCAAACTAATTCAGATACAACCTCCTGAGCCAAAGCCAAATTTATGTCGGTATTTGTCAATGTAGCATGAGCCAAGAGTGAGACTAATGCACCTTGAAGCTCACGTGCATTGCCACTTACGTTAGAAGCGACATACTGTGCAACCTCGTCAGGCAAAACCAGACCATCAGCACCAGCTTTTGCGCGGACAATGCCAAGGCGCGTCTCACGATCCGGGGAACGAACCTCAGCGACCATGCCAGACCTAAATCTGGACAACAGGCGTTCTTGCAATCCAGTGAGCTCTGACGGCTTTTTGTCCGATGCCAACACAACCTGCCTTCCATTTTGGAGCAGATGATTGAAAATCTGAAAAAAGACATCTGCGGTTCGTGCGCGCGACTCACCACCAAGCTCTTGTATATCATCAAGGATAAGAAGCCCGATGCTTTGATAGAAATGCATGAAGCCGCTTATCTGGTTTGTGGTCTTTGCGTCCATATACTGACGCATGAACCTGTCGGCGGACAAATAGGCGACCGTCATGTCAGCAGACGAATTCTTCGCTTTGGCTCCAATGGCTTGTATGAGGTGCGTCTTCCCCACCCCGGGGCCACCATAGACAAAAAGCGGGTTGAAAGCCGTCTTGCCAGGGGCTGCGGCGACAGCCTCAGCTACAGAAGCTGCCATCCGGTTACTCTCACCTACCACATAAGTTTCAAAGGTGTATGCGTCATTGAGCTGAGGGTCAACCATTGGGCCACGCACAGCAACACCTTTGAACGGGTCTGGCACGACAGGATTTGCAACATATCCACCAGACATGCCACCACCATTAGGGCGTGCTGGCGTAACCTGATTTGTGTCGGCGATTTTGACCGAGTAGCAAAGTCGTCCATTTTCGTCTATGGCAGTGCGCAAAGCATGTGCCAACTGGCTTACGAACTTCTGTTCGACTGTCTCGACAAAGAAACGCGATGGGGCCTCGACTGTCAGCATGCAGCCATCTTGGCTAAGCGCACGCATAGGCAAGAACCACTTGTTGAAGTCGTCCTCGCTTACGTTCTTTTTTATGTCATTGAGACAGGCGTTCCAAGTGGCCTGCGCTTGCTCTAAGGTCTCCATCTTGCGTTTAAAAAACTTTGAGGACACAAATTTACCCCAAATACATGAAATAAGAGGCTTGTTTAATCACAAAAGTTTTCTCAAGTCCGAAGAGTAAGAGGCAAACGCAACCCAGCAGTCTTTACATGAGGGACTAACAGGAGCGTCCGGTGAGATGCAAACAATATAATTGGATATAGCCACAATTTTTCCCCGACACGGACGTTAGTCATATACAAGTCGAATATATCTTTGTTATTTATGTTGATACTTTAGATTAGTTATCTTTGTTAATTCGTTTGTCAATCGTCATGTCTTGTTGGTTGACATTGCAAAGATATATAGGTTTTTGAAAAGCACAATAAATATTTTCAATAAAAATACTATATAGAATTATTCTAAATGTAACTATCTAAAAATAAGTCAATTATGAAAGTTACCGACTTGAAGACTTTTTTTATGGAAAGGGGGCTGACACAAAACCAGATAGCCAAAGACTTAGGATGCGCCCAGACGTATGTTAGTGCCATGCTTAACGGCAACGTGGGTATAAGCAAAAGAAATGCGCAGAAATTTAAAGAGCTTTACGGGCTTAACCCCTCGTGGCTTTTAACTGGTAGCGGTGATATGATGTGCGAAGTAAGCGACAATAACGTGACGGGCGAAAATATTATTGTTGGTAATGATAATAATAGGCTTACTGATGCGTTGTCTGATTTCTTCGCTTCGCGCAATATTTCAAAAAGTGAGATAGCTAAACAAATGAATATAGGTTGCAGCTATGTTAGTAACCTTTTTTCTGGTCGTACTGCTTTCGGCAAAAAAAACGCTGCAAAGTTTCAAGAACTCTATGGCATTAGCGCGGCTTGGCTGTTAACTGGCGTGGGTGAAATGGTGATTGACCCCTCGAAAGTGCCGCCCGTTGTTGATGGTGCCGACAATAAGGTACGTGCGCGTATGGAGAAAGCAATAATTAGGGATAATAAAGTCAAGGGTCAAAATATCATAGTCGGCAATAACAATGATATGCAGGCGGAAAGTAATGACGAGGTCTCAGCCCTAAAAGCACGCATCGCCCAATTAGAGGAAGAAAACAAATGGCTTCGCTCTGTTGTCGAATCGGGGATAATAAAAAAATAGCGTTTTATGCCTTTAGGAATTAACGAGCGAATAAAAAAAGCGGTGGATGCGCAAAATGCGCCAAGCCTTAACAAGCTGTCCAAAGAGGTCGGCATTTCTCAAAGTTCGCTTTTCAAGACAATTCAAGGTAACACAGAGCCAAAATTTTCTCTCTTAGAGCGTTTGCTCATCGCTTTGCCAAACCTTTCTGCCGAATGGCTGATGCGCGGTGTGGGCGAAATGACACGCAAAGATTTCGCCCCTATTCTGAATAATTCAGTCAACGGCAATAATAACATTGTCGGTCATAACAATAGAATGACTTCGCAAGCCGAAAGGGAAGAACTTTTGAGGTTGCGAGCCGAAAATGAGCATTTGAAAGGTGAAGTTCATTGGCTTCGCTCTGTGGTTGCCAAAATATACAGAGAAAGAAATAGCGAATGAGTTTCATTTAGTCATGTTTGCGCAGTGTGAAACAATGCCGAAAACGTACTTTTACCTTTTGGTGCGTGTGTGTTGTTGGGTTGGGTGGCATTTGCGGTGCAGATGTGCTGTTTCCTTTTGCTTTGTGCCGCTATTGGTGACCTTTTACGCCCTTGTCGCCTCGCCTTTAGTTTAATTCTGTCACTGCTAACTTATTCTTGGTATTCTTAGAACCGCGTTTTGTTTCGACTTGTCAACGATTTTTGCGTAAACTTGGGTTGTTGAGACGTTTGTGTGTCCTAAAAGTTTGGAAACGACATAAATGTCAACGTCAAGTTCAAGCATCATGGTTGCGAACGTGTGTCTTGCGCAATGGAATGTTAGGCGTTTGTTTATCCCAGCTTTCGCAAGCCACTCGTCTAATATGTTTTGAATTGTGTGTGGAGATGGAACGCAAAAGACGAAATCTTTCACTCCGTTTCTTTCTCCCATGTATTTAACCGCCTCGGGCGTAATGTCAAGATACATTTGCCCACTCGTTTTTCTTTGGGTGAAAATTAGCCTCGTCATTCCGTTTTCTTCGCTCACTTGTCCCCATTTGAGGGCTGCTATATCACTCTTGCGCAAACCAGTTAGGCACGAAAAGAGAAAAGCGTTTTTAACGTGTTCGCTTGCAGCCTCTGTTTTAGCTAAAATTCGGACTTCGTCTATTGTTAGGTACTCCCTTTGTTTTGCCCTTGGTTGTATCTTTTGCAGGTCGTCTGTCACCCTTTGATTAATCAAACCTTTGCGTATCCCGAAGTTGAGAAAACGCCTAATTCGTGATGCGGTTTGCGCAAGCGTGCAGGAACTATAACCTTTCTTCCGCAGGTAATGTTAAGAACGCCCATGCAGGTGTTGTGATGCGCAGGTTCATCAAGGTGGCGGAGACTAAACTTTCTCGCGAGGATGCGCAAATGCTTATTGACGAACTAAAGGAACAGGAGGATGCGCATTGCGACAAGGCGGCTGAGATGCTGCAAGAGTACATTGACGGCAAGCGCAAATATCCCGTCTACGCCCACGAACTGGAGGGTATCTATGACGATGAGGACGATTATTAGCCTCAAATGGTGACGTAATCACAACTATCTTTCATCACACGTCCAAACACGCAGCGATTACAAGCTCGTGTTTGGACGTTTTTTTTGCAGATACCCAAACAACGAGACCGATTTAGTGGACAATATTTAGGATATATGAGGAATAAAAACGTTATCTTTGAAAGAGGTAACAGAAAAGCCCGTTGTCCCTTTTCAGTCCCTTAAAACGAAACACAAGAGCAACGCAACAATATGTTACCCAAGCAAATAAAAAAGAAAGGTATTCTTAGAGTGGGGTTCTTTCCTATATTTGCACACAAGGCACGGACACGGGGTGCGCATATCGCATGCTCCGAATTTCCATCCAACTACAACCTAACACAACGCATCAACATGGCACTCCAAATGTCAGAAGGCGTCATCAACGCTCTCAACAAAAGCCGTTCAGACGCTCAAAGAATGGGGCAAAACTTCATATCGCCCGAACACATATTGCTGGCGATGGCGGAAGACGCAAACTGCTCAGCGATGAGAATTCTTGAGCGTTTCAACATTACGACAGATGAAGTTGTTACGGCAATGAAAAACATATTAGACAACGCGGCACCGGAGGCAAAAGGCGAAAGCGGGTCCTATGGTAACAATGTGGCGATCCCTTTGCAGTCTACGGAACGGATAATGCGCACAGTCAAATTAGAGGCTCAATCTATGAAATGTGACAAAATACACACAGCACACCTTTTGTTAGCAGCTTTACGCGAGGACTCAACCAAACTT
The DNA here is from genome assembly GCA_963618945.1 of Bacteroidaceae bacterium. Lineage (GTDB taxonomy): Bacteria > Bacteroidota > Bacteroidia > Bacteroidales > Marinilabiliaceae > W3P20-009. The sequence goes on from CAVETY010000003.1 coordinate 166,044, forward strand.
AGTTGTTTTCTTGCGGATAAAGGTATCACATACGACAAGGCAAAAGAAGAGGCGGGACGGTTCTTTAACGTCATCGACAGTGGAGATGACGACACCGATGGGCCATTCGCATCTTCAAACAATGAGGATAACAAAAAGAAACCTAATCAAGAAACGGTGCGCAAAAACACCGCAGGTAGCGACACCCCGATGATTGACGGCTTTGGCATCGACATGACCAAGGCCGCAGAGGAGGGTCGGCTGGATCCTGTTGTCGGTCGCAAAAATGAGATAGAGCGACTTGCGCAGATATTGAGTAGGAGAAAAAAGAATAACCCCATCCTGATTGGCGAACCTGGCGTCGGCAAATCAGCTATAGCAGAGGGGTTGGCGCTGCGCATCTACGAGAAGCAGGTTCCTGCCGTGTTATTTGACAAGCGTGTCGTATCGCTCGACATCGCGTCAATGGTTGCAGGCACCAAGTATCGTGGCCAATTTGAGGAGCGAGTAAAAGCCCTGCTCAATGAGCTTAGCCAGCACCGCAACGTTATTCTTTTCATTGACGAAATTCACACCATTGTAGGAGCTGGTAGCGCACCTGGCACCCTTGATGCGGCAAATATGCTCAAACCGGCTTTGGCGCGTGGAGAGATTCAGTGCATCGGCGCAACTACTCTTGATGAATATCGTCAGAACATTGAGAAAGACGGAGCTCTCGAAAGACGATTCCAAAAGGTCATGGTGGAGCCGACTTCTCATGACGAGACTTTGCAGATTCTAAAGAACATAAAGGACAAATACGAGGCTCACCATAACGTCACATACACAGATGACGCGTTGGAGGCGTGCGTATCACTCACCGAACGCTACATTAGCGACCGTCAACTTCCCGACAAAGCCATCGACGCCCTCGACGAGGCTGGCTCCAGAGTCCACATTTCAAATGTCATTGTTCCGCAATCCATTACGGATTTGGAGCATGAAATTGAGACGCTGAATGGCAGCAAGATGAACGCCGTGAAAGCGCAAAACTTCGAATTGGCAGCCAGTTTCCGAGACAAGCAACGGAAAATGGAGGAGGAGTTGGAAAACGCTAAAAAGGATTGGCAGGAGAGCCTAAAGCAGCATCGCGAAGTGGTGGATGAGGCCAAGGTCTCTGAGGTCGTGGCGATGATGACTGGCGTACCTGTTCAACGCGTAGCCCAGGCTGAGGGACAACGCCTGATGAAGATGGGCGATGAACTCAAGGGTTCTGTGGTCGGACAAGATGATGCCATACAAAAGGTGGTAAAAGCCATCTTGCGCAACAGGGCAGGATTGAAAGACCCCAACAGACCTATTGGCTCTTTCATATTCTTGGGTCCGACTGGTGTAGGAAAGACACACTTGGCGCAGGTCTTGGCTAAGTACCTTTTTGATACAACCGACGCTTTGGTTCGAATAGACATGAGCGAATATATGGAGAAATTCTCCGTGTCACGTCTCATTGGAGCCCCTCCAGGATACGTAGGATATGAGGAGGGCGGACAGCTGACCGAAAAGGTGCGCAGAAAACCGTACTCCGTGGTTCTCCTCGATGAGATTGAGAAGGCTCACCCCGATGTCTTCAACATGTTGCTGCAAGTTCTCGATGAGGGACATCTGACTGACAGCCTTGGACGTAAAGTCGACTTTAAGAACACCATCATCATCATGACTTCCAATATAGGAAGCCGCGAGTTGAAAGATTTTGGACGTGGAGTAGGCTTTAGTCAAGCTGGCGGCATAAGTGATGCGGACCGTTCCGCATCAATCCTCCAAAAAGCCTTACGCAAGGCTTTCGCCCCTGAGTTCATCAACAGAATTGACGATATCATTGTATTCAATGAGTTGACCAAAGAGAACATATTGAATATCATTGACATTGAACTCCGTGGGCTTATATCTCGAGTTGAGGCTTTAGGCTACACCGTCACTCTGACCGATGCGGCGAAATCATTCCTTGCCGACAAGAGTTATGACGCTCAGTATGGTGCACGTCCACTTCGACGCTCAATCCAAAAATACATAGAGGACGATTTGGCAGAGAAGATTGTTGAGGCTCAGTTGACGAAATCACAAAAGATCCTCATCGATTATAAAGAGGGTGACGAACAATTGAGTTTTGTCAACGAGTAAGACTCTGCGATAGCAATATCAAGTAAGAGGCTGTGTCGTAATTACAATATTACGATGCAGCCTCTTTTTTTCTGACTGAGAAAAACACTTTACAGCCAAGGTTATTATGGTGCTTGAATTGACACAATGAGAGGCTGAGAACAAGACTACACAAACTTACAAAAAGCAAAAATCCACTACAAAAGCCTAATAGTCCACCTCTGCGAGAAGCGGCCGTGTTAACTTTGCTTAAACTAAAAACAACAACGACAAAATGGGCAAATCTTATTTGTTTGGCTCGCTATTTCTAACATTTGCGACCGCTGTCAATGCGCAAATCCATGACACGACCTTCGTAGCCAATGGAAATCCACTTGTGCGATATGAGTACACGGCAGATCCTGGCGCCTTGGTAGACAACGATGGCACATTCTACATCTATGCTGGTCATGATGTGTGCCCCCCACCCCACAATTTCTACAAAATTGATGAGTGGACTGTCCTCAGTTCAAAAGACATGAAGACATGGACAGAGCATAAAGTACCGCTCAGCGCATCAGACTTCAGCTGGGCAGAGGGCGAGGCTTGGGCAAGCCAAGTAATTCGTAAAGGCGACAAATACTATTGGTATGTCACCGTCGAACACAAAAACGTTGACGGGAAAGATGGCAAAGCGATAGGTGTGGCCGTAAGCGACAGCCCTGTCGGGCCATTTAAAGACGCACGCGGCTCAGCCATCGTAACCAATAACATGACAACCCAATATACTGGCATTTATTGGGATGACATTGACCCGACCGTTATAATTGATAATGACGGGACTGCATATCTTATTTGGGGAAACACCCAATGCTATATCGCAAAACTCAAAGACAACATGATTGAGCTTGATGGCGATATCAAGACCATCAAGATAGATGGCATCAATACGCCAGCTGATCCTCAACCTGGTAAGTCAAACTATACTGAGGCTCCATGGATTCACAAGTACAAAGGGAAGTACTACCTTTCTTTTGCGCTCGAATTCCCTGAAAAAATCGGTTATGCCGTTAGCGACAACATATATGGCCCATACGAATATAAGGGAATAATAAACGAGCTCGCTGGCAATTGCAACACAAATCATCAGGCTATTGTGGAGAAAGACGGCAAATGGTACTTCGTTTACCACAATGGAGGCGCAGATGTCAATGGTGGCAGCTTCCGCCGCTCTGTTTGTATTGAGGAGATGAAGTATGACAGAAAAGGCAACATCATCCCCATTGTCATGACAACAAAAGGCATCTGGAAATAGAGACCAGTACCTTATAACAACCTATAAACGCCCTGCGCAACTCAATGTAGAGTACGCAGGGCGTTTTTGTTTAAGACAATACAACTAACCTCTTAGCCAGTGGAAAGCAATACGTGGTTCCCCATTAGACAGCAAAATATTGCCCACAGGGACAAATCCATTTCGCTCTAACAGCCTCCTCATTATGACATTGTCAGCATGAGTATCTATGCGGATGTCATCATATTTGCCACAAGCGAAACGAATAACCTCTCCGAAAACGCCATGAGCCTTTCCGTTCGAGGCTAAACGATGAATTACACCATAATCGTCACTCTTTCGTTTCCAACCTGCGCCATCATAGACAACATTGTAAGTCGGATCTGGACCTGGAATAAGAGCAAATGTCGCGACAGGCATGCCATCGACCTCAACTATATAACTAACTCCTGCCTTAATGTCATTCAAAAACGTTGATGCGGCAGGAACCCCATCGGGCCATTGAGACAAATTGCCATTCGCCCGCATGATTTCACGTGCCGCATCACGTAACGATAGTATCACATTTAAATCACTCTCGGTTGAGTTTCGTATCAGCATTTCATTTATGTTTTTGGGGTTATAAATCGGCTCAAATTTACAAACACAATGGAACAAAAAAGGCCGAAGATCAGCGTCTTCAGCCTTAGAACTATGCGAGAGTCCTGTTTTTATTTACGAATGCCATCAACATAGCACTCAACTTCGGCTTCTGGATATGCCTCAGCTATTTCTGTCGACCGTTTAAAATCAACAGCTTCTTGCTCTGTCGAGAATGGCACAACAAGGTAGCGATACTTGCCGTCATTGCAATACTCAAGCACCTTATGCTCAGCTATAACTGTTGGAACGTCAATGGGAGATTTCGACTTTGCTATGCATACGGCATAGACAGTGCCACGCATGATATTGGAAGCGGAATTTGAGTCTGAAAAATATATCTGTCGGCCACCAAACTTAAAAGCGGACACATTAATGTATCGCGAGGGATTCAAGCGAATATCAACCAAAAGCCTGTTAAGATTGCCAATAGTCTCTGTGAGATTATCATAAAGCTCTACATCGTTGGCGAGTTTTTTGACATTACCATTGGCGGATAGAAATGAATTCACACTTACAATCATGGAGTCAAGGTCTGAAATGGCATGTCCCATGTCAGCATCAGAAAGGCTTTGCGTTAACTTGGTCGCATTTTGCATGATGGAGTCAATTCGCCCCGACTGATTATTTAGGTTTGCCATAAGCTCATTAGCCGAGCTAAAAGTTCCCCCAATAGCACCGGATTGGTTTGACATCTGACTCAGATTACGAGTCAAAGTCTCAATGTTTCTCATTGCGCCATTCAAGCTGCAAAGAATTTGAGTGATGTTCTGACGATTGCTTGCGTCAAGCACAGAATCTACGCCATTAAATACGCCTGTTGCGCTTTCCATGAGTGTAGAAGCCTGATCTTTAACGGGCATCAACTGGTCTATGAGTCCCAATCTAACGGAAGTCGCAACAGTGTCACCGGAACTGAGCATTCTATCGCTTTGTCCAAGAATGAGCTCAATTCCCTTCCCCCCCAGCAAGTCAGTGCTGACAATTTCGGCTCGACTGTCATCTGGCACCTCAAGATTTTTCTCAATATTGATGGTGACGGTAAAGACTTGAGACGGGTCAGTAGCAAACTGGTTAATCTCTATTTCCTTAACAGAGCCCACCTTAAATCCTTGATAGAGAATCGGGCTGGAGTCAGTCAGGCCATCAACAGTCGCATAACAAGCCGTCAACTTAGCTCCAGAAGAGAACAGGTCCCTGCCTTTCAAATAGTTTAGCCCTACACATAAAATAACGAAAGCCGCAATGGCGAAAAGGCCAATCTTTATATTCCTTATCTTTTCCGAGTTCATCTGCAATTGAGTGTTTGAAATGTTATCTGCGACTTATTTGGTCTTTTTTCTTGCGTTTCGAATGGAAATCTTCTCTTTCCCATCAAAAGCTACAATGAAACAGCCTGGATATTTCGACTTTAAGTCCTCTTGCATCTTTTGAGCCTCCTCAAAAGTTTTGCAAATGCCGACCATATATTTGACTACGCCGTCCTCTTCAAGTTTGCTAATGGGATTGAGACCTACGGTATCAACATTAGCGGCATTCCGCGCTGCTGCCACTTGAATTCTGAAATTGATACCAGCCGGCCATAAGTCAATTGGCGCCTGTTTAGGAGAAGAGGTCTTTTCTGAGCCATGCTTCATAACAACCTTGCGACCGTCATAACTTGACTTGAATGACTTTATTGATTTATAAATCGAGTAAGCAAGCTCAGCAGCTCCACTTTGGCTCGCCATATACTTCTCCTCCTCGGCATTGCTGATAAAGCCCAACTCAATGAGTACACTTGGCATGGCCACTTGGCGGAGCACAAGAAAACCGGCTTGTTTAACGCCGCGGTTGACTCGCCCAAGAGTTTCAAAACCATTCTGGATTGACACAGCCATGTCGATACTCTTGTTTATATAATCAGATTGGAGCCCGGCAAAAGTTATAATAGACTCAGGCTGTGCGGGATCAAACCCTTCATATTTGGTGGTATAATCATCCTCAAGAGTAACAACAGAGTTCTCCTTTTGAGCTACCTCAAGATTCTCTTTTGACCTGTGCTGACCAAGCAAAAAGGTCTCGGAACCGGACACCTGCCTGTTTTTTGACGAATTCGCATGGATGGAAATAAAGATGTCAGCTGAATTGGCTGCTGCAATCTTCGCTCTCTGGTCAAGAGGTATAAAGACATCTGAGTCCCTTGTGAACACGACCTTGACATCTGGCAAACTGTCGCGGAGTAGAGCCCCCACCCTTTTAGCCACCTCAAGCACTATCGTCTTCTCCTTATATTTGCTTCCAATGGCGCCAGGATCCTTACCTCCATGCCCCGGGTCGAGAACAATTGTAGACAGCGACTTTCCATTAGAATTTTCACCTACCACGTTTTGCGAGAACACACAATTAGCAGACGCAGAGAATGCGGCCACTGCCATGCATATAGCTATAAGTTTCATTTTTGACACTGTAGCAAGAGAAACAGAAAGCGCGATAAAGACCTAAAGCGCTCTCACTTTTACGTATAATCAACAACAAAGATACACAAAAAATCATGTCACGTCGGGGCTAAGGAATAGTAGACAGGCACAAAGAGAGGCACTTTCACAAAATAGAACCGCTCATAAGGGTAAAATATACTTAACTTATCTGAAATTAGATATGTCGAATTTCAATATTTGACATGAGGTTACTAATTTAGCGTCGTTTTTTTGAATAGTATGGCATAAAGTCCATACCTATTTAACAGCAACAAAAGTTATCTTCAGATGAGAATACTCATTATAAATGGACCAAACCTCAATCTCCTTGGAGTCAGGGAGCCGGGCATCTACGGAAGTCGTGGGTTTGAGGACTACCTGAGTGAACTCAGGTCGGGATACGGCAATGATGAGATAACTTATTACCAATCAAATCATGAGGGCGGCATAATTGACAAACTCCATGAGGTTGGTTTTGGGGCCGTAGATGGTGTTGTCTTGAACGCAGGCGGATACACGCATACCTCAGTGGCAATAGCTGATGCTATTTCTGCGATAAAGACCCCAGTTGTCGAGGTGCACATCAGCAACATCGGCAAAAGAGAAGACTTCAGGCACCATTCATTCTTGTCCGCAGTTTGCTTAGGGTCTATTGCCGGGTTCGGATTGGACTCCTACAGACTTGGAATCGAGGCCATCAAGCACCTCAAGAAATAAAAGGGAAAACCTAAGATATTTACTATAAATTAACGATGAAGAAGAAACTTACAAAAATCGTCACTACGATTTCTGACATCCGTTGCGACGTCGAGTTCATTCGCAAACTCCATGAGGCCGGCATGAATGTCGTCCGTTGCAACACTGCCCACATGGATCACGAGGGTATCGGCCGCATTGTCAAGAACACCCGCGAGGTTTCTGACAAGATTGCCATCCTTGTTGACACCAAGGGTCCTGAGGTTCGCACCACTCCTTGCGATCAGCCTATCGTCTTCGAGGCTGGCAAGAAGATCATTGTCAAGAGCGACCCCCAGCTCCACTCTTCTTCTGAGGTTCTCAGCGTTTCTTATGAGGGCTTTGTTGCCGATCTTTCAGAGGGCAAGCAGATCCTCATCGACGATGGCGACGTATCTCTCCACGTTGACGAGAAGCACGAGGATCACCTCGTCTGCACCATTGAGAACAGCGGACGCATTGAGGATGGCCGCAAGAGCGTAAACGTTCCTGGCGTAAGCATCAACCTTCCTTCCCTCACTGAGAAGGATAAGGGTTTCGTGCTCTGGGCTATCGAGAACAAGCTCGACTTCATTGCACACTCATTCGTACGCAGCGCAAAGGATGTCAAGGAGATTCAGGACATCCTCGATGCTCACAACAGCCCCATCAAGATCATCGCTAAGATTGAGAACGAGGAGGGTGTACGTAACATCGACGAGATTATCGACTGTGTATACGGCGTCATGGTAGCACGCGGCGACCTGGGTATCGAGGTTCCCATCGAGCGCATCCCGTTCATCCAGCGCATGCTCATCCGCAAGTGCATCGAGGCCAAGAAGCCCGTCATCGTGGCCACCCAGATGCTCCACACCATGATCAAGAATCCTCGTCCTACCCGTGCCGAGGTTACCGATATCGCCAACGCTATCTACCATCGCACCGATGCCATCATGCTCTCTGGTGAGACCACCTACGGCAAGTACCCCGTAGAGGCTGTCCAGACCATGTCTAAGATTGCTGGTGTTTCTGAGGACGCAAAGGATTCTCGCAACGACATCCCTGTTCCTTCAGCAAAGGGTGAGGTCACCACTTGCCTCGCAGAGGCTGCTGTCAGCGCAACTAAGGAGCTCCCCATCAAGGCCCTCATCACCGACAGCTTCACCGGCAAGACTGCTCGTTACCTCGCTGCTTTCCGCAGCAACATCCCCGTTTACTCACTCGCATATGAGCCTCGCGTAGCTCGCGAGCTTGCTCTCTCATTCGGCGTATTCGCTGAGGTCGTAGAGGAAGGCAAGAACAAGAGCGAGATTCTCCGTCACACTGTCGAGAAGCTCCTCAAAGAGGGTGAGCTTGACAAGTCTGACCTCGTCGCTTACATCGGTGGCAGCTTCGGCATCGGTGGCGGCACGACCTTCTTGGAGATTGTCTCTGTTGAGAACCTCCTCAAGAAGATTGACAGCTACATCAACTAAGTGTAGAGGCTTAAAGCCATCACTTAAATAAGAATGAGCAGCCCGCAGGACTTCGAGTCTTGCGGGCTGTCTTCTTATCTTGCAATATAGCCATCGCAAAAGACTTTCTAACGCACCCAACACTCTCATACTTAGGGTTGTAATGAGATATTTCCGCCATTAAAGAAAAATTTCCGTAATTTATTGTTGAAAATAACCCAAAGTATCTTATTTTTGCGTTGTCGCATTGCGGGACAAGTTCCTCGGGTGTGACGGAAAACTGAAATTGCAAATAACAAATAAATTTAATCACAAGACATGGCAAACATCGATTTGACCAAGTATGGCATCACCGGTTCTACCGTGATCGCCTACAACCCCTCTTACGAGGAGCTGTTCAAGGAAGAGACAAAGGCTGGCCTCGAGGGCTACGAGAAGGGTCAGGTAACTGAGCTCGGTGCCGTCAATGTCATGACCGGAATCTTCACCGGCCGCTCGCCTAAGGACAAGTACATTGTCGATGACGCACAGTCTCATGACAAGGTATGGTGGACCAGCGAGGCTTACAAGAATGACAACCACCCCATGTCTGAGGATGTATGGGCAAAGGTCAAGGAGATCGCAAAGAAGGAGCTTTCTAACAAGAACCTCTATGTAGTTGACGCATTCTGCGGCGCAAACAAGGCAACCCGCCTCGCCGTACGTTTCATCGTTGAGGTTGCATGGCAGGCTCACTTCGTCAGCAACATGTTCATCAAGCCCACCGAGGAGGAGAAAGCTAACTTCGAGCCTAACTTCGTAATTTACAACGCATCAAAGGCTAAGGTTGAGAACTACAAGGAGCTCGGCCTCAACTCTGAGACTTGCGTTGCTTTCAATACCACCACTCGCGAGCAGGTCATCATCAACACCTGGTACGGCGGCGAGATGAAGAAGGGTATGTTCTCAATGCAGAACTACTACCTCCCCCTCAAGGGCATCGCTTCTATGCACTGCTCAGCCAACTGCGACATGAATGGCGAGAACACCGCCATCTTCTTTGGTCTCTCTGGCACTGGCAAGACCACCCTTTCAACCGACCCGAAGCGCAAGCTCATTGGTGATGACGAGCACGGCTGGGATGACGAGGGCGTCTTCAACCTCGAGGGTGGCTGCTACGCTAAGGTTATCAACCTCAGCAAGGAGAACGAGCCTGACATCTACAACGCAATCAAGCGCGACGCACTCCTTGAGAACGTCACCGTAGACGCAAATGGCAAGATCGACTTCGCTGACAAGTCGGTCACTGAGAACACCCGCGTATCCTACCCTATCAACCATATCACCAACATCCAGCCGGGTTCAAGCGCACCTGCAGCAAAGCAGGTTATCTTCCTCTCAGCTGACGCATTCGGTGTCCTGCCTCCCGTCTCTATCCTCACCCCCGAGCAGACTAAGTACTACTTCCTCAGCGGCTTCACCGCTAAGCTCGCAGGTACAGAGCGCGGCATCACCGAGCCTACTCCTACTTTCTCAGCTTGCTTCGGCCAGGCATTCCTTGAGTTGCACCCAACCAAGTATGCAGAGGAGCTCGTCAAGAAGATGGAGAAGAGCGGCGCTAAGGCATACCTCGTCAACACTGGTTGGAACGGCACTGGCAAGCGCATCTCTATCAAGGATACCCGTGGCATCATCGACGCTATCCTGAGCGGTGCAATTGACAAGGCTCCTACCAAGCAGATTCCTATGTTCAACTTCTCAGTTCCTACTGAGCTTCCTGGTGTTGACACCAACATCCTCGATCCTCGCAACACCTATGCTCAGGCTTCTGAGTGGGAGGTTAAGGCTAAGGATCTTGCTGAGCGCTTCATCAAGAACTTCGTCAAGTACCAGACCAACGAGGCTGGCAAGGCTCTCGTCGCAGCTGGTCCTCAGCTCTAAAATGACTGCTTAAACAGCATTTGATTATAAAAAGTCAGCCCCCGTAGGATTAACCTACGGGGGCTGATTTTGTTATACGGAACACGGAAGATTCCTACTACAATAAAAAGCAGGGCGTTGTCGATACTAATACAGAACAATCAGTACCGACGAAATAGCATCTTATATAACAAAGCCCCGCAAGTCAACATTATTCGTTTAACGTCTCTATTTACAACTGTACACCCCTAATCTGCGCAAAATAGTATATCGCAGTACGGACAAGCCCCCCACCCACAGCAACCTCACTTTTTAGCCCATTCTTGCCGCTAAAATTAAACAGCGCAGACGTTGTTGGGAGTTCAAAAACGAACCCATGAGGGTCATGAATGCCCCATCTCAATGTTATTTGCTAACTTTGTAGGATTTATTGTGTGAAACCAACTTGACGTCAGGAAAAGGCGCAAAGCATAAGGTAACCCAATGTAAAGTGGAACACTATACATGACCTAACAGAAAATGTTTTTACGGACAGGACTGCACGTTACCCAAGGATGGGGACTGGATTTCTAACCAGCCGTACACAATACAAGTCAAAAGAGAGACAGAAAACATTCATGCTTCCAATATTTAACCTTCCTTTCGCTGGCGACACTGCTTTTTGGGCACTTTTGATGAAATCAGGTAGTGTTATTTTTGAGGCCTATGGCCCTTACCAAAGACGGACGCAGCGCACCAGAACAACAATCCTCAATCCAAGTGGCCCACTGGACATATCCGTCCCTGTACACACAGGGCATGCGCTGCTGTATCGTGACACTCGGATAAATTATGAGACGGATTGGGACAGACAACTCGCTTATGCGCTACAAACTGCATATAACTCATCGCCTTTCTTTGAGTTCATGCAGGATGACATAAGGCGCATTCTCGACAAAAAACACACGTTTCTTTGGGACTTCAACATGGCTATTTTCAATACGATAGCCAAACTTATCAATATCAACATTGAGGTTCAAGAGACAACCTCCTTTTGCAAGGCGGCGGAAGGGCAAGATGATTTCCGAATAGCCATAGAACCCAAATATTCACATAGGCTTCACGATGAGTGTGAAGTAATAGAATATAATCAGGTTTTCTCATTACCATATACAGACAAACCATTCAGACCATACCTGTCAATCTTCGACCTCATATTTAACATGGGTCCAGAATCGCGAGACGTGTTAAGAGGAATGGTCAACAACAAGTAGGCGACACAAAAATGTTATTTCCGGAAAATATAGAGGCTAAACTAAGGTTTGACAGGGTACGAAAGGCCGTAGTCGAGGCGTGCCTCACATCAATAGGGAAAGACTTTGCAGCAAACATGGCATACATGACGGATTATGACGAAGTCATGAAACATGCCGGGCGCACAGCCGAGATGGCGGCTATACTCGAATCGGAAGTAGACTTTCCGGCATCCGAGCTTCCCGACCTTAGAGATGCGCTGCGCAGAATCCGCATTGACGGCCTCTATTTAGACGAGGACGAATTATTGGCACTCCGGACTTCTTTGGCCTTGTCAATCAGCATGATTGACTTCTTCAGAGACCCCAATGGATTCGCAGATGACGCAAAACCAGACGAAGGAGGCCATCCCGACTACCCTCGAATGAGCGAATTGGCTGCAGAGCTAAGCCCCTACCCTCTCACCATCAATGTCATAGATAGGATACTGACTCCCCAAGGCGAGATCAGGGACAATGCCACACCCCAACTTTCGGACATTCGCAGCGAGATAAGGCAGCAGGAAGTAGCAGCAATGCGGCGACTTAACGCCATCATGAAAAAGGCTCAAAGTGACGGTATTGTAGATGCAGAAGCCTCAATCTCAATACACGATGGAGTTGCTGTGATACCCGTACCTGCGGCAAACAAACGCATGTTGGGCGGTATGGTCATAGACGAGTCATCCACCGGGCGGACTGCTTTTGTCCAGCCTGCCGAGGTCGTGGCCATCAATTCAAGACTCAAAGAGCTGCGCAACGAGGAGAGACGCGAGATTATAAAAATACTGAGAGACACGTCATCCAACATACGCCCCTACGCCCCTGACATGATACACACCATTGAAGCTTTGGGTGAAATTGACTTTGTCAGAGGAAAGGCAATATATGCTAAAGACATAGATGCGACCTTGCCTATTATTGACAAAGAGCGCGGACTGTATCTCAGCGGGGCTCGCCATCCGCTGCTTATGAAGCAATTGGCAGAGCAAGGCAAAAAGATTGTCCCTCTGAACATTGAGCTTGTAGCACCTTCAAGCAGGATATTACTCATTTCTGGCCCTAATGCCGGAGGCAAGTCAGTATGCCTCCAGACTGTTGGCCTGTTGCAATATATGCTCCAATGCGGTCTTCTAATCCCCGCAAACGAGGGGTCGCGCATGTGCATATTTGAAAACCTCTTTATCGATATAGGAGATAACCAAAGCATAGAAAACGACCTCAGCACATATTCATCCCACCTGACGGCCATGAAAAACTTCGTCAGATACTCAAATGACGCCACGTTGGTTCTGTTTGACGAGTTTGGCACGGGCACAGAGCCACTTATGGGTGGAGCTATCGCGCAAGCTGTATTGGCGGAATTGAACCGACTTGGAGCTTGGGGTGTCCTGACAACCCACTACACCAACCTGAAGCACTTCGCCACACAAACAGACGGATTGGTGAATGGAGCGATGACCTTTGACACTCAAAAGATTGAGCCTAAGTTCAGTTTACACATCGGACAACCAGGAAGCTCTTTCGCATTTGAGATAGCGAGAAAAATAGGTCTTCCTGAAAAAATACTGCAAGAGGCGAAAGAGACAATGGGGCAAGAGAATGCCGACTACGACAGGAATTTGCGCCAAATAAACCGCGACAAGCATTACTGGGAGCAGAAAAGGCAAAACGTCAAGGAGAACGACAAAAAGCTTTCTGACGTCTTGGAGAAATATAATGAGATGCTGGACAGCATCAGAACAGAGCGGAAAAACATCATAAACAAAGCCAAAGAGGAGGCTCGTGACCTATTGGCTCAAGCAAACAAACAAATAGAGAACACGATACGCGAAATTCGCAATACTCAAGCAGAAAAGGAACGAACAAAACAGTTGAGACAATCGCTGGAAACATTTAAAACAGAAGATGTTGAAGCGATAAATGCTGAGGATGGTGAGATACTTCGCAAGATGGAGCAAATCCGCAAGCGCCAGCAAAGAAGAATGGAGAAAAGCGGAGACGCAAAACAAGGGACCTCGCCCCAAAACGAAAAGACCGAAACGGTCGATGATAGACCACTTGGCGTGAATGACATGGTGGCGATAGACGGAGACGAAAGCCGACTGGGTCAAGTCATGTCCATCAAAGGCGGCAACGCACAGATAGCCATGGGCAATATGTTGACTACGATAAAGGTTTCCCGCCTTAAGAGAGTCAGCAAAAATGCGGCAAAGAGAGCGAGTGGCGACAAACGAGGCGGAATAGACTACTCAAATGTAGCATCCACCGTGCGCGACAAAAAACTCAACTTCAAGAGTGAAATTGACGTGCGCGGCATGCGAACAGAGGAGGCACTGCAAGAAGTATCCCGTTTCATAGACGAGGCGGTGTTGTGTGAAGCCTCACAAGTCCGAATACTTCATGGCAAAGGCAACGGCATATTGCGCCAAATGATACGCCAATTCTTAAAGAGCCAATCTTGTGTGGAAGAGGCTCGTGACGAGAATGTGCAATTTGGAGGTGCTGGTATAACTGTCGTGGACATGAAGTAAACACAAACACAGCCTATGATATTTTTAATTTTTAGGCCAAAAATTCAAAGTAAATAACGTAAATTTGCGAAGCAAATAAGACTGTTAAATGGCAAGTGGCAACATCGAGCTGAAAGATAAGCTTGAAGATGTGATCAACAGACTCATTTTCAAGGCGAACAACTTGAAGCTGCAAGTCAACAGGCTGCAAAAGCAGAACCGTTCCATGCAGGAAGAGTTGGAGCATAAAGATATTGAGATTTCAGATCTTAAGCGCCAACTTGAATGCAGCAGGCTCGGTCTCGCTTTGCGAGGGGGGGCAGCAGGTGAGTCTGCCTATACACCCGAAGAGGCCAAAAAGAAAATCAGTCGTATAGTGCGAGAAATCGACGAGTGCATTGCACTTCTCAAAGAATAAATTGCCTCATAAGGGCGGACGTGGTCGTTGAGTATGAGCGAAGAGAAAACTCGGATAGAGATGCTTCTCGGAAACAGGAGAATTCCCGTTAATGTTGACATCAGTCAGCGTGGAATATATGAGCAGGCAGGCAAGCTATTCAACGAGAGATACAAAGTCTATGCGGACGACGGCAAAAAAGGCGGGTTTGACGAGAATGTCAGGCTTACTATGATTGCATTAGAGTTCGCCATCCGTTTTTACAAGGAGCAAAATTCAAAGAGCGACAATATCTTGGCACCAGCTGCAGAAGATGCTATAACAAAGATTGAGAAGGCTCTTGAAGACTTAGAGAAGGAGTAATGTGGCTCTGATGATGAAATAAGGCGGCATCGTTCTTTGCGGATACGTAAGAAGTTCCGTGACGGGAGACTACCGCAACGCAAACGGAAGTAAAAAAGCGTACTCGCACTATAGGAAGAATAGCCCCGAAAGAGGTTAAGGTCTCCTATAGTGCTTTTTTTATATATAAACAATTACATAAACACCACGAAATGGTCCAGATCCTATTGTGCGTAGGCGGTCTATTGGTTGGCGGAGTCGTCACATGGCTGATGATGACAACCGCTTTCAAGAAGCGCAGCACCAAAATAATCCAGGAGGCAGAGGCTCAGGCAGAAGTAATCAAGAAAGATAAGATTCTGCAGGCTAAGGAGAAATTCCTCGCAATGAAAGCGGAGAATGAGAAAGAGATAAACTCCAGGAACCAAAAGATGGCGGCCGCTGAGAACAAGATACGTCAGCGTGAGGCGCAAGTCAAGGGTAGCTTCGATGAACTTCTGAAACGTCAGGGCGAACTGAAAGAGGCTCAAGACGAACTTGGCAAGCAAAAAGAAGCCATAGCCAAACGCGAGGAGGACGTAGAGAAGCTCTACAAACAGCAGATAGAGAAACTCGAGAGCCTTTCCGGATTGTCAAGCGAGCAGGCAAAGGAGAACCTCATTGAGAGCCTTAAGGCTGAAGCCAAGACCGATGCGATGTCCTACATCAATGACATCATGGATGAGGCTAAGATCAATGCCAATAAGGAGGCTAAGAAGATCGTACTGCAGACCATTCAAAGAGTTGCTACGGAGACTGCAATAGAGAACTCCGTGACAATATTCCACATCGACTCTGATGAGATCAAAGGTCGCATCATTGGTCGTGAGGGCCGCAACATCCGCGCTTTGGAGGCAGCAACCGGTGTTGAGATTATTGTGGATGACACACCAGAGGCTATCGTCCTCTCTGCTTTCGACCCGATGCGCCGCGAGATTGCACGTTTGGCACTCCACCAGCTCGTTACCGATGGACGAATCCACCCCGCTCGCATTGAGGAGATTGTGAACAAAGTCCGCAAGCAGGTCGAGGAAGAGGTTATTGAGACTGGCAAACGCACTACCATTGACCTCGGAATCCATGGCTTGCACCCTGAGTTGGTAAAACTCGTAGGCAAAATGAAGTACAGGTCTTCTTACGGCCAAAACTTGCTGCAGCATGCGCGTGAGACCGCAAACTTGTGCGCGGTCATGGCTTCGGAACTTGGGCTTAACCCCAAAAAGGCGAAGCGCGCTGGTCTTCTCCATGATATTGGCAAGGTAAGCGACGAGGAGCCAGAGTTGCCACATGCAATCCTCGGTATGAAACTCGCCGAGAAGTATAAGGAGAAACCCGAGATTTGCAATGCTATCGGAGCACACCATGACGAGGTGGAGATGCAGACAATGATAGCACCTATCGTACAGGTGTGTGATGCTATCTCAGGTGCTCGCCCAGGTGCACGTCGAGAGATTATTGAAGCATATATCAAGCGTCTTAATGACCTTGAAAATATGGCAATGTCATATCCTGGTGTTATCAAAACCTACGCAATTCAGGCAGGCCGCGAGCTCCGCGTGATTGTAGGAGCAGAGAAAGTCTCAGACAAGCAAGCTGAAGAGATTTCTACGGACCTCGCTAAGCGAATCCAAACCGAGATGACCTACCCTGGTCAGGTTAAGATAACCGTAATTCGAGAGACCCGAGCCGTAAGTTACGCAAAGTAACCAATACGTGAAAAAGCCCCCGGGGCGCAAGATTGATTAATCTTGCGCCCCGGGTCTTTTTATATCAATGCTATATCAATGCGACAAACATAACCTCACACCATCTTAACGGGCGATTGAGGCATATGGAACAGGAGCAACTCCATGACTGATGCAAAAATGCCCGAAACGGCAACGAAGACAACCACCACGTTCGCAATAAATCTTCGCCAGATGTAAAAGAGCCTGAGCCTCTGCCTCATCTTTGACCTTCACCCCATACTCTTCCCAATGCTCAAGAATAGAGTTTTTCTCAATCTCAATGCACCTGAGAGCGTCAATCGCAGCCATCTTGCGCTCCTCATTATCAAAACGCCGCCCCATTGCAAAAGCGAAAGGGATAACAGCGTTAATCATAACAAGTCGACGAGAATTAACACCAAGAGCCTTTGGCAACTCGTTTTGAGCCTCAACACCCAACCTATAATGCTTGGTCCAATAATCTGATGGCGATACAGCAAGCAACTTATCAAGAGGAAGAGAGAGGCAACTGGCAAAGTTACCGGGTACGGCACGAACAATAGCGGCCAACTGCACAAGGCGAATGTCAGGGAAATTAAGAGGGCGCAGACGTGCGTATTTCCATACAGAGCTATTTAGCGGCTCAATGTTAAACTTAGCCCTAAGCAGCTCATATTCCCTCCGTAAGGCTATCACATAATCATCATCCTGAGCATCCTCAAGCAAACCAGCTTGCCCCAAAAGCAGAGCCTCGGTTTGCAAAACCCCATTGTGTTTTAAGAGTATACGCAGTGGTGTTGCCCTGACAAGCATTTCCATAGGCTCAGCATTCACCTTGCACCCCATGGCACGAGCCAATATTGCGAAAAATGCCTGATCTATGTCTCCTTTGAAATGCTCAACGTAACCCAATACGAGGTTACTCTTATCTTCCATACGTTCAACGAGCAAAGCATCGAGCCAGGATGACTTGACAGCCTCTGGAATAGATGGCAACAAATCGGCACACCTGATGACTGAGGACTTTACCCCACCCCTTTCTAAAGCGTCATAACGTTTTTCCAACTCAGGGTCATACGAGAGGACAACTTCAGGTATAATCGAACCACTACAAGTGGACACACGACGCCCTGTGCTTCGTGCGACAACATGAAGGATTACATTTTCATATGCGGCATCCTTGTCATGCCCATGCCGAAACCAGTCATCTGATGTTTGATGAATTTCAATATTTCCCGCCCATGTGACACCATTAATCCTCACTTGGGCATTAAAGAAATCTGGGCCAGAGTCTGTGTTTAATCTTCCTGGATTAAGAATTTCAACCTTTTGCCCATCTGTCGTCATTTGATCGGCAGACCGATAGAGCCTCTGTCCCCAAATGTACTGCAAAAAAGCCTCATTCATATGATCAAAGAGTGAGCCTGTCCAACAGAGCCTGTAGCTTCTGCTTATAGCCATCACCCACAGGAATACGCACATTGCCGACAAAAACGCCGCTTCGCTCCACACCGGAAATCATCTTAACATTAACGATGAACGACCTGTGCAGACGAATGAAATGAGAATTAGACAATCGGGCCTCCATCTGCTTTAATGTGGTCAGAGTCAAGACTGGTTTGGCGACGCCATCCAAATATATTTTCACATAGTCCTTTAGGCCTTCAACATATAAGATTTTGTCAATCTCAATCTTGACGAGCTTATATTCACTCTTTACAAAGAAAAACGTGCCGCCCTCAGACTGTGGTCCACCCGTGGAAACGTTAGTATCATCCTCCCCTGTTCCTGTTTCAGATCCTCCCATGGCCTTACTCTCCAAATCGAAAAGACGCTTCGCTTTGTTGGCGACGCGCATAAATTCATCAAAGTCGAATGGTTTTAGGAGGTAATCGAGAGCGTCAAGTTTAAAGCCATCCAAGGCGTATTCTCCATAGGCCGTGGTGAATACTATTTTGGGCATATTGGGGCCAGACAATGCCTTGGCCATTGAAAGGCCAGAAAGCCCAGGCATTTGGATATCCAGAAAAACAAGGTCAATGCCTCCCTCCTCAATCTTTGTCATAGCCTCGACAGCAGATGAGCAACATCCCACATATGTCATGAATGGAACTTGACGCACGTAGGCAGCTACAAGCTCTTGCGCCAAAGGCTCATCGTCGACTACTAATGTCCTTATATTTATTTCCATAGAAAAGCTCTGTAAATTTCTATCTCTTAGTTTCGATGGGAATCTCTATTGATGCACGGAAAATGCCATCATCAGAATCTAATGCCGCATGGAAAGAACAATCATCACCGTACATTATATCAAGCCGTTTTCGCAGGTTGGCCAACCCGATGCCTGAGTGGCTCTTATCCTCACTTGGCACCACGCTGAAATCCTTATTCTCAACACAAAAATAAAGGCGCGTCTCAGACACATCCATCACACAGTTGATATCAGCCACCCCACCAGGGCCTACGCCATGCTTAAATGCGTTCTCAATCAACGGGATGAACAATAGGGACGGGATGCTGATTCCTTCAACACACTCTGGGAATGAGACAGACACTGTAGACTTTTCATTCAACCTGAGGCGCATGAGAGCTATGTAATTCCTCAGAAAATCAATTTCCTTCTGCAATGGTATGGTGGAACTGCTGTCGTAGAGGACAAAACGCATCATCTTGCTCAGATGCATGACGGCCCTCTGAGCATCTGACGGGGAACTGACAATCAGTGAATATATATTATTCAGGCAATTGAAAAAGAAGTGCGGCTGAATTTGATACTTCAACAGGGAAAGCTCAGAAGTTAGTGTCTCGTTCTCAAGTTTTTTACGCTCAATCTCAATTTGCATTAGCCCTGAAAGGTGCTTAATACCGAAAGACGCGCTGATTGCCAGCAACGTGAAAATGAAATCGTTGAACATGAAGAGAGAGAACATTCTCCCATGTTTGCCAACATGATTGTGCGCAATTCCCTCCGCATCGTCAATCCACCAATTAAACAGTTGACGGACATACATGACAACCACAAAAAGCAAGAGGTTAAAGACAACAAATGCGAGATACCTCCTCTTAAACAACAATTTGTCAATGGCCCACAAATAATTGCCGTAGAAAGAGATCATCAAACCGCACAGCATGACACAATTCCGCCTCGCAAACCGCATGGCCTCATCGTTCTCAATACCATAAAGCAAAGGCACAGCAAAAAGGACCAGCCATACAAGGACGTGTATGACCACAGACATATGCGCTTTTATAAAATCCCAGACACCCATTGTGATGTACAATTAACAAAGATGCAGAGCCATCAGAGAAAAGAGCCAAAGAGGCGCGAAGAACAGCCCTATTGCTAAAACAGCCAAACCTATGACTAATGCGATAAAGCAACCGCGAAGACAGCCTCGGCCACCTCTATCCGCCCCGTTTAAAACCACATCACCGTCAACGCCAGAACTATTGGTTGGCAGTATTATCCATAGGATAAGATAAACGACAAGAACCCAAGGCTGAAAAAGGAAAAGAGTGATAGCGACAAGTGCCAAGCGAACCCAAACTACATCAATATCATATTTCTCCGCAATTCCACCACACACGCCCCCAATAACTACTTGAGTTTTACTAAGCCAGAATGAATGGTTTGCTCTCTTCTCACCATTTGAGTTTCCCGAATTAGTAGTACCGCAGTCTTGGCCACCATCAGCCTCTGTGTTTGAAGTGTCAGATTGGGCTTCATTAGGAGCTTCGTTAGTTTCAGTATTGGATTTCTCCTCAGCCGCTTTCCCAAATCCAAGTTCAGCAAAAGCCGCATCTACATCCTCTTCTGTTAATAGAGTCCTCCCCGCTGCCAACTTATTGGAAAAGTATTCAGCCAAACGCTTTTCCGCATCAGCAGAAACCAGTTCGCGCATACTTTCAGGAACAGAGTTCAGCAGACTGTCCATATTTGAACGAAGCCTGTCGTATCCTTTTTCTGTTATGCTAACTGTAATTGTATCTATGGTAATCGACACGTTCATCGCCTATGTTTCTTTTATCTGAGACGTTGAGGTAAATTTTCAAAACCGACTTCACAAATGTAATATTTTTCTCAAAAAAAGGAAAGGGGGCGAGACCAAAGGTCTCGTCCCCTCGCTATAAAGATGATATTTATCGACTAAAGATTAGCGAGCTGCGTATCAATGCCCTCCTTAATCTTCTTTGCGCCAGCATCCTCAGGGTTTACCTCAAGGGCCTTCTCTACGAAAGGAAGAGCCTCATTGAACTTAGCCTTAGCCTCCTCTTTGAGCTCAGCCAACTTGTCCTGATTTGCGTTATTGGCAGCGAACTTCTTGGTGACATCTGCACCCTCATTGAAGAGCTTGAGACCTTGATCACGATAGTGCTTTGCAAGATCCTTGCGCATGAGTGCGCTGAACTTCTTGTCAGAAGAGTACTTCTCGATGCTCGTGGTCAACTTCTCGACATAGGCATCAGTGTTCTTCTGAGCGCGAAGCATTGCAGCCGCACGATAAGCAGACTCGGCAGCCCTGTAGTCAAGAGCCTCGGTCTTAGTGTAGAAATCGAGCGCCTTGTCGTACGCATTTGTCTTCTGAGCGCAGATACCTGCGTTGAAGAGAGTCTTGGGGCTGATAGAGTCACCCTTCAAGGCGTAAGCCTGCTCGTAGCTCTCCAGCGCCTGCTGGAACTTCTTCTCTTGAACAAAGGAGTTACCCTCATTCTCATACTGGTTGGCTGTCTTCTCCTGAGCATTGGCACCCAAGGTGAGAGCCAAAGCAGCGATAACAAATCCAAATTTTTTCATGTTAATCTCTGTCTGTAATTTATTGTGTTATTAAATAGGTTGATTTGTTAACTTTAACCAAAGCAAAAACCGTACCAAATTGAGCATACAACTCGGTACGGCCATGCTATGTTCTTACTTATTTCAAAGAAGCGAGAATATTATGATAGTCATTTTCAATGACAACCGACTGCTTCTTACCATTCAAAAATTTTGCGAGACGGGCTGGAATTTCAACTTTTTTGCCTGCGTATTTCTCGACCGTGTCAATGAACTTGGCCGGATGAGCAGTCTCAAGGAAGAGTCCAGTCTCACCCTCTGCCAAATTGTCACGGAGGGCAGCATAACCGACGGCGCCATGAGGGTCACAGATGTAACCATATTTCTCACTGACCTCAGCAATAGCCTTGGCAATAAGCTCATCATCGTAGCTGTAGCTTGAAACGACCTTACGGAGCTCATTGACATCCTTGCCAAACAACTCATAAACACGAGCGAAGTTTGAAGGGTCGCCGACATCCATGGCGTTTGCCAAGGTATGCAAACTTGGCTGTGGCTTGTACTCACCGCTCTTGAGGAATTCGGGGAATACCTTGTTTGCGTTAACGGCAGCAATAAAACGCTTGACTGGCATACCCATCTTGTATGCTACGAGACCAGCTGTTATGTCACCGAAGTTACCACTTGGCACGCAAATCACGAGATCCTTCCATTTCTCCTTAGGAATCTGCGCAAGAGCGTGAACATAGTAAACACTCTGCGGGAGGAAACGTGCGAGATTGATAGAGTTGGCGGAAGTGAGAATCTTATGGGCATTGACATCCTTGTCCATAAAAGCCTCTTTAACCATACGCTGGCAGTCATCGAAAACGCCCTTCACCTCGTAGGCCGAGACATTCTGTCCCAAGGTCGTGAACTGAAGCTCCTGAAGTTTAGAGACAAGTCCACTGGGATAAAGAATGTGCACAAAGACATTGGGAACGCCAAGGAAGCCATTCGCTACGGCAGAACCGGTGTCGCCACTTGTGGCAGCAAGCACATTGATGGGCTTTCCTCCGAAATCCGCGAAGTAGCTCATGACACGCGCCAAGAAACGCGCACCTACGTCCTTAAACGCCAACGTAGGTCCATGGAACAACTCAAGCGACTCAATGTTGTCGGACACTTTGACAACAGGCACAGGGAAGTTGAATGCATCCTCAACCATTGCCTTGAACTTGTCCTCAGGAATGTCGGGGCAGAAGAAATGCTTGAGAATCTCAAAGCCAATCTCTGCCATACTCTTGCCTGGCACCCAATCCCAAAAAGAATCAGGGAGGACGGGTATTGACTCAGGCATATAGAGACCTTTGTCAGGAGCGAGACCCTTCAACACGGCAGTCTTGAGATCTGCGACATGCTCACGATTGTTTGTGCTATAGAACTTCATCTCGATGAATTATTACCTTTTGTGGAATTAGACATTGGCCACCCTGATCACGTCGGCAAAGACACCAGCCGCAGTCACAGCCGCGCCTGCGCCATAACCCTTAATCTCAAGGGGATGCTCCTTATAGTTATCAGAGTTGATGAGTACAATATTGTTAGTATCATCAAGGAAATAGAGAGGGTTATCCTCTGCTACATCCATGAAACCAACTTTTATCTTACCATTGTCGAACGTAGCGACATATCGGCGAATAAGACCCTTAGCTTTCAAGTCGGCCGATAACTTAGCGTACTCGTCATCAAGCTCTTTGATCTTGTCCATAAAGGTTTGCACATCTGCAGCCTCAAGGTACTCCTGTGGTACAAATGGCGTACGCTCAATGTCCTCCATCTCAAGGCCGAAACCAGCCTCACGAGCAAGAATAAGGATTTTGCGAGCCACATCGATGCCCGAAAGATCGACACGAGGGTCCGGCTCACTATAGCCCTTCGCCTTAGCCTCGGCCACAACCTCAGAGAGTTTACGACCTTGGGCGAGCGCATTGCTGATGAAGTTAAGAGTGCCACTCAAGACGGCCTGCATCTTGACAATGTGGTCACCTGAGCGCATGAGATCGTTAATCGGGCCGATGATTGGCAGAGCGGCACCTACGTTGGTCTCATAGTTGAACTTAATCCCCTTATCGCGAGCGGTAGTCTTAAGATGCATGTAATGCTCGTATGCCGATGAACTTGCAATCTTGTTGGCAGTCACGACATTGATATTATTTTCAAGCATCGTGTCATACAGGGATGCGACATCTGGGCTTGCAGTGCAATCAACGAAGACACTGCCAGCGAGGTTGAGCTTCTTGATTGCCTCGGCAAACTCGGCATTGGGCAAATGTGTACCCTCAGCCTCAAGACGTTGTTTAGCAGTAGCGGGGTCAATGCCCTGCTCATCAATGAGGGTCTTGCGTGAATTGGCCACACCGACAATGCGGACCAAGAGACGGTACTCGTCACGCAATTTATCCTCCTGAGCTGCAAGTTTCTCAAGGAGTTTTCCTCCCACAGTACCAAGACCCGTCAAGAAAACCTGAAGGACCTTGCAACGGCTGAGGAAGAAGGAGTCATGAACCGTATTGAGGGTCTTACGAAGATCATCCTCTTTGACGACGAACGAGATATTAACCTCGCTTGCACCTTGCGCAATGGCGTAGATGTTGATCCCACTCTTACCGACAGCGTCAAAGAGTTTCCCGCTCACGCCTGTGTTGTGCTTCATGCGATCTCCGACGACAGCAACGACAGCCATCTGACTCTTGACGTGAGTAGGCTGAGCATGACCAGACTCAATCTCTTTTCTGAACTCATCATCAATGACTTCAGCCGCACGCTCAGCATCTTTAGTCTCAACGACGAAACTAACTGTCAGTTCAGACGAAGCCTGCGAAATGAGGATAACATTGACAAAAGCGCCAGCCAAAGCCTTGAAAATCCTCATAGACACGCCAGAGATGCCGACCATTCCAACCATTTGGAATGTCAGAAGCGAGACATTCTTGATGCTGGAGATGCCACGGATCTTGCTGCTCTTGTCGCTGCTCTCCTTGTCGTCAATGAGAGTGCCAGGGCATGTAGAGTTAAACGTATTCTTGATGTAGATAGGAATCTTCTTTTTGAGAGCCGGGAGAATTGTTGGGGGATAGATGACCTTAGCACCGAAATGAGAGAGCTCCATGGCCTCCTCATAGGTCAAGTGGTCAAGCATGTAGGCGCGGCTTATGATACGCGGGTCCGCGCTCATAAAGCCATCAACGTCCGTCCAGATTTCCAAAACCTCGGCATCAACAGCGGCAGCAATCAAGGCCGCAGTGTAATCGGAGCCTCCGCGACCGAGTGTAGTCGGCTCATTCTTCTCATTGGTCGAGATGAAGCCGGGCATGATGGTATAACCACTCGGCTTCTCAAAAGCTTTGGCTATATTATTGGCAGTCAGATCATCGAGAACGAGATTACGGCTACCGACAGAGTAAGTCTTGATAAGGGGACGCGAATCGACAAGATGGGAGCCTGGCATAAGCTCACTGAGGATGAGGGACGAGCAGCGCTCACCAAACCCTGAGATTGTGTCGAGACTTCGGCGACTGAGCTCCTTGAGGAGGGACACGCCCTTGAGAAGGCTGCCAAGGTCAGCGAAAATGGGAGCCAACATGGCCTCCACGCGCTGCGGGTCATCAAAAAGCTCATTGATGATGCCCCTGTGCTTCTCAACAATAGCATTGAAATTGGCTGTATAGTCTTCACCAGTAGCAGCCTTGTTTGCCGCTCCGAGCAGCATGTCAGTCACACCGCTGACAGCAGAAACCACGGCAATGGTTGGCGCAGGGTGCTCCAGAATGATCCGTTTGACCTCCCGCATGCTCTTGGCAGTGCCCATGGAGGTGCCTCCAAATTTCAGGACCTGTATCATTTCGTTTTGTGTATGTGCTCTGAGAATATGTTTAGTCTTTGGAAAGCGAAATTAACTAAAAAAAGACGACAAATGCTACACGACCCATCATAAGTTGGCATTTTAAGTCCAACACGTAAATCATGCAAGCGATTTTTCATCGAGAATGGCTAAAAAATGAGATTAAAAGCAAAAGGTCACATTTTTTAAGTGAACAGGGCTACCACCCCACTCACAGCCATGTAGGCATAGGCGACCTTGCGCACCATCCGCGCGGAAAGCCTCTCAAACACCTTCGCACCCAACCAGCCGCCAATCAGGACAGCGACAATGGCGGCAACCCAGGCATGCCCTACCGCGGGCGTGATGAACCCGTTATGCCAACGGAAGATGGCCATGACAAGGTTACCGATGAGGAAATAAGCCTGAGACAGTGACGCATATTCCTCTTTGGACTGCGATGCGCTAAGGAAGTAGATGACGGCTGGCGGGCCCTGCATGCTAAAGAGGCCGCCCATCAAACCGGATATCACACCCATTGAGACTTGGACACCAAGTGTCGGCCTAAGTTTAACCCTGTCGTTGAAAAAAAAGAACCAAACACTCGCTAATATCAGCACAACTCCTAAAATCTTGTGCAACAAGTCGCTCGGGTGATTAGCGACAAACAATATGGCAAACCACGAGACAAGAATGAGGGTTATAAGTATTGGCAATAATTTGCCCCATGGGATTTGCCGCCACATCTTGAATACCACAATGCCCGAAGTCACCATTGCCAAAAGGCCGGAGAGTGCGGTAGCCTCACCATAGCTTGGCATTATGTATGGCAACACTGTCATAACGAGTATCCCGAACCCAAAACCGCTGACCCTCTGCAAAAAAGAGGCTGCCAATGAAAAACAGAAGAGGATTATATAACCACCAATGTCCATGTTCTGTAGATTTTTATCCAAATATAGCAAAAAAGCCCATTAGCACGCTTAGACAGACACCCCATGGATAGATAAAATCTGAGCGACGAGAGGTGTTATTGCTTATAAATCAGAAGTCTCCATTATTTTGCATCTGCGAAGATATATACTCAATCAGCTGCCGATAAAACGAGTGCCTGCATAGAGTTTTTGAATTTCCGACAATGATGAGTTTATGCCTTGCACGAGTCATGGCGACATTCATCCTCCTCAAATCCCTGAGAAAACCAATGTCACCATTGTCATTACTTCTGACCATGGAGAGGACAATGACGTCACGCTCTTGCCCTTGAAAACCGTCAACGGTGTTAACAGTCAGCAAACTTCTAAGAGGTCTGAAGAACTGATTTCCGCTAATCATACTTCGCAGTAATTGAACTTGCGAGCGGTACGGGGATATTACGCCGACATCAATCCTCTCTTCGAGGAATCGAGTACATCCCACACCTTCTATCAATTTCTTCAGATGGGTCACAAGAATTCGAGCCTCAGCCTTGTTCACACGCCCATAACTTTGCCCGACAAACTCTTCCGTGTAATCATCAGAAACCGAGTCGTCGACCTCAATCCACTCGATAGCGGAGTCGAAATCAAGTGCGCTGCCCCGCATAGCAACCTCTGGCGCACTCTTAAGTTTGCCACCATAGAACCAATCACTTGAGAAGCGCATAATCTGCTCGTTCATACGATATTGCACAGTGAGCAGGCTGACAGCGTTGGGTTGAGATTCAACGGCGGTCTCCATCAATGATTTGCCAAGCCCTCCACGCATAGCATCAGGGCATTTCACTGTGGGTGGCAGCTGAAGGTGATCCCCCGCAAAAATCACACGCCCAGCCTTGCGGATTGCAATCCAGCACGCTGGCTCCATGGCCTGTGCTGCCTCATCAATAAACAGAGTAGAGAATTTACGTCCTGACAACACCCTGTTCGCCGAGCCTGTCAACGTCGAAGCCACCACACGGGCGCCATCGAGCAGCTCGGCATTTATCTTTATCTCAAGCTCAACTGCCCTATCGGTTAGACGTGATATTTTCTGATGAATTTGTCCATCACGACCCTTGTTTTTCCTCAGTTGACGCAAGGTCTTGCGAATTGCCCACAACTGCGCATAGTCCGGATGTGCGGCAAAACGCCTTTCATACGTGTGTTCTAGCATGGCGTCCGTCACCCTATTAGGATTTCCGATGCGTAAAACGCCTACACCGCAGTTAACCAGCAGTTCGCAAATCCAGTCAACAGCCATATTGCTCTGAGCACACACAAGGACTTGACTTTCACGCCTGAGTGTCTCACAAATAGCCTCCACCAGAGTTGTGGTCTTGCCTGTTCCCGGAGGTCCGTGGACAATAGCCACATCCTTAGCCGCAATCACTTTGTTCACAGCATCCTCCTGACTCTTGTTAAGCCAAGGATAAGCTGTTTTGCCAACTGTGGACCAACCACACTCATTCTGCCCATGCAAAATGCGACGAAGTTCGACTATACGCCCAGATTCTGAAGAAATAACAGAGTCCAACGCCTCGAACATCAACTTATAACTTGTCTCATCAAGACACACTTGCACACCAAACCCCGTCGCGTGCGTTAACTTATTTGCGCAATCGACCGAAGGCAGGGCGACGGACAGGCGGTCTCCATCAACAAAAACCACATTGGCCACAAAATTCATCGGTCTTCTGCGACCAGACAAATCACACTCAAAAAATCTGACAGCCTTGCCACACTCAAAAACAGGCTCAACATCTAAATCTTCTGTACGATAAACATCGACAACATACTGGTTCAGTGAGTTATAATAAGTACGCCCCATCCGCAACGGCCACCAAGCCGCACCACGTTTAACCAACCGTCCGATGGGTACATTTTTCTCTGTGTCATCATATTCCTTACGTTCACACTCACGCTCAACAGAGAGCAAATCCCTTAGTTTTTTTAGTTCCGCTATAGACTTCTCCATTTGACTTTATAAAACTTCTTGAAGGACAAAGTAAAGAATAATGCTCAACAAGTGCATCAATATAGGAACAAAAACTTCCCCACCACACAATGGATACGATAAGGAGAGCCGTCCCCGCCTAAGCTCTTGGCCCTCGAAACACGCCTCCACAATTCTCTTGTCTTGTAGGCTCGCCACAACGTCCGCCCACACCATTAGCCTTTCATCTTGCGAAGTGCCGTCTTTTATGCCCCTAAACGCTTGTTTTTCCTTCTCTGTCAGCCTTATCCGCTCCATGTAATAAGTTTATTACTAATAACTTTATTACTAACCTACACTAAAAAACGGGCCGTGGCATAACGCCCCCGTCCCGTCTCTTTGTCGTGCCTTGTCAGCCCGCTCAGTTCAGACCAGCCGCCTCAAGCTCCCGATACTCCTCGGCAGTGCAAGGGATGAACACGAAAGCGTCTGAGAACAGCTTGTATATCTCCGTGAAGTTAGCCTCCTTGTCCTTGAAAAGCTCCTCCAATTGGTCTACTATGGCGTGATGCTGCGCTGTGGGGATGTAGGCGAGGGTGTCGCCTA
>CAVETY010000004.1:0-193859 GCA_963618945.1 Bacteroidaceae bacterium
TTACACAAACAAAAAAACCTCGCCCTCCTATCCATAGTACCGCGGATAGGGGGGCGAGGTAAAAAACACAAGATAGAATTAAGCCTGGTTAGCCCACCGCCCTTATAGCGGCATGGGCGGTGGAACCGATGACTTATTTCGTGCCTCCACCAACAGCCTGGTAGAGATTGATGAGGGATGACAGCTCGGCGTAGACGTTGGCAGCCTGGCTCAGCTGGGCTGAGAGGAGGGTCTGCTTAGCGGTCAATACCTCAAGATAGGTTGTTGAGCCGTGCTGCATCATGAGGTCGGTAGACTCGTAGGCCAAGGTGAGAGCCTCAACCTGCTTCTGGTAGAGTTCAGTCTTCTGACGTGCGGTCTGGCAGCTGACGAGGGCCTCATTGACCTCGTTGCCGGCGGTCAGGACAGCCTTGGTCCAGCTGAGCTCAGCCTGCTTCTGCTGTGCCTCGGCAATCTTGACACGGGCGCGAATCTGTCCGTTTTGGAAGATGGGCTGCACGAGGCTTGCGGCAGCCTGCCAGAAGAACTTGCCAGGGTTCATGATGGCTGAGCCAACGAGATTGGTCCAGCCTGCCTGGCCAGAGAGAGTGATGTTAGGGTAGTAAGCGGAGCGGGCTCCGTTGGCCGAATAGAAACAGGCCTCGAGGCTACGCTCTTGAGCGCGGACATCAGGTCGGTTGGAGATGATGTCGAGGGGCAGACCGGCATTGACGTTGATGTCAATGTGCTGATCCTCAAGACGGCCGCGGGCGATGTGCTGCTGCGGTTTTGCCAAGAGGAGGCTGATGGTGTTCTGCACCTGGTTGATGCTCTCCTTGAGGTCCTCGACCTGGGTGAGGATTGAGTAGTAGGTGCCTTCCATCTGAGAGACGGAGGCCTGATTGGCCATGCCGGCGTCCATCATGGAGTGCATGGTCTCAACAGTCTCGCTCCAAGCCTGAGCAGTGCTATCGGCAATCTCGAGCTGGCGGTCGAGCATAAGGAGAGAGTAGTAGAGGCTGGCAGTGTTGGCCACGAGGGCCGTCTGAGTAGCCTGGAGGGCATCCTCGGCAGCGTGGAGGCTTGCCTCGCTGGACCTCTTGGAGTTACGGAGAGAGCCGAAAGCGTCAATCTGCCATTGGAGAGTGACAGGGACTGTGTAGGTCTTGGTGACCTCGGCGCCATCGACATTATACTTGCCGAGAGCTCCGTTGGGGTTGAAGACGAGCGAGGGAGCGAAGGCCAACTTGCTTGCCTTGAAAGAGGCCTGAGCCTGCTCAATGTTCAACTGAGCGGTCTGGAGGTCAATGTTGTTGGCGAGCACCTC
This sequence comes from Bacteroidaceae bacterium, assembly GCA_963618945.1. GTDB lineage: Bacteria > Bacteroidota > Bacteroidia > Bacteroidales > Marinilabiliaceae > W3P20-009. The sequence goes on from CAVETY010000004.1 coordinate 1,307, forward strand.
GGTGATGAGGTTTTGGAGATTGGGGTCTGTGAAGACCTGCTTCCACTCGATCTGGGCGAGGCTCTGACCCTCGGCGGCGGGGGTCTGGAGAGAATCCACCTGGCCGAAGAGACCGTCGGGGACCTCAGTCTTCGCCTCATATTTTGAATAGATGCCGCAGCTGGTGAGCGTGAGGGCTACAGCCAGGGTTGGCAGGAATATATTGCGCATGATCTTGAGAATCTTGTTATGACTTTTAGAGTATGGAGAGCAAAGTTGACTTATTTCTCGTCATTTTGCTCAGCACGTTTTTTCTCTTCGAGGTAGGCTGCACGGTTCTTAGCCTCTTCCTCAGTCTCCTCATCAATCTGCCAATCGCCAGAGCGCTCGGCCTGAGCGGGGGTGAACCTCTCCTGGAGCCACTGGAAGATAACGAAGAGCACAGGCACGAAGATAAGGAGCGCGAGCGATCCGATGATCATACCGCCGACGACACCAGTACCAAGGGCCCTGTTGCCATTAGCGCCGACACCATGCGCGACGCAGAGAGGCAGAAGACCGAACACCATACAGAGGACGGTCATAAGGATTGGACGGAGACGATCTTGCGCAGCGCTCATGGCAGCGGAGATGAGGCTCATGCCAGCCTTACGACGCTCGACAGCGTACTCGGTGAGGAGGATGCCGGTCTTAGAGAGAAGGCCGATGAGCATGATGAGACCCGTCTGCATGTAGATGTTGTTCTCAAGTCCGAAGATGTTGGCGGCGACGAACGAGCCCATGAGGCCAGCCGGCACAGCGAGGATGACAGAGAACGGAATGAGGAAGCTCTCGTAGAGTGCGGCAAGAAGCAGGTAAATCATCACGATACAGATGCCGAAGATGAGACCCGTCTGACCGCTCTGGCTGTTCTCCTCACGGCTGATGCCACCGAAGTCATAGCCATAGCCCATTGGCAGGATCTGAGCCGCGGTCTCCTTGACGGCGGCGAGCGCCTCACCAGAGCTGTAGCCATCGGCAGGCATGACAGAGATGGCGATTGAGTTGTACATGTTGAAGCGGCTGAGCACCTCGGCGCCATAGACGCGCTTCATGACAACGAACTGGCTAAGAGGAGCCATGTCGCCATTATTCATGCGGACAAACATCGAGTTGAGCGAAGCCTCGTCCTGACGGGCGGTAGGCTCGGCCTCGATCATGACCTTGTAAATCTTAGAGAACCTGTTGAAGTCGGATACATAAGAGCCACCGTAGTAGCTGCCGAGGCAAGAGAGGACGGACGCAGGTGAGACACCGGCGCGTTTGCACTTAGCAGGGTCGACGTCGACCTCCCACATTGGGAAGTTGAGCGCAAAGGTGGTGTAGGCCATTGAGATCTCGGGACGCTGGTTGAGCGCACCCATGTATTGCATGGCGTAGTTGTAGAAAGTGGTGATGTCGCCACCATTCTTATCCTGAAGGTTAAGGTCAATGGAGTTACCAGTGCCGTAGCCAGGAATCATACCAGGGCTCATGGCGAAGACCGAAGCGTCCTTGATGTCAGCCGTGCGGGCGTAGATCTGACCTATGATGGCGGTCGCGCTCTGGCTGGGGTCGGTACGCTCGCTCCAGTTCTTAAGACGGACGATGTACATACCAGCTGAGGTTGAGACACCGGAGATAAGGCCATAACCAGCAGTCTGAGAGATGGTCTCAACGCCAGGGATGCTGAGGATTCGGCGACCGACCTCATCGACAATCTCGCCAGTGGTGTGGAGTGAGCTACCTGAAGCGGTTGTCACGTTGACCATGACCATGCCCTGGTCCTCGTTAGGCACAAGACCAGTCTTGGTGCGGCCCATGAGGAAGACAAGGAGAACCATTGAGAGTCCGAGGACTACGACAGAGATCTTCTTGCGCTGGATGAAGAACTGGACAGAGACCTTGTACTTCTTCTGCAGACCCTCGAAGCCGGCATTGAAAGTCTTACCGAACTTGCCCCAGAAGCCAGTGCGCTCGTCCTCCTTCTGAGGTTTGAGCATGATGGCGCAGAGTGCAGGGGTCATGGTGAGAGCCTGGATGGCCGAGATACCGACAGCGGCAGCCATTGTGAGACCGAACTGACGATAGAAGACACCGGAGGTGCCACCCATGAATGAGACAGGGATGAACACCGCCATGAAGACGAGAGAAGAGGTGATGACCGCGCCAGAGATGCCCTTGATAGCGTCATTGGCGGCCATGTGGCTACTGTTGTAGCCTATATCGAACTTGGCTTGGACGGCCTCCACCACGATGATGGCGTCATCCACGACAGTACCGATGACAAGCACAAGAGCGAAGAGCGTGATGAGGTTGAGCGAGAAGCCCGCCACATACATGAAAGCGAAAGTACCAATGAGCGACACGATGATGCCGACCAAAGGAATGAAAGCGGCGCGCGGGCTCTGGAGGAAGAGCAGCACGACGATGATGACAAGCACGATAGCCTCGAAGAGAGTCTTGACGACCTCGTGGATGGAGGCGTAGAGGAAGTCGTTGGTGTTGTTGACGACATCGAGCTTAAGGCCCTTAGGCAGAGACTGTGACGCCTCATTGAGGAACTTGTCGATATTGTTGTTGACCTCGGTGGCGTTAGAGCCAGCGGTCTGGAAGACGAGGACTGCGCAACCAGGGTGGCCATTCACCTTACCCTCATAAGAGTAAGAGTCCTGACCGAGCTCGACACGAGCGACATCCTTGAGGCGAAGCACATTGCCATCGGGGGTAGAGCTGATGACCATCTCCTCGAACTCCTCGGGCGTCACTTTGCGGCCTTTGTAGCGCATTGTGTACTGATAAGTCTCGCCTGAGTTCTCACCGAAGGCGCCGGTAGGAGCCTCAATGTTCTGCTCTGAGAGGACAGCGGTCACGTCAGAAGGAACGAGGCCGTACTGAGCCATCTTGGCGGGGTCCATCCAAATACGCATGGTGTAGGTGCCACCAAGGACGACAAGGTCACCGACACCCGAGATACGCTTGACCTCAGGTTTGATGTTGATGTCGAGGTAGTTGGAGATGAAATTCTCATCGTAAGTGTCATCAGGCGATGAGAGCGCGAAGACCTGAAGCATGGAGGTCTGTCGCTTGGTGGTGGTGACGCCGACCTGGGTTACCGCCGAAGGCAACTGGCTGGTTGCCGTAGAGACCTTATTCTGAACGTTGACGGCGTTCATGTCAGGGTCGGTGCCCTGCTTGAAGTAGACTGTGATGGTGACCGAGCCTGAGTTTGAGGTCTGGCTGGTCATGTAGGTCATGTTCTCGACACCGTTGATGGCCTCCTCAAGAGGCGCGACGACAGACTTCTGAAGGGTCTCTGAGTTAGCACCATAATATGTGGTGCGGACCATGACAGTTGGCGGCGCGATGTCAGGGAACTGCTCAACCGGGAGGCTGAACATGCCTATTATGCCCACAATGACGATGACGATAGAGATCACCGACGAAAGGATGGGGCGCTCCGTGAATGTACGAAGATTCATATCTTTTTGTGTGGTAAATCTAAACCGACAGTATTAGTTCTTGGCAGAGATGGGGGTGCCTTCACGGAGGAGGCCTACGCCCTCTGCCACAATAACATCACCCTCGTTGAGGCCGCTGTTGACAATATAGTGCGTGCCATCGGCGAGACGGGTGACAGAGATGAGCTTGGAAGAGGCCTTGCCGTCAACAATCTGATAGACAAACACCTTGTCCTGAACCTCGAAGGTGGCAGACTGAGGGATGACGATTGCGCCCTTCGCCTCGCGGCTGATGATGATGTTGCCGCTGGTGCCTGAGAGGAGGAGGCCGTCAGGGTTGGCGAAGACGGCACGGAGCTGGGCGGTGCCGGTGCTCCTGTCGATGACACCAGAGATGGTCTCAATGCGGCCGGTGTGGTTGTAGAGGCTGTCATCGGAGAGGCGGAGCTGGACGTCGGGCATGTTCTTGACAGCCTTGTCGGTGCTGCCGTACTGGCGGGTAAGAGAGAGAATCTGGTTCTCGTTCATCGAGAAGTAGACGTACATCTGGTTGTTGTCAGACACGGTTGTGAGGGGTGTCTGCATTGAGGGGCCTACGAGGGCGCCAACACGGTAGGGGAGTGTACCCACAACACCGTCAGCGGGGCTCTTGACCTCGGTGTAGGAGAGGCTGTTCTGAGCGTTGACCAACTGGGCGTTGGCCTGAGCCTGAGCGGCCTTAGCGGTAAGGAGGGTGTTCTCGGCGGTCATGAGATCGAAGTCAGAGACGACATTCTTCTCACGGAGAACCTTCTTGCTGTCATAAGAGAGTTGTGCCTGAGCCACCTGGGCTTTGGCCGACTCGACGTTGGCCTTGGCGGTCTCGAGAGCCGCGCGGTAAGGAACCTGGTCGATGATGAACATCACCTGACCTTTGCGGACCTTGTCACCCTCGGAGACGCGGAGCTCGGTGAGAGTTCCGGAGACCTGTGGCATGACAGAGACATCCTGACGACCGCGGATTGAGGCCGAATAGGTGTCCACTACATTCTGATCCTGCTTCTGGGCAGTGAAAGTGGCGTATTGCGCGGCGGGGCGCTGCTGCTGCTCTTGCTGGCACGCCGTGGCGAGGAGCATTGAGGCTGCGAGGGCCGGTGCGACCATGGCGCGAATTGTGCCGAAGTTTTTCTTTTGCATAGTAAAGTCTATCTGTGTTATCTTAACATATATTTTCTGATGGCAAAGTTCACTATTTTATCATTCAAACAATTTGCTAATTTTGCGTTGTGTTGTGCATTATAGGAACCGAAGTTTTTAAAAATTGTCAATAATTCGGCGTAACCTATTCATTTTACGAATTTATGTAAAACGCAAACTCAAAATCGGGTTTTCTGCCTGTTTACAAACGATTAGCATGATAAAGGAATACAAACTGCCCGAGGGACAAGACTTTTTGGCATTTGCCGAGACCAAATACACGATAATGAAGATAGCCGCCCACGTGGAGGACTTCAGCTTCACTTTGTGCACAGCGGGCGCCGCCATCATAGAGATAGACATGCAGACCTACGAGATGCGCAAAAACAGCGAGATGATACTGATGCCAGGCACATTGGTCAGGTTCATGAGCGTCTCGCCGGACTTCGAGTGCAAAGAGTTCGTAGTTAGCCAGAAATTCGTCTTCAACATGGGGATGAAAACAGATCCCGATTTCTTCAAATTCTTGAGGTTCAACCCGATAGAGAACCTTAGCGATGAGGCGTGCGAAACAGTAACCAACCACATCTACGCGCTCGCCTATGACGTTTGCTCAAGGCCCAAAAGCAAATACGCAGCTCCGAAAATGCGCAACATTGTGCAGTTCTACCTGATGAACATCCACGAGATGACATACTCGCAATGGCGGAATGAGCGCAGCGAGAACCAGACGACACATCGCACAGACCTCTTCAGGCGATACATCCAGCTGGTTCATGACAACGCCCTTGAGCATCATGACGTTGACTGGTACGCCGACCAGATGGCCATCACGCCCCGCTATCTCAACCAGATATGCAAAGGCAAACACGCGTCGCCCAAAGCCCTGATTGACGAGACAATAATATACGCCGCCAAGGAGATGATCCACTCCACCGAGATGACCATGCAGGAGATTGCCATGCGGCTCAACTTCCCGGACCAGAGCATCTTCACGCGGTTCTTCCGGCGCAAGACGGGGGACACGCCGACGGTGTGGAGGAACAAGACGAGGTAAGTTAATGACAACGGAAAAGGCATCAACCCCATGCGGGATTGATGCCTTTTCCGTTGTAACCACTCAGGAAGTGGGGAAATGATTTAACTCTTCGTCCCAAGCACGCTGCGCGTAATCTCCTTGACGACAGAGCGCGTGGCGGCCGAGGTGGCGCGCTTGGCCACCTGCCCTGCTATGTCGCTGGCACTCTTCTGACTTGATGTGGAGCCTGATATCTTGCCAGAGACCCACGAGCCGAGGATGGTAGCGAGACAAGAGACAACGGCCGTGCCGACCGACTTCCATATTCGGCTGAAAGTTGAGCTTGATTTCTTCTCTGCCTTGCCACTCTTGCCCTTTGATTCAGAGGCCTTTTCATCGGCTTCCGCAGCCTGCTCACTCTCACGGAGCAAGACCTCGAATGCGCTCTCGGGGTCAACAGGGGTGACATATTTGGCGTGGAGTGGCGACGCCTCTATAATCTGCTTGCGCTGCTCGGGCGTCACCGCACCTATTTGACTGAGAGGGAAGAGTATCTTGGCACGCTGCACCATAGTGGGCGCGCCTTTCTCATCGAGTACGGAGACGAGAGCCTCGCCGGTCTCAAGGTTCGTAATGGCCTCGTCGGTCTTGAAGGCGGGGTTTGCGCGGAATGTCTCAGCGGCAGAGCGAACGGCTTTCTGGTCCTTGGGGGTGAAAGCGCGGAGGGCGTGCTGCACTCGATTGCCAAGCTGGCCGAGAATGGTCTCTGGGATGTCGGTCGGGTTCTGGGTGACGAAATATATGCCGACGCCTTTGGAGCGGATGAGACGGATGACTTGCTCAATCTTGTCAGTCAGAGCCTTAGGGGTGTCATCAAAGAGCATGTGGGCCTCATCGAAGAAGAAGATGAGCTTGGGTTTCTCCATGTCGCCCACCTCGGGCAGTTTGGCATAGAGGTCGCTCATGAGCCAAAGGAGGAAAGTGGAGTAGAGCTTAGGCTGGAGCATGAGCTTGTCGGCGGCCAAGACACTCATGACGCCCTTGCCGCCCTCGGTCTGGATGAGATCCATGATGTCAAACTCAGGCATACCGAAGAACTGGTTAGCCCCTTGATTTTCAAGCTCAAGCAGAGAACGAGATATCGCGCCGACACTTTGCGGAGCTATATTGCCATAGGCCGTGGTGAGGCTCTTGGCGTTGGTTGAGACATAGTTGAGCAGGGCGCGCAGATCCTTGAGGTCATAGAGAAGCAGGCCGCGGTCATCCGCCACACGGAAGACTATATTAAGGATGCCGGTCTGCGTCTCGTTAAGTCCCATGAGACGAGACAGAAGCTGCGGGCCGAGGCTGCTGACAGAGGCCCTGATGGGAGTTCCCTGCTCGCCATAGACGTCATAGAACCTGACGGGGCAGGCTTGGAACTGCGGGTCGGGCACACCGAACGAGTCTTTTCTCTTCTCAATGAAACCGCTCATCTTGCCCGCCTGGCTGATGCCGGAGAGGTCGCCCTTCATGTCGGCCATGAAACAAGGCACACCCGCCTGACAAAAGGTCTCGGCCAAAACCTGAAGCGTCACGGTCTTACCCGTTCCTGTGGCTCCGGCAATGAGTCCGTGGCGGTTGGCCATCTTGCCGATTATGTTGATTGGTCCGTCGTCGCAATGAGCGATGTAGAATTTTCCTTCGGAGGTGTACATATGCTCTTTCGGGTGTGAGAAGATTAGTTTGACAGTGGATAGGGGGGGGCAAAACTGTTAGTTTAATTATTAACTGTTCGCCCTATTTAAATATAATTACTTCCTTTTACGCACTAAATGGTATTTAGTTCCGATAAATATAAAGGGCTTGCATCGCTTTATACTCCAAAAAAAACACCGAAAAGTCAACAGGACAGCTATATTTGCGGTTAATTCGAGCGAACACAAACGAGAAAGCAACTTCATCTTTGACACACCGGACCCCCGGGATAGGGGATAGCTATGCGAAGACGGATGAGTTTTTTCGAGAAAGAACATCAACTTTAACTTACACAATGAAGAAGATCTTATGCCTGATGGCAGTCGCAGCGATTGCCACAGAGCTAAGCGCGCAAACACCGCTTTCACGAGAGCAGATCTTGGCCATGAGCACCGAAGAGCTGAGTGAGCTGCCTCTTGAAGAACTGATGCAAGCCGTGGAGACCCTTGGGGTCAGCAGCGTCGACGAGCTTTTCGCCATGATTATGAACAAGAATGTCTCATCCGCCTCAAAAGAAGAGGAGAGCACGTTCACCAGCCAATTGGCTACCACCGTCATCACGAAAGACGAGCTGAGGTCATGGGGCGCGACCACCATCGAGGACGCCTTCCGCCTCATCCCGGGCATGATAGTGTCCCAACGCAACAATGGATTGTATGACATCCACATGCGCGGACTGAACAACATTCCGGATAACGCTCCGCTCTTGTACACCAACAACAACAATATGCAGCTGATGGTGGACGGACGCTCAGTCCAGAACATCATCACGGGCATCATCCAGATGGAGCAGATGCCAATCTCCATTGAGGACGTTGAGCGCATTGAGGTCGTCCGCGGCGCATGCTCGGCCCTCTATGGCATGAACGCGGTGACCGGTATTGTCAACATCATCACCGAGAAGCCCTCAGCCGGCTCTGAGCAGGTGAGCGGCGGTGTGCAGGTTGGCAACATGGACACCTACATTGCCGATTTCGCCATCCGCCACACATTCAGCGACAAATGGAGCGCAGGACTCACGGTCAACGGCCAGCACCGCAACCGCAACACGGACAAGATTTACATCGTTCCGTCGGGTGACGTCTACTACGACATAGACAACGCTTACCCCGCCACGACATCAGTAACTGACGCAAGCATACTCACTGACGAGACAAAGTTCAAGGACGCGTCTAAGGGCGGTTTCTACTCAATCGCGGACATCAAGAAGCTCCGTCAATATCTGAACGGAAACCTCTATAACGTCTTTGAGGACGACTCTCCTCTCGAAGACCTGTTCCCCAACCCAGGGCTCTCACGCGAGAATTTCGGCTTAAACGGCTACCTCCGTTTCACTCCCAAGAAAGGCGTAACATTCGACCTCACAGGCGGCTATCAGAGTTCATACTCCCTGAACATGTCACCCAAGAAGGACTACTACCCGCAGGTTGGAACCACAAGCCAGACAGGCTACGTCAATTTCGAGGCCAACATCCGCAACCTTCGCATCCTTGCCAACTATTCGGGTGGCCCGCAGGATATATGCCAAGGAGTTGACGGCTTCAAGGTCAAATCGAACGTCGTAAACGGTCAGGCGGAGTATAATTTCCGAATTGGCGATGAGGTGACACTTCGTCCGGGCGTCGCTTTCAACTACCTCTACTACGAGGACTACAAGAAACAGAGCAAGAGCCACCCCGAGGAGACACTGTCACTCTTTGGCGGTCATGCGGACATTTCAGTCATCTCGCCCAGCGTCCGCGCACAGTGGAGCCACAAGGGGTTCAGCCTGACGGCAGCAGTGCGTGCTGACAAGACCAGCAAGCCCGACAAGTGGAACATGTCATATTTGGCAGCAGCCTCATATAAGTTCAACGATGACAACTTCCTACGCCTCGCCTATGGTCACGCCTTCCGCGGCCCGAACATGATTAACACGAACGTTAACTACACGTGGTACCGCACCAACCTCAAGAGTCCCTCCATAGTCTTCTTCTTGGGCAACGACGAGGCCGACCTCATGAGTTTGAACAACGTCGAGATTGGTTATCGTTGGAAGCCCAGCCCGCGAGTCCTCCTCGACGCGGAGTTCTTCCTCTCCAAGAGCCAGGATTACGGCGCTGTCATTTCAAGCCTCTCATCCTACACCATCTCGCAAAGAGAGTTCAACGCAGCCAAATCCGCACTCAGCGCAGCGGCAGGGTCAGGGGCGACCATAGGCCCCGCCCAGCTCATATCCTACGTCATGGGCAAGATGCAGAACTACTCGCAGTTCCAGTATGATAACATGCCCTACAAGGTATACCAGATGGGTCTGAGCCTCAACCTCGACTACATCGTCTCAAGCAAACTCATCCTCAAGCTCAACGCTAACATACAGCGCACAAAGATTGACAACTACTATGGTTATAACCTTGAGAGCAATGTGATGACCCAGATAACCAAGGCCGGCGGCATGACTGTCGATGCTCTCACAGACCTTGTCCAGGGTGAGTACTTACACAAAGGTTACGCCGAAGCGGCATTCAACTACGCAGACTACTGGGCGTTCCGCGACGCCACCAACTGGAACAACTGGACATCTGAGCAGCAAGAGGCTGTCTGGACCCAGCTTCAGCAGTACGCCATAAGCTGCCTTGACAAAGGGCAGGCGGTTAGCGGAACCACCATAACCATTGATAACCCCAATTGCCCTGAGTCGGCACGTGAGCAATATGTTAACACTCCGCTCTCAATGTACTTTGCAATGAAGTACGCCATTTTGACCCGATTCTCTGCGAGCGGAGAGGAGTATGAGGACTGCGGAACCAACGTGACTGAAACTCCCGTGCTCAGCAATGGCCACAGGCACAAAGCCACCCCGGCTATTTACGGCATGGTCGGCTTCATCTATAAGCCCATCAGCCAATTAAACGTCTCCGCTTATTGCAATTATACTGCTAAGCGCACTTATGACACATCTCATTCAGCCGCCATGTCGCTCTACAACAGATACGACGACGCGGAGACCGAGCTCAAGCCCAAGTTCACGCTTAACCTCAAGGTCGGATATAAACCAACCGAAAATGTGGAGGTGTTCCTTAACGGCAACAACCTCTTCAACAACGACAAGAAAGAGATGGTCTACTGCGACAATATTGGCGGTCTCTACACCATTGGTGTAAACTTCGGCTTCTAAGAAGTCCAACCATACCTTTAACAGACATAATTAGCCCCGCGGCGCAAGAGTTGCACCGCGGGGCTTTCTCTGTTATTCACATGAACTCGATTTCTCTCTTTGGCGTATATCTCAGAATTTCAACCACATTTAATTGGCGTCTACTTAGCTTTTCCCCGGAAGACAGGCTTGCCAAAGGGCGTGCTTAAAGATGCCGCTATTGACTTGTTGACGGAAGATGAAGTGTTATTTGCCACATCGAAGGCGACGAACTCGTCATTAGAGGGCGTAGAGCCTGTGGCGTCAGTCATGACCCTGTTGTAGATGGCTCGGCGGCTCGGGGCGTTGAAACCGTCACTATTGTGGCGCATCATGCTGTTGGAAGTTGGGCGATAGATGCCGCGATAGAAAGTGGCCGCACCTTCGTAGGCACCGAGACTTTCTGACGAGAAATTATCATCCGCGGCCAAGTCAGCCCACAACGTCTCAGTCACATCCGATGAGAAATCGACATTTTGGGCCCAACCAGAGGCCTGGAACAACTCAATCAAGGCCTTGTCGTCATTGGTTATAGTGCCATTTCTCTCGTAACTGTACTCATCCTCGAGTTTGGCGAAGCCGTGGCCAATAGCCTCATGGTTGAGGACCGCGCGGAAACGTTCGCTATCCAAGTCATCGATGACAGGGCAATAGGCAATGGCGAAATCAATAAACTTCTCATTGTCATCTTGATAGCCGAAATAGGTTGTGCCGGCGTAATCGCTTGTGTTGATAATGACTATTGTCAACGCTTTGTCGGCGTCCACACCCTCCACTTGACTCAGATATTCGCGAACGGCATCCTCGTCACCAGAGATTGACGTTGAGCCATTACCCGCAAGCACACAAGAGAAGGTTGTCTTATAAGCTGAGCCTACACGGTCATGATGTGAGACGGCGCACACGTAATAGACGTCAAAATAATCCTTTAGGGCAGTCATTGGCTGCTCCGTGAACAGATTTTCAGCGGCTTTGCGCATCACCTCGTCATAAGTCCCATCCTCTATATCAGTGTCAAGAAACGCGTCGCCCATTATGACGACGGGGACACCGCTGCCTTTCGTGGCACGCTGGATTGTGACAACCTTCTTGTCTTGAGAATAATCAGTCGATGTGGGAAGGTTGGTCGCCTCTTGCGAAATGGTCACCTCGGCTGCCATATCAACCGTAAGTCCCTTGGACACATAGAATTGCAAAACGCCTGAGCGCGCAGATGATATATTTTCGGAAGCAATGACCTTATATACCCTGACATCGTCTGTTGACAAATCATTGTCAATCGATATGGAAGCCCAAGCGGTTGAAGACTCCGAAGAGAAGACAGCCCTCAGATTTTGGGCAGAGACATTTGTCGTGACAGAGATTAGGGCCGTGTCGCCCTCGGCAGCCAGTTCATACTCCGTTTGCTCTGGAGAGACGTAATTAGACGCCTTTTGCGTCACAGTGACCGTCTTTATGAGCCCGGGGGCGGCTATTGTCAACGTGGTTGAGCGTGCCTCCTTCTCATCGTTCTCCGAGGCAGCGGTGACAAGAACTGAGCAACTTCCAGCTGAGCCACTCTCTTTGTTAATTGTGAGCCACGAGTCTGAGACTTCCGCAGTCCATTCCGTCGCACTGGTGAACCTTACGACCACAGCTGCGCCCTCTGACGAAGAGAGCGTGACAGAAGTCTCGGAAAGTGTTATATCGGATTCAACCGACACCTCAGCATCTTCAGAGCATGAAGAGAGTGCCGCTGTCGCCACGAGGCATGACAGGATGAAGGAGAATATTTTATTTGAGCGCATATATAGCTTGACAAACCCTTTTTCTCGGCTTGCAAGACAAATATACGTGGTCAGGCCCTTCTGAGGAAAAAAATTAGACGAACGGCTGGTTATTCAATGCGAAAGAGGCGTAAAAGCAATCTTTCCCTTTTTTAATCATTGTTTGCGCTTTCCCAAAACCCAGAAGGCCACAGCCGACGCCGCCGCCACATTGAGCGAGTCAACGCCATGAGCCATCGGAATTCTCACGACATAGTCGGACTGTGAAATCGTGTCATGTGGAAGTCCGTCACCCTCTGTGCCCATCACAATGGCCAAACGAGGCTCTGCAACAAGGCGAGCATCGTCCAATGCGATAGAATTGTCAGTGAGAGCCATGGCCGCAGTCTTGAAACCCAATGAATTGAGAGACTGTACAGGTCCGTCGAGCCAAGCCCACGGGACGAGGAATACGGAACCCATGGAGACACGGGCGGAGCGACGCAAAAGTGGGTCGCATGAATTGCGGGTCAGGAGGACGGCCTCAATGCCAAGGGCGGCCGCTGAGCGGAATATGGCGCCAATGTTGGTTGAGTCCACCACTCCGTCAATCACAACTACTCTGCTTTTACCCTCACAGACCTGAGCGGCCGTTGGCAAAACAGGCCTCCGCATGGCGCAAAGGACGCCACGCGTGAGCGTATAGCCGGTCAAAGAAGATAAAATTTCGCGGGAACCCGTGTAGACGGGTGTGTCAGGCGGCAACATGGCCATGATGTCGGCCGCATCGCCTGTGATATGTTTCTCTTCGGTGAGGATTGAAATAGGTTGGTAGCCTGCACGGAGCGCCACCCTGATTACTTTGGGGCTCTCAGCGATAAAGACTCCCGAATTTTTCTGCTGAGGGCTTCGCAGAGCCGCCTCTGTCAGCGACGCATAGACTTCGAGGCCAGGGACGGCGAGTGAATCAATATGTATAACGGGCATCTATCGGTTGGCTTGCCTATTTTCTCTTAATCGTACAAATGGTGAGGAAGAAATTATAGCCTGGCAGATCTTCTTTCAAATCCAAGAAACGGAAATCAATCTTATTGCCACTTTTCTTCGCAATGTCAATGAAGCCAAGGCCGGCGCCTCCGTTCTCTGAAATCTTGCCGTTGGTTATCTGATCCTTATATGCGGCAGATAGCTGCGCACGGTCCATCTCATTGATTGCAGAGAGGCGATTCCTTATGTTATCCACCTTTTCCACCTTCACAAGGTTGCCCGTGACAATGTGGTAAGCGTCGTCTGAGTGGCAGACTATTATAATGCCTCGGCGGACCTCCTCGGGATCACCAGAGAGCGTGTCCGCATGACGACTGATATTTTGCAGGGCCTCGACCATGACATTGAACACCTTTCGCTGCACAGGGCTACTCTCTGCGCTGCGGAGGAGATGCTCCTCAATCATGATTGTGAAGTTACGAGTCACGGCTGAGGTAATCCCACCAACATAAACAAGGTTTACCTCCGTGTTGGGGAGGTCCTTATATGTTGCATAGGCATATTCAAGAAAATGATTGCTCGAAAACTCATTCGCCATGGCGACAATATCTTACAGTAGTGAGTAGAATCATATCGGATCAGAGTTCGACACCAATCAGAAGCACGTCATCAACCTGTTTGTCGGTGCCTTTCCAATCGTAAAAGGTCTTGATAAGGTCTTTAGAGGTGGCGGACATGGACTCGTTGACATTGCGCGCGAGCCACTCCTTGACACGCTTCGTGAAGAACTTCTTATGTTCCTCACCGCCAAGCTGGTCGGGGAGTCCGTCCGAGAAGACGAAGAAGCGGTCACCAGGCTCATATGTGATGACGTTGTTCTCAAACACCTTCTCTTTTCTGCCGTTTGGCAAAGGCTTTCCTCCGATGCCCTTTCGGGTACCCTCGAACTCCTGGAATACGCAGTCGTCACCTTTGTCAAACTCGCCTTTCCGCTTCTCATGCAGATAGTAGAGAGGGCGGTGGGCGCCAGAGAACTGCAACTCGCGTTTGTCGGGGTCAATCCTCATGAGCGCAAGATCCATGCCATCACCGGCGTTGGCCTCGCTTGTTTTCTGTTTGAGAGCGTCACGGACAGCCTCATGAAGCATGTCCAATATCTGGGCGGGAGTTAAGTCGGGATGATTAGAAACTATGTTGCTGAGCAGCAAATAGCCTATGATGGACAAGAGGGCGCCAGGCACACCATGGCCTGTGCAGTCGACCACGGCAAGATAGGTGATATTGCCGTTGGTGTATGACCATGGGAAGTCACCCGAGACGACATTCTTGGGCCTGTAGAACATGAACGAGTTCGGGAACCTCTCCTGAATTTGCACCTCCTCTGGCAAAAGGGCGAACTGGATGCGCTTGGCGTAGTTGATGGAGCTCATGACGTCCTCACGCGCTTTTTGCGCCTCCTGCTCGAGTTGCTTGATCTCGGTCACGTCATGGATAGTGAAGAGGGTAGAGTCCACACTGCCATTCTCATCAAGCTCCGGAATCGCCTTGACCTCAAAATAAGTCTTCTCCTTCTCGCCGATCTCAAGCTCGGTATTCTCCTGCTTCTTAGACTTCTTGACGCTGCGGAGCACTGCGGTCACGAAGTCGCGGAAAGCCTCATCCTCGAGCAAGTCGGGCAAGGTCTTATCCTTGAGAGACTCCTTAAGGTTGAGATTGAGGAACTTAGCGGCAGCCGGATTGGCGTAGAGTATCTTGCCTTTGAGTGATGTTCGGATGATGACGTCGGGGGAGTTCTCGGACAGCGACTTCATTCGTCCCGTCTTTTTCTCCTCGTTCTCACGCATCTTACGCTCAGTGACGTCACGGGTGTTGAAAATCAGGCCACGGATTGCCGGGTCATGCAACAGGTTTCGTCCACGCGTCTCCAGATAGATGCGATCACTATTTTTCTTCAGATAGGTATATTCGATTGTGGTCTCTCCGCCTGGTGTGGCCAAGAGGTAATCGAACATCTTCTGCACCTTCTTGAAACTTGTGGGCATCATCCACTCCTCGTCCATGCCATGGATCTCCTCATCGGGGTCATAGCCGAGGATTCGTTTCATAGAGGGACTCTCATAGACAACCTCGCGGTTCTGGTCATAGATAGAGATGAACTCCGAGGCGTTGGAGAGCATGGCGTCCTGCTTCTTCTGCTGAGCCTTAATCTCCTCAATCTTGCTGTTGAGCTCGGTATTAGAAATCTCAAGGCTCTCCTTCGCGTCACGCATCTCACGGGCGTTCTCATTGAGCTGCTCCTCATTCTTACGGAGCGTAGCCGTCATCTCCTGAGATTCGCGGAGGAGCTGCTCAGTCTGCTCGTTAACCTTAAGGTTATAGATGGTGCTGCCGATTATCTTGCCCACCTCTTCGGCAAGCAACATATAGTGCTGAGGCAGACTGTTTTGGAAGAAAGAGACCTCAATGACGCCCTGAACCTCCTCCTCCTGCTTCAAGGGGATGATAAGGAGACTCTTAGGGCGGCTTTGGCCAATGAGGCCGGATGTTATGGTGAAATAGTCGTCAGGTATCTCGGTGCGATAGATAAGCTGCTTTTCATAGGCAGCCGCGCCAATGAGACCATGACCTATTTTTATCTCATTCTTTTCATACCTGCGTCGGTCATAGGCATATTGTGTGACTACACGCAGGGTGTCGCCGTCAAGGATATAGAACGCGGCTTGAACCGCATTGCAATAAGAGATGAGACCCTCTATTGTGGCTTCGGCAAGATCATCAATACGCGTGTGTGCGCGGAGGATATCAGAGATGGTCTCCTTGCCTTTGGAGACCCAATTAGCGAACTTCTCCTTCTCGCGGCTGTCATGAAGGCTTGTTCCAAGGTTAAGAAGAGTGCGACCAATGTCAGACTTGCCAGCGGACGCGCGGTCCACCTCACGGCCGACGCGGATGTCGTCAGCAATGGCAATGCTGTCCTTAATTGTAACCTGAAGATCCTCTATCTCGCGCTTCAACAGACTCAACTTCTTTTTGCGGAAATTAGATATGTAGAGCGTGGACAAAAGCACGGCAAAGACACACATATCAAAAATCCAGACAAAAAGGTAGTGGTGGAGATAGGCGATGTTGTAGAGCGACACGTTGAAGCCCAAGAGGCCCATCATACTGGTCCATCCGATGAGCAAAGTGGCGACGACGGTGCTCAAAGCCACATACCATTGCAGCTCAGAGAATCCTTTTGGGGAGAGGTATCCCCAATCCACCTTCTTTATTTTCTTATACTTCATCGGAGTCAGATAATCTCGCTAAGTTGTTGCTCGATGGAGCTCCAAGCCTCCACTATTTGCAGTTTCTCAAAACTTGCCACCTCAACGACGGCCTCAACACGGCCCTCGCTCCCTCTTACGAGAGGAAGGGCGTAAACGTTCACATTTCTACTACGCCCGAGGCCTGAAAGAGCCGACAGGTACTCAGCCGGGACTTTTTCAAGAGACAGCGGCTCGTTGTTAGCCACCACTTGCCCAAGAATTCCGTCTCCTGAGGTAACGATTGTCGTGGGCGGCTCGTCAGACAGGCCAAAACGACCTGCTATGCGGAAGACTTCATCCTTTTCCGCCTCTTCACCATTCGTGTCGGTCGATTCCTTATCAGGTGAGGCGGTCTCCTCATCACGGGCGAAGGCGATGGCTCCCGTTATGTCATAACAGACCCCGAGGGCGTCTATCACATACTGCATTTTCTCTGCGTCGGGCAGAGCCTTGAGTTTTAATTTTTTGACCGTATCAACAAATCGGATGGAGCCTTTGCCAACGGCGGACTGTCTGCGATCCTTGTTGCGAATCTCAAACAACTCAGTCTTGAGCCTGTCGAGGTCCATCTCGCACTTAGACAGCTGCTCACTCAATTTGTTCGCTTCACTTCGCGCGGACTCCACATTCTTAATTGAGCGTATGCCGATTATAGATGTCGCACTCGTCAACACGGCCGCCACAACAAGGTTGATGGTTATGAAAGTCGTCTGAGAAAACTCGTAGGCGAGGAATTGCCAGAAGATGAAGAAAAGAATGAGGGATAGAAGCCCGATTTGGAGTTTAACGAGCGTGGGAATGGCATTGTAGCGGGCGATCACCTTAGCGACAATAGTCCCCATGCGCCGCCGTATCGACTTGACGCAGCCCCTGATCACAGCAAACGCCTTCACCACATGCCCTTTCATCCAACCCACGTAAGCGTGGAAGCGCGGTGATATGATGGCTATATAGTGTGAGAACCTATCAATTAAATCGTCTAAACTCTTTGACATCTTACGATATTGTCTTAAGGTAGTCAATAATTCCTTGTGGCGAAAGGATGGCATTGGGCTTGACAAGTCGCAACGCCGCCTGGGGCATCGTCGGCACGTCGGCAGTCGCAGGGTCTTGCACAATGGTATATCCGCCTGCGTCGGCTATGCTCTTGAGACCCTTGGCCCCGTCTTGATTAGCCCCCGTCAATATTATGCCCAGGGTCTTAGCTCGCCAGGCTTTGGCCGCAGAAGTGAGCGTATAGTCTATGGCTGGGCGGCAAAAGAGGTAGGGGCTCTCAATGGAGAGTGAGACAGAGCCAAAATAGTCAATGAACATGTGATAATTGGCAGGCGCGACATAGACATTGCCACGCTCTATTGTCTGTTTGTCATATGGCTCAATGACATTGAGTGCACAACGCTCATTGAGAGCCTCGACAAAACCGGCACGCACATGCTTTAGGCGGTGCATGCATATTATCACAGGCACAGGGAAATCGGCAGACAGAGACGACAGGATCTTAGAGACGACAGCATAGCTGCCGGCCGACCCGCCTATGACCACTACATTATATGTTGCCATTTAACTCTGAATCTGACGTTTATAACTCTACTGCAAGAGCCTGTATATGCCATCGGACTTCCTGGAGCAATCCAATACCTCTTCCAAGCCTAAAGGCCTCTCCATGACGCCGATGCCAAGCATTGCGCTTGCCCCCGACAGCGAATCAGCCAATTTCTTGAAAGCCTTTTCCGCAAGGTTCATATTATAACCAAGTATGGCGTCGCGGCAGATGACGAGGTCGTACTTCTCTTCGGGGTAGTTCATGAACCATCCGTTCCTGAAAGTCGCATTGTCAAGCAAACTGCCGTCACGGAGCGCATAGCCTGAGCCGTCTGTCTGCTTGGCTACATAGTCCTCATAAACAGACTGAGTCTCAAGCCTCTCGAAATTCGCTCGGTTCATGTCATTGTCAGTCTTTGACACTGACAATGAGAGTGTCTTCTCAGTAATCCTGTCACTCACCACATTCGCCGTCACCTTTATGTCTCGGCGACCTGCCATGTCAAGGATTATCTCGAGGCTATAAAGCTCATGGTAGCTGCTCAGACAAGGAATCCACGCAGTCTTAACCTCGGGATCTGACACGAACTTACGGACCTGTCGCCAGAAAGACGGGGCCCTGAAAAGCTCAGTCTGAGGAACTGAAAGATAATATGTTATCTCATCAAACGAGACGAGCGAGGAGAGCGCCGAATAGAGATCCTGCAGGCGGTGGAAGTGCATCTTCTCAAAGACATACTCCAACCTCCGACGGAAAAAATCATCGGTGAAGTTAGTATAGTCGACCTTGAGCCTTTCGGCCAAGACGACCTCTATGTCACGCAACTCTTTGGTCGTCAGGAGCATGAGACGAGTTATTTTTTCTTGTAGAAAGCACCATTCCGGCTGAAGAGGATTCCTGCCTGAAGCGGCAAATCCTCTTGTTTGCCAAGGACTAACGAGCCTCCCTTAAAGAGTTTCTCAGAAATCTCGCGCAGCACCTTCATCTGCAACATCGAATTGAAATAGATAATGACGTTGCGAATGAAAACCACATCCACCTTATATGGGAACGGGGCCTTGTCCTTTACCAAATCTTGGCGGAGGAATATGGCCCTCTTCCTAAGCTCGGGGCGGACTGTTATGGTATCGGCAGACTCGTCAACCTCAAAATACTTGTCGAAGGTGGCAGTCATGCCGAGACCTTGCATCACGAGGTTGAAGTTCTCTATATACGCTTTGTTGTAGGTCAGGTTATAAACACCTGCCTTAGCAGCCTCAAGCACAGAGGGGTTGACATCCGTGCCAATGACGCGTACCCTCTCACTCATACCGAGCTCCTCGATAAGGATAAGATTAGAATAGACCTCAAGCCCAGTGGAGCAACCGGCATGCCAAATGGTGGACATGACCTGCTTAGGGAGCTGGCGGTAGAGAGACTTGCCAAGAGAGATCCAAACAGAGGGGTCACGGAACAGTTCTGTCGTGTTGACCGTGATGGCCTCGACAATCATCTTAACCAAATTTTTGTCAACCACCACGCGGTCAAGGATCTGCTCAAAGCTCATGCCTGTTTCAGAACAAATTTTCTGAAGGCGACGGCTTATGGAACACTCTGAGTAGTCGCAAAAATCGAAACCACTCCTTTTTCCGAAAGCCTTGAGAAACTCCTTATAATCCACTATTGGTGTTGAAGAAATTGGTATTGATGAACTTAGAACAGCTCAACCTCAATGTTTTGGATGAATGCAGTGAACGAGTGCTCGCCATCAACCTCTGCCTCAGACAGAAGAATGAGGACTGGCACCTTCTCGCCGAACTTATCCTTGATAGACACCTCTTTGCGCTCACCGATAACCTTTTGCATATCGGGGGTGACGAATGCCTTAATGAAATCATTTTTGGCTATGTCATCCTCGGCGAAGAGCATGGAGACGTTCTGGCCAAGGACTTCTTCGCGCTTGTAGCCCCACATCTTTTCAGCGGCTACATTGAAGAACTCGACAATGCCCTCGTTGCTTGTGGTTATGATGGCGTCAAGCATGCCATCGAGCGTCTTCTCGTTACGCACCTTGACGGCCTCAATCTCTTTGAACTTAGCCTCAACCTCGGCTCTCGTAGCCTGAAGACGGACGTCAAGCTCCTTCTTGCTGTCCTGCATCTCGCGCTCGAGCTTAACCTGGTCGGCTATGTTGGTCTCAAGGCTTATGACTTTGAGAACGTCGCCCTCGGAGTCGCGGACTGGCGTATATGTCGAGAGAAGCCAAACCTCCTCGCCACGCTTTGAGCGGCGTCTGACGCGGCCATTGAAAGTCTCGCCACGGTTAATGGTCTCAAGGATTGTGTCAAGCTCAGCCTGATCCTCCTTGAAGAAGAAGATGCTCATGTTCTGACCCTCAATCTCCTCGGCTTTATAACCGAAAGTCCTGAGGAAGTTATCATTGACGTTGAGCAATGAGCCGTCAGTTGCAAAAGTGACAGAGATGGAGGCATGGTCAATCGCTGCCATGACACCTTTCATCTCAATCTCGTTTCGGCTGTTGAGCTCCTGCGTAGCGCGCATCTCCTCAAGGTGCTGCTGCGAAACCTCCTCCTGCTCACGCATTCGGGCGGCCTGCTGCTGAGTCTCCTGAAGGAGGATTTGCGTCTGCATGTTGGTCTTAACAGTCGAGATTGTCATGGCGATACTCTCTGCGGTCTTCTCAAGGAACTCAATCTCGTGCTTGAGCAGCGGCTGGAGCATTGCCATCTCAATTACGCCATAAACTACGTCATTGCTCTTGAGCGGCACGAGAATAAGTGCGGAGGGGTCGCCCTCACCAAGGCCAGAGGTGACGGTCACGTAATTCTCAGGAAGCTCAGTCATATAGATTGTACGCTGCTCAAGTGCGCAACGTCCAACTAAACCCTCACCCCACTCAATAGTCTTGTCGGCATATTTGCGGCGGTCATAGGCTATGAAGGCAGTGAGCTCAAAGAACTTCTTACCATTGTCTCCCTTCTCATCACCAGTGTGAAGAAGGAAAAATCCGGCCTGAGTCAAGTTGACATAGTCAACCAAGTAGCGGATGATATTATAAGAGAGCTCCTGCATGTTGTCATTGTTGCGTCGCAAGATCTCACCGAACTCAGCCACGCCACGGGTCACCCAAGTGCGCTGCTGCTCCTCGTCGCGCCTCTTGGCATCCTCTTTCTGGTTCTGCTTGAGGCTTTTCTGGAGCTGGACAAGAGACGAAATGAGCTCATCGTCCTTGTCATCGCTGTTTATCTTCACATCGAGCTTGCCAGCCGAAAGTCCCTCAACGAACTGAAGGATCGAGTTGGAGCGCACCTCCTCGGCTTTCAGGGCCTTGTTCATGGTCCTGATTATTCCGCCCATCTTATGTGAGATGAGGTAGCCACCCACAGCGCAAAGGAACGGGAGTAATATGACCACCCAGAAAGCGGGGAAGACGTGAATGAAGTCGGAGAGCGTCCTCCGGCTGTCATGATAGGCTTCGGAGTCGGCGGCCAACAAGAGGACAAGGAGGACGACAACGAGGCCAAAGACAAAGCCTCGAAGCGCGTAGCTCCACGTCATCCGCTTGAGTTTCTTATTCTTCATATATATTAATATCGCGATATACGGTTATTGAGTGTCTTGCTTTACGGGTGTGCGAGGTTCTCGCAGTGATTGGGTGGGGTGGGGGAGTCGGAAAACAGGGATTCTCCTATCTCCTTGTAGCTATAAGTCCTACGAGGTGCTGTGTTATCTTGTCAAGAGAGACGACATCGTCTACACCGCCCTCTTTGACGGCCTCCTTGGGCATGCCATAGACGACACAGCTCTGCTCATCTTGCGCAATGGTATGCGCGCCAGCGTCGTGCATCTCCTTCATGCCGCGTGCTCCATCATTGCCCATGCCTGTCAATATGACGCCAATGGCATTGCTGCCAGCGTAGCGCGCCGCTGAGCGGAAAAGCACATCGACAGAGGGGCGGTGGCGGTTTACCAACGGACCCTCTTTGATCTCCACGAAATACTCACGCCCCACACGTTTGATGAGCATATGCTTATTGCCCGGGGCTATGAGGACGCGGCCTCTGTAAAGCTTGTCGCCATTCTCTGCCTCCTTGACGTTAAGGCTTGAAATCTGGTCAAGACTATTGGAGAAAGAGCGGGTGAAACCCTCTGGCATATGCTGGACGATTGCAATTCCGGGCATATCCTCCGGCATGGAGCGCAGAAGGACGCGTATGGCCTCCGTTCCGCCAGTGGACGAGCCGAGGACAATGATCTTTTCTGTGGGGACGACCTGATCGGTGCCTGTGCCCTTCTCCAAAATGGCATCGGCGGTGTACTTAGGCTGCACCGTGGCGATGTGGGCAGTAGGGATGGTCGAGGCTATGCGTGTGGTCTGGACAGGCTTGACGGGTTGGGTAGGGTTGACACGCTCACGGATGTCATCAGCCTTAATTCGCTTTAGCTTGCTCATGGCTGCCGCCTTGACTGCGTCGCAGAGCATGATGTGGCTCTCCTGGAAGAAGACATCCGGGTTCATGGAGGGCTTGCCGATAACCTCGCTCGCTCCATACTCGAGAGCCTTCATGGCGGCCTCGGTACCCTTGGTTGTGAGAGATGAGATCACCACGACAGGGATGGGCCTCTGAGCCATGATCTTTCGCAAGAAGGTCAAGCCGTCCATGCGGGGCATCTCAATGTCAAGGGTAATGACATCGGGAACCTCACGCTGGATTTTCTTGACTGCGATGATTGGGTCTGCCGCAGTGCCCATCACCTCAATCTCGGGGTCAGCCTCGAGAATTGCAGAAAGCGATTGACGCACTACTGCTGAGTCGTCCACAACCAATACTCTGATCTTATTATCCATGCCGTTAGAAAATCATCTTTCGGCCCGTGTTGCGGGTCTTCTTAACCTTTGCGGCGGGTTGGCCGCTCGGGTTGTTAATGTCTGTCCTTATTTAACACTCAAGCCGGCCGGCGGGCTGGGACTCAAAAATTGGTTCTCAGCGTCAACCGGACGGTCTGTGTCTTATGCTTTACTGTTGTGTCTTCGTCTATGTCAGAAAGTCCTCTTGTCGAGATACTTGTGCCTGACCTCGGCGTTGTCGGTGAAGAAAAGAATCTTGCGCCCCTTCTTTCCGCCCACGCACGAGCTTACGATAGGTATCTTATATTCGGCCAGCATGCGCTTGGCCACCTCAATGTTCCTCTCGCCAATCTGCGTCACGGATTTCCCGTCGATTGAGTCGATAAGTTCGCCGCCACCAAAGATTTTTGCCTCAAGGTCCTCAACCCGGCAGCCCATGAACCTCATCTTCTCGACAAGTTTCTCGATGGCTATATTGCCATATTTGGGCGACGCCAGGTCATTTCCGGTCCAATAGGGCAACATGTAGTGGTTGATGCCTCCGTAGTGGAGAGTCTTGTCCCAGAGGCAGACGGCGACACAAGAGCCGAGAACCGTCTTAACCACATAAGGGTCCTTGCTGGCGAAGAATGACGAGGGGTATAAAAAATGCTGTGAATACTCCATTCGTCAGGGAGGTTAAAACAGGTCCACGTCGTCGTCAGAGTCTGTGTCGAAGAACATCCCGCCATCGTCACCACCAAACGGGTCGGTGTTGACAACCTTGAGCCTCGGGATGGAGATGGTGAACGTAGAGCCCTCACCCTTGACACTCTTAATGTCTATCTTGCCCTCGAGGACATCGAGCAGAGCCTTAG
Organism: Bacteroidaceae bacterium; assembly: GCA_963618945.1. GTDB lineage: Bacteria > Bacteroidota > Bacteroidia > Bacteroidales > Marinilabiliaceae > W3P20-009. Next base: position 25,160 of record CAVETY010000004.1, read on the forward strand.
CTATTGCCAAACCGAGACCATGGCCCTGGTTGATAGAGTTGATGCCTGTGTCGAGTCGCTTGAACCTCTCGAAGATGATGTTCTGGTTCTTCTCCGAAATGCCGGTTCCGAAATCCTGGATCGAGATGAAAAGCAAATCGTCATCAATCCAGCACTTGACAATGACCTTGCTGTCCTTGTAGCTATACTTGACGGCGTTGTTGAGTATATTGCTGATGATTTGTTTGAGCTTGTCGGAGTCGGTGTTGAAATAATAGTCCTTCTCGCCGAAACCAAGCTGTATTTCATAGTCGAACTCGATGTCGATGCCCATCTTGCGGGTCACGATAGAGAACGAGTCAATGACGTTTTGGATGAGCTGTCGGATATGGACCTTCTGGACGTTGGGCAGAATCTCGCCCGCCTCAATCTTAGCCGCCGTGAAGATGTTCTTGAGCTGGAAGTCAAGATTGAAAGCCTCGTTGTGAATAAGCGCCACCATGGAGACAATCTTCTTCCAATCCTGCTTCTCGACAGAGAGAATCGCCTTTGAGAGTCCGATAATAGAGGTGAACGGGTTGACAATCTCATTAGTGACATTCGATATGAAGTGGCTCTTGAGAGCCTCAGAGTCCTTGAGCCTCTTGCCCATCGTCTGGCACTCGGTCTGCAGCTCGGCGAATTTTTTCTCCATGTCAGACTTGTCCTCGAGTCTCTGCTTGAGGAGTTTGAGCAGTTGTTTGTCAGTGACGTTGTTGATATCCATATCGAACAGGTTAGTTTCTTTTGAAAATAGTAGGCTTTACGTTAGTGAGAGGCACATCCATGTTGCTCATGGACTCTGAATGGCCGATGCAGAGATATCCTCCTTTTCTGAGCTTAGTGCAGATTTTTTGGATAACCTTCTCTTGCGTCTCCCTGTCGAAGTAGATAAGTACATTTCGACAGAAAACGACGTCGAATTCGACGTTTATATCGTAAACAGGGTCCATCAGGTTTAGATATTTCAGGGAAAAGTTCCTCTGAAGCAACGGAGACACCCTTACGGTGGGGTTGGTCCTGTCCTTGCTGCGGAGGAAATATTTCCTCTTGAGCTCGAGTGGGATCATGTCAACCAGCTTTTCGGCATAGACACCGCGCGCCGCCTTTTCAAGCACGTTTTGCGAGATGTCCGAGCCGAGAATACTAAACGAGAAACCAGGATGTTGCTCTGCAAACTCACTGAGCACGATTGCCATCGTGTAAGGCTCCTCACCGCTTGAGCAGGCTGCGCTCCAGACGTTGATGCGGTTACGCCCCTCTGCGAGGAACTCGGGGAGGGCCACATTTCGGAGGAAATCGAAATGCACCGGCTCGCGGAAGAAGTCAGTCTTGTTGGTAGTGACGACGCTCAGGAAATTATAAAGCTCGTTCCTTTGCCCCTCGGGGCTGAAAAAGTATTTCTTGTATTCGGTATAAGACTTCATCTTGAGCTCGCGAATGCGTTTCAAGAGACGGCCTTGGAGCATGACACGCTTTATTTCGGGCATTTTGATGCCGAACTGGGCATATATATACTCACTGAACTGCTTAAAGTCGGCAGCTGAAAGCTCAGCCCTGAAGCAGTCGAACTCGTCCCCTATGTTTCCCGCATGGGATGAAGTCTGGTCGGGCATAAGCTCAGCTGATGGGTTTATTGGCCTTGGCAGTGAACTCGGCCATCTTTATGACGTCGGTGTCAGTGAACACCTTGTCGGGGTCGAAGAACATGCCGAGTCCGTCGGGGGTCTGGCTGGCGAAGAGGACATAGCCGGGTTTATATGTCGTGTCTATTGCAAGACGCTTATCCTCCGGCACTTCCATCACCTCGCGCACCAAGTCGACCGCCAAAGCGACGTCGAACATCTCGTCTCCATTACGGACCGAGATGATCACCATATATGTCTGCTCGTTAATCTTGACCGGGCCGGCGTTGAATTTGAGACCGCTATCTATGAGGGGCAAAACCCTGCCGCGGTGCTCAACCATGCCAATCATGGCGGGGACTGACGCGCCCGAGGCCTGCGGCTTGACATAGGCCATGATCTCCACGACCTTTGAGACGTGCAGTCCGTAGATTCCGCCATTGACCTCGAAGGTCAAGAACGAGTTGATTATTTCTTCTTCCATTGACTCTTAATCGGAGTGTTGAGAAATTTAGACGAGAGCATTGGCAAGCTCGGCGGTCTTGAGCAGATAGACGAACTTGTCGCCCACCTTTATAGTCCCCGCGGCTGCTCGTTGCACCTCGGGATTGACGTCGATGACAACCTCGGGCTTGAAATTCTCATGCGTGAACTCAAAGACGTCATCCATCTCATCGACCTTGAAACCACAAAGCTCCTCCTTGCCAGACGTCTCAAAAGCCACAACCACGATGCCCTGCTCAGGCTGATTGTCATCGGGCTCTTTGCCGACAAGGACACGGAAATCAACCACGGGAATCATGTTGCCGTGGTTATTGATAATTCCCTTTATGAAAGGCTTGGTAAGCGGGACCCTGGTGGGTTTGCTATACTCAAGAATATGTCTGATGGCCTCCGTCTCGAAAGCGAAGAACTCTCCGCCCACCTTGAAAGACGTGACCGACTTAATTTCATCCATGGTTATGCGTTTTGGGCGTCACCCGCCTGAGCCGTGAAAGCGGCCTTCCTACGGAAACGCAACTGGTTGAAGTAGTTGACGAGGCGACCCGGATCTATGATGAGCGAAAGTGAGCCGTCACCCATGACAGAGGCGCCAGAAATCATATCCACCGAGCGGAGGAAACTGCCAAGAGGCTTCACCACAATCTGATACTCGCCCAGGACGGCGTCCACAATCATGCCGACGCGCTTATCCCCCTGCCCGACAATGAGCAGTTTGGCCTTGGCGAGGTCTGTTGACGTGCCGTTGAAAATCTTGTTGAGGTCGATGAAGACGAGCTGCTGACCATTATAGGTGAAAAAGTCGCCCATACCGTTCTCACTCATGACAACCTCTGAAGGCTGAAGAATTCTCTCAACATTGGTGAACGGGAACACATATTGCTCGCCACCAATGCGAGTCAGGAGGCCATCAATGATGGAAAGCGTGAGGGGCAGCTCCATCGTAATGGTGGTACCCTTGTCAACCTCCGAGTCGACAGTCACCTCACCTCGTATCTCGGCAATCTTACTCTTGACGACATCCATGCCGACGCCGCGGCCAGAGACGTCACTCACCTTCTCGGCGGTAGAGAAGCCGCTGGCGAAGATAAGATTGAGTATCTCCTTTTTAGAAAGACGGGCCGCGTTGTCCACAAGACCCTTCTCGACAGCCTTCTTGAGAATTTTGTCGGGGTCCATGCCCTTGCCGTCATCGGATACCTGGACTATGACAGACGAGCCGGAATAGAAGGCCTTGAGAAGGATTGTACCCATGGGGTTTTTACCCTTCTTTATGCGCTCATCCGGCATCTCGATGCCATGGTCGCCCGAGTTTCGGATTATGTGGAGCAAGGGGTCCTTGAGGTGGTCAATGATTGTCTTATCAAGCTCAATCTCACCACCTTCGACAACAAACTCCATCTGCTTGCCGAGCTTGTTGCACAAATCTCGGACAAGTCGCTGGAACTGGACAAGCTCACCCTGAAGAGGGATGAGGGAGATGGAGAAGGAGTTTTCGCGCAGCTGGCGAGTAATCTTCTCCATTTGCTCAGCAATGGCCACGAGGTTCTGATCAGTCTGCTTCCCGGCCAAAAGGTTCAGCTGGGCCTGCATTGTGACGAGCTCAGAAACAGCATTGACGAGGTCGTCAATCTTGTCAGCCGCGACACGGATGCTCGCAATCTTGCTCTCCTGCTGCTTGGCGGCACCTGCCGTCTTGCCAGGTTCGGCAGCCTTAGCCGTTTTTGCAGGCTCAGGTTTGGGAGCAGACTTGAAAATGGCGAAATCGTCCGCCTTGAGCTCAGTCTGAGTCTCAACGGCTTTTGCCAAAATCGGGTCAAGCTTGTCGGCCGCCCCAATTATGTCGCCATCGGGAAGCTCGACAATGTCCATGCGGCACTCGTCCTCAACAAAGATGAAGACATCCTTGATGTCATTGACATCCTGATCGGTGCTTAGGACTACTTGCCACTTGACATAAAGGTTCAGAGGCTCGAACTTATCAAGCGCCGGCACAGCCCCCGTGAAAGCCACGGTGCGATATTTGCCGAGCGCGGTGAGGTCGTCGAGCATGAAAAGTGGGTTGGTGCCGTTGTTGAGGAGGGACTCGAAAGGCGCAAAAGTGACCAAATAGTTCTTTGGCCCCTTTACCTCGGGTTTCACCTCCGCCTGTGGCGCAGCGGCTGCCGCCCCTGCCGCTTGTTTGGCGGCCAATGCGGCCTTCTCCGCACTGCTGAGGGTCAAAGTCTGGCCCTCGGGGAAATACTTTGTAATCTTGGCAATGTATTCCTTCTGCCTCTGAATGTCGTCAGGGTTAGTGAGAGTGCCCTCGCCAACTTCCAAAAGCTGCCGGATGTAGTCCAAACTCTCGAAAGTGAGCGATATGATATCACTATTCACCTTCACCGTGTCGTTTCTGACACAGTCATAGAGAGTCTCAAGGTTGTGGGTGAAATGGCTCAGGTCATTGAACCCGAACATCGCGCCGCTACCCTTGATGGTGTGCATGGAGCGGAACAGCCTCTCGACTATCTCCTTGTCATCAGGGCTCTTCTCGAGCTCGAACAAGGCCTCCTCGATGGCTGCCACGTTATCCTGCGCTTCCTCTACGAATTTCTGTTGAAATCTGTCTAACATGGACTACAATAACATTGTCAAAGAGAGGGGATATTTTCTAACGGAGCACCCTTGAGATTGCGCTAAGGAGCTTGGCGGGGACGAAAGGCTTGATGATCCAGCCAGTAGCGCCAGCCTCCTTGGCCTCCATCTTCTTCTCCGTCTGGCTCTCAGTCGTCAAGAAGAGGATAGGAATGTGCTTGTAGGCATCCATCTCGCGTACTTTGCGGATGAGACCGAGACCATCAAGATTTGGCATGTGGAGGTCAGTGATGACGATATCGATGGGCCTGCCATCGAGGAACTTGAGAGCGTCCTCGCCGTCAACGCCAACCAAAACATCGTAACCCTCGTTGGTCAGAGTGAAGTTGACCACCTCGCGGATACTCTCGGAGTCGTCTACAATAAGAACTGTCTTTGCCATATTGTTACTATAAAAAATGGATATGTCGTTTATTGGGGGATTTTTTTAATTCGTTTCTGGGACAGGGACTAAATCCTCAGGTCCTTATCCAAGCCTGCCTTCTGGACCAGCTCTTTCAGGTCGTCCTTGAGCGTTGTCTGCATTTCAAACTTCTTGCCGGCCTCCTCCGTCATTCGGCGGAGCGCCACGACGAGCTGAATGAACGTCATGTCGATGTTTTGCGGATCCGCCACCTCGACACGCAAATCGGCGGGTGAGGGCAGAGCTTCGCGGAGCTCCTTAGTCATCTTGTCAATATGGTTAATGACAAGGTCACCTCCGAACTTCAAGTTCTTCTTGCCGTCAGCCTGCGAAATCTCAAGGCTATAAACGCTGCTCATAATCTGACCTTTAGTGTTCTGTTAGAAGAGTTGGGGACTGTTAGGGCCGCTTAGTCCCATAAAGCCACGGGGTGGACACGCCAATCATAGGTTTGGCGCCCCCACCACCTTGGTTTTAAACATTAGAACTTCTCGTAATTATCGAGATCGAACTCCTTCGAGTTGATATTTCCGAGGTTGATCTTGACGCCACCCGTTGGCTTGGGCTCCTCACGGCGAGGCTGCTCGTCCTTTTTCGATTCAGTCTTTTCCTTGGTGACCTCAGGCTTTTTCTCGGCCTCTGCTACATTCTCCGCAGCAGCCTCAGCCTCCTCGTCGAGCTTGAAATAGCCCACGGCTTGCTTGAGGTTAGAAGCGAGAGAGGAGAGGAGGACAGAGCTGTTGGTCAACTCGTCAGAACTTGAAGCATTCTCCTGGGTGATGACATTGAGGTTCTGCATCGCCATGTTAATCTGCTCGGCACCAGTCTTCTGCTCAATGCTTGCGGCAGAAATCTCCTTGATGAGGACGGTAGTCTTCTCAATGTCAGGGACGAGAGCCTTTGCCTTCTCGCCCGCCATCTGGGTGACTTTGAGACCCTTATTGACAAGGGAGACAATCTCGTTGGCGGCCTGCTTGCTTCGCTCTGCGAGCTTACGGACCTCGGCGGCTACGACAGAGAAGCCGCGGCCCTGCTCACCTGCGCGGACAGCCTCTACAGCCGCGTTAAGAGCGAGAATGTTAGTTTGGAACGCGATGTCAGAGATGATAGATATCTTCTCTGATATTGTCTTCATGGCCTCGGCAGCCTCACCTGAATATTGGCTTGAGAGGTTGACATTCTCAACTGTTGAGGCGGTCAACTTCTCGGTGGCGATGGCGTTTTCGGTGTTCTGGTCGATGTTTGCCACCATCTGCTCGATGGCGGTGGAGACCTCCTCGGCACTCGCCGCCTGCTCACTCGCGCCCTTAGAAAGTTTTTGGCTTGAGGTATTAAGGAGAGAGCCTGAGGTGACAAGCTCGTTAGCGTTGCGCTCAATTGACACTACAGTGTGCTTGAGGCTCTCGACCATTCCCTGAAGGGCCTTAGACAACTGACCAATCTCATCATCCTGATCAACCTGCACTTGGGCAGTGAGGTCGCCCCTGCCAATGGCCTCGGCGAACACGACACCGCGCTTGAGGGGGGCGATTATGCTCATGTAGAGCACACGGCCCACAATGACAGCCACACCAAGGACAAGCAGACTCATAAGGATGACGAATACAAGCTGAATGGATGCGGAGACATTAATGGAGTGCTTGATATCGTTGCACTTAGCGTCGCAAATGCCGCTGAGTGAAGACATGAGGGTCTGCAACTCGCGCTCAGCCAGTTCGACATCGCCGTCACTCTGGACGAGCATCTCACTCTCCATGAGGAGGATTGGGTCGTCATAAGAATCGAAAGTAGAGAGGTTGCTCATGACCGTCTTCTCAAGGTCGAACATGGCATGAACCTTCTCCTCGACAATGGCAAGCGTATCTGTGAAAGGGGTCTCCCATTCGGCAGTAGCCACCTTGACATCGTTGAGGACTGAGTCAAACTCCTCGTTGACAATGGCAGCGAGCTTGACCTTGTCCGGAGTGTTTGGCTGATGATCCACGAACACCCAGTTGACCACAAGTCTGCGGCTCTCGACGATCTTGTTCATCATGACCTCGAGATTGGACTTGACGGGGAGATACTCGTTCGCCTCAGTCTCCTGAAGGTTGCGGGTGTAGAAGTGGATGGCTATTGTAAGGATTGAGTTGATGAGGATGAACACGCAAATGACGCCGAAGCCCGACACGAGCTTCTGCGCCAGATTCATCTTCGATACACGCTCCTTGAGAGATATACCCTTCATTGTTGTTCTTAGATTACATGTTTATCGCTGCAGTCATGTCAGTTAACTTCTGACCGAACTGTATGTTGGACATTTGTGCGTTGCTCTTGCTGAGCTCGAACTTCAGCCTGCTGTCGCGGATGACGAAGTTGATCATCGACCCGCTCTTTGTGGCTCCCTCCTCCTCAGTGATAATCAGCGTATCCTTGCCGACCTTGTCAATGATGGCAGAGGAGTTGCGGGCGAAGCTGATGTTGTGTGAGACATAAATCACCTGGCAGTCAACAACCTCGTCGACAGACTTGAAGTTCTTCACAACCACATTTTGGAAGCCAAACTTCTTACCTTCGGACTGAGAGGTGAGCCAAGAGGCTAACTCCCTGTCGCGTACAACGCCAATAACGAAGTCGCCCTGCCTCGCCGCGTCGCTCCAGCCGAGATAACGGATGAAACTCAAAGTGAGAAGAGCCTTAGGCTTTGCCAATTGATCCTGGGCGAAGACTCCATGCGCCATCGTCAAGGTTAAAACCAGTGTGACAAGTAATTTCTTTATCATACGCATGCTCGTCGTTCTTTTGTATAAGGAGCCACCGTTATTTCCCAAGATAACAGAGTAGCTCGTGTTAGAGTTTTGTGATTATTTGGTTTCGGACGGCCCTTTTTTTATAAAGGGCTATATTTCTATTTGTTTGCAACACCAGATAAGGTGCGAATACACAGCAACAAAGTTAAACATTTGTCAACGATTTTCAAATGCTATTGTCGCTTTTCGCATATCCTCTTTTATTTGGCTTGCAAGGGACTCAAGGTCGTCAAACTTCATTTCGCCACGCAATCTCGAATGAAAAGAGACAGCCACCGGGAGTCCGTATATGTCCGAATCGAAATTCATTATGTGCGCCTCGACCCTCCTGTCGTTGCCACCAACCGTGGGACGCGTCCCGACATTGATGACCGACTGGAGCGGCGGACGCCCATCAATGGTCACAAAACCAGAGTATACACCATCGGCAGGGATCAGTTTGTTGTCATCAGAGGGAATGACGTTAGCCGTGCGGAAACCGATAGACCTTCCAATGGCATCGCCATGCGATACGACCCCATGAAAACTATAGTCCCGGCCGAGCAAGAGTGCCGCATGAGCCACATCGCCGTCAGAGAGGGCCTTGCGGATCTCAGACGAGCTGACTTTAATCCCGCCATCGAGCGAGAAAGCCTCACCACGTTTAGCCTCAATGCCTTCCGACGCCGCCAAGGATATGTAATCCTCGGGGTTGACGTCATCCGAGCCGAAGTGGTGGTTATATCCCATAAGCAGGAAACGGCCCATGAGCTTGCCGGCTATCCAATCCCTCAGAAACTGCCGTGCGGTCAGATCGGAGAACTCGCGTGTGAAAGGGACAACTACAACCCTGTCCACGCCCATCTCGCGCAGCAATTCCAACCTCTCCGATGGAGTGGTCAGGAGTCCGACACGATCATTACCTTTGGAGAGCGCGATGCGCGGGTGAGGGTCAAAGGTGACAACAACAGAAAGAAGCCCACGCTTTTCAGCCTCTTTTTTCAGTTGACCAAGGAGCGCACGATGCCCCAAATGAAGTCCGTCGAAGACACCGACACAAACCGCGGAGGGTTGCGCAGCATAGTTCTCTATTTGGCTAATGACTTCCATGCTCGGGTTGTTTTTCCACGCAAAAGTAATGATTTTATCGGGCAACCGGGACGTAATACGCAATAAAGAGCAAAACGTTGTGGGTGAACAGACGCATCACTCAAAATAAGACGATGTCAAAAATGGCGGTGACAAAAAAAGCCCGAGGACATCTGTCCCCGGGCTTTACGAGAAAATCACAATCAACTTTAACACATGCTCGTTAGCTGAAGATTGCCTGTCTCAGGTTCACTTCTATGTTATATCGCGAATATAGCACAATTCCCAAGGGAATGTTCAGCGGGCTGTGTTTTTTTTGAATGATTTGTGACTTGATAGGATAAATAGTGCATTTCTGCCGAACAATTTGACCTAAGCGAGGACGCCGTCAAGCAACTGGGCGATTTGATCCTTGGCTTTCACGCCAGAGAAACGCTCTACGACCTCACCATCTTTGAAGACGAGGACAGTGGGGATAGTCATGACACCGAACTCGGCCGGCGTGTTGGGGGCGGCCTCAATGTCCATCTTGTAGAAGCGGACACGTCCGTCATAGTCCTCGGAGACTCGCTCCACCTGAGGACCCAGCGCACGGCAAGGTCCGCACCACACTGCCCAAAAATCAACAAGAGCTACACCGCCTTTGTCTACGATCTCAGCCTTGAAAGAGTCATCGGTAAGATTCTGTACCATATTGATGGAATAAATTAGTTTTTATATTGAATATTAATCTGTTACATTGAAGCTACGGCAAAGCGGTCCTTGCCGACATAGTCCTTAAGTATCTCGACTTTAGCGTACCCCAAGTCACGAAGCATGGCCTCCATCTCTTTACCCAAAGCCTCATTTATCTCAAAGAAAAGAGAGCCGTCGGAAGACAAAAGTCCTGAGCGGCAAAGAGTTGCTATCCGCCTATAAAAGACAAGTGGATCATCGTCCGTGACAAAGAGAGCCATGGCCGGCTCATGGTCAAGGACATTGGGTTTCATGTCCTTGCGCTCCGACTCCATTATGTAAGGAGGGTTAGAGACCACGACATCGAAAGGCCCGTTTGAGGAAATCAACCCCTCCGCCTCATGAGAAAAAATGTCCATCTGACATACATCGACATCCAAAGAGAGACGGGTGGCATTCTCTTGAGCTATGCGGACAGCCTCAGCTGACGCGTCAATGGCCATGACATTTGAGTCTGGCAACAGATGCCTCAAAGCCAATGCGATGCAACCGCTTCCGGTTCCAATGTCCAATATGTCCACTTCTCGATTTTGAGCCCATTGGGCAACAAGGTCAACAAGTCCAGCGGTCTCGGGCCGCGGAATGAGGACACCGGGCTCCACATTGATTTGGAGGCCCGCAAATTCAGCCTTGCCGGTCACGTACTGGAGGGGTATGTCATGAGACACGAGGTCGGCCTGACCCAGAAGAACATCAGCGGCGTCTACGTCAAGAGCGTCAGAGTAGTGAGTCACCAACTGCGTGAACGAGTAGCCGAAATAATCGCAGGCTATTGCCCGGGCGGCGGATGTCGCCTCCGAGCCGAGTGACGGCTCAAGCACCTGCGTCATCTGCCGCAAGATGGATGATATGGTCTCTGACATCTGTATATTTAGTATATTTGCGAAGAGTGCGCAAACGCATCAAACACAATGGCAAAAATAGACAATAAGGGCGAAATGCCCAACACTTTGGAACAGGGCACTGACGAGATGTACATGCGCCGCTGCATACAGTTGGCGCTCAACGCCGAGGGCCGCACATACCCCAACCCTATGGTGGGCGCGGTCATTGTGTGCGACGGCAAGATAATAGGCGAGGGCTGGCATCATAAGGCAGGCGAGCCGCATGCCGAAGTCAACGCCGTCCGTTCTGTAGCTGACCTTGACAAGCTGAAAAACAGCACCATATACGTCAGTCTTGAGCCTTGCGCACATTTTGGACGCACTCCGCCTTGCGCCGACTTGATTATAGAGAAGCAGATTCCGCGTGTCGTCATAGGTTGTCGAGACTCGTTTGCCAAGGTTGACGGCCGAGGGATTATGAAACTGCGTGAGGCTGGGCGGGATGTCAAGATTGGCGTCTTGGAAGATGAGTGCCGATGGCTGAACAGGAGGTTTTTCACCAACAATGAAAAGGGGCGGCCATACATAATCCTCAAATGGGCACATACATCAGACGGGTTCATGGGTCGGATTGTCAACGGCAAACCCGCGCCCGCCAAGATATCAAACGATGAGGCACTCCTCATTTCGCACAAGCAGAGGACGACGGAGGACGCCATTCTGATTGGCATAGGCACCGCCCTCAGTGACAACCCGAGTCTCACAGCCCGCCTGTGGGATGGGCCATCGCCCCTCAGGATTGTGATAGACCCCGATTGCGCCATACACCCAGATTCCAAACTCCTTACAGATGGAGGCAAGACTTTGATTGTCAACAACAAGAAAGAGGGAATTGACGGCAATGTCAAATATGTCATGGCCACGCAGAGCAATTTGGCTGAGAGTGCCGTCATGGCCGCCAAAGCGGAGGGGGTGACATCCATCATTGTGGAGGGTGGGGCGCACACCTTGGCGCAATTCATCGAGAACGGGCTGTGGGACGAGGCCTACGTCTATGAGTCGGACTCTGTCATGGGCGACGGTGTTAAGGCTCCCGTTCTCCACAGCGGAGAACTTATAGAAGCTCGCCATATGGGTGACTGCACTTTGCGCAGATTTAAAAGTCCCGACGTCCTGAAAGTAAAATATTTCGACAAAAAATAATCTTTGCGGTGGGTTAAAAGGGAAAATAACGTATCTTTGCACCGCAAATCGGGATTTAGCGCAGTTGGTAGCGCACCACGTTCGGGACGTGGGGGTCGGGCGTTCGAGTCGCCTAATCCCGACCTGACTAACACGGCAGTTTGAGGTGCAAACCTCAAGCTGCCGTAATTTTTTTGCCAATATGAGGCAGAGCATAATAAATACAACCGCTCACCTTGCGCAAGATGTCATATGGTCCGCCAGAAAAAGGCCATTGGCATCTTGGGCGATCATGTTGGCAATCGGAACTTTCGTGCGGATTGAGTGTGACTTAGAGGCAGACACATGGCCATGCACTGTGGCTCTTGGCCTCGCTGTGTTGGTAATTGGCTCACTCAGGCGTGTTTTGCGGGAGCGATGGTGGGGTGATGGCTTGTTAATCAGCGTCTTCGCATTGTTTATTTTGTCCGTAGGCTTTTTAAGGGGGAGTGACAGCAAGACGGGGTTCATCACACAGGGAAGCAAGTGTGATATTGAGGGAGAGGTGACGCACATCACAAAGCGTGACACAAACCGCATAAGCGCTGTAATAAGGGCTGAATCAATAAACGGGCATGACGTACACGAGATAAAAGGTCTTGTCAATTTTCGGGAAAGAGACGGCAAATTCCCGATCTCGGAGAGTTACGGAGGCACTAAATCCCTCAAATGCGGCATGAAGGTGCGAGTATCAGGTCTGTGTTCCACTCCTCGCGCTGACAGATTTGGTGATTTCGACTATCAGGAATACCTTAAAAGCCAAGGACTTTGTTTTCTTATCGAGGCTGATAGCGTAGCCATCGAAGGCCGTGCGATGGACTTAGCCTCTTTGAGCGGCATGGCGCATGATTTCTTCATCTCCTCCCTTGAGCGGGCAGGCGTGAGCCATGACAGCCAAGTCTTTTTACAAGCTCTCGTCTTAGCTGACAAAAGTGAGTTGCCGCGAGATGTCAGACAGGCGTTCACGGACTGCGGCACAGGGCATGTCCTCGCGGTAAGCGGACTCCATGTCGGCATACTATCCATGGCTGTGATATGGGTAATCGGGCTTTTTTGCGGAGGACGAGCGGCCGGTGTCATCACATTGATAGTCATATGGCTCTACGCCTTCATGGTTGGCTTAGCCCCGTCAATAGTAAGGTCGTCCGTTATGTTCAGTTTCCTCACTTTAGAGAAAGTAATAGGTCGGCGGATGCCAAGTTTCCACTCTCTGTGGGCTGCATTGTTCGTAATTCTCCTTACCGACCCGGCGTCAGTGACAAGTGCGGGACTTTGGCTAAGTTTCTCTGCTGTTGGCGGGATTTTGGCAGTCAGCCCGGTGATTAGTCCATATATAGAGAGACAAAGTCCGCCTATCAGATGGCTTTGCAGCAGTTTGACCATAAGCGTTATCGCCCAGATAGCCACATTGCCCATTTTGCTATTCGTTTTCAACTCTTTCCCCACCTATTTCTGGATAAATAACCTTGTTATCCTCGAACCTATCAAATGGCTTTTCATAGGCGCTCTATTATGCCCAATGCTCTCGTGGATTCCTGGGATTGGGAGTGGATTGGGATGGCTGATAGATAAAGGGCTTTTAGCCGTGATTGGCTACTGCGACTGGGCGTCTTCTCTTCCGTTCGCAACCATTGGTTGCACCGCTTTCGGCGTCGCGGAATTAGTCAGCCTGACCATCACCATCGTAATAGCTTTTTACGCCCTGCGGAAACGAAACAGACGCTGGATGTGCGCATTAGGCGTGACAACCATTGGCCTGATATGCGTGTTCATTGTCGGAGAGATAAGACGAGAGAGCGGGATTGTCCTTTTCTGCTCAAATGGAGAGACAGGTGTAGTTTTCTCAGAAGACAGGCGTAACTCAATTTCCTACATAAGCGACACGACAAGCCACAGCGCATTAAACGCGGTTAGGCATATAGAGAAAGAGATGCTGTGGACAGAAAGAGAGATTAAGGCAATGGGTAATGGATTGGTTATCAAATGGAATAACAAGCGAATGGCCATCATCAACACTGAGGATGTCGACCTCCTGCCCAAAGCGGATGTATATCTGATCAACAGCAATATAGGTCCCGAAAAGATAGATGACTACGATGCGAGGTACATAATTGGGCCAAATTGCGAAATAAGCGCGGCTTGGCAAAGGCTATCTTCGCATGGTCTTGATGTCACTATCCTCAAACGGCAAGAGGAGATTGTGATAAAATGAAAAAGACGCACGGCTCATTGTCAGAACCGCGCGTCTATTTTTGTCGCTAATGCTTAAAATGGAAGCCCTAAGGCATCTCGGCAGCCGTATATTGCTTTACGAGGGAAAGCACCGCACGTGCGCAAGCCTCAGTGTCGCCTTGTGTGCAGACGTGCAACTTATAGGCGCCTGTCTTTGAGCAAATGAACTGAAAGGCGGTGAAAACCTTGCCATTTGCGCTATTGGAGCCAATCAACTTGTCACCATCATAAATCTCCACAACCACATTCTCAGTATTAGCTGAGCCGTTGGCTATGTTAACCTGATAGTGGGTACGGCTATTAAGGACGACAGAAAACTTTGTACCGACCTTGCTTGTGCCACCTGAGAGTTTGATGTCAAAGTCCTTGATGTACTGGTAACTGCCCATTGCGCCAAGGGCTTGCTTCATCAGTTCGTCACCGCACTGGCCAAACGAGGAGCCAGCCGAGAAGAACAGAACGGCAATGAGAAAGAAAAGCTTTTTCATTGGCATTAACGGATGATGGTGTTACGAATGGTGTTAACCTGCTCAATGATAGAGTTAACCTGTTCTGGGGTTATCTCAACATGGGTAATCTCATTCTGCTCGATGACAAGCATGCCGTCAACCTCCTTAGTCTCAGGTTGACCCATCTCAGTGGTAATGCGGACGCCATCATAGATAGACTTGAGCTGACCCATCATCTTGCTAAGGTTCTTAAAGTCAGAGTCTGAACGTCCGTAGGTGTTAACAACGATGTCAAGAATCTCTACAATGTTCTTCTGCTCACCGAGACGGTCTACAAGGCCCTTGTCATTAGTCTGAGAGATAACCTGACCCGTGATATAGATGCCCTCGACCCAAGTGCCGACTACGATTGCGGTAGAGACATTTGAGCGGTGCTGCTCACGGAGATACTTGTCAATGTTATTGAAGCTATTGACAGAGAGCTGCTTGAGCGAGTCAAGGTTAGTGCTGTTCTTAGCAAGTGATGAGAGCGTAGAGAAGTCGAGGAACTGACCTACACCGATGCCATCGGCAAGACGCTTGATAGAGGTCAGGTAATCAACGACTACAGTAGTCTTGCTGAAAGTGTTGATGTAACCGAGGTCAGCCGCATAGACACCAAGATTGATGGCGCGCTTGAAGCTGGTCTCATACTGGCTCTCCTTGCCAGCCTCGTTGAGAATATCCTTAGAAAAGCCTACGCCAGAGTTCTTAATCTCGTTAGCCATCTCGACAGGAGAAGAGATGTTCTGAATCATGTCACTGACCACCTCACCGCTTACAATGAGTTCAGAGTCAACCCTCTCCTCGCTAAACTGGTCAAGCTGGCCATGGTCACTGCCACAAGAGCATGAGGCCATAGAAAATATTACAGCGGGGACTGAAAGAGCACCGACGAGTGTCTTAAACTTCATTTTCAAGAGTCTTTTAGCATCACACATAGCGCAGCCGCGCCAAATATGATGACATTGTGATTATTAGTCGTTTGGTTAATTATCCGAGTCTACTATTTAGGCATCTCGGCCTCGGAGTAT
This sequence comes from Bacteroidaceae bacterium, assembly GCA_963618945.1. GTDB lineage: Bacteria > Bacteroidota > Bacteroidia > Bacteroidales > Marinilabiliaceae > W3P20-009. The sequence continues at coordinate 40,735 of CAVETY010000004.1, forward strand.
TGCTTGACAAGAGAGAGGACGGCGCGTGCGCAAGCCTCAGTTCCGCCGACGGTGCAAACGTGAAGCTTGTAAGCTCCAGTCTTTGAGCAGATGAACTGGAAGGCGGTGAAGACCTTTCCATTGGCATTGTTAGATCCGATCAGCTTGTCGCCGTCATAAATCTCGACGACCACGTTCTCGGTGTTGCCTGAGCCATTGGCGATGTTAACCTGGTAGTGAGTACGGCTGTTCAAGACGACGGAGAACTTGGTACCGACCTTGCTTGTCCCGCCTTGGAGTTTGATATCAAAATCCTTGATATACTGGTAGTTTCCCATTGCGCCAAGAGCCTGCTTCATGAGCTCGTCACCGCACTGAGCGTTGACGGAGGAGATCATGCCGAAAAGGGCGACGAGGGATAATAACAACTGCTTCATGATAGATGTATGTGGAAATTGTAGAGTTTCTTAATCGACAATAAACTGACGGAGATCCTTAATCTTGGCAATTATGCTGGAGACTTGTTCAGGTGTGATCTTCACGTGAGTAATCTCATTCTGCTCAATGACCAGCATGCCGTCCTTCTCGGTCGTCACAGGCTCACCAAGCTCATAGGTTATCACAACATCGTCATATATCTTCTTGACCTCATCGACCTTGCTCACGAGCGCCTGGAAATTAGCGTCGCCACGGCTATAATTGTTGAGGATGATAAGCAGAATGCCTACAATGTCCTTCTGTTCGCCAAGACGATTTACAAGCTCCGCGTCATTGGTCTGCTCAATTACTCGGCAGGTGATATAAATGCCCTCAACCCAAGCGCCAGCAACAATTGCAGTTGACACATTTGAGCGATGCTTCTCACGAAGATACTTGTCCATCTCGTTGAAGCTGGAGACTGACAACTGCTTGAGAGAATCAAGGTTGGTATTGTTTTTAGCAAGACGGCTAAGTGTGTTGAAGTCAAGGAATTGACCTACATTAATTCCGTCAGCGAGCTCCTTTACCGCAAGGAGGTAAGAGACTACTACACTGTTCTTGTTGAAAGTATTGATGTAGCCAAGATCAGCACTATAGACACCGAGGTTGAGCGAACGCTTGAAGCTGGTGCTATAGTCCTTCATCTTCTCGGCGTCATTGAGGACAGACTGGTCAAACGCGGCTCCACTTTTGAGAATCTGATTTGCCATCTCCACAGGAGAGGAGATATTTTGAATCATATCGTTCACAACGTTCTCAGAGAGCTGAAGAGGCTCACCTGTAACATTCTCGGGGACCGTCTCAAACTGGTCGTTGCTTTGGCTTGACGAACCGCAAGAGGTCATGACGCAAGCGAACAACGCTACGGCAGCCAATTTGATCGTATTGTTCTTGGCAAGGATTTTCATAGTAGAATTAATTATTAGCCTGTTCTTCCTTAGTATACTATGGAATGATGATTTTTGTTTCCGTTTTTAGCAGGAAAGAGACCCCGTCTATTTGTCCTTCTCTTTCTTTCCTTTTGAAAGACAAGACTTTATTCGGGCTTCGAGCTTAGAGAAGTCTGGTTTAAACTTTGCGAACCTCTTGCCGAGATGCAGGTCTTCCACAGCCTCAAATGAGCGTCTTGCCACATCGTAATAGAGGATGACATAGAGGAACGCGGATATCAGCCAAACTGCAATCACATTGAACCAAAGAGTCTCAATATAAGTGCCAAAGAAGTACTTTTGAGGAGCAAAAAATTGGCTTCTGAAACGAAGTATTCCCTCTGGTTCAGGAATCTGATAGATAGGATCCTTTATCTGAATGAGTCTGTCACCATCACGCAGGATCTTGTTCTTATCGAACGTCTTGGTCACAACGTCATATACAGCCTCATTGTAACAACTGTTCTTGAGAGCGTTATAGACATCCGGCTGGTTCTCAAGATAGTAGTTAATCCTGCGCTCACGCACTGTGTTAGCTTTCAGGAACTGATCCTGGTAGAACTCAGTCAGTTGTGAGATATAGGACTCCGTAGCTGAATAGACATCGTCATTGAAAGCCTCGGGCTTAAGCTTATCGAGAGAGTCGAACTTGATGTCCGGCACACGGCGCGTCTCTTTGCCCAACTCGTTCATGACGAGGGCGAGGTCAACCTCATATTGGGCTATTGCAGCCTCATCGTCAGTTGGATTTGACTTATACGCCTTCCTTGCGGCATCGAGAACATCCTTTACCTTGGGCAGATAGTATACAGTCTTGAAATCGGCCTGACGCTCAAGGAGTTCATCCTCAAAGAAGACCTTCTCGAAATCATTGTTCTTATACTGGTAGACAATGAGACCCTCGTAGGCGTAACGCGCCGGGATGACCTCGGCCACAAGAGGCACCTTGTCAACAGCTGAAATATCCTTGTTGAGCTTATCGAAAGTAAACATCGCGCCGCCAAGGACCATCTGAGGAATCATGATGAGAGGTATCATGATATAGATGGTGACAATGGAGTTGAAGGTCGATGAAATGATAAGTCCCAGAATATCAGAAGATACCGCCACTGTGAAGAGCATGAGCCAGAACTCAAAGTTCATGCCTGTGAACGAAATCTCCCAATTGCCCACAAGAACGAAGAGGAGCATCTGAATGGCAGATATGCCCATGAGAATGAAAATCTTACTCATCAGATAGGCAGATCGGCTGAGGTTGAGGAACCTCTCTCGCTTGAGAATCTTAGCGTCCTTGAAAATCTCCTCCGCACTTATAATGAGGCCGAAGAAGATGGCCACGACAGTACCCATGAATATATATATGGGTATGTTGGCATTCTCGCGGAAGACATAGACATCCGAATCAGGGTCCACAATGTACCTGATCAGGTAGGCGAGAATAAATCCGAGCACGGGAGCCTCAAGAATATTGAGGGCAATGTACTGCGTGTTGCTTATCTTGGCCCAGAAATCGCGCTGCGTATAAATCCAGAACTGCTTAAACCAGCTCGGGATATCGAGACTCTTAGGAGGAGTCTCCTTGACAGTCTCAACCCTCGGCACCTTGGGCAGAACCTTCTCATTATAGATCTTGTTCCAATCCTCGGCACTCTTCTTACGGCGGTTAGTGGTATTACCATACTCATCCTTCTCGCTGGCATCCAATATGTTGAACACCAACTCAGGGTTGACGTTACCACACGTGGGGCATTGACCCACATCGGCGTTTGTCTGATTATCCTCGGTCTTGAAATGGATGACACTCTCAGTCGGGTTACCATAATAAACAGGGTAACCGCCTGTGTCGAGGATAAACATCTTGTCGAACATCTTATAGATATCCGACGACGGCTGGTGAATGACGACAAAGACAAGCTTGCCCTTGAGAGCCAACTCACGCAGCAGGTTCATTACATTCTCCGAGTCGCGGCTGGAGAGGCCAGATGTAGGCTCATCAACAAAAAGCACACCCGGCTCACGGATAAGCTCAAGAGCGATATTCAACCTCTTGCGCTGACCGCCTGAGATCATCTTGTTGAGAGGGGAGCCGACTTGGAGATCCTTGCGCTCATAGAGGCCAAGGTCACGGAGTGTCTTCTCAACCTTGGCGTTAATCTCTTCTTCAGACAGAGCCTTGAAGCAGAGCTTGGCGCTATAGTAAAGGTTCTGATAGACAGTCAATTCCTCAATGAGCAAATCATCCTGAGGAATGAGGCCTATGACACCTTCAAGTTCTTCTTTTTGAGTATGGAGGTTAAGCCCGTTAATGAGCACCTCACCCTCAGATGGCGACTCATTGCCGCACAAGACATTGAGGAGAGTAGTCTTGCCAGCACCCGAGGCACCCATGATGCCGACCAGCTTGCCCTGCTCCTCAAACATATTGATGTCCCTGAGACCAATGCCGCCCGTCTTGAAACGGAACCAGACATGATTGACCTCAAAAGATATCTTTTGGACATTAATCTCCTTTGAGAGACGCGCCGCTATGTCAGTATAGTAGAGCAGACCGCGCGGAGTCTTGACAAACGATCCGCTCGGCAATGGATAGACAGTGCCGGGATTGACTGTCAGTCCATTTATGGAGACATCCCTCGAACCCTGATATTTAAGGAAGAAAAGATTTGCGCTGCCGATGCGGAGGATGGCGAAGAAACCGTCAATAGTAGCATCCGCAATGTGGCATGCCTGAGAATAAGCTGAGTCCTCGCAAGCGTCGGCTATGAGGAAATCAGGCTTATCAAGCTGAGTGGCCGGATGGGAGGAGTCAATCATCTGCGCATTGCAGAAAAGCTTGATATTGTCAATTTCATCCTTGGCAAGAGTAAAAGTCTCGCCTGCGGTCTTGACAACCTCCTCGCGAAGCTTGATAATTGTTTCAGCTTTCTCAGTTACCTCAAGCTCCTCAGCCTCCTTACGGCTCTTGCCCTTCCAAGCCTTGACGGCGACAGACTTGCCGGCGAAAGCCTCATCGTAGACTTGCTCCATCTCAAAGAGTCGGACAAGCACGACAACCTTCTGCTCCTTGGAGAGGGCCTTGTTAGCAGCACGGCAGATTTTAAGAGTCTTCATCGAGTCCTTCATGTCAACGACAATCTGACCCTTGGTCTCATCAAACTGCGCTCTCTCGCTTGCTTTCTCCCTGAACTTATCGAGATACTCTCCCACCTTGGCAGAGGCAATCTGGTCGCCGAGGAACTTGCTAAGGAAGTTTATCTCGACGTCCGTAGCACCGCCGCCCTGTTTGGCCAAAATGCCGAACAGGTTCATCAGGTGTTCAAGAATCTCCTCACTCATAATGCTTTAATTAGTGTAGACAGGGGTAGGGGGTTAAAAGAGCGCCGCTAAACCGTTGAGTGGTTTGCAGCGCACTGTGTTTTGGGTTAAATGCTACTCTTAGTACTTGATGAACTCGAAGGGGACATCAACAATGTCCTCGTACTCCTTGCCGGCATCCTCGATATCCTCCTCCTCTTCGTGAGAGTACCACTTGACAGTCACTTTGTCAGAGATATCCTCAAGCTTAAGAAGGATGTCGAGAAGCATCTTGGAAGACGCGGTGTTGAAATATTCGAGTTTGAAGCAGACATCGATATGGTCATTGGGCTCCTGCTTGTATGCGTCAATCCAATCCATGACGGGCCTGTAGAAGGTAGCCACGTCCTCGGGGAGTGAACGGCCAGAGATCTCAATAACATTGGCCTCCTTGTTCATCAATACCGAAGGGGTGTCATCAGTGCCTTTGATTTCTAATACGTCCATTGTTTAGAGTATGTGTGTCTGTTAATTACGTGAAATAGTCGTGATAATGATGAAGAAACAGAAGTTGTCATCAAGTTCCTTGAACTGATAGTTGATCTTGTTACCGCTCTTCTTCGCAATGTCAATGAAACCGAGTCCAGCTCCGCCCTTCTCAGAAATCTTTCCTCCGAGAATTTGCTGCTTGTAGAGAGCTGAGAGTCCCTCCTTGTCAAGACTGTTGATATGCTCAAGCGTGGCTTCGAGGCCAGCCCTTTTCTCTGCTTTAATGACGTTGCCTGTTATCACATTGTAGCACGCCTCTCCATGAGAAACAAGAACAATGCCACGGCGCTCCTCATCCTCCTCGCCGTCCATGGGGTCGGCGTGCTTGGAAATGTTCTGAAGGCACTCGACCATGACGTTGAAGACCTTGCGCTGCACCTGGCTGGTCTCCTCATTCTTGACCATATTTTTCTCGGTGAGAGCCGTGAAGGTTTTGGTAATCTCCTGTGTCACAACGCCTTCATAGACGAGATTAATCTCGTTGGCCTGCATTGTGTGATATAGCTGGTAGGCGAACTCAAGGAAGTCTTTATTGGCCCCTATTTTAGTCATAAGCATATCAATCTAAAATTACGTAAAGATACAACATATATTTAATTCTGCGCACAGATGTCGCGTCATTATACGCCGAAAATAATTATCTGTTCGGTTTTGAGGGTCAAAAAGAAACCCCACCGACAGTTTGACTCGACTGTGGTGGGGTTGTGCGTCATGTGAACGACTAACTTTATGTCATTCAAAATATTCTCAAACTCGCGGGGTCTCAATCAGTCTCTCAAAAGAGACATTTTACTTTTTAAAGATCCGTAGCGATGTTGTTATTTTCTTCAAGCGTAAGTCTTAAAGCCCGTTTTGTAGGAGCGTCTATCGCATCCATCCAACTGCTTAACGTAGGCCTCATGACTTGTAATGGTAAAATAAATTCAGCAATTGTGACAGCCCAAGGGTGAGGGGCGGCACTAATGAAACCGACCCGGTGGTCTGCCTTTGGCATTGGGTTTCTATGTTCTGCAATGCTAAATTACTAACCTCACAACAAGGCTTGTAGGAGTACTTGTAATTATTGACAAAAGGTAAATTAGAAGTGACAAGATGCAAAAACGCCTCCGCTTTGGGGTGACCAAACGGAGGCGATTTGCTTTAAGAAGGGTTCTAAAGAAAGAACCTGAACATGCTTAAATCTTGAAGACAGAGACCGACTTATTGAGTTCGTCAATCATATCTCGCATCTGAGCAGTGCTTGCGGCAATCTCCTCCGCGCCTGCGGCATTCTGCTGCGTGACGCGGTTGAGATCCAGAATAGCGGTGTTGACCTGCTGGACGCCAGAAGACTGTTCGACAGAGGCTGTCGTAATCTCCTTAATGAGGCTCGCGATCTTCTCAATGCGAGGCATGAGCTGCTGAGTCTGGTTGTAGCTCTCCTCGGCCTCATTGATACTGCTTGTGGCGGTCTCGTTGATGCTGTCGGCAGTCTCGTGAGTCTGCTCAGCCAAACGGCCGACCTCCTTAGCCACGACACCGAAGCCCTGACCATGCTCGCCAGCCCTCGCAGCCTCGACAGAGGCGTTGAGCGCGAGAATGTTGGTTTGGCTCACCAGGTCGTTGATGTCATTGATATTGTTAGCGATATTCTGGATGGCCTCGAAGCTGTTGCCACTGGCCTTGCCGAGTTTAGTGGCCATGGCGCTCATCTCCTCGGTAAGTTTATTGGTGTGGAGCGAGTTGTCGGTATTCTGCTGGATGTTGGCACCCATCTCTTCCATGGAACTTGAGATTTCCTCAAGCGAGGCCGCCTGACGGTTAGCAGCGTTTGAGAGGCTCTCGGAGGCACGCTGCAACTGAGTAGAGGCGTTCAGGAGGGCCTCGGCAGTGTCATGGATTGGAATGATGACATTGCGAATGCGGTCCTCAGTTACCCTGACGCTCTTAGTGAGATTTGAAATCTCAATGCAATTATTGTCATCCTCAATCTCCTGAGTCAAATCACCCTGAGCAATGCGGTCCAGAGTGCCGACAAGTTTCTCAATGGGGTTAATGAGCTTCCTCTTAAGACGGACAGACAGAAGGACAAAGACGCAGATGAGGACAATCAGGACAACAGGCAGAATGAACTGCACAGAGTCTATGATGGCATCAGTGCTGCTGGTGTCGGCCTTGACAAGGATTGAACCGATGGTTCGGCCAGTGTAGTCCAAAAGAGGGACAGACGCCATGTAGGCCGGACGGCCAAGCATGCTGGAAATTCCGTTCCATGAGGTCATCTTCTCATAGACTGTCTTGCGAATGTCAGGGTCAAGCACAATGGAGGCGGGGTCGCGGGCCTCGTTGGTGCACACGACACACTTATCACCAAAGAAGATGAAAGAGTCGCCACCTATCTGCTTTCGCAGCGCAATGGTGCTCATTTGCGAATCGGGGTCACTTGCCAAGAGGTAGACGATACCAATCTTCTCCCCATCGAAATCTTTAACAACGAAGGATGTGAATTCAGTCACAATGTTGCCGAGAAAATCACCGGCAGCAGTGATTATGTTCATTTTGATGGTGGCCTCGGTGACCTCCCTCAACTTATCCTCGTCAATATATTTTTTATCGACACTCGTGACAACGATGTCACCGTCCATGTTGACGAATATGTAGCCTGCAGCCTGGGCAGGAGACGCTGACCACTCAAGCTCATCGTCGATGGTGGCAGTGTCGTTATCCGCCACGGCGTCATAGAAAGTGTCATACTCGTCATTGAAAAGACCGGCGGCGCGCTCAAAACCCGCATGACGCTGATCCAAACTCTCGCGGAGGTTGCTGAGGCTGGTAGTCAGGCTGTCATATTGCAGTTTCTCAAGTTCTGTCTTCAAGGCAAAATAGACATAGAGGGAGATGCTGAGAATTAGGATGATGAACAAGCCAAGTGGGCCGAGCACCAAGAAACTGATTCTGTTGGTGTTAAACTTCTTCATGGACAATTATTAGTAATAGAGTCGTGGCACAATGCACATAGTCAGAACATAGTGCGCATAAATTTCGCAATATTCTACGGAAAACGGGCAAACCTGTTTCTTTTTTGTTGCTTATCTGTACTTAGAATAGTTTTGCTTATCTTCGCAAAAGATATAAACGACATAAACATCTCAACAAGAAAATTATAGGATGGAGGTAAAAACAGACACACAGACAAGCCGTTTGCATTGGTGGAAATCAATAGCGACATTCATGATGGTGTTGTTCACCATGCCGTTGGGTCATGCGCTGATGATAATCATGGAGAAGACAATGGCGGAGGGAGCCGTCCACGTGGCGGGATTCGCAATGGGCGCAGTGGGATTGGCTATCGTAATCTGGGGCGTATTCGTCAAAGGGGACACAAGGCAGACACTTTGCGGTTTGTTCGGCGGATTGCTCTATTGGACAGGATGGTATGAGTTCTTGTTCCAGTACTACGCCAACCGCTTCGGATGCCAACCTGAAATTGTTGATGGCGAGATTGTGACGAAACCTGAATACCTGATAATGCCAGCCACCTTTGGCTTATGGATGATGGTGGTCACTCTGTACGTTTTTTGCACAAGGACAGGCTGTTGCGCCATTAACTGGATACAGAGGCAAGTCTTCAGGAGCAAACGTGAGAGCATCGTCGCCCGCCCCATGACTCGCCACACATCTATTGTGACATTCATGGAGTTGATGGTCATGATGTGGACATGCTACCTCTTGCTCATGTTCTGCTATGACAGCAATTTCCTCGGCGACCGTCACCCCGTCACCTTTATAGTAGGACTCATCTGTTTGGCAGGCTCAATCCTCATGTTCCGCAAGCAATTGAGGATAAGTTCATGGGGCGCCAACATCCGCATGGCGATAGCCACCGTCATAGTATTTTGGACCCCCGTTGAGATATTGGGACGCATGGATTTCTTCAAAGAGTTCTGGGTAGAGCCGATGGAATACGCCCCTCAAATGGGCGGCATACTATTGGTTTTCATCGGATTGGCCGTATACTTAGGTTTCTTTGCAGGAAAGAAGAAAGCCTAAAGGATAAGAGACACAAAAAGCAAAGAGCGCCCGCAGGATTAAGTATCCTACGGGCGCTCTTTATGAGAAATCACAATCAAACAAAAGTCGTTCCGTTGAACAGACTTGCTCATGCTGTCTCAGCAATCGCTACTAAAAACCTCCATTATGAAAAACTATCACTTGTCTTTGTTTTGACATTGCAAACATAGTGTAACAGCTTTTCCTGGAGAAATTAATTCAACAATGATGCCAAAATGCTCAACGAGAGTAGTAATACTTGACACAAAAGTCAAAATACCATTCGCAACACAAGCGAACAGCGAGGCGAATAGTAAGAAAAGCCCTAAACTACAATATTTTGTAGTTTTTGCGCTGTTCGCCATGTCCTCATAAAAATCATAATGTTGAGGATTAGCCGACTTGCGTTGAAATGATTATGCGGGGAGGAAAAGCCATTATACATTTGCGATGTCATAAGACATTTATAGAGTTGTTTCTCGCATAGAGGTTAGTTTGTTGGGAAAGCCGAGACGGTATAGGTTCCCCCGCAGTGGCAACGGTCATGCGGCTGTTTTTGATTCTGACTTATAAAAAGGGAGGTTGGCCAACTTCGGTCGACCTCCCTTTTTTTGATGCAAGGTTTTCAGAAAGAGAGAAGGTGATTCATATACCGCGCACAAATGAGCGCACTGTTATCTCGGGAAAAAGTGGATTACACACATGTCATGAAAAGCAGGATTAGAGAGCCATTTTTAAAGTACTTCTGAGGTCATTTAAAAGGACTCCCAACACAGAACACGTGTCAATCAGAATAATCATCATTATGAAAGTTAGAGTGATAAGAACAGCCTTTGGGTGGTTGATATAATTTGATTGCCATGAGAAGTAGGGCTGGAAAAGGATTACATTCGTTGATGAAAAAGGCAAATTGGGAGAAGATGAAATACTTTAGATGAGGAAAAACGGACGTGGGTAGAAAAGAGTTTTGTGGAAGAGCAAGAGGTGGTAGCTTTGTGATGTCGAAAGACAAAAAGCTAACGCAAGCAATAGCATTAGAGTGTTTTCATAATAGAGGTTTTGAGATTACCTCATACCCGTCGGGAGATGGCGAGAGGGTGCAAGCAACGGCTTGCATAGGTATTTGGTTAATTACAACGAAAAAGGCCCCTCAGGACGATTGTCCCGAGGGGCTTTTTTCGTGTTCCCTAATTATCTCTTTTAAAAAGGCGAAATAGAGAAAGTCAATGTCTTAGGCCCGAAATGGACAAGGTAATCGGGCAGAGGCCAAGCACCCCACGAATTGACTCCACCTACACCCTCATGCTCAGAATCGATGAAGAGGTTTGTGAACTTGCTCTTTGTGAGTTGCGAGCTGTGGCGCTGGTCTTTCTGCTCACCCTCGTCAAGCTCAGCAATGTCAAAGTGGAGTGCCGAGGCGTAGAAAGGCTGTGTGGCAGTGAATGAGAGACCGTGACCTTGAGAATCTGACTGCCTCCAAAGACGGATGTCGCTCTTCGTTCCACTCTCCTGCGGGCGAATGTAGGGGAAGTACTGTTCATCGGCAGTGACAGAATATTTACCAATGCGCATACAGTCGCGGCGATCAGCGTAATTTTCAACAGGTCCACGTCCGTAGAAGTCGCTCTTGTCCATTGAATAGGGCAATTGGAGGCAGACGCCGAAACGGAAAAGATCTGATGCAGAGGCCCCCTCATCGGGAGTCATGGTCTGCGAAACCGTCAAAGAGCCGTCAGCACTATTGAGAGTGTAGGCGAGTGAAAGGGTGGCTGGGATGCCCGACAGGTTGAAAAGGGCGGTAGCCGTAGCCGTTCCCGACTTTTTGTCCTGGCTCAGAGTTAAACTCTTAAGCGAAAGGGTGGGGTTTCGCCATGCGGAATAGAGATTTTGGAAGTTGGCTCCCATATCGTTGTCAGTAGGCGCACGCCAGAAATTAGGTTTAAGAGTTGCACCCTCGGTAAGATACTCTACATCACCAAGAGAATAGGTGGTAATGAGTCCGGTTGCCTTATCAATAACGAGACGAGCAAGGCCTTTGGCGGTAGTTGCCGACATTTCTATGGCTGCCTTGTCAGAGACTTTGATTTTTGACTTAGCTGCAGAAGTTTGCGCAGCCTCGAATGAGCCACCCAGAGGAAGTTGAGCGTAAGCAACTGTCTGACCTGCCTTCATGAGGGGCATGGCATCACGGATCTTAAAGTCGATGTTTAGGAAAGCCTCGCCAGAAGTGACGGTAGAGGGGTCGAGATTGACAACGACATTTTGCAATTGCTGAGGCGCAGCATTAAGTTTTGCGGAGCCTGATTGCTTGGCATCTCCATTTACAATGAGCGTCCACTCCATGACGTAGTTGTCAAGCGACCGGAAAAAGAACTCATTGCTTACAGAGACAGTTGCTTTGCCATCGGAGTAATCTGCAAGGGTTGCCCAAATGTCCTGATACTGGTAGGCCACCTCATAGGCATGGGGATTGAGCTGACGATCGGGACCGAGGATGCCATTGCAATTGAAATTGTTGTCAGAGGGGTCATAGGTGTTATAGTCGCCACCATAGGTATATTCAATGGCCGAGAGTTCAGCATTTGAAAGGGTTTCGGGATTGATACTCATGGGCTTGACAGGGTGCCTATGCAGACCTTGGTCAACGAAATCCCAATCGAAGCCGCCTTGATAGAGAGGATATTGGCGTGTCAGTCTCCAATACTCCTTAAGGTTTCCACCCGAATTGCCCATAGTGTGGTTATACTCGCACTGGATTAACGGCTTGACGGACTGAGGGTCGGTAGCGTACTCTTCGCAGTTGTCCACATAGTAGTACATGGGGCAGAAAATATCAGTCCCCTCACCTTTGCGCGCCTGCTCATATTGCACAGGTCGGGTGGGGTCCTCCTTCTTAATCCAATTGTAGGCCTTGAGGAAATTGTCGCTCATGTCGGTCTCATTGCCGAGACTCCAGACTATTACAGCAGGATGATTTCGGAACAAGCTGACATTATGTTGGTTGCGCTGAAGAATAGGCAGTGCGAAGTCTGGTTTAGCTGCTCGCGTCACATCACCTTCGGCACCTACGCCGGGTGAGAATTTGTAGCCGAAGCCATGACTCTCCTGATTGGCCTCAGCCACCATATAGAGGCCATACTCATCACAAAGGTCATAGAATCGTGGGTCATCAGGGTAGTGGCATGTTCGCACGGCATTAATGTTGAGGCGTTTCATGAGACGAATGTCATCAATCATGCGGTCGAGCGATACAACATATCCACCATCGGGATCCATCTCATGACGATTTGCGCCTTTGATGAGAATAGGCTGACCATTGACTTTAAGCTGCCCCTCCTCAATCCTCACATCGCGGAAACCAACACGGATGGCAGTCTCCTCTGTGGGCGTGGAGCAGACAAGCGTGTAGAGGTTAGGTGTCTCAGCCGTCCATTTGGCCACATTGTAAACTTGCATGTCGAGGTCGACATATCCCCTCCATTCGGTGTCAAATGTTCTTTCGGAGACAAAAGTGCCATCGGGGGCAAAGAGGCGGAACTTGACAGGCGTGCCTACCTTCTGACGACTCCAGATATGAAGATTGCCATCAGCATAGTCAGATGTCAAAGCGGCAGTGAGGCGAATGTCATCAAAATGTTGAGCCTTGTCACGAGCATAAAGATAGCTCTCTCGGGCTACTCCACTCAGGCGCCAGAAATCTTGATCCTCACTCCATGAGCCGTCGCACCATCGGAAAACTTGGAAAGAGATGAGATTAGAGCCCTTTCGGATTAGCTTGGTTACGTCAAACTCTGCTGCCACCTTACTATCCTCTGCATAGCCCGCAAACTGTCCGTTAACATAGACATAGACACAAGAGGTGACAGACCCGAGGTGGATTATAACCTGACGGCCGTCCCAATCAGCAGGGATGTCTATTGACCTGCGATATGTGCCGACATGATTATCCTTGGTTGGCACATCTGGAGCCATTCCGTCAAAATGGTCTCGCCATGCAAAACCCATGTTCACATAGAGGGGGTCTCCATAGCCATTCAATTCCCAAATTCCTGGCACGGGCATAGAGCCCCATGACGAATCGTCATAATCCTCACGGAAGAAATCGGTTGGCCTCTGGTCGGCATCGGCTACCCAATTAAACTTCCAGTCACCATCGAGAGAGAGGAAATTCCGCGACTTGACCTTGTCGCGATAACCCACAGTCGTCTCACTAACCTCACCAGGGCGGAAAGGGAAGAAGTCTGTGTGAAGAGGAAGCCTATTGATGCCGTTAACAGAAAGGTCGTGCCACTCGGTGAATGTTGGCAACGGGTCGGGCGCAGAAGTGCGGCGTTTCTGGGCGTGCGCCGAAGCGGTTACGGCCAAAGCGCACAACACAGCCATGACATGTGTCTGATGCATAGGTATATGGATTTTAAATATTTCCAAGGTTGCGGCACCAGCACACGCAGGGGTAGGGAGGGGAAGAAGACGCGTTTAAGAGAAGACCCCGTCAACGTAACGTCGGGTCAGCTCGTTCTGCGGGTTGCCGAAAATCTGACTTGCCGGCCCGGACTCAATGACCTCGCCAAGATACATGAAAATGGCATGGTCGGCTATTCGCTGCGCTTGAGCCAGAGTATGAGTCACCATGATGATGGTGTAGTCGTGCTTGAGATTGACAAAGAGCTGTTCGACCTTCTTGCTTGAGATGGGGTCGAGCGCCGAGGTACTCTCATCGGCCAGAAGGACGGCAGGCTCGACCGCCAGAGAGCGCGCAAGGCAAAGCCTCTGCTGCTGACCACCTGAGAGACGCGCCGCCGGAGAGTTGAGACGCTCAGCCACCTCGTCCCACAAAGCCACGCCACCAAGGTAGTGTTTGACCACGGCGTCAAGTTTCTCCTTTCCGCGCACGCCATGCAGACGACAGCCATAGGCCACATTGTCATAGATGGACATGGGCAGCGGGCATGGCCTCTGTGGCACAAGGCCTACGTGTCTGCGCAACTCAGTCAGTTCCATACCCTTGGCCTTTGTGATATTCTTGTCGCCAAGAAACACGTCACCGTCAATCTTGACTCCCTCAGCCATATCCACCAACCTGTTGAACGTGCGCAACAAAGTGCTTTTGCCACATCCGCTTGGACCTATGATGCAGGTTATCTGCCCCTTAGGGATGTCGAGACTCACATTCTTGAGAATATGCGCGTCGCCAATGTGGACATTAAGGTTTCTGACCTTAATCCCGTCATGTTCCAAGCGGGGGAATTTATGTGTGGGGTCGAACATGGTTAATCTTAAAATTACACTTTATTTCACTTTTGGCAAAATTAAAGCCGGCCGCATTGGAAGGCAATAGCACGGTTGTGGTATGAAAGTCACCTTTATTTGTCATTGTCCACGGTCTGTGGCAACATTAATTTTGTGACCATATAACAGCAAAAGCGCAAAGATGATAAGCATCATTGTCACCTTCCATAACGAGGAGCAGAGCATCATATCGTGCCTGCAGTCCATAGTGGCGCAGACTGCCCAGCAGTGGGAGTGCGTGGTCGTGGACAACGCATCGACCGACCAAGGCGAGTTCCAGGTGCGCAATTACTTGATAGACCGCAGAATGCGGTTTATGCATTTGGACGAGAAAGTCCCAGTCAGCATTGCAAGGCGTAAGGGTCTTGAGAAGACGCAGGGTGAGTGGGTCATGTTTGTTGATGGCGGCGACTACTTGGAGAGCAACGCCCTCCAGGCACTCTATCTGACCCTGAAAAAATATGGCACAGAGGCTGCTATTGGTAATTTCTACGTCATACGCGATGGAGCCAAGCGTCCTGTGACATATATGAACAACCGTCTGATTAAAAGCCCGGGGATAACAGAGAGCGGGATAGACGTGGTGACAGGCAACTCCATCTTCAGCCGCCGAGTGGCCACTAAGCCAGACAAATGGCCTCTTCTTGACTATGGTTACACAGAGCACATCATTCTGGTGAGCGGAGGGCAAGAGACGGCTCTTGTCAAATCCGTCCATAAATCCGTATGGAAAAAGATATTGGAATGGTTAAAGAAGATATAAGTAAAGAGGGTAATGGACAATGGTCTACTGGTCTCGGCATAAACACTTGGCGTAAGGCCAAGGACAAAATAGCTGCCGTCACCATGACATTGTTCACAATCATGGCGCTTCTCCTCGTGGCAGGCATCGCCGCCGGCCTATGGTCAAAGTCGTCCGACCTGCTGAACGAGCATAGCCTGTGGGATTTGCTCACTGCGAGCGAATGGAGGCCAAGCAAAGGTCAATTCGGTTTTGGGGCTTTCATTGCCGGCACATTCTACGTCACGGGCGTTGCCATACTCTTCGCTTTGCCGACCTCGTTGCTGCTTGCCGTTCTGCTGACTGAATACTCACGCAGCTCCATTAGGCGATTTGTCTATCCGCTGCTTGACATTTTGGCCTCGCTGCCATCGGTCATCTTTGGCGTGTGGGGCACTCTTGTCGTCGTACCGATTGTGAGCGACATAGTGGGTCCGGCTGTAGGTACAGCCACATCGGGCTATACACTGCTGTCGGGCTCAGTGGTGCTGAGCGTCATGATTTTGCCATTGTTAGTAAGCCTCTTCATGGAGATGTTTGACAATGTGGGCCGAGATCTCCGCGAGTCATCATTGGCATTGGGCGCCACTCGTTGGCAGACGACCAAGCACGTTGTTCTGAAGGCATCGCTGCCTGGCATAGTGGCATCGACAGTCTTGGCCATCAGCCGAGCGCTGGGCGAGACCATAGCAGTGCTGATGGTGTGCGGAAACCTTATCCAAGTACCGGGCGGCCTGCTCGACGCTTGCTATCCAATTCCCGCCCTCATCGCCAACAATTATGGCGAGATGTTGTCCGTCCCGCTCTACGAATCGGCACTCATGTTCGCGGCATTCATACTATTCGCCATAGTCTTGATTTTCAATCTTGGCGCGAGGATATACCTCAAGAGCGTCAAAAAATACTAACTCTAGAATGAAACACATAGAGGAGACTGTATTCAGCTGCCTGATGTGGCTGTCGCTCGGCATTGTGGCGGCAGGCGTGGCGAGCGTCTTGTGGAGCATCTTCAGCAGGGGCCTGCCCGTATTGACCTGGGAGATGGTGAGCGAATTGCCCGGCGCCGGGTTCTATATTGGCAAAGAGGGAGGTTTCCTCAACGCCATCGCGGGATCCGTGTACATTGTACTGGGAGCCACGGTTATAGGCTTGGCCATTAGCATACCTGTCGTTTTCTATCTCAATGTCTTTCTGCGCAAGGGCTCACGTTTCGCCTACATTGCGAGATTGGCATTCGATGTTTTGTTCGGCATCCCGAGCATAGTCTATGGCGCATTCGCTTTCAGCATCATGGTGATGATGGGCATGAGGGCTTCACTACTGGGCGGCATCATTGTGGAGACTTTGCTCATTGTGCCTATCTTGATTCGCAGCATGGACGAGGTGGCGCGCACCATTCCCAAGGATCTCTTAGAGGCCGCCTATTCACTCGGCGCTACTAAAATTGAGACAATAGGCATAGTGGTGAGGCAGATAGCACCGGCCATTGCCACAGCCACATTGCTCTCTGTGGGAAGAGCCATGGGTGACGCGGCAGGAGTGATGTTCACGGCCGGTTTCACAGATTACATTCCAGAGAGCTTGGGCGACAAGGCAGCCACATTGCCATTGGCCGTGTTCTTCCAACTGTCCGTGCCACAAGTCGATGTGCAAAACCGCGCATACGCCGCAGCGGTCGTACTGACCATCATTGTGCTGGCGCTCAGCGTCACAGGCCGACTCATAATGAGGTATTTTTCAAAGAACAAAGTCTGATGTAATTTTGAGGGGCTGCCAATTTTTTTATAATTTGGTCTCGAAGAAAACACATAACACGACACACACGAGATGAAAAGACAGATTACGGCAGCCTTCTGCCTTGCGCTTATCGCCTTGGGCATAGGTTGCTCACAAACAGACAACAGCATGACACACAACGACAAAGAGATGTCGGCCATTGAGGCCATCATGAGCCGCACCAGCGTTCGCAAATTCACAGGCGAGAAGCTGACCGACGCACAGATTGAGACTCTGCTGCGCGCAGGCATGGCAGCCCCCTCGGCCGTGAACAAACAGCCCTGGGAGTTCGTGGTTGTTGATGATCAGGCTCTCTTGGACACCATTCAGGCACAACTGCCAAACACTCGTATTTCAGACGGATGCAAGCAGGTCATCGTAGTCTGCGGCAATGAGGAGAAGGCCCTTGAGGGCGACAACAAAGCCTATTGGATTCAAGACGCCTCGGCTGCAACAGAGAATATCCTCATAGCAGCCCACGCCACAGGACTTGGCGCCGTATGGTGCGGTGTGACGCCAAACAAGGAGCGCGTCGCCAAACTGTCTGACATTCTGAGCCTTCCGAGCTACGTCAAGCCTCTTTGCGTTATCTGTGTAGGCGTTCCCGCCGAGCAGCCTGAGGTTAAAGACAAATGGAAGGTGGAAAATATCCACAAGAACAACGTCTGGTAATGTAAGCCACCACTACACATACTGAAAAGAAAGAGACATCCGCCCCTTTGGTGTAAGGACACTAAAGGGGCGGATGTTTTTGTGTTAATGCGCCGCATAAGTAATTGTCAGTCATAAAGAAAGGCAAAGGCATAGGCAAAAAAAACGTCCCCTGCGCATCGCTACGCAAGGGACAACAACAAACATCTTATGAAAACTTAGCAGTTTACTTAGTCAGCGTGAAGCGGACAGACTGCCCTGCCTCAGCATTGGGAGCGACCCATAGGTCAAAGTCGCCCGGCTCAGCATAGAACTTATTGTCCAAATGGCAGAAAGCGAGGTCATCAGCCGTCAGTTTGAAAGAGACGGAGACGGACTGCCCGGCAGGGATCATCACTTTGCTGAATCCTTTGAGCTCGCGGATGGGTCGGCAAAGAGTGCCCACAATGTCGCGCACATAAAGTTGCGGTGTCTCCAGCGCATCGACCGCACTTGTGTTCTTAATGTCGCAAGTGACTACGAGAGTGTCCGTCATGGACATTGTGGTTGCAGAAAGCACAGGTTCGGCATATTTAAACGATCCGTAGGAGAGTCCGAAGCCGAATGGGAAGAGAGGTCCATCGCCGGCATCGAGAAGATAACTTGTGGCGCCGAGTGAGAACTGAGGCGCGCCTGGGACAATATCATCCATCATGACAATATTCTCAGCAGGGCGACCTGTGTTCTTATGATTGTAATAGAGAGGCACTTGGCCAGACATACGAGGAAGAGACACTGGAAGTCGGCCCGAGGGTGACGATTTACCGAGGATGATGTCTGCCAATGCCGGACCCGCCATGGTGCCACCATGGAATTGATAGAGAACAGCATCAGCCAATTCAATCTCACGACTCAGCGCGAGAGGACGGCCAGCCATGACAACGAGAACAACCTTACGCCCGGCCTTCTTGAGAGACTCAAGCAACTCAGTCTGTCGACCTGGGAGAGTCACATCAGCCCTACATTTAGCCTCACCAGAGAGAATTGCCTCCTCGCCAGCGAAGAAGAGGGTGACATCGGCTTTAGCAGCCGCACTCAAAGCCTTGTTGAAATCCTCATCTGCCTTGTCACGGCTAAATTTAAGACCGGGCTCGGCAACCACTAAACGAGAAGGAACATCATTCTTGAACGCCATGACAGGTGTGACACAATGATCCGGCTCACCGTCAAATGACCATGTGCCAATCTGATCAACGCCACTGTCAGCCAAAGGTCCTATGAGCGCCACAGAGAGTTTGTCCGACAGAGGAAGAAGTCCATTATTCTTGAGCAATATGGTGCTTTGGACACAAGCCTCTTTCGCGTCGGCAAGGAATTTATCGCAATAGGTTGAGTCCGACTTGACAACAGTGTATGGGTTCTCAAAAAGGCCGAGACGGAATTTGAGGCGCAGCACGTCACGAACCGCATTATCAATCTCAGCAATTGAGACCTTGCCTTCATTCACCAACCTCTTGGCATTATCAATGTAGGCGAAAGACATCATATCCATCCCGACACGCGAATGAAGAGCCAACTCCGAAGCCTGTCCAAGGTCTTCCACCACGCCATGGGTAACCATCTGGCCTATGCTGTTCCAGTCCGAGACCAAAAGCCCGTCATAACCCCATTCATTGCGCAAGATGTCAATGTTGAGATGACTATTTCCCGAGGAGGGGACACCGTTAATGTCATTGAAAGAGCACATGAATGTGGCCGCTCCTATCTCGACCTGACGGCGGAAAGGAGGCAAATAGGTGTCTCTGAGCTGAACCTCAGGAATCCATGTCGTGTTATAGTCACGTCCCGATTCGCTTGCACCATAACAGCAGAAGTGCTTGGCGCAGGCCGCAATAGATGTCGGCTGTGAGAGATCCGAGGTCTGGTAGCCGCGGGTCATGGACTCGCCAAGGACTGTTGAGAGATAGGTATCCTCGCCAAATGATTCGGCTATGCGTCCCCAACGAGCGTCACGCGACACGTCAATCATAGGCGAGAAGGTCCACCTGACGCCACGGCTTGAGGACTCAATGGCTGCAATGCGTGCGCCGCGTTCCACGAGAGACGGATTCCACATGGCGGCCTGGCCAAGGGGAATGGGGAAAATTGTCTTGAAACCATGGATGACATCGCGGGCGTAGACGAGGGGAATTCCAAGTCGGGACTCCTCAACCGCCACACGCTGAAGCTCATTGACAGTGGCGAGGTCAACCTCATTGAGAATAGAGCCAATCATGCCACTGCGCACTTGCTCTACCATATCTGGCGAGGCGCTGCCGACACCATTGACCTGGTTTAGCTGACCTATTTTCTCTTCGAGCGTCATTTTGAGCATAAGCTCATCTATCTTCTGCTCCACAGGGTCGTTCTTCGGCTGCGAGCAAGAGAAGAGCGATAATGCCGCCACCGCAAGAATTATGTGATTTGTTTTGAATATCATGATGGTGGATTTTTATGATAATAACATATTAATCAGGATTATACTAATTATCAAAGCGAAGCCATCCGAGTGAGAGAGAGCCCTTGGGGACAGAGATGCGTACTGCGTGTGTGCCACGTGGAACATCAATGGGAAAGGTCACATCCTGCCATTGGCCCGAGGTAGACAAAGTTGTCGAGACAACCACGTCGCCGTCAAGACTTATGGTCACGTTAGACTCCACTTTTGTGTTCACTCTTAATGTCAGTGACGAGACAGCGCTTGTGGCGTCAATCCCATATTGCAGCCATTTGCCTGTCGAGAAATTAGTCACCTCCAAGTCAGTCATTGCCTCGGCATCTTGCGATTTGCGCAGATGCGGGGCAGGGTTGAACTCGACGTTGGCCTCTACACATTCCGACACGTTAGACGATTGGTAATGAGTGGCAGGCCAGAGCTGCGAGGGTAGCGCAAAGGCGCCCTTGTCAGCCGATGAGGCGCCAACATAGACATGGCCCGCATCCGTAAGATGCTCATCTTCGAGCAGTGCCATATAAGGATGGCCATTGTGACGAGGGATGAACCAAGCGTAGCGCTCCACAACGTCGTTCTCCTCAAGGTAGGCCACCGACTCGCTCATGTAAGCGATCTGCGCATCGGCGGATGTTATGCTGTTGTCCCATGCGCAGAACTCAGTCAGCCACACGGGTTTGCCATATTTTCTGAACTTATCTATAAAGCCTTTGAGAGAAGAGGCTGAGCTCATGTAGCAATGCAGGGCAATGGCGTGGATATCATCAGCCGAGACCCCATCTTGAGCAAGGAACTCGTCAAGCCAGACAGTGGGGTCATAATAACCCGACAGAGTGCCATAATTGAGAGCTGGTGAGACAATCTTTAGATTATGGCTTGCGGCGAAAGACTTGAGCGCCGGCCAGTAACGAGCCGCCTGGGCAGGCGTCATGTTGGCCTCGTTGGCCAGGTTGGGCTCATTGAAAGCCAAAAGATACTCACCGTCAAAGATAGCATATGAATTGGTAATAGCCACAGTATCATAGTAGTTATTCCACGCCATCGGCACAAAACCTATTGAATATCTTTTAGCCTCGGCCGCAATCTCATCGGAGCAAGAGGGTCCCCAGTTATAAAACCAGCTGATGCCGCCCGAGAGGAGGAACATGTCGGTCTGCGGCAGTTGGAAAGAATAGCCGACCCCTCTCTTCGCACTCCGGTTTGGCACATGGCGCACTTCTGACGGATTGCCACCATCCGAACCTTCCGACTCATTATCTGAACATGATAACAAGAGAAAGGCGGCAAACACAGCCCAACAAATTTTCACCGGGCCATGTCTCATAACTCAGGGTAATTCTTTTGGTAGACACGGACATAATCAACATACATGATCACGTCCTGATTAAAAATGTCCTCATTTATCGTCCCACCCATATTGCCACCGATGGCCATGTTGAGGATAATGAAGAAATCACTGTTGAAAGGCCATTCGGCCTTGTCGTCAGTCTGTTGCCTCTTTTTCGCGTACTCGACGCCATCTATTGTGAAGACAATAGCGTCATTGCCTGTGTTCTGATAGTTGTCCTCCCAAATAATCCCGAAAGTATGCCATTCATTCTCAACGGCCATGTTTGTCTTTTGAGAGTTCCAGTTGTTGCCTTTCATGCCATTGGCCTGCTGAGTGTGGAGGGCGAAAGATGTCATGAGGGGATTGTTGCCAACGTGCTCCATTATGTCAATCTCGCCACAATAGGGCCAAGAGCCGTAGCCGAGCATCCAGAAAGCAGGCCATGTTCCGCCACCTGAGGGCAGTTTAATCCGGGCCTCCATTTTTCCGAAAGTGAAACTTGCCTTGTTTTTTGTGGTTATCCTGGCGGACGTGTAGTTGGAGCTTCCGTAGTTCTCCTTAAGAGCCTGAATCTCAAGGTTGCCATCAGCGAGCCTCAGATTTTCTGTGCGACCAGTATAGCATTGCTTCTCGTTGTTGCCCCAGCCTCCGGCGCCTGTCTCAATGTTCCATTTGGTCTCATCGAGCGACTGGCCGTCAAACTCTTCAGACCATACAAGGGTATAGCCGCGCACCAAGACAGTGCGTGAGGACGAGACTGAGCCGACAGAGGCTTTCACCTGAGCCTTGCCATAGCCTATGGCCGTGACGACTCCATCTTCAGAGACCTCAGCCACCTGAGGGTCAGAACTTGTCCAGACCACTGATGAGCCATCTGACGCGGAAGCCGAGAGCTGAATAGCGTCGCCCTCATCCATGGCAATGGTTACAGGCCCGTCAATGGTCACAGTGACAGCGGGCGAGGCGTCACTATCGTCAGAAGCGCACCCACAGACGGCAAGCCCAATCAAGAAGAGGCAGGACGACATTTTTACAGATATCATGGTCATGAATATTTAGTTATACAAAAACTTTGCGCACGACATCTAAGCGCGCCAAGAAGGCCGCAAGGCATCGTGCGCAAAGTCTTCAGGAACCACTAATAATTATTTCTTGTAGATGTACATGGCGTCAATCTGGAGCTGAGTGCCAGTGGTGCCGCCAGAGAGGAACGCAAGAAGGTTCTGACCTACAGAGGGCTTCCAGTTCTCGCTGTAGATGAGGCCCTTGTCAACAAACTTGGACATTGACACCTCAATCTCGTTCCACTCACCATCGCGAGTGAGAGAGCCGAGAGACTCATAGCTCACGCCATTGTCAACAAACGCTCCGCCGATGCCATACTTAACCTCGGTCCCATCACCATAGAAAATGATGCAGTGAGACGCGTTATCGGTTGACTTCATGGCAATGTGGAAATAGTAGTCAGAGGGGTTCTGATAAATGTCATAGAGAGCTGAGAGGTCATAAGGGTTCTCTTCAGTGCCATAGCAGAAGCCACAGCCTGACCAACCTACATTGGTCACCTTGAGTGAGATCCAAGAGTCGGCAATGCCAAAGAAGTTCTTGCCGGATGTGGTGCCAGCCTCATAAGTTCCATCCCAAACATAGAGGAACTTGGTAACGTCGTCGGTCCTGAGGTCCATCTTGACCTTGTCGCCAAGAGCATCAAAGGTTGCGCCGTCCATTTGGAAGACATAGAAGTCAGAGCCGGAAAGTTGCTGTTGGTCATTGTTTCCATCATCAACCTTGGTTACCTTGACCTGGCAGTTGGCGGCTATGTCACCGACAGAGGCGGTTATGATAGCGGTACCCTCGGCAACGCCAGTCACAGTGCCGGCTGCCACAGTGGCGATCTTCTCATCGGAAGAGGCCCAAACAATGTCGCCCTTTGCGCCAGTAGGCTGAAGAGTAGCCGTGAGGGTGAGGACATCGCCCACCTTGATCTCGGCGGTTGTGGCAGAGAGCGTCACACTCTCAACCTTGACATCGGTTTCCGGGACGACATCGTCATCGTCGTCATCCTTGCTACACGAAGTCAGCGCAGCAGCTGCCATTGCCGCAAACGCGAAGAATCTTGCCATTTTCATGATAAAAAGTTTTTGGTTTGTTTTCTGTTTGTGCGATTATTATATCTTCAAAATGACCACTAATTGTTAGTAGCCAGGGTTTTGCGTAAGAGCTGAATTAAGATCCATCTCCTCAGACGGGATGGGGAAAAGTTCGTGCTTGCCCTTGATAAACTCAGCCATGTGTGACTGCGCATCGGCAGACTCGGTAGCCTTGTAGGCATCCATTGTCTCTTTTGCCACACCCCAACGGCAGAGGTCGAACCACCTGTGGCCCTCCATGGCCAACTCGACGCGCCTCTCGTGCCTGATGGCCTCGGTCAGCGTAGGACTTGAAAGTGTCTGCCCGTTGATGACAATAGAGTAGCCTGGATAAGTGGGCATGGAGACTCTCTCCCTGACAAGGTTGAGGGCGCTGACGGCCTCAGATTCATCACCCGTCTCGGCACAAGCCTCAGCATACATCAGCAAGACATCCGAGTAGCGGATCTGCTTGTTGTTGATGGGACCACGGGTTGGATGGGTCAGTTTATAGTAAGTCGAGTTGTCGTCTGAGGTGTAGAGACCATATTTGCGGTTATGGTAAATGGAGCCGAGATAAGTCTCTTGCGTCAGGTTCTCAATCTGACCCTCCGAAGGAGTCAAAATTGTCTCGTCGCGACGGAGATCGCCATCCTCAAACTCATCATAGAGATTTTGAGTGGGGTGGTTGAAGCCCCATCCACCGCCCAGCACGCTTGAGCGAGAGCGCATCATGATGACATCGAAGCATCCGCGCGTGAAGCCGTTGCCCTCACCGTAGTCGCTTGTGGGGTCCTCGGCATATTGGATTTCAAAGACCGACTCGGGGCCGTTCTCACCATCGAGAGTGAAGTTGTCGGCATAGTTTGCGCAGAGGCTATATTCGTCACTGTCAATGACTTTCTTGCCCCATTCGCGGGCCTCCTCATAATCGTGGGTGTAGAGATTGACCTTAAGGAGCATGGCCTGAGCCGCACCTTTAGTCGCCCTGCCAAGGTCAGAATCTTCGTACTCACTCTTGAGAGGGAGATATTGCTCGGCAAACTTCAAGTCGGACTTGATGAAGTCATAGACCGCAGTTGCGGAAGACCGCTCAAGGTTCCATTTGGTGTCACTGTCAACCACATAGTCTACAAGCGGCACTCCGCCAAAGACTCTGACAAGGCGGAAGTAATAGTAGGCCCTGAGGAAATGCGCCTCGGCCAAAATCCTGTTTCGGAGGCTGAGAGTGAAATCCTCGCTCGTGGACATCTCGCCGACATAGCTTATGCAGAGGTTGCAACGCGCCACGCCTTGGTACTGCGCACGATAGAAGTCGAGAAGGAAACCATTGTTGTCCATGGTCTTCCAATTCTCCATGTCATAGACATCGGCCATGTCGTTTGTGTTCTGGCCACCCTTGAGAGCGTCGTCAGAGACCACGTCGCCAATGAACCATTCGGGGAAATAAGTGTCGTTATACTCCCACATGAGGGGGGCATAGCAGCCATTGACATTTTGCAATGCCGTCTCCGCACCTGAGAAATAGTCCTCTATTCGGGAGACTCCTGGAGATGGCTCCTGAAGCCAGTCATCGCAAGAGGGCAGAGCTATTATGGCGGCCGCCGCACCTATGACAATATGTTTGTTCATGATGAAGAGTTCTTGATGAGGTTAAACTGTGTTACTGATTAGAGACTCATGTTGAGTCCAAAAGAGACAGTGCGGCTCTGTGGATAGTTGCCGTAATCCACACCTCCGCCCACCTCGGGGTCGTAGCCCGTGTAGTCAGTGACAGTGAAGAGGTTAGTGCAACTGACGTAGAAGCGGACCTTCTGCAGTTTAGCCTTTTGGACTACAGAAGTGGGCAACGTGTAACCAAGCTGGAGAGTCTTGAGGCGCAGATATGATCCGTCCTCAATGAGGCGGTCATTGTTATACTTGTTGCTTGACGCGCCCGTGGGGTTGGGGATGGTGCCGGCCCTGTTCTCCATGGCCTGCCAATCGACTCCCTTTTTGGAGAGGTTATTTCGTATGGCGTCTTTATATCCAACCCAGACATTCCTCATTGAGGTGCTAAGTGTACATTCGTCGCCAGCGCCCTCTGTCCTCTCGCGCAAGGCGTTATATATCTTGTTGCCGTAGACGCCTTGGAAGAAGGCCGAGAGGTCAAAGCCCATGTAGTTGGCCGATATGTTGAAACCATATGTGAGCCAAGGGAATGGAGAGCCGAGGTCCGTGCGGTCATCATCATTAATCTTGCCATCGCCATTGCGGTCGTTGTACTTGGCGTCGCCAGCGTGGACTGCAATCTCCTCGGCCGAATAGGCGAACTGATGAGCAAGAGCCTCCTCGTCAGACTGGTAGACGCCTTGGAACTCATAGCCCCAGAAAGTGTTCATTGCCAATCCCTTGTTGCAGACAGTGCGATCGCCCCAAAGAGGCTGTCCTCCATTAAGTTCGCGCAGTCTGTTCTTGATGAACGATACGTTGCCACCGACAGATAGATTGACCGGCCCGAGCTGCTTATGATAGTCGAGCTGGATTTCGACGCCATGGTTGCGTAGCGTTCCCACATTTGCCAAGAGCGAATAACGGTTGCCGGCATGGGCTGGAGAATCAACATAGAGCAGGGCATCCTTAGTGTCTCGGAGGAACCAATCGACAGATCCCTCAAGATCTCCGCCTAAGAGGCCGAAGTCAATTCCGGCGTTCCATTGCTCATTATTCTCCCATCGGCCATTCTTATTGACAAGAGTGAGGACGGCCGAGCCCGAGGCTAAACTCTGGTCTTTGCCGAGAGGGTAGCCCACGAAAGTAGGACCCGAGGTGAACATCTTCATGGTGAAAGCGTCATCGCCCACCTTGTCATTACCGACGCGTCCCCATCCGAGCCTGAGTTTCAAGTAGGCGAGGCTGCTCGCCTCGGGCATCCAATCCTCCTCGCTTATTCGCCAAGCGAGAGCGGTGGAGGGGAAGAAGCCCCACGTGTTCTGAGGGAATTTGCTTGTGCCGTCACCTCGGAAGTTAAAGGTGACCATATACTTGTCCATGAGGGAGTAGTGCACACGGCCGAGGAAAGAGAGTCGCCTGTTGCGCGCCACCTCGTCGCCTGCCTCCGTCCTGTCCTCCGTCGCCTGGTTCAAGTACCAGTTGTTGGAATTCTGCGCATTAACAACCGATGCACCCGAGCCACCAATCTTGTAAGAGACATACTGCTCCATTGTCTGACCGGCCATGACGCTGAAAAAGTTTTGGCCAATCTTCTTTGAGTAAGTAACAGTGGTCTCCTCAGCGAAAGTGGATGAGCGAGTTATGCTGCTCGAAATGAAGTTCTTATCCGCCTTGTCAAATGAAGAGTGTTCATATTTCTCCTTAAAGAGTCGGCTGCGGTTGACACCCATGTCAAGACTGACAGAGGTGTGCCAGACAAGCCCCTCAAGAGGGGTCACATCAAAGAAGATGTCGCCAATGAGCCTCTCCACCTTATCCTCAGGATGACTATGCTCAACCATTGAGAACGGGTTGGTCACATTCTTAAAGTTGGTCGATGCGGCAATCTGGTTACTCAAATCCCTCTTACCACTCGCCGAAATGGTCCCGGCGGGATAGTGTGTGGGGTCCCAAGGAGCCATGGCAAGAGCCGCTGATATGATTGACGCACCAGGGCTCGCGCTGTTGTTCATGGCGTTGCGGCCTTTGGATGTCGAGAAGGAGATGTGCTCGCCAATCTTGAGCCAATCCTTAATCTTATAGTCGGCATTGAGTCGGACGGTGAAACGCATATAGTCAGAGCCTATTATCGTTCCATCCTGACTGAAGTAGTTGGAACTGAATGCGTAATGACCATTGTCATTACCTCCGTCCATTGATATGCTGTAGCTCTGCACCTGGGCGTTAGACCTGAAAACCTCGTCCTGCCAGTCGGTATCGACAGAGGAGTAGTCGAAACCTGTGGGGTTGGACTTTGTCATGGCCGCAGGGGCGTAGTCTGAGTTTGAGATGTTGTAGACCTGCATCCACTCATTGAAGCCATCTTTCAAGTAGTCAGCCAACTGGCCAGCGCTGTTTTTCATCGGGTCGATGCGCAGCTTGGTCAGCGCCATCTCGTCTCGGCGCATCAGGTCGAGCTTGCGCCACCGGTTCTGAATGCCATAATAGGCATCCACCATGATGGTGCCGTGACCTTTGCCGCCTGTCTTTGTCGTGACAAGGATAACGCCATTAGCTCCGCGTGAGCCGTAGATGGCTGTGGCCGAGGCGTCTTTCAAAATTTCAGTAGAGACAATATCAGAGGGTGCGAGAAATGATATGTCGTCAGTTATAATCCCATCTACAACGTAAATTGGCGAGCAGTCACCCACGACGCTGCCTATGCCGCGTATTCTGACCTCGGCCGACGCGCCAGGTTGTCCGCTGTTGGCGTTGACCGTCACACCTGCCGCCCTGCCTTGCAAAGCCTGATCGAGACCAGCGGAGGGAGTCTGTTTGAGAGCATCGGCTTTGACTGATGTAACCGCGCCTGTGACGTCACTCTTTCGCATAGTGCCATAGCCGACAGCCACGACCTCCTCAAGCATTTGGTCATCGCGCTCCATGATGACGCTCAGGTTCTGCTGGCCGTCATATGGCATCTCTATCTTCTTACAGTCGATGAACGAGAATACAAGTACATCGCCCTTATTTATCTTCAATGAGAAATTGCCATCGATGTCTGATATGGTTCCCGTCGTGGTCCCCTTGATGCTTATGTTGACAAAGGGTAAGGGCTGACCATCATCCTTTGACGTCACTTTGCCGCTCACGCTCATCGTCTGCGCGAACAAACATACTGGCGTCAAGAGGGCGAAGGCAGTCGCCATCATCCACCTGCGGATATTCTTGAGCGTTTTCATAAATTAAATTATGTTTTCGTTTGTCGTCGGTTGTTATTTAAAACCTCGTTTACCACCCCGAGGTTGACATTGCAAAATTGGTCATTAATACACCTGAGAGTGTTTAAAAACGCACAACACGAATACGCACCAAGAAACGGGCAATCAAAAATTCATACTACACCATCACCTTAAATTGATATGAGAT
Source organism: Bacteroidaceae bacterium (assembly GCA_963618945.1). Classification (GTDB taxonomy): domain Bacteria; phylum Bacteroidota; class Bacteroidia; order Bacteroidales; family Marinilabiliaceae; genus W3P20-009. The sequence continues at coordinate 69,482 of CAVETY010000004.1, forward strand.
AATCTTTTATGAAAAATTTTAACTCTCAAAAAGAGAATTAGAGAGATTGCCGCTTTTCACTCATCAATAATCTACATCGGTGGAGTTGCTGATATTTTGTCGTAGTCGCATAGAAGCGAAGTCTTAATTTTTTAATTATTTTGCATTTCAGAATAGACTTCACTCGTTCATATAGTAAGCATGAATCTTCACTCCATAACATTGGCTGCGGCAGCCGTCATGTGCATGCACGTCTCCATCCCAGCTGAGGCCTCGTGGCAGATCCCCATTGCAAGTTTTTCCCGATTCGACTATTCGGCCGGGACTCAAAACTGGGACATTGCCATTCAGAAAAACGGGTGGGTCTATTTTGCCAACAACTATGGCTTGGTGGAGTATGACGGTTCAAGATGGAGCCTATACGGACTCTCACACTCATCTGCGGCACGATCAGTCAAAATCACAAGGGATGGGGAGATCTTTTGCGGTGGGAATAATGAGTTTGGGCAGTTTGTGGATAACGGTGAGGGCGGATTAGCATACAAAAGCATCTCGGACAGCATCAGACCGCAAGAGCAGGAGTTGGGAGATGTTTGGCAGATAGATGACTGCCTTGATGAGGTTTATTTCATCACACACTCGTGCGTCTACGTTTACAACACAAGCAGGAAAGAAATTAATAAGATAGCTTGCCCAGCCCTAATAAATTCGGGGTGCGTCAGTAGCGACACCCTGTTTATTGCACGCCAAGATGGCATCTTCGCACTGAAAAATGGCAGGTTTACTGATGCCATCCCTGGTTCTGCGGAAATTGCAAAATCGGGGATTAAGCACGTCAAGCCACTCCATAATGACAAGTTGCTTATCGCCACAGCAAACTCGGGTCTCTACGTCTACCATGATGGCCAAATTGAGCGGCATGAGACAGAGGCTGACAGTTATGTGTCCAAGTATAGCCTTTACAGCATTGCCGTAAATGACAAATACATTGCCCAGGGAACCATAGCGGGTGGCGTGGCGATAACCGACCTCTACGGACATGACGCGCAATATGTCACCACCGCAAACGGTTTGCAAAACAATACGATACTTTCTCTAAGGTTCGACGACAGCGGCAACCTGTGGTGCGGTTTGGATAACGGCATAGACCGCATAGAGGTCGGCTCGGCAATGAGTCAATTGTATGGCTCGCAAAGCGACTACGGCAGCGGATACGCCACTCTCCTATGCGGCAATGAGCTCTTGCTCGGCACAAACCGCGGACTTTTCAGCACCCAGTTTCCTCAGACGGCGGGTCAGACCACCTTCAACGCCAAACATATAAATGGTTCTGTAGGTCAGGTCTGGGGGCTTACACGACTCTGGGGACACACATTGTGCAGCCACACCAACGGGCTGTTTGAAGTCAAGGGGGACGGGGCTCTCCACTGCATCAGCAGCCGCGACGGCTTTTGGCAAGTCAAGCCTATCCCGGGAGACGCCCACACTGCGATAGCATGCGGATATGAGGGACTATATGTAATCAAAGAGTCAAACGGGTCGCTGTCCTTGGCCAATAAAGTGGAAGGAGCGCCAAAGCAAATTAAAACTTTCGAGATAGACGGGAAAGGCCGCGTGTGGGCTTGCTCAGAAAAGAGGGTGGTGCGTATAGATCTAAGCCCAGACATGACCCGTTGCGTTAGTGAGGTTGTTTTTGACGAGCCAAACGGGGATGATTTGTGGAGCAACGTCATGAGTTTCGATGGTCAGATGGTCATTTGCAACGGAAACAAAAGCGTTGTGACGGACAAAAATGGCGAGATGACAGATGGCTCAGCTATACTCAACCTATTGGACGGGCCAAACACTTTCTACTCATGCCTGTCAAAAGATGCCGATGGCAACATCTGGTACATAACGGGTGACGCCCTCAAAGTACGCCCTTTCGACCCATACAGCGGACATTATGCTGCTAAGCCACTCGTCGTATGGAACTTGCCCTCTTTTTACATATATGGCTTCACCGACCTCACACCCGTTGGACACGGGCAGGCCGTGGTCACATGCATACAGGGCTTCGCATTGGCCGATATGCAAAACGCCGCCAACCGCGACCGAGGCCGTCACGCCTCCCTCTTCATCCGCCAATTATCATCAATCGCACCCGGGCAGGGGGCGACACTATATGGTTATTCTTTAGTCGAAAAGACCGCTAAGGTAGATATTCCATACGATCAGAACTCCGTGAGAATCAGCTACGGCTGCTCTCCTGGTGACATACATCCGCTTAAATTCACATGCCGATTGACTCGCGACGGAGAAGAGTTATATATGGCATCGGACGAGTCGCTGAGCAGGGAATACACCTACTTGTCCCCTGGCGAATATACATTCAGCATCTCCACAAACCTTAGTGACGGTTCGGCTTGCGACCCCACGGAGATTTCATTCACCATCCTGCCACCTTGGTATATGACTTGGTGGGCAATAACGCTTTACTGCCTCGCCGCGATATCAGTAGCAGGAGCCGTCACATTCGCAGTCAAAAGACACAATAGATTAGCACGCCTCAAGCTTACGGCTCAGAAAGAGGAGGAGGTAAGGCGAAAAGAGGAGGAGATGAAACAGAAAAACCTGCTTCTTGACAAAGAGATCTTGCAGCTGCGCAACGAGAAAATGGAGACAGACCTTAAGGCTAAGAGTCAAGAACTGTCAACTATGATGCTCAACACCATTAGCCGCAACGAGCTCATAACCAAGATTAAACGCGAAGTGAGCAAGGCGCAGGAGGACATAGAGTCTCAAGATGCCGCCGCAGCGCAAAAACATCTGTCGCAACTGCAAAGCAAATTGACGCAAGCGGCTGACGACAAAGTGGACTGGACACGCTTTGAGCAGAATTTTGACATTGTCAATGACAGTTTCATGCGCAAACTTCAGGCTCGGTTCCCATGGATCGGCTACAACGAGAAGAAACTGTGCGTATACATCGTCATGGGCCTGATAAACAAGGAGGTCGCTCCACTCATGGGCATATCGGTACGCGGTGTCGAGATGCTACGCTACCGGCTTCGCAAGAAGATGGATTTGCAACGCGAGGATGATTTGCTCACCTTGTTGCGCAGCATCCGTGACGGTGGCGAGTAATTGCAGCAGACGCAAAAAAGAAGGACACCCGTCCAAAACGCATAAGCGTATTTGGACGGGTGTCTTTTTTCTATTGAATACCGTTTAAACAGCTCTACTTTGAGTGTTTACTCCTCTCCATCATAAACGGCACGGACAGCCATGCCATGATAACGGGTATATGCGTTGGTATTGTTAGAGTTCATCGAAGTGTTCAACTTAATTGATGCAGAGCTCTGACAATATATCTGAGCATACTTAACACACTTGCCACCGGTACTATAATCAGCTGGCGCCATTGTAGAACTCCAATAGTAACCACATGTACCACCATCTTTCAGATCTGTAGATGGCGAGTAACCATTTGCAGGAAGGAAGATCCAATTGCCGTTTGTATTGCTGACTACGAGCATGCCATTGATGCCAGAACCCTTGAAGTCATTCATGATGACAACGGTGCAATTCCTCGGGTCAATAAGTTCAGTCCACTCATCCGCAGTTGGGGTGCGCCAATCAGAGCCAAGATTCTGTATAGCAGCGTCATCCTCAGCTTCAAGAGTGGCAAGGCCGTCTCCTGTGTCAGACAAGTCATATTTACTTACCCCAAAGCTTGTTGAGGTATATGTACCATCATACCACTTATAGGAATTCCTCGAATAGCTATTCTTAGAACTCGTCTCGCCCCATGCGAAATATGAGCCATAATTCCATGGATAGGAGGCTCCGACATTGGCGCTCGCCCACTTGACTGAGAGTCCGAGATCCACTGCTTTGAGCTGAGACAGATCCTCAGTCCCCTCATTCTCACCGTCGTTTTTCACGTAGATTGTGTCCGTTCTACTGATGACGATGGTGTCAATTCTTGATGCGTCAATGACAATGGTGTCAACACGAGACTGACCGATATAGGTCGAGTCATTTGAGTTGGTGTTCAACATCATGTAGACCTCCTCCTTGTCGCACGAGGAGATGCCGACAGACAGCATGGTGAGTGCCGCCGCAAATAATTGACTTCTCATTTTTGCTTTTAGTGATTTAGATATTTGGCTATAAGTTATTTAAAGTATTCAGCTGTTTTCCCTTCTTTTAATTCGTTCACAAATTTAGGATATAAACAACATTAACGCAAAAGAAAAAGCCCTCGCAACGGATATCACATCCATTGCGAGAGCTTGACAATAAAAAAACCAGACTAACAGATTATGTTTATAGTCCTTAGCTCAGTCTTTGTTAGACTAATAGGGCTTGGACTACTTCTTCATCAGATAGTTGTGAACGCCCTCGGCAGTCTCACGTCCACGTGCGATGGCACGGACTACAAGGCTTGCGCCTGTGGCTGCGTCACCTGCGGCAAAGACGCCTTCGACGCTTGACATTCCGTTCTTGTCCACCTTGATGTTGCCACGCTGGTCAAGCTCGACGCCAAGCTCGGTGACAAGTCCCTCATGGACAGGGGAGAGGAAGCCCATGCAGAGGAGTACGAGCTCAGCATCAACAGTGTAGGCCGTCTCAGGCTTCTCAGACATCTGCCAACGTCCGTTAGCATCCTTTTTCCACTCAACCTCGACGAGCTCAACCTTCTTGACCTGGCCATTCTCACCAATGAAACGCTTGGTGTTCAGGCTCCAACGACGGTCGCAACCCTCTTTATGGCTGCTCGTGGTCTTGAGGACGTTGGGCCAATAGGGCCATGGGTTGCCAGGCTGGCGATTCTCACTTGGCTTGGGCATGATCTCAATCTGCATGACAGAGCGAGCCTTCTGGCGATTGCTGGTGCCGACGCAGTCCGATCCGGTATCGCCACCGCCAATGACAAGCACGGGCTTGCCAGTAGCCAAAATACGCTCTGAATCCTTAACGGCGTCACCGCGGTTGACGTGGTTCTGCTGCTGGAGGAACTCAAGGGCGAAGTGAACACCCTTAAGGTCGCGTCCCTCAACTTTGAGGTCACGAGGCTGACCGGCTCCAATGGTAACGACGATGGCGTCGAAATCCTTGCGGAGCTTGTCGAGCTTGACATTTACGCCAACATGCTGACCAGTCTTGAAGGTGATACCCTCAGCCTGAAGAATGGCGAGGCGACGGTCAATGACCTTCTTAGAGAGCTTAAAATCGGGGATGCCAAAGCGGAGCAGACCGCCAATAGCATTATCCTTCTCAAATACAGTTACAGTGTGACCAGCCTGATTAAGCAAATCGGCACAGGCGAGACCTGCAGGGCCACCACCAATGATTGCTACTTTCTTGCCAGTTCGCTGCGCAGGGATGTGCGGCTGGACAATGCCGAGGCTGTAAGCATGCTCAACAACAGAGCACTCGTTCTCGCGGCAAGTTACTGCCTCATTGTCAATGGCCAAGACACAGCTCTTCTCACAAAGAGCCGGGCAAATACGGCCTGTGAACTCGGGGAAGTTGCTGGTTGAGTGGAGAATGTTATAAGCCGTCTCCCAATCACCCCTGAAAGCGGCATCCTGCCATTCGGGGTTCTTGTTGCCAAGAGGGCATGCCCAGTGGCAGAAGGGCACGCCGCAATCCATGCATCGGCTGGCCTGAAGCTGACGGTCGGCGTCGGCCAACGTCTGCTCCACCTCGCTGTAGTCCTCTACACGCTCGGCTTGGGCACGGTAGCCGCCTTCCTTGCGGGCCACCTTCATAAATCCTTTAGGATCTGCCATATCAATGTCTTATCTTTTGAAGACGCAGGTGGGGGCGGGAGCTTCACGCCACTTGTCGCAGGCTATTACGCCCACCCCCACATGGTCTCAGGATTTCAATATATTTTATCTCTTACTTGTGGTCATCCACATCGGCTCGGACTACTCGCCGTCATCCCTGGAACTCCTTTCTGAAAAGGACTTAAACCAGACACTTGACGGCAGAGCGCCATTCATGGCCAATTAATTGTGGATGTTGCTCTCCTCGTTGCCAGTGAGCTTCTTCTCAAGTTCCTTAAGCTTCTGTTCCTCAAGGACCTTCTTATACTCGAACGGAATTACCTTGACAAACTTGTGGACGTACTTGTTCCAGTTGGAGAGGATACGCCTTGCCTTGGCCGAGTTAGTGTAAAGGAGGTGCTTGGAGAGCATACCCTGAAGCTCAAGGATGTCCGCCTTGTCATCGAGAGGGCAGAGGTCGACGAGACCCTTGTTGCAGTAGAAGTCGAAATCGCCATCCTCATCGAGCACGTAGGCTATACCGCCACTCATGCCCGCCGCAAAGTTGCGACCCGTCTTGCCGATGACCACAACGCGGCCACCTGTCATATACTCACAGCAGTGGTCACCCACGCCCTCGACAACAGCAGATGCACCTGAGTTTCGTACTGCGAAACGCTCGCCAGCTACACCGCGAACTGAGACGAAACCAGTGGTAGCACCATAGAGGACGGTGTTGCCGATGATGATATTGTCCTCAGGGACAAACTTGCTGCCGACAGGTGGAACAACGATAATCTTGCCACCGGACAGACCCTTGCCGAGGTAGTCATTGCTCTCACCCTCAAGACGGAAGGTGACACCTGGCACAAGGAATGCGCCAAAGCTCTGACCAGCCGAGCCGAAGAAGGTGCCGTTGATGGTGTCCTCGGGCAATCCCTTCTCGCCGTAGATCTTAGAGATCTCACCTGAGAGCATTGCGCCGACAGTACGATCGACGTTATTGATATCCTTGCTGATCCAAACCTTCTGGCCACTCTGGAGGGCGGCCTCGCTCTGAGCGATGAGGTCGTAATCCATGACACCGGCGAGGTCATGATCCTGCTCAGTGGTGTTATAGATGGCGAAACGCTTGCCAGCCTCCTGGAAATAGGTGATGCGGCTCATGTCGATGCCGGAGGTCTTCCAGTTGCCGACAGTCTTGTCCTGCTCAAGAAGGTCTGAGCGGCCAATGATGTCATTGAGCGAATGAGCACCCATAGATGCCAAAATCTCACGAACCTCACGGGCGAGGAAGCGGAAATAGTTGACGAGATACTCGCTCTTGCCGCGGAAACGCTTGCGCAGCTCCTCATCCTGAGTAGCGATACCCGTCGGGCAGGTGTTCAGGTGGCACTTACGCATCATGACGCAACCCAGGACAATGAGGGCCGAGGTGGCGAAACCATACTCCTCAGCGCCGAGGCAAGCCATCTTGACGACGTCCATGCCGTTCTTCAGCTGACCGTCAGTCTGAATCTTGACACGTCCGCGGAGGTTATTCATCACAAGAGTCTGCTGAGTCTCGGCCAAACCGATCTCTACAGGCATACCTGCATACTTGATTGAGCTGGCGGGGCTTGCACCCGTGCCGCCCTCAGCACCCGAGATGACAATGAGGTCAGCCTTGGCCTTAGCCACACCTGCGGCAATGGTGCCGACACCGCTCTCGGAGACGAGCTTGACACTTATCTTGGCATGCGGGTTAGTGCACTTGAGGTCGAAGATAAGCTGCTTGAGGTCCTCGATTGAGTAGATGTCATGATGAGGTGGGGGAGAGATGAGGGTGATGCCAGGGGTTGAGTTACGCATCTTGGCGATGATGTTGTTAACCTTGAAACCAGGCAACTGTCCACCCTCGCCAGGCTTAGCGCCCTGGGCAATCTTGATCTGGAGCTCGTCAGCGTTGACGAGATAGTTGTTCGTGACACCGAAACGGCCAGAGGCGATCTGCTTGATTGAAGAGCGGAGATTGCTCTTGAAACGCTCGGAATCCTCGCCACCCTCACCGGTGTTGGAGCGGCCGCCAATGCTGTTCATCGCAATAGCCATGGCCTCATGAGCCTCCTTGCTGATGGCGCCGAAACTCATTGCGCCAGTGCAGAAGCGCTTCATGATCTCCTCCTCGCTCTCAACCTCATCTACAGATATGGGCTGAGCATCCTTCAGTTTGAGGAATCCGCGGATGAAGAGGGGAGAAGCGTTGTCAGCGTTGACCTTGGCGCTGAACTCCTTGAACTTGTTATAGTCGTTCTGGCTCGTAGCCCACTGCAAAAGCGCGATGCTGTCAGGGTTCCAACCGTGGCGCTCGCCATATTTGCGGTATGCGAAACGACCGTCAATGTCGAACACGTCAGAGCCGGCGAAAGGCTTATCGCCAAAGGCGCGCTTGTGGAACATCTCAGCCTCTGCGGCAAGCTCATTGAAGCCGAGGCCGCCAATCTTGCTCGGTGTGCCGACAAAGCAGCTGTCAATGACCTCCTGGCTGAGACCGATGCTCTCAAACTGCTGAGCACCATGATAACTAAGAAGGGTAGAGATACCCATCTTGCTCATTATCTTGAGGATGCCCTTGTCAACAGCATGGATGTAATTGTCCCTCGCCGTGACGTAGTCAGTCGTAATCTGACCCTCGCGGATGAGGTGCTCGATTGAGACGAAGCAGAGATATGGGTTAATGATTGACGCGCCATAACCGAGGAGGAGTGCGAAATGCATAACCTCGCGTGCGTCACCCGTCTCAACGATGAGGCCGACCTGCATACGCTTCTTGGCGCGGATGAGGTGGTGATGGACGGTGGCCACAGCCAAAAGGCTTGGGATGGGCACCATGTCCTCACTTATGCCCTTGTCAGAGAGGATAATATAGTTCTTCTGCGCATCGACAGCATCCTCTGCCTGCTTGCAGATGTTATGGAGTGCGTTCTGGAGACCGACACCACCCGAGCCGACAGGGAAGAGGGTGGGGATGGTGACATGGGTGAACTGAGAGTTCTTGCCGTCCTTGATCTTAGCCAAGTCTGTGTTAGAGACAATGGGGCTGTCAAACTTGAGCGTACGGCACTGCAGGGGCTCCTCGGCCAAGAGGTTGCCCATGATGGAGCCAATATAGTGCGTCAGACTCATGACGAGACCCTCGCGGATGGAGTCGATAGGAGGGTTGGTCACTTGTGCGAACGTCTGACGGAAATATTGGAAGAGATTTTGGGGCTTCTCACTGAAGGCTGCCGTCGGGGTGTCGTTACCCATCGAGCTGCTCGGCTCATTGCCAGTGTTGGCCATGGGCGCGATGGTGAGCTTGAAGTCCTCCTTGTTGTAACCGAACACACTCTTATAAGTGTCGAACTTGTCATCGGGAACAACAGACTCGGGAGCCTTGACCTCAGTCTTGATGTCATCGAGGCTGAAGCGGTTGTTGCGCAGCCAGTTCTCATAAGGGTGCATACGCGCAATCTGGAGCTTTGCCTCATCGTTGGGGATGATGGTTCCCAACTGAGTATCAACAAGAAGCAGCTTACCAGGACGCAGACGGCCCTTCTCCTTGATATCCTCAGGCTCGAAAATCTGCACACCAACCTCAGAACCCATGACAATCATGTCGTTCTTGGTGATGACATAGCGGCTGGGTCGCAAGCCGTTGCGGTCAAGCGTGCCACCTACATATCGGCCATCGGTGAAGACGAGGGCGGCAGGGCCATCCCACGGCTCCATAATGGTTGAATGGTACTCGTAATAAGCCTTGAGCGAGTCAGGAATGGGGTTCTTGTCGTTCCAGCTCTCTGGCACCATCATGGTGAGAGCCTGAGGCATGGTGCGGCCAGCCTGGACAAGGAACTCGAATACATTATCGAAAGAGGCCGAGTCGCTCATGTTTGGCTCGACAATAGGGAAGCACTTCTTGAGATCCTCACCGAAGAGGTCGCTCTGGAGGATACCCTCGCGGGCCTGCATCCAAAGGCGGTTGCCACGAATGGTGTTAATCTCGCCGTTATGCGCCAGCATGCGGAATGGCTGGGCGAGATCCCATGTCGGGAACGTGTTGGTTGAGAAACGAGAGTGGACTACTGCTATAGCGCTCTTGCACTTAGGGTCGCGCAAATCGAGGAAGTACTCACCGAGCTGCTTCGGGGTGAGCATGCCTTTATAGATGAACGTACGGCTTGAGAGAGAGACCACATAATATGACTCCTTGTCAATGATGTTGCTCTGGCGGACCCTTATCTCGGCCTGCTTGCGCACCATGTAGAGCTTGCGCTCGAACTTATCAGTCTCCTCACCATGGCTGCGGACAAAGATTTGGCGGATACGCGGCTCGTTGCGCAAAGCGATCTCTCCTACGCAGCTGCTGTCGACTGGCACATCGCGCCAACCAATGACAGACAGGCCCTCGGCCTCGACATAGTGGTTGAGGTTGTCAACGCACTTCTTTGCTGCCTCCTCATTCTTGGGGAGGAAAACAAGTCCGGAAGCGTATTTGCCGAACTCAGGGACATCCGGCATGACCGATTTAAAAAACTCGTGAGGCATCTGAATGAGGATGCCCGCGCCGTCGCCGCTCTTGTTGTCGGCGCCCTCGGCTCCGCGGTGAGTCATGTTGACGTTCACCTGCAGACCTCTCATCACGATGTCGTGCGTCTTCTCGCCCTTGATGTTAGCGACGAAGCCGACACCACACGCGTCATGCTCGTTGGCGGGGTCGTAGAGACCCTGGGCTTTGGGCATGCGCCCGTAGCCTGTCGCTTGTGCCTGAGACAATGTCTTTGTCGTTGTCATGGTCTTTTTTATTGTGTTTTTTGTCTGTTCCCTTGTTTCCGAGGGGGGTATTGGTTCAAAATTGAGTGAGGGCAGAACCTTCACCCCCATCGAGAGAGGAGGTTTTCATCAATAAATAGTGTTTTGAAATAAACGTATCGTCGTTGACGACGAGTATTTATCTTTCAAAACGTCACAAATTTAACGCATGGGACATTAAATTAAAAGAGGGCGGGAGCACTTTAACATGATAATTTGACATTTTCAGTGAAATACGCACAAAAGAGTAAGCAAAACCGCCTCATTTGCTTACAAAAACGAAGTTAACAAGACTGCATCTAAAAACGCATGGCCTATTCCGCTCTGCGGGCGCACAGCACGCCTATATTAATCATGAAACCCGGCTACAGTTTTCACAACTATAGCCGGGGTATGATTACTTATCACTACCTTAAATCTCCTTCATTAGAGTCCTGTGGATGATAAACACTTATTGTTGATTGAACACGAGCCACACCCACGACTCAAATGATTTTATACATTCTCGAATGTTCATCTTCTCATAAACGTAATGCAAATATATGGTCAGCAGCTTTCTCGCAATAATCTTGTGTTACGTTTTTGACGAATTGTGAATATGGGATGATATTGCGTTATAAAATCAGCATTATTAAGTGACGAAATACAGCTCTTCGCCTTAATGCGAAAAAAAATCGCAGTGAATATTCATTTTTTTGGCTCTTCCTATTGCTGTTTTAAAGAGAGTTGGTAACTTTGCTGTCGAAAGGAGTTTTTCATTGAGTGAGCCTGGGCCGAGACGGTGACTGGGCAGCATTGCAACGGCAATGTCATTTTTGATTGTGATTTTTCTCATAGCGGTGAGGGGCGGCAGAACTTGTTTCTGCCGCCCTTCTTTGTTTTTATAACGCTCCCCTGTCCTTAATTATAATCTTATAGAGATGTAAATCAATATGATATAGTCTCAAACCATTTTATGCGCCATAATGATTTACACCGCAATATTATCCAAGGAGTACCACACTTTATCAACCCAATTGCCTATATTTGCCAAAGGCTGATCAAAATCCGACCTTATGGCTAAATTCATCAACCCGTTCACCGATTTCGGTTTCAAGAAGATTTTTGGGCAAGAAGTGAACAAAGATCTGCTCATCGACTTCTTGAATAGTCTTCTCGTCGGGGAACGCCATATTCTCGACATCGAGTTCCTTAACAAGGAGCGAAATGGACGGAGTTCCGCAGACAGGGCCCTTATATACGACATATACTGCCTCACAGAAACTGGCGAGTATATAATTGTCGAGATGCAGAACCGCAAACAGGACAATTTCATCGACAGGATGCTGTTCTACACCTCACGCTCAATTGCCGAGCAAGGTGAAAAGGGCCCGATGTGGCGATACGACATTAAAGCTGTCTATGGTATCGCCTTTATGAATTTCGAAGATGAGTCACTTAATAAGTTCCGCACAGACGCTGTCATAACCAACCGTGAAACCGGTGAGGTCGTGAGCAACAAATTGCGGATGATTTTCCTACAACTCCCACTTTTCGTCAAGAACGAGCCAGAAGAATGCTCTTCTAACTTCGAAAAATGGATTTACGTACTCAAGAACATGGAAACACTCGACAGAATGCCATATGCGGCCAAAAGCGCCGTCTTCAAAAAACTTTCATCTATCGCATCCTTGGCTGAGCTTACCCCAGCCGAGAGGAGGAAGTATGACCATGCTATCAAAGTAATGAGGGATAACTATACTTTCGAATTTGAGGCAAAGAAGCATCTTGAGGAAGCTTTGCAGAAAGGATTGCAGAAAGGAAAAGAGGAAGGAAGGAAAGAGACTATGCGTCAGATGGTCAAAACAATGCTCGATAACGGAATGTCCATTGACGCCATTTCATCATGCACAGGTATTGATATTGACACATTGAACAATATTCTTAAAGAGGAATAAGATTCGCCGACTTGAAATCAATACATAGAACTCACCCCGTTAGCAAACGCGAGTTTTGCGTTTGCTAACGGGGTGAATGCTTTAGTCCTTTACAAGCTACTTTACAAACTGCAGACTGTGCAGTGTACAAAGTGATTTGCCTTGTTCCTGCGAATTGAAGACAAAGAACAATGAATGTTTACCTTCGAACTTCCTTAACGCTCGCGCATCCACCGTTGCAGTTCTCATTTCTTGTGGATCAGTGGCCGATAATTTGATTACACCGACCTTGATACCTCTTTTCGGGTCAGGGCTATCAGCGTAAATTTCAATCGATCCCTCAACTCCCTCAGGGGTGTATTCAACATTCAAACTCAGTTTTCGCAGCCCTTTTTTCTTACTAAAGTTGTAGTATTTATAACCGACAACTGAACCCGACGTGTTATTTACCATTGGGCATATATTGATTGACGGGTCGTAGGGTTCAGTCTTGCCATCATATTCCATTCGGCATATCTGAGAATGCGAGCCAGTGTAAATCATATGCGGATACTCCTGATGCATGGCCACTGGGTTTGTATAATAACACGCTATACCGGCGGCATATTTGCGGAATGGGTCAAGTCCATCGAGTTCAAAACCTTCCGATGTATATTCAGCCTCAGAGATTGATACACGCCCATTTGGTCCTGGTTCAACATCTACTGTTATCGGGGCTACCATAGCCTGACGCGAGAATTCGGTAGAACCTGCCTGCCTATGATAGAAGACATACCACTGGCCATTAATTTCTAATATACTTCCATGGGTATTGCCGTAGTAAGTCGCAGTTGCGCGAATAGAGCCATCCGGCTGCATTTCCTTGCCGCGTCCATCGATGATAGTGCCACCATAAGTGAATGGGCCAAGTGGAGAGGTGCTGTAACAGTAGGCGAGCGTGTAGTTTGTAGGCCACAAGCCGAACTCTCCGTCATTCGTTATTCTACTGTATATCAAGACATATTTATCCTTGATCTTTCGCATGCTTGACGCCTCAAAGAACCTGAATACAGTATCCTGTTTGTTGCCAGGTATTAAATCCTCAATGGCCTTAGTTCCTGGTTTGACTGTTGCCATCGTCTTGGGGTCAAGCTCGGCACCCCATGAGTTGTTGAAACCCCAATAGCCATAAACACGCCCATCGTCATCTGTGAAAACAGCAGGGTCAAAGCGCAAAACACCGTCTGTCGCAGTCGGATTTGTTTTGCTCCAGTTGCAAACCTCAAACGGGCCATCTGGCCTGTAACTCTTTGCCACCATTCCATTCCTGCCCCACGCCTGGTTGTTCGGATAGAGATAATAGGCTATTCTTCCATCCCGCTCTCGCACAGACGTTACGTCTGGCGCATAGAGGACATCTCCAATGCTGTCGGGGTAAAGCCAATTTCCATCCCTGTCTTTCTTACTCTCAAAAATCACCCCGTCATACCGCCAATCGTTGAGATTGTCAACCGATGCCGACCAAACGACTTGGTTTCGACCGCAATACATACTATCCTCAATGTCGTGCGATCCATAGATATAGACCCTGAATTTACCAGGATGGTCAGGATCCTCAAACACGTATGGCTCACCATCAGGAATAAACTCCCAAAGAGGCAAGTAGGGGTTGACAGCCGTTGCCGCATAAGTGCCTATCGCCGCGGCTATAATGGCTATTACTCTGCTTTTCATTAGATTTTGGATTCAAAAGATGTTTTCAAATATAAGAAAATCTTTCTTTATCTCCGCTTTTTCATAATGTATTCCATTTTATCGAGGGTTTAGGCGACTTTGGCACAGTAATTGCATATGTCTAAGTGGTAACTGATTTATGATATACACGCACATGAATTAATAAGGTAGCCTCGTGATGAGTCGCCTAACGAATCAGTCCCAATCAACTACATGCTCGTGGTCGGCTAAGGTATGAATACTTGACCGACCAATTACTTCCCAAAAGATTTTACGCCCTTAAGCCTCGAATTCAGCTTAAGGGCGTAATCGTTTTTAATGGGTATCGCAACTGATGTTCAATGTATTAGAACCTCAATTGCACCTCAAAATCATAGTAATTATAGTTGTGACGAGCCAAGGTGCGGTCATTGACGTGTCCGTACTCGACAGCCAAACCTATTTTTGGAGTAAACCAGTAATCTGCTGCCAAGTTTGATATGCTCTTTGAGGAAGACATCTCGGCAGCAGGGCGGTAAAGATCATAGCGGGCCTTAACTCGCATCTTGCCGGGTAATGAATTCTTGAATATGGGAACCATTACGAGCGCATATGCGCCATCGGCCTTATTACCTGACTCTTTGAGAGATACGTCAGTTGTATGACCGTCATCCTGCTGAGAGAAACCATATCCTGTTGAATGGATATATTCGACTCTGGCTGTCAAACCACCTTTATTCCAATCTGCGGATATCGCATAGCGGTGTTGCGCAAGCGACACAAGACCAGTATACGTCTGCCCTTTCTCATCGGTCCATTCGCCCTCACGGCAAAAAGTTCCGTCCCAGCCCGAAAAACCTATTCGCAGCGGTGCGATAGGAGATACAAAAATCTGACCTACTATATTTTTTCTCCCATCAAGGTCTTTAGTATTAAGGCCTTGACCATTAACTACTGATATGCCATAATGAAAAATGGGGTGACCATCCGAGGCATGAAGAAAATCACCCTCGACCATTATGCCTAAATCACGACCATTGCTGCTCCTCTGCCCCGAACGGTCTGAATAGCCAACCAGTTTGAGCACTGACTGGGCATTGTCAGAGAAACCAACGTCCAACGGATGGAATGGACTCTCAATGGTGAAAGGGAGGGAAAACTCACCTACTGTCACACGCGCGAACTCATATTTTCGCCACTCGACAAAGAAATCCGTCATCCTCGCTGAACTCCCGAGCGACGTCACGTTTCCATTAATCTGGAGCTGAGCCTTCCAAAAGAAAGGACCAGCTGATTTCGCATCAACCTCTCCACTTACTGCCAAACGAGCCAAATTAATGTTGAAGGAGCTGCTGCTGCTTCCATCCTGCCGTGTCGTGGTCAAACCCATCATAGTGAATCCCTGAAGGGTCACATTTTTGTACCATGGCTGATGAGATTGCTGTTGTGGTTGGGCCTCACTGACCTTTACATTGTCCTGCGCAGCGCAATAAGACGCCGATAGAGCTGCCAAAATGGTAAAAAGTGCTCTTCTTTTCATTTTCTCAAATAAAGGTTTTGGTTAGAGTAATATTGTTTTGCTGATTATCTCTTATCTGTGACAAAAATATAATTTATTGTTGATAATATCAATCTTGTGTTATATCAGCAACAAGAAAAAGAGGAATCTCGTCCCGTCGGACGTAGATCCCTCTTCCCTTCTAAAAACCTATTACTGTGACAGAGCTGTTTTACATTCTCTGACCATCATAATAACGGAAGCTGCACTGTTATATTTTAAGGAGGCAAGAGACAGATTCCATGGATTACGAAAAAGACCTGGGACTTTTAGCCTCAGGTCTTTCTATACAGTATGAAACGATTGAGAAAACAAGTATTGTCTGCCGTTATATTCACATCGGTATTATCTCTTTCGTATTCTCAACTTCATTGCAACTGATACTCCCAATCTGTTCAAAATCTTTGTCACGCCTAACTCTGTACTCAACAATAACAGGTTCGCAGATTTCTGGCGGTTTAAGATTGCCGAAAGAGTCATAAATAGAACTTGATAGACGCGCGATTTTGAATTTCTTCTCAGCACGGAATTTAAACTCTACAAAAGACTTGAAAGAACACAAGCCTCCCACACATAGAGTTCACCTCAGAGAGTTTAGTCAGACTACCGCAACTTTCTTCTGATTTTCCAGCCGGTCCATATAGCCCACAGAGCCGCAGCTCCTGCCAAGAAGACCCAGAGTAATGTACTGAGGATGCCCATGAAAGTATATATACGCCCTGTGTGTACTTCAAGAGCCACATTCCACAACGACATAGGCAGTTTGCAAAATTTATCGGGCATAGGCTCAAAATCTGTACCTGCCGTATATTCCACCGGACCATTCATCCAACCGCAAATATCGTGATCGCCTATGGGTATGCCTTTTTTTATCTCAGGCTCTAATCCTGTAAAATAGTCTACTGACTTACCCGTCAGGCGATCCCATTTGAATAAGCCCGAGAAAGAGCCGACTAACCAACAGCCATCAGACGAGTCATTTCTCAGAACATTCACACCCATGACACTTACAGGTGGGGTATTCGCCAATTTGACGGGTCTTGCGCCGAGATTTTCAAGAGAATGAAAGCCTTCCGAGGTTGATAAAAGCCAGTCGCCACTTCTTTCGTCAAATCTGATAGCCCTCAATTTATCATTCCACGGATTTGGGTCAGATAACTCTGTGTGAGGTATTGCTGGCACACGGGTCAAAACACCTAATACCATTAGTGGTGGACGAAGACACCAGCCGGTCAGACAGACAAATATTGTCAGAATGATGGTTTTCCTGCCCAAAAAGTCATGCCAATTATAACTGCGGCGGATGTGAGGTACAATAGCTTTGTTTTGTGCAGCTCGACCAGCCTTTGCCAATCTCTTGCTCCTCGCCACAAGAAACCAATATATCACACCCGTGACGTAGATTAGGATCAACACGACCGCCACAATATCCATAACAATCTTGCCGACTATCCCGAACATCTCGCCGCTGTGCAACATCCAAATGGTCTTGAAGAGTGTGGTCTTTCCATCATACTCTTCTGAAGCCTTTAGAGTAGACTTATGGAATTGGCTAAAAGGGTGGACTGAAGTGTAGATATGTGAACGGCCAACTATCACAAGAGTGTCCCTCTCGAATGTCATGTCGGACATACGCTCATCATCTGAACCTATGTCTACCATATTCCATTTGTTCTCAGCGTCGAGCCTATAAAGTTGATTGGCAGATAGTGCGAATATATAATTTGCCTCATCAATAGCCTCTACTTCGGCCATTGAGCGGATATTTCTGTTATCCACTCCCAATGGAAATCCGCCATTGATTTCTTTATAACCGCCTGCGCTGTCCTTCGTCCAAATTCCGCTATTTCCATAGATAAAGGTCCGCACATCAGAAGTCATCAATTCGCCTCGAACAAGACCACCATTCCAATTCTTGAATTGGTATGAGTTTGGAAGCAGGCCTCGGCTTACCTCACAACCCGACACCACGTCACGATGATTCAGCACTATGCCACTCCAGCAGAACATGACAAGAAAAAAGCCCGCTATCAATCCGAACCATTTGTGGTGTTTGCGCCAAACCGACTGCTTCATTGGTTTATATGGGTTTGTAGTATTAGTAGTTTTAACGACAAAGTTAAGCCAACTTTGTGGCTTAAACCCGCAAAGTTGGCTTTGTAGTTTGAATAGAATGTGACCAGAATAAGTTATTTACCCAGCTTATCAAGAGCTTGTCGTCTTTCTGATTCTGATATCGAAATATAGCCTACATCAGCATTCTGTCCCTGACCTTCAGTTATAACGAACTCTATAAATGCCTTTACTACAGGATCAGTTGGCACACCACGGCTGACGAGGTATAAATTTCGTCCTGGCGGGGTGGGGTAGCGTCCATCTGCAATTGCTTGAGTTAGTGACGTTTTGTCTTCATAAAAAAGTTCCTCGGCGTCAATTCTTCCGTTCGAGTTGACATCAATTGGCAGAGGGCGGATGCCATCTGTCGGTTGCATCGTGTTGCAATCATAGGCATAACCTATGTTGTTATATCCGATGGACTTCGCGTCCTTGATGATTGCCGAGACAACGCACGGATCTCCATTTAAGCCTTCACCAAGCAAATCCTCCTGATGAGCGCCAAGCCACGAAGCCCACGTCTCAGCAGCCCCACAAGCGTCAGACCTGGTGAAAATGTTTATTGGCGTGTCGTCATCTGTTCCGAGTAACGCACCCCACGTCTTGATTTTACCATTGACCCAGATATCTGTTGCTGCCTCGCGAGACAAACCATGAGACATAAGTATGTCATAATATGGGTTAGATTGGCTGATGGTAGGAATAACCGCGTCTTTTGCGACAGGTATTGGATAAGCTCCACGGCTTATCTCAGCCGCATTCAACTCCCTGCTAACCATACCAAAATCGACTTGTCCGGTGAGCGCATCGGTCATTCCTTTGCCAGCGCCGCCTCCATCAATCTCAACCTTGACGTCGGGATGAATATTTCTGAACTCAACACCCCATTTGACAGCGAGCGGATAGAGAGCAAAAGCCCCGGAGAGTGATACTCTTCCGTGAAGAGTTCCATCCTGATCAACATAATTGCCGCCTCCGTCAAAACCACAACCCGACATGATCACAGAAGCGCCAACAAACGCAATCGCGGCAATGTGTCTTAAGGAATGTCTTCTATTTTCAGGAGCATATTGTTTCATCGGGTGGTTCTTTGCTGGTGTTATACATCGCAAAGATAGGTTTACCCCTACGCCCCCGAAATAGCAATAATGTGGTTTATGTCATCACACAAAAATGGTATGTGCTATCCTACCTGAGAGTTTTTTCTTACTCCGTCCACCAAATTCGTGAGGTTCACAAACTCGGCTACAGAAAGTTGCTCGGGCCTCTTTTTCATCACTGGCTGATCCTGAATAGGGGAGAGGTCAATGCCGAGTGACTTCAAGCCGTTCCATATGGTTTTCCTCCTTTGGCCGAATGTGCCTTTCACCACTCGCTTGAAAAGAGCCTCATCACAATCCAGCTTATCCACGCCATTGCGCTTCAGCCTTATGACTCCACTCTTAACCTTAGGGGGAGGATTAAACACATTCTCATGGACCGTGAAAAGATACTCAATGTCATAATAGGCCTGCAGGAAGACACTCAAAATGCCATAGTCACGTGAGCCTGGACCTGAGGCGAGCCTCTCAGCCACCTCCTTCTGGAGCATGCCTACTATCATTGGCACGCGGTCTTTATACTCAAGTATCCTGAAAAATATCTGGCTCGAAATATTGTATGGGAAGTTACCAATCACTGCGAATGACTGATCCTGACCAAAAAAAGTATCGGCTTCGAGGCGGAGAAAGTCACCAAATACCACAGTGTCGGCCTTATCAGGATAATTAGCCTTGAGGTAATCAACGCTCTCCGTATCAATCTCAATGAGCCTCATGTTCAGCTCAGGCCTTTGGAAAAGGTATTGACTCAACACTCCCATGCCGGGGCCAATCTCAATAGTATTGCCCTCATAGGTCAAAGCGTCGACTATGTCGTGAGCTATTTTTAGGTCGACCAGAAAGTGCTGGCCGAGTTGTTTCTTAGGTTTTACGTTTTGCATCTTCTATTTTTCCTCGAGCAAATATAAGTAGAGCGAGTTCAAAATATCATTATAAATGAGTCGCAATCGTCGACTTTCTATTGTCGGGGCGATTGAGAAATGCCCATCGCCGTCTTGTAATAAATCGACACCATAGGTCTTATCAAAGATTTTGACCTCATATCCGTTACGCAATATGCTAAAGCGGGTGCTGTCACGCCCCTCTGTAATGATGTCTGCCATCCAGTTTCGGCTCCTTGGGTTCTTTGGGCTACAGGTTGAAAAGTTAGCCTTCCGTCCATCAGACAGGACGACCTCAAGCCTGTAAACCTCATCTGATTTCCCAAAGTATCGCTGAACTGTCAACTGGTCTTTCTTTCGGTCTATGGCTAATCTGTAGAGTCCCGCAATCGGGACATCAATAGCCTCGCAGCATGTCTCATTGTGAAGGAACGAGCCATAATCTCCCGAGCCGTATTGCTCATCCCACAAACCAATCTCACCAATAAGCTTAAAATGCATTTGCGGGGTGAGGTATTCGATTAGCATCACATCAGAATCACAATTGGCGAAAGGTATTATGCCGAGGCCAAAATTTTCACCTCCCCTAACGTCCCATTTGTTCTGAGTAATTCCACCGTCACCGCAAATGTAATACATATCCATCGGCTGTTTGAAACGCTGGTAGCTATACAGCTTCAGATATCTTGCGCCCACACTTGCCGTGTCAGGTTGATCAAAATTATTGAAGTTTTTGGGTAGTTCCTTTCCATTTCGCTCGCCGCCTTTCCATGACCATTTTTGCGCCTTATTGCCATAGTAGCTGTCAAAACGGATGAGGTCTGTACGTCTGCGACCCTCGAAATAGAACTCGCGGCTCCACTCATCAAGTATTAATTTCTCATCAACCTCGTCTTGTGACACCTCGCGGGCACCTGCCCTCTTACGAAGCACATTGACAAACTTAGCGGCCGCAGCCTCATCACCCAACCGCCATGAGCACTCGGCAGCTGTCATGAACATCTCCGCATACCTGATGAGGAAAAAGTCAGAGCTGGAGAATGGGCATGTCAGACTCGCACCCGTGCCCTCAGCATAAAGCGAGTTATATTTAGTGGTTGAATAGCCTTCAAAGAATTTAGCGTAGTCTTCTATCTCCATCGAACGGCCCTTTGAGAAGAAGAGCGCCCTGTCATCTCCTACCGTCAGCTGGAAGTCCTTAGTGTCCGCATTGTCAACCGGCTCATTAGTGAAACGCCTTACCAATTCTGGCCTCACTCTGTTTCCACCCCACGAAAGAGTGGTACCATTAGTCTGCCCGAGAGTGTCACTTTGAGTGATGATGTACATTGCCCCGTCGAATGTAGACCCGCACAAGAAACTTGTCCCCCCATAGGAACAGACGGAATCACTATCAAACAAAAGAGGCAATATGGCTTCAACTTGAGCCCCATTTCGGCCATTGTCAGCCATGAATAATTTTTGGTAGGGGGTCCAAGTGAATAGCGTCTCATCTTTTGACATCACGACGGACGGCTTGGTTGAGAGCGAATAGACGCCCCAGTTCATGACATCGAGCGCTATTTTCAATGACTCAGAATATCGGGCAGAGCCTGTGTAAACCTCCGAATTCAGATAGAGTCGCATGAGTACGCTCATGGCCACACCACGGTTCATGCGTCCGTACATCGGGTTTTCCTCACCGCATTTATCAGGCATCGGCAGGTCGAGCAATGCTTCTATAGCATCCTCCTCAATAAAATCAAATGCTGAAACGTCAGGCGACAAACCGACAGAGACACCACAGTCGCCAAAATTATCAAGCAGATAGAGATGATAGAGGGCTCTAAGAAGACGAACCTCAGCATCCCGCTGTTTGTTCTCTCCTGCATATTGGCTGAGGTAGATGTCGGCTATTCTAATTCCCGATAGAAGTCTAAGAAAAAAGCCTGCCGTGCTGGGCGAGACCTCTTGTGGTCGGTCGCTTATAAATTTTGACACGCCACTGTCGCCCCAAGCGCATATGGCCTCATCACTTGCCAATTCGTTGAGGTCGAAAAGGCAACGGATGAAGTCGCTCATTGTTGCGTCTGTTCCTTTGATGTTGCAGCCAGCCAATGCGTCTGCGCTGTGCGTCACTGTCATGTCCGTTGACCTCATGACAGCATAAGCACGGTCATATAGCACATTTGCGTCACCTTCCAATGTCTCACTGAAAAACTTGTCATAGGGGCATGAACGCAGGTCATCATGGCTGGAGCAAGCAGGCATGACAACAGCAAGTACAAATGCCGAGGACACAATTAGTCCTTGCTTTAGACTGGTGTTCATAGTTCAGACTGAAACATTTGGGTTAATGATTTCCGTAGAAATTCCCGTAAAGATAATAAAAAGAAATCAACACTTAAAACATCGCAACATGGCTAACTTAGACCTTACTACCATTTGGAACACTGTCAAGGCTGCCACCTCATCGGCCAACGGCGGCGCACTGAGTCAGAGCTCTCTCACCGACATTGCCAAGAGCGTCATAGCTGGCGCCATCTCGGGATCGTCATCTAAATCGGGCTCAACAAGCGGCTCGATTGACTACATCGGCATCGCTAAGCAGTTGTTGTCACTCTACAACCAGTTCAAGGGTAGCTCTAATTCAACTGAGGTAGCAGCTGCCACAAACGTCAAGAGCGTGTCTGACATAATCGCTGCTATGGGTGGTGACAAGGAGAGCATAATATCAGCAGGTGCGAGCGTCCTCGGCAACATTCTTGGCGGCTCGGGCAACTCAAGTGACAAGAGCAGCGGCAGCGACCTCGGCTCCACCATAGGAGGAGTGTTAGGTGGCATTTTCAGCAAGAAGTAAGCTGAGCTAATTCAGGTCACACCCTTCATCTGCAGGCACAGCCTAAAAATCAAATTCAAGAGACAGCCCGCATGGCGAACCCGACAGGCAATACTTTCGGGTTTGTCATGCGGGCTTTTATTGTTGTCGCAACCTCTAATATTTCACATTTGCTTTCCTCTGCCTATATTTGAAACACGAAGCGCACAACAAGCAAATGAAAGCACCAGGCTCCACATATAGGACAGTCGCCATTATCATCAGTATTCTCGGCCTCTGCTATTTCTCATACACTCTTAATAGCAAATGGGGTGGGGTGATGGCTTCCATGCGTCTGTTCATGTCATCGGGTAGCCTCATCATTTGCGAGTTCATTCTGATGATTATCGGCATTATCGCCGAGACGCTCAGGTGGAGTTTCATAAGAAAAGTCTTCACAGAGGGAGACACGTCGGGCGATTTCATAGCCACACTTCGTGCCGTTGCGCTCGGCAATTCCACTCCCGCCAATTTGGGCGAACACGTGGGACGAGGAATAAGCTACGAGTCTAAAAAATTAGCCACAGAGGCCAGCATCTGCTCAAGCGTTATTCAGACAGCAGTCATTGTCCTGGTGGGATTTGTCGGCGCACTATACATTGCTCATGAGAATGGAGACTTAGACTTGAAGTTGCTCAAAGTCATTTTTGCCATCTTTCTCGTCATCGCAGGCGTGTGCATCTATTGTGTCAAGTATTGCCACTGGGCGGAAGACATCAAAGAGGCAATAAGCAAAAGGGGTGCATGGCCCAAGTTGACAGCTGCGGCCATGACGAACATTTTCAAATTTTGCCTCTTCTCATTTCAGTACGCACTGCTGCTTTCTTTTGGAGCTGAGTTGACCATGCTTCTTTTTTGCCATGTCCTGTTCTACTATGTCTGCATCACTTTCATTCCCCGTCTCAACATAATCGACATCGGAGTAAAAGGAGCCCTCTCCATTCACATGTTTTCCTCATTCAACACAGAGGAAATAATAACCTCAGCGGCACTTCTCTTATGGGGCATAAACATAATGATTCCGACTGTCGCAGGGTACGTGACAATCTTCATCAAAAGGAGACCGCTATAAATTTTCCAGACGCTCTCTCAACAGAACATCCGTTCAATAATCCCGTCAGAGACAAACCATCTATCTTCAGGTATTCGGACATTCCCATTTTCAAGTCTCACCAGATTACCGCTCTCCATTTCACTCTCCACTACTTTCTCATAATAGGATTTAAACTCATCGGGTATATTCGCCTCACTTACACCCAAGTTTGTTCTCAAGCCGAGCATAATCACCTCATCATATACATCCTTGCCAGTTAACTTCTCGACAAGTTCCTTTTTCTCACCTCTGCTCTCAATATAATCCTTCACACTCAAAGTATTTGTTGTTCTTACTGAGCCAGTCAAAGAAGAGGCGGCAGGTCCGAAGCCATAATACGGAGTCCGATCCCAATAAGAGGAGTTGTGCTTAGCCTCACGTCCAGGCTTAGAGTAATTGGATATTTCATAGTGAACATAACCCGACTTGCGCATAACGTCGGTCAGCAGCTCATATTGTTCCGCCACCTCATCATCAGGAAGTGCGGTCATTTTTCCTTCACTTATCATTTTCACAAACCCGCTCCCATGCTCATATTGCAGTGCATAAGCTGACAAATGTTCAACTCCTAAATTAACAAATCTATTAAAGTCATCTTTCGCATTATACCCGTCGGTTAGACCTTTCAAGTTTGGCAACCCGAAAATGCAGTCAACACTGATATTATTAATTCCCGCGTTCCTTAAACACGCAATAGCTTTCGTCACTTGCGATGCATCATGTCGCCTACCCATCATTCTGAGCATAGGGTCATACAGACTTTGTGCTCCCATGCTGACACGGTTAATTCCATTGTCAACGAGTACGGCCGCAAGCTCATTATTGACATCGTCAGGGTTACATTCAACAGTCCACTCCAAAACATTGCCGGTTTTCAGATACTTATTGACAATCGTCAAAAGTCTATCGACACCCT
The DNA here is from genome assembly GCA_963618945.1 of Bacteroidaceae bacterium. Lineage (GTDB taxonomy): Bacteria > Bacteroidota > Bacteroidia > Bacteroidales > Marinilabiliaceae > W3P20-009. Next base: position 94,178 of record CAVETY010000004.1, read on the forward strand.
GCGTTCTCAAGCAGGAGGGCGTGCCACCACCTACATATATAGTCCTCGGCTCACAACCCACAATATCAGAATCGCTTATCTCCAAATCAAGCGTATCGAGAAACCTATCAACAAGCGACAAATCCGTTATTCTGCAAAAATCGCAATAGCCACATTTCGAGACGCAAAACGGCACATGTATGTACACTCCAAAAGACGAATGTTCCACGTGAAACATTTTAATTTTCAGGTATTTAGATTGGTTTATCGACAGGTTATCAACAACTTTGCTAATACAATGCTTAGTTTCTTAAGTAACTAAGACAAGTATGTTTATAACTTTATAAGTATTTGAATATCAATTACTTATAAAAGCTATTTTTCTATGTTTCGCAAATAACGACTACAAAATTAGGAATGAGCACCCGTATGGGCTAATCATAAGGCCTAAAATACCCTACTTTGAACTAAATTTGGCTCTGAGGCTGTTCAAAAAGTACGCAAAATAGAGTCGTGTCTCGCTATGCGTAAGGTCTATTTCGCTTAAAAGAGTCATCAATCAGGAAACTGAAGGCCAAATATGAACATCCGTGTCAATAACAGCCGAAAAACTGCGCGAAATCTGTCAATCTGACTGTCAACAATTGTGCACTCGCCTGTCAGTTCATGAGGCCCGTCAATAACCAACATCTTTATCGCGCTTGATTTCAACGGATTTTAGGCAATTGCCAACATGCTAACTCGCATTGTCAATTCGGTCAACTAAGTTATCAACTATTGACAATAGTATAGTTAATTTGCTTTATATCAATAATTTAACAGCATTAAAATATCGACAGGGACGAAATACATGGCGCGACAACAGGTTTATAAGCCCAAACAGCCCTTAAGCCATAAGTCCCATTACTGACATAACTAACCGACTATTATTACTATTATATATCTCTAAAGTATAGATAGATTAATATATATATTAGGCTGTTGAAAACCCTACACCGCAAATTGACATTCCAAACTTTTTCGTAAGTTTGTACTCCCCGTCAAACGCTCGGACATAATATGACGTCCTGAGACGTAAACATGTGGGGATTGGACAACAAAGGACGATTAGGATACTAAAGGTATGACTAAACAAGAGTGGATGGAAAAAGGCTTCGTCACCGAGCCCATTCCTGACGGCACTGACATAGTGGCCGAGATTCAGAAACTCAAAAAGGAGAAGAACGCCGTGCTGATGGCTCACTACTATCAGGTAGGCGAGATTCAGGATATAGCTGATATTATTGGCGACAGCCTCGCCTTGGCGCAAAAGGCTGTTGGCATTGACGCCGACATTATACTCTTGGCCGGCGTCCACTTTATGGGCGAGACGGTTAAGATTCTTAACCCCGAGAAGAAAGTTCTCATCCCAGATTTCAACGCCGGTTGCTCGCTTGCCGACAGTTGTCAGCCAGCCGACTTTGCAAAGTTCATTTCTGAGCACCCGGGTCATAAGGTTGTCAGCTATGTCAACACCTCAGCCGAGGTCAAGGCCCTGACCGATGTTGTTGTCACAAGCACCAACGCCCTCAAGATTGTCAACTCATTCCCTAAGGAAGAGAAGATTATCTTCGGACCCGACCGTAACCTCGGATCGTATATTAACGCCCAGACGGGTCGCAATATGCTCCTGTGGGATGGAGCGTGCCATGTGCATGAGCAGTTCTCGCTTGAGAAGATTATTGAGCTCAAGAAGCTATATCCCGATGCTGAGCTTATAGCCCACCCTGAGTGTAAGCATCAGATAATCGTTCTTGCTGATTACGTAGGCTCAACTCAGGCGCTGCTCAATTATATTGGCAAGAGTTCGGCCAAGAGGTTTATCGTTGCCACTGAGAGCGGAATTCTGCATCAGATGCAGAAGAGTTATCCCGATAAGGAACTCATCGCAGCACCGCCCATGGACTCAACTTGTGGTTGCAACAATTGCAATTTCATGAAACTGAACACCCTCGAGAAGATATACCTCACACTCAAGTACGAGTGGCCCGAGGTCAAGGTCGACCCCGAGGTGGCAAAGAAGGCACGCCGACCTATTGATGCAATGCTCGAGCTTTCCAAGAGTTTTGCCAAGTAGGCCAGAGCCAATTCCCGTTTCCCGCACTCCGCTTTCCGAATTCACCATTAAACCCCGCAATTATGATTAAGATCCTGCTTGTTGAAGACAACGACTTGAGTCGTAAGATGATGTTTTACACTTTCAAGCACATCAACCTTGTCACCGATGAGGCTGTCGACGGCTTAGAAGCTGTAGAAAAGTCGTGCCAGAAATCATACGACGTCGTGCTGATGGATTTGCTCATGCCAGGCATTGACGGATATGAGGCTACTATGAAAATCAGGCAGTGGGAGAAGGTGAATGATCGGAAGCCAGTGGTGATTATAGGGCTGACGGGTAATGTCTATGACGGCGAGAGGCAAAAATGTCTCTCTGTCGGGATGGACGACTATATGGAGAAGCCTTTCGACTTGGACGTGTTCAGGCACACGCTCAGCAAGTTTAATTTGGCTCTTTAATCTGGTTGCGGCTTCGTTTTCTGAAGCTGTCGGCCTCATTATCAATCACTGAGCCTCACAAACTCCTTTTTCACCTAATTAATCTTGGACATTCGCAAAGAGAACGAGGTTCCTGATCAGGAGCTTGACAAAAAGCTGCGACCTCTTACATTCGACGATTTCACAGGCCAGTCATCTGTCGTAGATAATCTTCGCATTTTCGTGGCGGCTGCCAAGATGCGCGGTGAGCCGCTTGACCATACTTTGCTCTATGGCCCTCCCGGATTGGGAAAGACTACGCTCTCTGCCATCATAGCTAATCAGCTGGGTGTCAACATGAAGACTACGAGTGGTCCTGTGATTGACAAGCCTGGCGATTTGGCGGGACTGCTTACGAGCCTTGAGCCTAATGATGTCCTCTTCATTGACGAGATTCATCGCCTCAGCCCGGTTGTCGAGGAGTATCTCTACTCCGCGATGGAGGATTTTAAGATAGATATCATTATCGATAAAGGACCGGGCGCGAGGACAATCCAAATTGACCTTAACCCGTTCACGCTCGTCGGAGCCACCACTCGCAGCGGATTGTTAACGAGTCCGTTGCGAGCGCGTTTTGGCATCAAGTGCCACCTTGAGTACTATGACGAGGCCACTTTGGCTCGCATTGTGAGGCGAGCCGCCGGAATACTCAGGGTCGCCATTGATGAGGAGTCTTGCCGCGCCATTGCCCTCCGCAGCCGTGGAACGCCACGTATAGCCAATTCGCTGTTGCGCAGGGTGAGAGATTTCGCCCAGGTCATAGGTGAGGGTCATATCGATAAGGCAATAACAGACAAAAGTCTCAATGCCCTCAACATTGACGAGTTTGGCCTTGATGATCAAGACATTAAGATACTGCTTACCATCATAGACAAGTTCGGCGGCGGACCTGTAGGCGTCTCTACCATTGCCACGGCAGTAGGTGAGGATCCCGGCACCATCGAGGATGTCTATGAGCCTTACCTAATCCAGAGCGGTTTCATCAAGCGGACGCCACGCGGAAGGGTCTGCACTCAGTTGGCCTATGACCACACGGGCCGAAAGGGTTTTATTGATAATGACGGGCCTAACCTGTTTACTTATCAGGATAACACAGGAAAGCAAGACTGATTTACTTCGCTACTAAAATTTAATTCAAAGAGAGTTGGGCAAGTTAAAAACGTTGGCCTCTGACACAGTAGTTTACGGCCTCAGTACTATTCTCAGCCGCCTCATAGGTTGGCTCATGATGCCTCTCTATGTCCGCATAGTCAGTCAATCGGTCTACGGCACTTTCAGCTATGTCTACAGCTGGATTGCGATTTTCCTTGTGGTCGTCACCCTTGGTTTCGAGACAGGCTATTTCCGTTTCGCTACAGATGACAATCGTGACACGCTGCTTGGCACACTGAGTAAGAAAGTGTTCCTTTTTGGCCTCCTGTTGACCCTTATTTGCGCTTTCTTTCCCTCAGCGGTATGCAACCTGCTCGACTTTGATTTCGGCCCGCAAAGTGGCGTATATCTCGTCATCATGGCGACAATCGTCCTTCTTGACTCATACAACGCCATTTTCTTCGCTGAGCTAAGGTATATCCGCAAGTCCCTCCAATATGCCCTTTTGCGCCTCGCTCAGGTGGTCATAAACGTCATTCTGACTGTATTCTTCCTCTTCTGGCTGCGAAATCAGGGCGGCTTTTTCAGCTCAATTGACGACATCACGTACATGATGCTCGCCAACCTCGCCGGTTCGCTTTTCAGCACACTCTGGTTCTTGCCGCGCATATTCGCGGTCATGAGGTACTCGGACAGGGCTCTTTTGCGCAAGGCTCTGATATATAGCTTGCCACTTGTGGGAATGGGCTTTTTTGGCCAGGCTAATACTAACATTGAGAAAATCCTCATCAAGCATCTCGACCCGAGTCCCGACCCGTTGGCTTCGCTCGGCATATATGCCGCCTGCTACAAGATTGGCGTGCTGATGAGCATCTTCACCCAGAGTTTCAGAATGGCGTTTGAGCCCTTCTTCTTTAAGGAGAACAAGGACAAGCAGAAGACTGACATTTATGGCGCGGCACTTAAGTGGTTCGTTTATTTCGGCCTTCTCATTTTCGCCGGCGTAATGCTCTTCATGCCCCTTCTTCGTCACATCCTTCCGGAGAGTTATTATGAGGGGACGGCAATCATACCATGGATTCTCATTGGTCAGCTCTTCTTCGGCGTCTATTACTCTCTCTCTCTCTGGTACAAAGTAACTGACCGAACATATTGGGGCATCATAATGAGTGTAATCGGTTTGGCGGTTAACACCCTGATGAACTTTATCCTTATCCCACGAATGGGATATATAGGAGCGGCATGGTCTACATTCGCAGGCTACGCCATAATGATGCTCGTCACTTATATCCTTGGTCAACATTTTTACCCTGTTGAATACCCTGTGCGCAGACTCATCTTAGTGAGTCTCGTCGTAGTCGGATTTGTTACTGTCGCAAGCATGTTCTTGCCACTTATTGGTTTAGCTTGGATTGCCGTCAGCATTGTGTCACTTGTCGCGGTTGTCGCCTTTATTGGCTTTGTTGAGCGAGCTGATGTAGTGCCCGCATTTGCTAAAATCAAATCGCGATTGTCACGGCGCAAGTGATATTCAACCTTTTAGTTCCATATATAATCAAGTAAATAGAATGAAAGTCCTCATAGTAAACAAGAGCGGCAATCCAATGCCCGCATACGCAACGCCCGGCTCAGCAGGTCTCGATTTGCGTGCCAACCTATCTGAAGATGTGGTAATCAACCCCCTCGGACGTGCAATCATACCCACAGGCATCTACATGGCGCTTCCTGTCGGCTATGAGGCGCAGATTCGCCCGCGCAGCGGATTGGCTGCCAAGAGTGGCATAACAGTTCTCAACTCGCCGGGGACAATAGACTCCGATTACAGGGGCGAGATATGCGCCATTTTGATCAACCTGTCTGACCAGCCATTCACCATTCATAATGGTGACCGGGTTTGCCAGATGGTCATAGCCAAATACGAGTCAGCCGACATTGAGGAGGTTTCTTCACTCGATGAGACTGAACGCGGTGCAGGTGGCTTTGGGCACACAGGTGTAGCCTAAGGTTGGTTAGGCTTTCTTCTCGGGCGTCTCTTTTGTTTAAAGTAACTATCTCAATAATAACTCGATGCGTCGATTAATCATTTCACTCTCAGTTTTCGCGGCAGCGGCCACTTCCGCCTTAGCGCAATGGTCTGTCGGAACTGGCGGCGGATTATATTCTCAACTGCGGTCTACCGATCGCATACTTTTTGACAGTTTCTTCATGGGGGCTCTGCAATCAAAGTTGAGTGGCGACTACAATGGCGCTTTCGAGACGTTGAAGACTTGCAAAAGTATTGATCCTAAGAATGCTTGTGTGCCATACGAGATGGCTCTCATCTTGGCCCGCACCGGCAATCCCGCCTATGCCGCTGATTTCGCCCGTCAGGCTGTTGAGCTCGATACGACTAATAACTGCTACTATGTCGACTTAGCTTACAAGGAGTATGTCTTGGCTGACAGCATAGAGAATGCCATTCCTTTCCTTGACAAGCTGATAACACTCCGCCCTGACAGCAGGCCGAATCTCTATCTTCAGAAGGTCACCCTGCTCAGGTCCATAAAGAAATATGATGAGGCGCTTAAGGCTATCGATCTGATTAAGACTGAGGACAAGTCAATCAAGATAGACGCCGAACTCTCCCGTGCATCTGTGTATGAGGAGACGGGCAAGTATCGCAAAGAGCTTAAGCTATTTAAAACGCTCATAAAGCAATATCCTGAGGTGGCGAAGGTAAACTTCGAGTACTCAAGGTATTTCTACAAACGTAACGACATAGACAAGGCCATCGAATATTGCGAAAAGGCCTCAAATCTGCCTGATGGGAACACATACAGGTTCATCCTCGCCGACATCTATCTTAAGCAGAAGATGGACAGTCTTTACGCCAAGACGTCACTCTTAGCCTATGGCGACGATGATATCGACATTCAGTCCAAGCTCGCTAAGCTTTATGACGTCATGAACAGGGCGGACAATATGATGTTCGATGCTAAATGGAATGCCTATTTCACCCAAGTGTTCACTTTGCTCCAAAGTAAATACCCCGAAAGCCCAGAGGTGTGCGCTCTAACGGAGAATTTCTACAAGAACACGGGGAAAATAGACAAGGGCGTCAACACGCTCCTCAAGTTTGTGGCCAAATATCCTGGAACTGAATATATCTGGCGAAACATACTCTTCCATTTTCAGGTAAACGCTGACGTCTCGCCAGACTCCCTCTGCTATTATTCCCAGCGGGCAGTCAATGACATGCCAGAAAATCCTTTCTTCCACCTCATTAACGGACAGGCTCTTCAAGTAGCGCAACGCTACTCCGAGTCGCTCGCAGAGTACGAGAAAGCCTATCAGGCGTATGACGCCAACAGGACTCAGGAGGATGCGCAGAACCGAATGTTCTCTCTCCACGGAATGGCGCAATGTTATACCAACCTTGGCAGACAATCAAGCGCGTTTGGAGTCTATGAGCTTATTCTGGACGAGAACCCTAATGACGCAACCGCCCTCAATAATTTCGCCTACAATCTCGCCAAGGCGGATGGCGATTTAGAGAAAGCGGAGAAAATGAGTATGCGCTCATTGAAAGTAGAACCACTAAACGCCACATTCTTAGATACATACGCATATATATTGTTCAAGGAGAAAAAGTATTCTGAGGCTTTATTTGTCATGGAGCGATGCATGGACCAAGGGGGTCATGACGTAAACGCAGAGGAGCTTGATCACTATGCGGATATACTCTTGGCGGTCGGCAGAAAGGACGACGCTATAAAAGTTTGGAAACAAGCCCTCGAAAAGGAGCCGGATAATACTGCAATAAAGAAGAAACTCGATGAAATATCAGCGCAATAGGTTTTATAACCTCCTCTCATTACTCGCGTTAGTCATTTTCACGTCCATTCTCACGAGTTGCGGCTCGGCTCGCATAGCGTCCAAAAGTGACAACTCACTTATCCCCACACGAAAGAGTGAGGTGTTGAAGTTTCTCGCAAATGCCGAGAATAGGATAGTGCCCAAGACTTACGAGACTAAGAATTGTAAGACGGAAGTTATTTATGATTCTAAGAGTGCGACGGTTAAGGCTAACATAAACTTCACCATGGGTTCGCTGACAAATCTGTCAGCCCGTCTCACTTTTCCCCCTGTCAACGTTGGTTCTCTTGTCCTCTCTAAAAGGGAGGCGCGAGTTCAGAGTAAACTGATGTCCTTTGAGAAGACACTCGAGTTGCCAGTCGATGTGAACAGATATCTGCAATATGCCCTGCTTGGCGACCTGCCTCCAATTTATGAGTATTTCGGCGATGATGATTTCTCACATTTCGATATAGCTCTGACGTCATCTGACGAGTATGTCCTTCAAAGAGAGGAGCATGGGGTCTCAGCTTACATTGCCCTCAATGGCATTGACGGGACACTCAATGAGATGCGGATAACCTATGACGGATATAAGATTAATATGTACGTCAAGGAGTATAAAAGAATGTCTGGCAACCTCTTGCCAAGCAAAGTTAATGTGGCTGCCTTAAAAGGCAGTTCGACAAAGGCTGATTTGACTATTGACATATCGGATGTAACTTTGCTCTAAATTCCTTTTTCACATGATAATGCGTATTGCCCCAATCATCATATCGCTCCTTTTCACCTCACAGTTCGTCTTTGCCCAAAACGAGAAGAAGAGCCTCGACGACCTGAACAGGGAGAAGGCTCGTCTCCAGTCTCTCATCGAGCAGAATAACAAGATGATGGACGAGTATAAGACGCGCAAGAACAACGAGATGATGCGCATTTCGGTTGTAGACAGTAAGATAGCTAAGAGAAAAGAGCTTATTGGAGTCTACAACAGCGAGGTCGAGGCTTATAACGTGGAGATACGTAAGATCAATCTGCAAATTGACTCAGTCGCGCGGGAGATCAAGAAGCAAAAGGCAGAGTATGCCGATCTGTTGCGTCAGTTGCAGGCCCGAGGCAACGGATATTCACCACTCGCTTTCATCCTCTCGTCCCAAAGTCTCAACCAGAGCTATCGCCGATTCCTCTTCATGAGGCAGTATAACGACTATCGGCGTTCTCAGTTTAAACAGTTGGAAGCCAGCAAGAACGAGCTTGCCAATCTGAAGGCGGTGGTCTCTAATAAGCTGACATCTATCAACTCCATCCTGGCGCAGGTTAAAAACGAGACGACTAAGCTGAACGATGAGTTGACAGCCCGCCAAACCAACGTGCAGCAGATATCCAAAAGCCAAAGTGACCTTGAGGCGCAAATTAAGAAGGCTCAGGCCTTGACAAAGAAACTTGACGATCAGATTGCGGCAGTGATTCGAGAAGAGGCTGAAAAAGCCCGTAGAGAGGCTGAATTAGCGAGAAAAAAGGCTGAGGCGGCAAAAAATAAAGCCAAGGAGAATAAGGTCGAAAATGAGGCCTCTGAGCCACTAAGCGAGCAGATTCTCGAGAACAAAGGGCGTTTACCATGGCCAGTTCGCAGTTTTGTCGTAACAAGTGCCTTTGGTGAGCATGATCATCCCCTTGTCCCGCAAATCAAGATTAGCAACAATGGAGTGGACATGGACATTTTGGCCAGCAAGGACATTCACCCTGTCCACAAGGGTAAGGTCTCCCGCATCATTGTCATACCAGGTTCTGGCGCTACTGTCATTATCCGTCATGGGGAGATTCTGACGGTATACTCAAATCTGTCAGAAGTCTTTGTGAAAAAGGATCAGGAAGTCAATGAGTTCACTAACATTGGCAAAGTTTATACAGGCGACGGACTGAACTCCAACATACTACACTTCGAGATTTGGCAGGGTGAGAACAAGCAGGACCCCGAGCTTTGGTTGCGCAAACAATGATAAATTGTGAAATTAAATTGTAAATTCGCGTAACTAATCGGTGGTTAGCTCCGTATAAAAACGTGATTAATTATAAACCACTCGACGTTTTTCTCGAAATGAACACGGTCAACTTAGAAGAGACTCTTGTTTTGGACTCCGAGATGGACAGCATTGGTCAGGTTGAAAAACTAATTGACAGCCAGTCTCAAATGCTCAACATCGATGACGAAGTCTATGGCAAGTATATGCTCTCCGTCGTCGAGTGCGTGAATAATGCCATTGTACACGGCAATAAGCTCGACCCCGATAAAAAAGTACATATTCACTACGCCATTAATAATCAACGAATTGAAGTAACTATTAGTGACGAGGGTGACGGATTCGATCCTGATAACCTCCCCGATCCTACGGCCGAGGAGAATTTGGAGAAGGATTGCGGACGTGGTATTTTTCTTATGCGTCATTTGGCTGACGAGCTTTCTTTCAGTGACAAAGGTCGCAGCGTGACAATGATATTCAATTTGCAGTGATAAATTTCGAGTGCGAGGATGTCGAGCTTGATTTGAAGAACAAGCTCATCCTCAGGAAATGGATTAAGCAAGTGGCTCTCAGCTACGGCTTTAAGACTGGCGACCTTACTTATATATTCTGCTCTGACGATAAGATTATTGAGGTCAATCGCCAATATCTCCAGCACGATTATTATACCGACGTCATCACTTTCGACTATGATGAGGATGACGTTATAAGCGGCGACATGTTTATCTCGGTAGATACGGTTAAGACCAATGCCGAGCAATTCGCACCCTCTTTCTTGGAGGAGTTGCATCGTGTCATAATCCACGGTGTTCTTCATCTTTGTGGACTCAAGGACAAGGCTCCTGAAGACGAAAAGAAGATGCGAGCAGCCGAAGAGAATGCTTTGTCTATGCTTAAGGAACTCTTCGCTGAGCAAGATAGGATAAAAGCCGAGAGGAAAGCTAAAAAAGGATAGGGTGGGGGATTTGCACTGACCTTTCCTTCTTCGTAAGATTTTTATATTTCAATTACCCATATGGTCAGTCTGCATAGCCGGTCAAGCGGCCCGATGCAGGCTGACCAATTTCTTTAATATATATACTTGAGAAGACTATGAGGTTTTCTTATGATGTAATCGTCGTAGGCGCGGGACATGCGGGTTGCGAGGCGGCAGCCGCAGCTGCACGTCTTGGAATGGACACTTTGCTCATCACTCTTGATCTTACCAAGATTGCGATGATGAGTTGCAACCCGGCCATAGGTGGTATTGCCAAAGGTCAGATTGTCCGAGAGATTGACGCTCTCGGTGGTCTGACAGGAAAAGTGACTGATGCCACCTCCATTCAGTTCCGTATGCTCAACATGAGCAAGGGTCCAGCCATGTGGTCCCCGCGTTCACAGTGTGACAAGACGCGTTTTTCGCTTGTTTGGAGGCAAAAATTGGAATCTTATGAAAATCTGAGTCTCTGGGCCGACGCCGTTACATCCTTAATAATAGAGGATGATACTGTTAAGGGAGTGCGTACAAAACTCGGTTGTGAGTTCACGGCAAAGGCTGTTGTTCTCACGGCAGGCACTTTTCTTAATGGTCTTATTCATATTGGCCGTGTTCACTATTCAGGTGGTCGAATGGGAGACGAGGCTGCCTTTTGCCTTTCGGACCAGATGCGTCAGCTCGGCATCAATACCCAGCGAATGAAGACGGGCACTCCCGTCCGCATTGATGGTCGCACCATAGACTTCAGTAAGACAGAGGCACAATATGGAAATATAGAAGGACACAGATTTAGTTATTCGGCAAACTCCAATACTGTGCTCCAGCAATTGCCATGCTTCATCACTTATACCAATCCCACGGTCCACGAAATCCTGAGGTCAGGTTTTGATGATTCTCCTCTCTACAATGGCACTATAAAGAGCATCGGTCCACGCTACTGTCCAAGCATAGAGACAAAGCTCATAAACTTTGCGGACAAGGATCAGCACCAGCTTTTCCTTGAGCCAGAGGGGGTGGACACCGTCGAGTACTACTTAAATGGCTTCAGCAGCTCGCTTCCACTTCTCACACAGATGGAGGCGTTAAAACATATCCCCGGTTTGGAGAATGCACAGATACTCCGACCCGGTTATGCCATAGAGTACGATTTCTTTGATCCGACTCAGCTCTATCATTCTCTCGAAAGCAAAGTGATAGGCTCGCTCTTTATGGCTGGTCAAGTTAATGGAACAACAGGTTATGAGGAGGCGGCTGGTCAGGGTTTGATGGCAGGCATCAATGCGGCTCTAAAAATCCAGGGTAAGGAGCCATTGATTCTCTTGAGAGACGAGGCTTACATCGGTGTGCTGATTGACGACCTCGTCACCAAAGGAGTTGATGAACCCTATCGTATGTTCACGAGCCGAGCGGAGTACCGCATCCTCTTGCGCCAAGATAATGCAGATGACAGACTGACTCAGAAGGGTAGGGAAGTAGGTTCAGTGAGCGAAGAGGCGGTCAGCCGTCATAACTTGAAATCATCTTTGCGAGAGGAGGCCCTCAAAATTATTGAGAATAAACTCCTCAAGATGGACAAGCTGAACCCTATCTTTGAGAGAGTAGGCACAACCTTATCCACAGAATCTATTAAGGCAAGCTTAGCTCTATCAAGGCCACAGGTACACATAACAGATCTCTTGCCTATAATGCCGGAGCTCAATAGGCTTTGCGACAAGGCAGGTGATCTTCGTGATGAGGTTTTGGAAAGTGTAGAGATAAACGTCAAATATGGCGGATACATCTTAAAGGAGAAGCAACAGGCCGAGAAGATGCTCCGACATAACAATATACCTCTACGGGGTAGGATAGATTATAAGAACGTGAAGGCGTTAAGTTATGAGGCTCGTGAAAAACTGACACGAATCGACCCTCTGACCATTGATCAGGCCATGCGTATCCCTGGTGTTTCACCAAGTGATATATCAATTCTTCTCGTCTTGTTAGGAAGATAATTCTACTTTACAAACAAGCAAGAAGACCTTTCCTGTTTCACGTGGAACGAGGCGAGAATCTTTCAAATTATAATCATAACTTCTTTTTAAGCCGATAAAACGACTTATTTAAAAGTGGCTATTTATAAATTGTAATTTCAGGCATGATAAACACTATAAAAGTAAACTATGTCGATGTCGTAAAGCGTGAGATGTTCACTGCCGAGATATCGTTCGGGAAAAAGATTCAAGAGATAAAAAGGGTGGGGGATGATTTGACGGAGGGCTTGCCTTTCTGCGTACCCGGCCTTGTGGATTCTCATGTCCATATTGAGAGCTCAATGCTTTCACCGCAGCGTTTCGCTCAAATGGTGATACCGCACGGAACGGTTGCTGTTGTGTGTGACCCGCATGAGATAGCCAATGTCCTTGGTGAGCGAGGTGTCAGGTATATGATGGATGATGCCGCAAAGTCCCCGTTGAATTTTGCATTCGGAATTCCCTCATGTGTCCCCGCCACTCCATTCGAGACTAATGGTGAGGAGTTCGGACCAAGAGAGATTAGCAGCCTCATGCCCCATGGTGTGGCACTTGCCGAGATGATGAATTATCCCGGTTTGCTGGGTGGCGACCCCAAGGTGATGGCAGAGCTGGATATTGCAAAGAAGGCAGGTAAGCCAATTGATGGTCACATCCCAGGCATAACCGACGAGCGTCTTGAGATGTATGTGGCAGCTGGCGTGTCGACAGACCATGAGAGTTTTACTCTCGATGAGGCTTTGGCCAAAATAAAGCTCGGCATGAAGATATTGATTCGAGAGGGTAGTGCGGCAAGAAACCTTGACGCTCTTCTCCCGCTCTTCAAAACAAATGTGGCGGATATTATGGCTTGCACTGATGACGCTCACCCTGATGATATTCGCGACCGCGGCCACATTGACAAGTTTTACCGCCGTGCCGTGAAAGAGGGTGTCGATGTGTTTGACATTTTCCAAGTCCTCACTCTTAACCCCATTGAGCATTATAAACTGAAGACTGGTCGTGTTCAAACAGGAGATAATGCAGATTTTGTGCTTATCGGTTCGCTTGACGAGTTTGACGTTAAGTCCGTCTTCATTGGTGGCAAGGAGGTATTTGCTGATGGTAAGATGACCTATGTTCCGTCACGCTCCAAGAGGATTAATAAATTTGCTGACCGTTCCTTCACGGCTGGTGACTTTAAAGTTATCTCGCCACGTGACAATGCCACGGTCAGGGTCATCGGACTTATCAAGGACCAACTTATATCTGAATGTGAGTTGTGGAAGACAAACTCCAGGGCGGGTGATGAGATTGTATCTTCGACTGAGGAGGATATCATGAAAATCGCCGTAATCAACCGTTACGCAGATGCGCCTGTAGTCAATGGTTTCATAAAAGGAACAGGTATGAAAGCTGGCGCTATTGCTTCCTCTATAGCTCACGATTCGCATAATGTCGTAATTATTGGCTCTGATGATGAGGCCATGGCTAAGGCTGCGAACTCAATTTTCAAACTGAAGGGTGGAATAGTTGTGGTCTCGCCAAACGGAATGACGAGTAAATTGGCGTTGCCAATCGCCGGACTTATGTCTCCCATGCCATGGGAGAGCGTTGCAAATCGTTATGAAAGTCTCATCAAAAAGGCTCATGACTATTGTGGCGTGCAGTTGCAAAGCCCTTTCATGACTATGGCTTTCATGAGTCTTTTGGTCATACCGAGTCTTAAGATTGGTGACAAAGGGCTTTTTGACGTTGACAAATTTGAGTTTGTAGACCTCTTTGTGAATGAGTGATATATCTGCTGCTCATCATAATTACGAACATTATATAAAGTAATCCATAACTCTGCGGTCGTGAGTGATAGAAGTTCCCAAGTAGTATATACATATTCCTCAGATGCCGAGCGGCTTGAACACCTCAAGTCGCTGGTAAGAGTTTTGCCCGATGAGCCGGGAGTCTATCAGTATTTTGACAAAACTGGCAAAATCATATATGTGGGCAAGGCCAAGAACCTTAAAAGACGTGTCTCCTCTTATTTTCTTAATAAGAAACAGACGGGTAAGACAACTGTCTTGGTCAGCAAGATTTGCCATATCCATCATATTGTGGTGAATAATGAGGAGGATGCGCTGCTGCTTGAGAACAACCTGATCAAGAAACATAAGCCGCAGTACAATATATTGCTCAAGGATGACAAGACATATCCGTGGATAGCTATCCTGAAAGAGCCATTCCCGCGCGTCATCCAGACACGTCGTCATGTCCGTGACGGCAGTATTTATTATGGACCTTACCCCAGCGTATCACAGCTACGTGACCTTCTTGATATTTTTAAGCATACTTACCCCCTGCGCCAATGCGGTCTTAATTTATCGCCTGAGCGCATAAAATCAGGTAAATACGCAGTTTGCCTAAAGTATCACCTCAAACTTTGTGAGGGTCCATGTGAGGGCCTTGTCTCCGAAGAGAGGTATGAAGAGTACATTCAGGGCGTGCGTGATATCCTGCGAGGGAACATATCGCCCATTCTCCGCAAATGGAAATCGAAGATGATGGCTGCTGCTGAGGAGATGGAGTTTGAGAGGGCTGAGGAGCTGAAGAAAAAGATAGAGCGTCTGACTAATTATCAGAGTCGATCGCTCGTGTCGGGTAATGGACTCATGTGCTGTGACGTCTTCAGCATAGCGCATGATGACGAGAAATCCGAGAGCTACGTTAACTTCATGCGTGTTCAGGAGGGGCAGATTTTGTCCTCCTATACCATGACGTTTAAGAAAAGGCTTGATGAGGAGGATGGCGAGATTCTCTCTTTCGGAATTCAGAGCGTAAGAGAGACGAGTGGTGTACTTCAGCGTGAGGTTATCGTGCCTGTCAAACCCGACACAGAATTTGCAAACATCCAGTTTATCGTACCTCAGACGGGTGACAAGAAGCGACTTCTTGACTTGTCAGAGAAGAACGCGAGGCTCTTTAAACTTGAGTTGCTCAAACAGGAGGCTAATCGCAGCCGCGCAACTCATGAGGATAAGCTGATGATTCAGATTAAGGAGTTGCTATCTCTCCATGATTTGCCGAGGCACATTGAATGCTTCGACAACTCGAACATCCAGGGTACAAATGCAGTCGCCGCCTGCGTAGTCTATCGTGATGCTAAGCCAAGCCGAAAGGACTACCGTCTTTTCAACATAAAGACTGTTGAGGGCCCTGATGACTATGCTTCGATGTATGAGGTCGTATATCGTCGTTATTCCCGTCTTCAGTCAGAAGGGCAGCCTATGCCCGATTTAGTTGTGGCTGATGGTGGCCAGGGTCAGATGGAGGTTATTCGCCAGGCGACGGAAGACCTTGGCCTCTCAATGAACATAATCGGACTTGCGAAGGATTCTCACCACCGCACGAACCAAATTCTTGTCGGTTTTCCGCCCAAGGTGGTTGGGGTGGGGAAGAGCGACTCTGTTTTTCGCTTCTTCACCCGAATGCAGGATGAGGTGCACCGAGTCGCCATAACTTTCCACCGCAACAAACGCAGCAAGTCAATGGTCGCCTCCGAGCTTGATGAGGTGAAAGGAATAGGTCCGAAGACCAAAGAAATGCTCTTTAAATCGTTTGGTGGAGTTGAGAGCATCCGTCAGGCCTCACTTACACAAATTGAGGAAATAATAGGTAAAAGTAAAGGATTGTTAGTTTTCGACTATTTTCATCCCAATAATGCTGATGATTTGAAAGAGTAGGGCGGTGTTCCACGGGAAACTATCCCGTGGGAAATTAGGAATGAGGAATTAGGAATGAGGAATGGGAAAAATGAGGAATTAGGAATGAGAAGTTAGGAATGGGGAATGGGGAATTAGGAATGAGACGATACTAAGCAATTTGTAACGTAGAATTTGGAGAACACATTTGCTGAAATTAAATATTGAGATGGGGTGTAATATGTAGGACGGAGCTTTTTATAAATATTGCTTTTATGTTATGGGGTGGGGAAAGCAGGAAACTGAGAATTGGAAATTGGCAGACTATATTGGCTAAGAGAAAGGGTTAGCTGCTCAGTGGGCTGTTTATTTAGATGAACACTTGATTATGTAGGTCTCGGGACTTATGAAGAGATTTAGGTGTTGAGAAAAAACATAGGTAGGTGGCCGTTTAATATTTATAGCAGTTTTCTCTTTTTGCAGAGATGTGCAAAAGGTGGCCATATGTTCGTGTGATTTTGAAGTCTGCTATGATGTTAAATAAGGCGGTGGACCCAAAACGGCTGAACTTAGTGCTTGAGAAAAATAGTTCTCCTTTTTATTTTTGCTTGTAGTCCTCGCAGCTTGTGTTTTTTGATGATGGGAAAGTACTCACCTGCTGTAATGGATTTCAAGAAACCCGCAGGGGTCGCTAAGAGAAAATTTTCAAGAAATACCCAATTTCTCAAATACCACAGGCGGGCTGCAGAAGAGTCTCGATTTTACGATTACAGAAGCAAGTAATGGGGTATGATTAAGAGGCAATGAAGTGAATTCCTTGTGCCGCTATGAAAGCAATTTCAGGATGTATTCTATTCCCATAATTCAATTTCCCATAAAGTGTGCTCATGATCGGGCTGTGCTGCGATAGTTTAAGTTTTAGTGCTCGTTTGCGTGATATGGGGTGGGGACGATATGACGTGATGTGCGCTGCCGCTGGGAATGTGATTTTCAAGAAGCAATAGATTTTATATATCGGCAATCAAGCCTATAGTTCTTGAGTGGGGTGCTTTGTATTTCGGAGAATACATCATCTCATAAAGAACTTGTATACAATAGGCGAAAGCCAAGTTAAGTTATGAGGGCTAATTTCATGTACAGCTATCCGCCAAAAGTATTGGGAAGATTAAAGTAAATACGCTTGCCTGTCTGCTTACGTGGTCGTACTAAGTTACGTGATCGAGATACCCATCGAGTTTATGACCCGAGGAGTTTTTAGGAGTTGCATGACGTATTGATAACGCTCATGTTTGGCTGAACAGGCTTACTTTTCATGAGGAGCGGGGAAAAATTTGGGCTAAAATCAGGAGGTCGTAGAGACTCCTCGCAGGCCATGTCTTTTTGCACAAGAAGATTTGCATTTTGAATACCGCCACGATGAACATGTTTTAAAGGGTATCGGGGCAGTTGTTTGCGCTGTTTGGGGCTTTAGCTGAGTGCAATAATCAGGAAAATGGAATTTGTTTCTGAGAAGTGTATTTGGGATGGAGGATAGACAGAGAGTAGAAACAAAGTTACGGGCTGTCTATTAGCGCCTTTTGATTTTAGCAGAGAGCAATAATCAGGAAGAAGAAATAAGTTAAGAGGGTTTGCATCATGGGGAGAATTGAGAGCTTAACGATGTGGTCCCGGTGCGGTTATTTGCTCTCTCCTGGGTATAGGAGGCAAAAACCTGTAGAGAAGAAGAAATTTGTTTCTGATAAGTGCTATTTGGGATGGAGGATAGACAGAGAGTAAAAACATAGTTACGGGCTGTCTATTAGCGCCTTTTGATTTTAGTAGAGAACAATAATCAGGAAGAAGAAATACGCTAAGAGGGTTTGCATCATGGGGAGAATTGAGAGCTTAACGATAATGTTCCCGGGGTGGTTATTTGCTCTCTTCTGGGTATAGGCGGCAAAAACCAATTGACAGGAAGAAATTAGTTTTTGAGGAGTCGCACTGGGGGTTGATTAGAGTGCCATAAAACAATAAGCACACCCAATTTATGAATGTATTGCGCCTTAAGGATGCAACGGGAAATCTTTGAGGAATTGCAAGATGATAAGGAATGAAGTTCTATGAACAACTGATGCCGTGATAAGATGAAATGAGGAAAAGAAAGGGTAGGGAGGATGGGTGAGGCTGTTTATCTTAAAGCCAAGCTGAGGTTTAAAGTCGGCTGTTACAAACTTCTACAACAAGCACTCACTTTGTTATTTATGCCTCATAACAATTCGCGTAAGCCTAAGTGAAATTGTACCGCTATTAGGCCGAGAAGATATTTATATTTATTTTAAATAATCAACATACAAGCTTGCTGGTGTTTTAGTAACATATTGTATTTCAACGTAATATATAAAATAAACACTATGTTATATATACGAAGTGTAACATATTTTTAGTAACACGATAAGTGCTATTCTCTACCAATTAAACACTTTTTAAAAGCCCCAACTTTTAAATTAAAAGCAAATACATAACTTTGCAATCAAATCCTAATCCTAACTAATCAACTATGAAGAAACTGTTACCTGCTTCGTTAGCGGCGGCCCTATTCTTGGGTTCGCTGTTCGCCTCGGCACAGAACCGGGGAGGCATTACGGTGAAAGGTCGTGTCGTCGATGACGATGGCCAGCCTATTCCGGGTGCAGCAATTGTCGTGGACGGGACCACCAACGGTACGGTGACCGACTTTGACGGAAACTACACAATCATTGTACCGAGCGCCGAGAGCGCAATCAAGGTCACTTTCATCGGCATGAAAGAGGACCGCCAGGTTATTGGCGACCGCACGACGATTAACGTATCGTTGGCTGCGGACGATGAGGAGCTTGATGAGGTCGTCGTGACTGCGCTCGGCATCACGAGGGACAGGAAGGCTCTCGGCTACGCTATTGCTGAGGTCGATGGCGATGAGATGCTTAAGAGCCGCGGCGGCATGAACAACCCCGTCAACGCGCTTCAGGGTAAGGTTGCCGGCCTCTCTATCTCCAGTGGCTCTGGCTCCATGGGCGGTTCGAGCAAGATGCTCATCCGTGGCAACAACTCTATCTCTGGTAATAACCAGCCTCTTTTCGTGATTGACGGTGTGCCCATTGAGGGTACTGACTTCAATACTTCCGACGCTGCCCGCGGCGCAGGTGGTTATGACTACGGCAACCTTGTGAGCGACATCAACCCTGATGATATTGAGAGCATGACTGTCCTCAAGGGCGCAAGCGCAACCGCCCTCTACGGCTCTCGCGCATCAAACGGTGTGGTTCTTATCACCACAAAGAAGGGTCGCGTTCAGCCTGGTTATGGCGTGACGCTCTCCTCTACCGTAGGTTTTGAGAAGGTTAATAAGCTTCCTAAGCTCCAAAGGCTCTATGGTGGTGGCTATGGCTCTGATTTCGAGTCAGTCACTATCAATGGCAAGGATTACCTCTATCCTGACATGGCTACTGATGAGAGCTGGGGTCCCAAGTATGAGGGTCAGAAGGTTCTCACTTGGTACGATTTGGCAAAATGGGAGGCCAATGGCAAGCAGGGCGACCCGACCACCAGCGAGTGGAAGGCGCCTGAGCATGACATTGACGACTTCTTTGAGACCGGCGTCAGCACCACCAACACGGTTTCTGTCGAGAACGCCACCAGCCGCGTCTCCAGCCGTATCTCTTTCACAAACACTGTGCTGACGGGCTACATGCCCAACAGTAAGATGACGAAGAACGTTGTCAACGCGTCAATCAAGGGCAGCAGCCCCAACCACTACCTGACCACCGAGGCCAACATCACTTTCCTCAACCAGAAGGCTAAGGGCCGCGCCGAGACAGGTTACGGTGATAACAACGTGATGCAAAAGTTCGTACAGTGGGGTCACCGAGAGCTTGACATGGATCAGCTTAAGGAGATTTATGAGTTCCCCGACGGAACCCAGGCTACTTGGAACCGCGCCGCTTGGGACGATCCTACGCCAGCTTACTCCAACAACCCTTACTGGAGCCGCTATAAGAACTATGAGACTGACTCGCGCAACCGCGTCTATGGCAACATCGGCGCCACTTGGGAGCGTAAGTGGCTCAAGCTCCAGTACAAGGTGAGCCTCGATTTCTTTGCTGACAAGCAGGAGGAGCGCAACGCTGTTGGCAGCCAGGAGCAGAGCGCCTACTCTGAGACCCGCCGTCAGCAGTATGAGTTGAACCATGAGTTCCTCGCCTCTTTCAACAAGCAGTTTGGTGAGGATTGGCACTTGAACGTCAACCTCGGTGCCAATATCATGCACAGCAACTACTCAGCT
Organism: Bacteroidaceae bacterium; assembly: GCA_963618945.1. GTDB lineage: Bacteria > Bacteroidota > Bacteroidia > Bacteroidales > Marinilabiliaceae > W3P20-009. The sequence goes on from CAVETY010000004.1 coordinate 114,631, forward strand.
CTCAAGGGAGCCTCTGTTGGTGGCATCGCCATTGCTGACTTCTACAACCTCAAGAACTCAATCTCAACCGCTGCTGCCTCTAACAGCACGACGAAGAAGAGCATCAACTCTCTCTTCGGCAGCTTCAGCATCGGCTGGAAGAACATGCTCTTTCTCGACGGCACTGTGCGTAACGACAAGAGCTCTACTCTCCCGACTTCAAACAACAGCTACACCTACCCGAGCTTGACCGCCAGCTGGATCTTCTCTGACCTCTTGGCTAAGCCTTGGCTCACATATGGTAAGCTCCGCGCCGGCATAGCTAAGGTCGGTAACGATACTGACCCTTACAGCCTTGTCTCTACTTACTCACAGTACACCAACATCGACAGCTCAACACCGGGCTATCGTCTGCCCAGCACTCTCAACAACCCTGATCTTAAGCCCGAGAGCACCAAGAGCTTCGAGGTCGGCCTTGAGATGTCATTCCTCTCTGACCGCGTAGGCTTCGACTTCACCTACTACCATTCGACCACTACCGATCAGATTATCCCGCTTTCTGTCTCAGGCACCACCGGTTACATCTACAAGGTCGTCAACAGCGGCGAGATGGAGAACAAGGGTATTGAGCTTGCCGTCCATGGCACCCCCATCAAGAATGACCTCTTCCAGTGGAACATGGGCATCACCCTGGCAAGCAACAAGAACAAGGTCGTCGAGCTTATCGATGGTGTTGACTACTACCGTTTGACCTCCGCTCCTTTCAAGGTTGAGGTCGGCGCTAAGAAGGGTGACCCCTATGGCGTCATCATGGGTACAAACTTTGTCTATGACGAGAATGGCCATAAGCTTGTTGATGAGAGCGGTCTCTATCAGGCGACTGACGGCAATGAGAACCTCGGTTCTATATTCCCCGACTTCACTGGCGGTTTCTCCAACAGCTTCAAGCTGTGGCGTTTCGACGCTTCTATCCTCTTCGACTTCAGCAAGGGCGGCCACTGGTTCTCGACCTCAAACATGTGGGGTATGTACTCTGGTATGCTTGAGGAGACTGCCGAGAACGGCATCCGCGAGAACGGCATCGTTGTTGACGGCTACAAGGAGGACGGAACCAAGAATGACATCGTAGCTGATGGTCAGGAGTATTGCGAGTGGTTCTACACCGGCCCGGCCGCGCAGAACGTCTTCAAGAGCGACTACATCAAGCTCCGTGAGGTCACCCTCGGCTACAACTTCCCCTTCAACGCAAAGGATAACTTCATCCACTCTCTCCGCGTATCCGCCTATGGTCGCAACCTCCACACTTGGGGACCCGACGTCAAGCACTGGGATCCTGAGTCTGCCGTCACCAGCTCAGGCAACGTCCAGGGCATTGAGGGCGCGGCTCTGCCTGGCCTCGCAAACTTCGGCTTCAGCGTGACCATGAAGTTCTAATTTTTCTAACTATTGGAACTTTAACGATTTAATAGCCATCAAGATATGAAAACAGCATATAAGTTAGCCGCTTGCGCGGCTTTGGCAACCACGGCTTTGGTCTCGTGTCAGGATTTGGAGGATGTCAACATCTCGCCAAACAACCCGTCGAGCGTCCCGAGCAACATGCTCATGAGCGGCACCGAGAAGTTCATTGCCGATTATATCTACGACAACTGGTTCTCCGCCCGTCAGTGCCTCGTCTACTCACAGCAGTGGGCCCAGAGGAACTACACCGAGGAGGATCGCTACCAGATCCGCGAGAGCGTCAACAACAGCTACTTCAACTACCTCTATATGGGCATCGGCAGCCTCAACAAGGTTATCGAGCTCAACACGGATGAGGCTACGGCCACCACTAACTCGTCTGTAGGCGCCAACTGCAACCAGATTGCGGCTGCTCGCATCCTCAAGGCTTGGACCATGAGTATCATCACTGATACGTGGGGCGCTGTTCCTTACTCTGACATCTCTAAGCTCGAGAGCGATGGTGTAATCTATTGCAAGTATGATGATCAGGCTGACATCTATGCCGACCTCATCAAGGAGCTTACCGAGGCCGCTGCCCAGATTGACGAGTCGCAGGAAGCTTTCACCTCTGGTGATATGATTTTCTCTGGTGACGCATCTAAGTGGAAGAAGTTCGCAGGTTCGCTCAAGTGCCGCCTCGCACTCCACCTCAGCAAGGTCGACAGCAACTGGAAGACCTACATTGCCGAGGCTCTTGAGAGCGGCGTCATGGAGAGCAACGATGACGTGGCAGCTTTTCACTACTCTTCATCAGGTACCGAGTATTGCCAGTTCTACGCCGGTTGGTATGTTGACGGACGTAACGACTTCACCATCAACGCCCGTCTCGTAGACCTCCTCAAAGGCCAGCCTGACACCCTTAATGCCAAGAGCCACCCGTGGGAGGGTACTGTCGACCCTCGTTTGGCTGTGTTCACTACCACCCAGTTAACCAATGATGAGGGTGAGAAGGTCTACAAGGGTTTCCCCATGGGCGTTACGAGTGCGCAGAGCTCAGCTGTCCGCACTGGAACTCCAAACTGGTATTATTATCCGCCTAAGCATCTCGACGCCGACTACGCTGTACCTCTCATGACCTATGCCGAGCAGAAGTTCATTGAGAGCGAGTATAACGGTTTTGACGCTGATGACTACAAGGCTGGTGTCGAGGCCTCGCTTGAGTACTGGACTGGCAGCGTTGACGATGATTACGTCACCGCAGTGAGTGGCACTGTAGACGCTGAGGCTGTCTCTATCCAGAAATACATCGACCTCTTCACCAATGGCACGGAGGCATGGACTGAGATCCGTCGCACCGGCTATCCCGAGCAGCTTCTCCGTCCAGGTGAGATCGCGGCTGTCTACGAAAATTCTAAGGGCACTGTGACCGCAAGGTTCGAGCCCCTCTCTGAGACCAAGGGCGACATCATCAGCCGAGTCAAGTACCCCACCAACGAGAGCACCCTCAATGGCGCCAACTGGGCCGAGGCTGTGTCTAAGCTCGATGACGGCACTAACAACTATTACACCAAGATGATTTTCGATGTCCGTAAGAGCTCTTACGATCATCCGGCTAACCTGTAGTAGTGTTTCATTCAGGTGATTCCTCGTCGCCCCGGCAGCAACGGCTGTCGGGGCGACTTTTTTAATTGATTTTGGAATCATACCCCCTTGTCATGCCCCCTTACTCTCAAAATTATTTTATCTTTGTGCCAAAACACACGGAGCGCGCGCGATGCGTTAAAGTGTAAACAAACTCGACCAATATAAACTTATATACCAAGATGACCGACATAGAGATTGCAGACGAGGCGGAGAAATTGCCTATTAAGGATATCGCCGCCAAACTCGGAGTAAGTGAGGATGTCATTGAGCCATACGGCAGGCTCAAGGCAAAGTTGCCGCTCAGCCTCATCGATGACGCTAAGGTTGCCAAGTCTAAGCTCGTCCTTGTGACAGCCATCACGCCGACACCTGCTGGCGAGGGCAAGACGACTGTTTCCATTGGTTTGGCTGACGGGCTGAGCCTGATTGGCAAGAAGACTTGCGTTGTCCTCCGTGAGCCGTCGCTCGGCCCGGTCTTTGGTGTCAAAGGTGGCGCGGCAGGTGGCGGCTATAGTCAGGTTGTCCCGATGGAGGATATCAACCTCAATTTTACTGGCGACTTTAATGCCATTGAGAAGGCGCACAACCTGCTCTCCGCCATGGTTGACAACGCCATCCATTTCGGTCCTAAGGCCGCTGTGCAGATTGACCCTCGCACGGTTACTTGGAAGCGCGTGATGGATATGAACGACCGCTCGCTCCGCCACATTGTCATCGGTCTCGGAGGCAAGGCCCAGGGTGTTCCCCGTGAGGCGGGCTTTGACATCACGGCTGCCAGCGAGATTATGGCCATTCTCTGCCTTTCGCGAGATCTGCAGGATCTCCAGAAGAGGCTTGGCGACATCTACATTGGCCGCACATATTCAGGTGAGCCTGTCCATGCGCGCGACCTTAAGGCCGAGGGTGCTATGACCGCACTTTTGCGCGACGCCATGATGCCTAACCTTGTTCAGACTCTCGCTCATACGCCAGCCCTTGTGCATGGTGGACCTTTCGCTAATATTGCTCAAGGCACGAATACGCTCGTCGCTACCAAGATGGGTCTCTCGCTCGCTGACTATGTCGTGACTGAGGCTGGTTTCGGTTCGGATCTTGGTGCTGAGAAGTTCCTCGACATCAAGTGTCAGGCTGGTGGTCTCCGTCCATCCGCCATTGTCATTGTCGCGACAGTGCGCGCACTCAAGATGCATGGCGGCGTTAAGAAGGACGAGCTCGGCAAGGAGAATGTCGAGGCTGTGCGTAAGGGTCTCTTCAATTTGGAGCGTCACGTTAAGAATATGCTCTCTTATGGGGTTCGCGTCGTGGTGGCTGTCAACAAGTTCGCTTCAGACACTGAGGCGGAGCACGCCGTCATCACCGAGGCTTGCGCGGCTCTGGGCGTTAAGGCCGTCGTGGCTAACGTTTGGGGCGAGGGCGGCAAGGGCGCCAAGAAACTCGCTGAGGCAGTGGCTGCCGAGGCTGAGAGCGGCAAGAGTGATTTCAAGCCCCTCTATGATTGGAGTGAGCCCATTGAGCAGAAGATTGAGAAGATAGCCAAGGAGATTTACGGTGCCGAGGGCGTTGAGCTGGCTCCTCAGGCTGTAAAGGACATTGCCACGGCCAAGGAGATAGGCCTTGCCGATGCCGCAGTCTGTGTGGCCAAGACCCAGTACTCTTTCACGGATGACGCCAAGCAGGTTGGCCGCCCAGGTCCGTTTGTCATCCACGTTCGCAGTGTCGAACTTGCTGCGGGAGCGCATTTTGTCATCCCCCTTACTGGCGAGATGATGCGCATGCCAGGTCTGCCTTTGCATCCTGCTGCCGAGGGCATGACTGTTGACGCTGATGGCAAGATTCACGGCCTCTCTTAAATCGATTTCTCTTTTTGCCCTAATTGGGCGGTTGAAAAGGCCTATCGATTAAAGTCCCATTAGGAATAAAAAAGAACTTCCCCGGCAGATGCTTAGGTCATCTGTCGGGGAAGTTTTTATTTCGCCTAACCGCAAATGGTTTTACTATTCTCTCGTTGAGAGATATCGCCAATAGTTATTCATGACCGTGTCCCGCTTCAAGTCGCCCCACAGGCCGCCGAGAACAGCTGCGCCGCCGAATCCCATCTCAGCCACCTGTGGCATCATGTCGGGGCTTATTCCGCCAAGGGCGATGACTTTGCGGTTTATTACGTTTTGCTCCTTGGCCTTGCTGAGCATCTCCTTGCTGAACGCCGCAGAATATCCATGCTTCGATATGCTGTCAAAAATGGGGCTTAGGAAAACGTAGTCCATCTCGGCGACAGTCCGCTCAACCTCAGTGAGATTGTGGCAGGACGCGCTCAGTCGCCCGCACCAGTCATCGGGGGCGTCGGGGCGCCCTTGGCTGATGTGATATCCGCCAAGTTCAAATTGCTCTGCTATTTGCGGATAGTAGTGCATGGTGAGCCTGTCATGGTATTCAGGGTTTATGCGGTGGATCAGCCGGTTGATGTCGGTCTCTTTTGCGTCGGGTTTTCGGAGGTGAAGTGTGATAAGTCCAGACTCGAACAGTGAGTTGATTATCTCCGCCTCGCCGTCGAAAAATTCAGGCCACGAGATGGCAATTAACTTCATAGTTTAGTTAGCTTTGCGATGGCTAAATTATGAAATATCAGACAAAAATGGCTACTAATTGCGTACCAAATAACAGTCCGACGACACACAGTCAAGGCCTGCCGCTCTCTGTAGCGGTCGATTTTTTGAGGAGCAGCCCCGAGTTGGCTTTCTCTACCGTTCAAGATGGTTTGCCGCGAATAAGGGCCTTTCAGACGATGAAATTGGCATATTCTGGCAATCATGTTGATCTTTATTTCGCTACTGCGCCTTTTAAAGCGGTGTGGAGCCAGTTGCATGCGCAGCCATATGTCGAGATGCTCGCCATGAGGGGGACTGTCTCTGTCCGCATGGGTGGCAAAGCTGTCTTTGACGTTGACGACGCTACTCAACGAGAGATATTCACGGCAAAGGGGAATGAGGTCCTATCCCGTCTCTACGCCTCTTACGATAAATTGGCCTATTTCCGTGTGCGCCTTGATTTTATCGATTATTTTGATGATGCTCCTGTGCCGTGTGTCTATGAGCATTATGACTTGAGTCTGTAGCCCTATTTGATAAAACTTAGCCCCGGTTGGCGTCATGGCTTGTTGCCGTATGACTGCCAACCGGGGCTAATCTTATGTTTTGAGGAGTTAGTTATTGATTATCTCCTCTTCCTAGCGTTCTTCTTGCTGACCATGTCAGGTCCCTGCGCCTTGTCTTTGCCAGTGATGCGGGCATACTCAGCCTTTGCGGCTGCCAAGTCGGCTTGGAAATCAGCGTTGGCGTGGAGTCGAGCCACGGCGGCTGCTCCTGTCACACGGCCTGCGTCGACATCGCTCTGCCAATGGGCGCCGACAATGGTGCGGCTCTGCCCATATTCATAGCCGAGACGCAAAATCTCATCCTGCGCCTCGGTGCATACCTCGGCGAGAACGAGGGCGACACTCCAACCCATGGATGTGTGGCCAGAGGGGTACGAGCCGTTGCGGGAGAGACCTGGCTCATCTTCGGGTGTCATGGTGCCTTGGTGCATGACCATGAACGGGCGGCGGCGCATGTAGTGCTCCTTGGCCTTGTGAGTGGCGTTGCCGCCGACACGTGCGGTTCGGGCCACGAGGCGGTAGATGTCGGGTGTCGAGTCGGGGCTGATGGTGAAGCCGATGGCTTTTGAGTAGTAAGCCGCTATGTATGTTGAGCTGTATTCGGCGTCGGCCTTGGCTTGTGCGCCACGCTCAGTGGGTCGCTTGGCGAGTCCGCGGTTGTACACCAGCCAGTCGTTGAAGAAAGCGGCGTCGGCTGTGTCAGCGGGGGCGGGGAGGTATGTTATGCTGTTTGGCAGCTCGTCCACTGTGATATACGCCTTATATTTTTCCTGCGCATGCGCTGTGGCGCAAGTGATCATTGCGGCCATTGCGGCCAGTGCTGTAAGTCTCATATGTCTGTCAGAGTTAGTTTCCTTTCATCTGTATTTATACGCGAAGATAGCCTTTTGGCCGCTAAAACTATGTGGAACGTATTTAAAAAGCCCGCCCGCCAAGATGCATCAGAATGACTTTTGTCTCTCCTCATGCACAATGGCGGACGGGGCAATGTTATTAAGCCTGATACTATTTCAGTTCAAGTGTGCCGTCATCTTTTTTGACAAGGGTGACTGAATAGTATGTGGTGTTATCGGCAATAGTCGTGGAGACTTCCTTGCCACCCATCTTGATGTTCTTTAAGCTGTAATCCTCATTCATATAAAGCTCTTTGTTCTCATCAAGAGCCTCATACTCAAAGGATGTCGTTATGTTGTAGGTCTTGTTGGCGATTGTTACGTCGCTGCTGTATGACCTTTTGTAAACTGTCGAAGTTTCGGTGCGCTCCGTTGTGAAGTCATTGTAGGCATTGGGGCTTGGGAACTTGACGGTGAACGAGTTGTCTGATGATTTGCTGATTTCAAAATCTCGCCCCCTCTCGTTGCAATACCCGTAAGTGCTATTCATGAACTCATCGTTGACTTCCTCGCCCTCTACGGTGAAGCGGACTTCATAGGAAGTGATGTTCGGGCTTGCGGACTGATAGCGGAACTCGTCATCGTTCTTGTCGTCGGAGCAAGAGCAAGCGGCTAAAGAGAGAAGCATGGCCGCCATTGCGTAAATACTTTTCATTGTTTGAAAAATTGAATTAGTTATATCTTTTAGTTTTACGGTACCGTGCAGCGAATTTAGTCTCTTTGAATGGATTATCAATAGGTATATTGTTCTTTTTTAGAACATGTAAAAATACTATGCATCAACGACTGTATAGTATAATCATGAGCCTCCCAAGCCTAAAATGCATAAACAAAAAATCAGCCCCCAACGACCTGAGAACCAGATTGCTGGGGGCTGACTAAATGTTATGAGCGATAGCGTATCCGCCTTAATTCAGGACCTCGTCCCAATCTTTCCAGACTGGGATGCGACCCGCTGCGCGTATGCCGGCGCATACGTCAGCCGTCTTGCGGTCGTCTGATATGTGGAACTGCTCAAGGGCCTGGGGGTAGCTGAAGTAGCCGCCCGGCTCGGTGCTGCTCTCGGCGCTCATGGTGGTGACGCCAAGTGAGCACATGTGGTCGCGGATGTATGCCGGCTCGCGGGTCGAGTAGCTGATGTCCACGTCGTGGTCGAAGATGCGGAAAGCGAAGGTGAGCTGCGCAAGCTCTTTGTCATTCATTATGACGTTTGGCTGGAAACCGCCATTCTCCGCCACGCGCATTCGCGGGAAGTTGACGCTCAGCTTTGTCTTCCAGTAGTGCTGCTCAAGGTAGCGGACGTGACGGGCCATCATGGTCATGTCTGTGCGCCACTCCTCAAGGCCTACGAGGACGCCCATGCCGATGGAGTGCATGCCGGCCATGCCCATGCGGTCGAAACCGTTGACACGCCACTCGAAGTTGCTCTTCATGCCGCGTGGGTGATAGTCCTTATACTTCTCGCGGTGGTAGGTCTCTTGGAAACAGATGACTCCGTTGACGCCCTGCCCTGCGAGATAGGTGTAGTCCTCTGTGGAGAGGGGCATGACCTCAATCTTAATGTTCGAGAAATATTTGCGGGCAATGCGCACAGTCTCGGCAATGTAATCCACTCCGGCCTTAGCGGGGTTCTCGCCCGTCACGAGGAGTATGTTCTCGAAGGGACCAAGCTTTTTAATAGCCTTATACTCGTTCTCGACCTCCTCCATGGTCAGGATGGTGCGCTTCATGGGGTTCGAGACGTGGAAACCGCAGTAGACGCACGAGTTGGTGCACGAGTTGGTCGTGTATAGCGGGATGAACATCTGGATGGTCTTGCCAAAGCGCTCGAGCGTGTATTTCTGGCTCAGGCGGGCCATGGTCTCAAGATAAGGCTCGGCGGCGGGCGATATGAGGGCCATGAAGTCGTCTATGTCGCAACGCTTCTTGCCGAGTGCCCTCAGCACGTCAGATTCAGTGGCGTTGTATATCTTGTCTGTGGTCTCCTCCCACGATATTTTCAGTAGTTCGTCGGAAAACATTTAGATATCAATTAGTCGTCTTCAGTTACTTAAAGTTTTGTTTAGCAGCCTTTGCCCATCTTACGCATATCTCGGCTTATCCTCATGGCGCAGAAGTTCGGGCCGCACATTGTGCAGTATTCGCCGTCCTGATGACCACCTGCCTTGAAATACTCAAGTGCCTTCTCGGGGTCGAGGCTCAGGTTGAACTGGTCTTTCCAGCGGAACTCGAATCGGGCCTTGCTGAGAGCGTCGTCGCGGAGTGCCGCGCCGGGGTGCCCTTTGGCTATGTCGGCGGCGTGGGCGGCGATCTTGTAGGTGACGACACCCGTGCGGACGTCGTCCTTGTTGGGCAATCCGAGGTGCTCTTTCGGGGTCACGTAACACAGCATAGCTGTGCCAAGCCAACCTATTATGCTGGCTCCGATGGCGCTCGTTATGTGGTCATACGCCGGGGCGATGTCTGTCACGAGCGGGCCGAGGGTGTAGAACGGGGCCTCGTGGCATTTCTCAATCTGACGCTCCATGTTCTCACGGATCTTATGCATAGGCACATGGCCAGGTCCCTCGATGAAGGCCTGCACGTTGCGCTCCCATGCACGCTCCACGAGCTCACCCATAGTGTCGAGTTCGGCGAACTGAGCGCGGTCGTTGGCATCGTGGGTGCAGCCGGGGCGGAGGCCGTCACCAAGTGACAGGGCTACGTCATATTTTGCGCAGAGGTCGCAAATGTCATCAAAATGCTCATAGAGGAAGCTCTCCTTCTGGTGGTAACGGCACCATGTGGATATGATTGAGCCGCCGCGAGAGACCATGCCGGTCAGGCGGTCATCTGCAAGTCCTACGTTGTGCAGGCGTATGCCGCAGTGGATGGTGAAGTAGTCCACGCCTTGCTCGCACTGCTCCACGAGGGTGTCGCGGAAGAGTTCCCATGTCAGGTCCTCAGCCTTGCCGTGAACTTTCTCCATGGCCTGATACATGGGCACAGTGCCAACAGGCACAGGGCAGTTGCGCACAATCCATTCGCGGGTCTCGTGGATGTTGTCGCCCGTCGAGAGGTCCATGAGCGTGTCGCCGCCCCATTTGCAGCTCCATACTGCTTTCTCCACCTCCTCGTCAATGCTGCTCGTGGTGGCCGAGTTGCCTATGTTGGTGTTGATCTTGACCAAGAAGTTTCGGCCAATGATCATTGGCTCGGACTCCGGGTGGTTGATGTTGGCGGGCAGCACGGCGCGGCCGGCGGCTATCTCGTCGCGCACAAACTCCGGGGTGATGTGGGTCTCGATTCCAAGCTCGGCGCAGTTCATGTTCTCGCGGATGGCTACGTATTCCATCTCGGGGGTCACTATGCCATGCTTGGCGTACCACATCTGGGTGACGTGCGCTCCCTCTTTTGCTCGGAGGGGCATCTGAATGTGCTCAAACCTCAGGTGGTCAAGGCTCTTGTCCGCAAGTCTCATGCGGCCATACTCGCTGGTCAGCTCGTTGAGCCTCTCCACTCCGCCGCGGTCCATGATCCATTTCTCGCGGAGTCGCGGAAGACCTTTCTTGAGGTCTATTTTGGCATCCTTGTCGCCATAGGGGCCGCTGGTGTCGTAGACGAGTACGGGGTCGTTCTCAACCCTGTGCTCAGTGCCGTCGGCGTCTACGGAGACCGTTGGGGTCAGGTTGACGCGGCGCATTCCGACGCGGATGTCCTTATGCAGCTTTCCGGGCAGGTATACTTTCTCGCTGCCTGGGAATGTTATCTTGATGTTTTCGTTCATTGCCAGTTGTCGTTTTTTCTGCTGTTAATCTGAATTAGGCAACTTCTCTTTTGACCTTGCGTGCGGCAACAGACTTTGCGCTGTTTTCAGTGCCTGCGCAAGGTGAGCTATGTTTATCGCTATTAGTTGAGGAATGATGTGAGCGGGCTGCTTGCCTCGACGGTGTCAGACACTGCGCCGAGTCCGGCCTCGTAGGCGCGGCGGCCTGCGATGACGGCCTCTTTGAAGGCTATCGCCATCTGCTCGGGGTTGTTGGCCACGGCTATGGCGGTGTTGACGAGGACGGCGTCGGCTCCCATCTCCATGGCAGCGGCGGCGTGGCTTGGAGCGCCGATGCCAGCGTCGACTACGACGGGGACGGTGCTCTGCTCTATGATCATCTGGATGAAATCGGCGGTGCGGAGGCCTTTGTTGGTGCCTATTGGCGCAGCGAGTGGCATGACGGTTGACGCGCCTGCCTCCTCAAGTCGTTTGCAGAGGATGGGGTCGGCTTGGCAGTATGGCAACACTTTGAAACCGAGTTTGACGAGCTCCTCGGTGGCCTTGAGGGTCTCGACGGGGTCGGGGAGCAGGTTACGTGGATCGGGATGTATCTCGAGTTTGAGCCATTCGGTGCCAAAGGCCTCGCGGCTCAGCTTGGCGGCGAAGATGGCCTCCTCGGCTGTGCGTACGCCGCTCGTGTTGGGCAGCAGCTGGATGTTGGGCGCTTTGATGTGAGCCAGCATGTCATCACTTTGGCTGTTGGCCGTGTCGATGCGCTTCATGGCCACGGTGACCATCTCGGTCTCCGATGCGGTTATTGCGCTGCGCATGATGTCGTTGCTGCTGAATTTGCCAGTCCCGAGGAAGAGGCGAGAGCCGAACTCCCTGCCTGCAATGATTAGTTTGTCAGACATTGCTAATATCTTAATGTTTTATTTTATGTTAATGCTTTTAGTTTATTGAGAGACAATTTGGTACTAAGTGACGTTACTATGCACCCAATCCCTCCGCGACTTGATGTCCGCAGAGTCTTGTTTTCTCAAAAAAAGGAAGTGACTTGGGGCTTAGTCCCAATAATAGCGGACGTCCATCTATCCGCCGCTTGCCGCCTTTATTATCATTATTTTGTCGCCCTCGGCAATCTGATGGTCGGCCCACTCCCCACGGGGGACGATATCCATGCCGATGGCCACGGCCACACCGTTGGCGGGCAGCGAGAGCTGCTCCACGAGGTCGGCGACGGTCTTCCCTGAAAATTCAGTGGGCTTGTCGTTTACTATGATTTGCATATCCTCTTTGGTTAATAAGGTTCGTTTTTGCGGGATTTTCCCCATCGCACTTTGTGAAATGAAGGGCGCGCTCTTTCGCACACGAAAATAAGTACACGACAGCTTCAAGTCTTGCCAAGAAGTGGGGTGGGGGTGGGAGTTCTATGAACCTTGCGAGGATGCGCCGCGGATTGTAAATACGGGCAAATGGGGAAATCTTATCGTTCCCTCTTTTATAACTGTTTCAGACTCACTGTCCCTACGGCAGCATTACCTGCGTCAGGTCATCAGGGTATGATCTCAGCCGCGCTTTCGCGGCACCCCTCGTTGTCTCAATTCGCTCCCATTGAACTACGCGAATATAACATTTGGCGTTGACAAAAGATAGCCCGACGGACTTATTTTGCTATTAACATCAAGCTGCTTGCGCCTCTGCCGTCACGCTTTACGCTGATTATGTGAGTCCCGGGCTGCAAAGTCGTGCTAATTATCGATTCGCCGCTGAGTTTGAAAACTTGTTCCAATGCGCCTGTTGAGTCGAAGATGGAGACCTCTGTCGCTCCTTGCTCCACGGCTATCGTGACAGGTCGGCCGCTTTGCACGGGGTTAGGGTAGGCGGTAAGACTCTGCGTCTCTGCCGAACCAGCGAAAGTGTATGGGCAAGACACCTTTTCTCCATTCACTGTCATGACTCTCACAGTGTAGACACCTTGGGACAGCTGGCTTTGGTGTAGGTATTGCTTGGTTGCGCCTTCAATCTCTTCGTCATTGAGAATCCATTGGTAGGCTGCGAATTTATCGCCCGAGTTGTCTACTACCAATGTGTTGCCAAATTTGACGGTTATGCTGACGTTTAAGCAGTCATTGCCGTCGCTGTCATCATCATCATTTTCTTCACCTTTGTCGCCACTCTCATCCTCTTTTTCGTCTTCACTGCCCTCCTCCTTACCCTTGTCTTCCGTGTCAGGAGTTGGGTCAGGCTCAGGGGTGGGGTCAGGCTCAGGGTCGGGTGTTGGTTCTGGGTCCGGCTCTGGCTCAGGCGTGGGTTCAGGCTCGGGTTCCGGTGTCGGTTCCGGCTCCTCACCCGGGTTGATTGTGAATGTGGTAGAATGCCAATCCTCGTCACTCAGAGAGTAGTTTGGGTTGCTGACGCCCAATTTGTATCTCACCTCATAAGTGCCGGCTGAGGCTGCGACATCCGAGAGATCCCATTCGCTTATCACGATGCTGGCGGTGTCCGCCACGCCATTATTGTTCTTTGTCAGCAGTTCCGACTCGTTGAGCGTTGGCAGAGTGACCTTGCCGAGGGTGGTTGTGCCGTCAGCGTCGCGTGGGGCTATTGTCACTTCGCCGGAATATGTGACAGTCTTGGGTTTTATTGTCACGTCGAATTGCTTGGACAACTCTTTGTAGCCCACGAAGACTTTATTTCGTGGATTGAACGTGTTGTTGCCTATCTCAAGCGATTTGAGGGTGACCGCGTAGTGGCCGGCGTCTAAGATGCTTGATTTCTTGAATTGTATGGTCTTGTCGCCATCAGCGTATGTGGCTACGACTTGGCCGGCATAGTTATACCCGTCGAACTTGCCATTAGCTGTGGTGGCGTAGCCGATATTCTCGCCATAGGTGATTACAACCGTGGTGTCCTCGCTCCCGTTGATGGTGATGGTGGGAGTTTTGCGGCTAATGGTTCCACATTTTGTGCAGTAGGTCACGAAGTTAGTGTAGTCATGACGTGTGCTGTCGGTCTCGATGAGGGTCAGTTGGACCTGCACTTCAAATCCGCCGTCGTACTGTTTTGGGAATGGGTAGTTCAGGATCTTTGCTGTGCGGATGTACAGGCTCCCGTCCTCGGTATCGGTGATGTGGGTGAGGTCCGATTCGAGGTTGAGCCGTGCGTCGTTCAGATAGAACCAGTCGTAGTCGTAGACGTGTGACAGCTCGACATCGCTCAAAACGTCGTATTTGTCCTCGATGAAGGCTGAGTTGCTGAATGTCTCCTGCCCCGATGTCGTGATGGTTGTGATTAGTGCTGCCGTGGCAGCCGCGGTGAGTCTGCTTATTGTCATTGTTTGCGGGCGTTGTTGATGGCCTCAATCACCTCGGTGGTCTTGTGCGTCATGTCATCCGATCGGATAATCTCGCCGCTAAGCGCGATGCCGTCAGGCCCTGCGGACAGCACGTCCGGTATGTCGGCCACGGTGATGCCGCCTATGGCCACAATTGGGATGTTGATGCCTTGGCTCCGCGCCTCCCAAGTGATGTCCCTATACCCCTCAAGCCCCAAGACGGGTGCGAGGTTTTTCTTGGTTGTGGTGAAACGGAACGGCCCACAGCCTATGTAGTCAACAGAGTCCTTGACGCGGACTATGTCATCGATGGTGTTGCAAGTCCCTCCTATCACGAAGTTTGCGCCCAAAATATCTCTCGCCTCGGCGGGGTTCATGTCATTCTTACCCAAGTGGACGCCTGTTGCGCCAACACGCTTGGCCACCATGACGTGGTCGTCAATTATGAGCGTAGCGCCAAAAGTGTCCGTGAGCCTCTTCAGCTCTGTGGCGGTCGCCTCGACATCTGCCTCGCTCGCGCCTTTCATCCTCAGCTGAATCCATAGGCAGCCTCCGTTGAGGGCTTTGCGGGCCTGTTCTACGCACTCTGCCCCTGTGGGGGCGTTGGTGATGAATTGCAGAGGGAAATGCGCCATGTTGAGAGGTTGTGGCGCTGACTGGTCCTGTTTGGTCTGAGGCATGTCTGTCATTGTGGGTGATATGTTATTTTGAGGGCTTCCTTTCTGTGTGCTGGTTGCGTGTGGTCGTGTGGGGGCGCTTAAACTGTGCGGCCGAGGTTGTAGACCACGAGTTGCTCAAGGGCAATCTTGGCAGGTGAGTTGGGTAGGATGGCTAAGTCCTTGATTGCCATATCTGCATACTCGTTCATCTTCTGCTCCGCGTAGGTCATGCCGCCGCATTTGTTCACAAGGTGGAGGGCTGTCTCGGCCGTCGAGTCTGCTTTGGGGTCGCGGCGGATAAGGCGCATCATCTCGGCCCGGTCGGCGTCTGAGGCGTTGCGCAGAGCGGCGATGAGGGGCAGTGTCATTTTCTGCTCCTTGATGTCGTTGAGCGCCGGTTTGCCGAAAAGGCCGCCGGGCGTGTAGTCAAACATGTCGTCGCGAATCTGGAATGCGAGTCCAAGATGGTTGCCGTAGTTGGCCAAAGCGTCGATATATGCCGCGTCGGATGAGGCCGTCGTGGCGCCGGCGCGGGTGCACGCCTCGATAAGTGTGGCCGTTTTTTGCCTAATCACCTCCATGTAGCTCTCCTCGGTCAAGTCAAGCCGTCGAGCGTGCTCCATTTGCCTCAGCTCACCATCGGCAAGGTCTCTCACGGCTTTGCTCACAATGCGGAGGATGTCGTAGTGTCCCCCGTCGAGGGCCATTTCCATTCCGCGCGCCAGGAAGAAGTCGCCCACCAAGACCGCCACTTTGTTGCCCCACAGACCCATGAGGCTCCATTGTCCTCGGCGGGTATAGGTCTCGTCCACCACGTCGTCATGGACCAGTGATGCGTTGTGCAACAGCTCGATGAGGGCGGCCGCCGCATAGGCGCCTTCGCCCACTTGGCCTGCCGCGGCGGCTGAGAGGAACACCAGCAGTGGCCGCATACGCTTGCCGCGGCGACGGAAGACGTGGCGCGTGGCGAGGGTCAGCAATTTGTTTGGCGATTGCAGCTGGCTGTCGAAATAGGGCTCGAACGCCTTGATGTGCTCCGCCACTGGGGCTTGGATTTCTTTGAGGTCCATTTTGCTATTAGGGCGCGGAAAGTGTTATTTTCGCAGGGCGTAAGGTTTAATTTCACCATGCGCTGATGTTTACCCAACGCTCTCTGATATCGATTATATGAAGATTAGGCTGACAAAGGAGTTCTCTTTCGAGATGGCTCATTTCCTCCCCGGATATGACGGGCTGTGCAGCAATGTGCACGGACACTCATACCGCCTCTATGTCACTGTGTGCGGAACGCCGTGCGCTGACGAGTCTGACCCCAAATATGGCATGGTCATTGACTTTTCCGTCCTCAAGAAAATTGTAGGTGAGGAGGTGGTAAACCGTCTCGATCACGCACTTATGGTTCGCCAAGGGTCTGTTGCCCCGGCCTCTGTCAGTGGCATCACCGAGCGCCTTGTCCAAGTGCCTTATCAGCCCACGTGCGAGAATATGCTCATCGATTTCGCGTCGCGCATATCGCATCGTCTGCCGGACGGGGTGAGCCTCAAGGCCCTCAAACTCTATGAGACCGCCACCTCATATGCCGAGTGGGTGGATTCTGACAACGAGTAGGGCGTCCGCTTTCAACGGGCCGACGATGTGAATGTCGTCGGTTTGCTCGGCTTAATGAGCTTCCTCACAGATTCGGGCAGCTGATTTCGGATGGCGTTGATGGCTTTTACCTTGTCCTCGGCATTGTTCACGAAGTCGGTGTTGTCAATGTCAATAGGCAGGATGTTGCCAGTGTACTCGTTCACCCAGTTCTCATATTTGGTGTTGAGCATGGCGAGGTAGTCCTGCCCGATGGCGTTCTCGTAGGCCAATCCGCGCTGTCGGATGTGAGTCATGAGGGTGGGGACCGACGCCTTGAGGTAGATGAGCAGCTCGGGCGGCTTGATGAACGAGACGGTCATGTCGAAAAGCTCGCGGTAGGTGTCGTAGTCAGGCCTCGTCATGATGCCCATTGTCAGCAGGTTCTCCACGAAGACGTAGGCGTCCTCATAGATGGTTCGGTCTTGCACCACGACGCCGTTGGCCCACATGGCGCGCTGCGTCGCCTTGAACCTCTTGGTCAGGAAGTAGACCTGCAGGTTGAGAGCCCATCGTTGCATGTCGGCGTAGAAGTTCGCCAAGTATGGGTTGGTGTCCTCCGGTTCATCGAACGTGTTGAACCCGAACTCGTTGCAGAGGAGTTGGGCCATGGCGCTCTTGCCGCTGCCTATGTTGCCAGCTATGCCGATATACATGGGTAGTCCTTTCTTTTTATGTTTTCTTTTCCTGTCACATCATGGTCAGTAGCTCGTCCATGATGCCGCGGTCGTTTCTGAGCCTCGGCACTTTGTTCTGCCCTCCCATCTTGCCATGCTTGGCCAACCATTGGGAGAAGAGGTCGGGCGGAGCCACGTGCAGTTTGAGGCGGGCCAAGGTTATGTCCTTGTACCTCTTGGCCTCGTAGTCCGAGTTGACCTCCTGCAAGGCTTTATCGAGAGCCTCGGCGAAGGTCTCGGGGTCAGCGGGCGGAGTGTAGAACTCCACTATCCATTCGTGGCAGCCGCGGGTGTTCTCATCCATGAAGACGGGCGCAGCTGTATAGTCTTTCACCAAGGCCCCGGTCTGCTTGCAAGCTTTGGCCATGGCGGACTCTGCGTTGCTTATCATCAACTCCTCGCCAAAGGCGTTGATGAAGAGTTTGGTGCGCCCGCTTATGGTGAACTTGTAGGGGTTGGTTGACGCGAAGCGTATGGTGTCGCCAATCATGTAGCGCCACAGTCCGTTGATGCTGCTGATGACCATGGCGTAGTCCACGCCCGGCACGACGCCCCACAGCGGCACTATGCCCTGCGGATGCTCCTGCCCGACCTCGTCCAACGGCAGGAACTCATAGAAGGTGCCATAGTCGAGCATCAGCAGCATGTTGACGTCCTCGGGGTCGTCTTGAAGCCCGAAGAATCCTTCGCTGGCGTTGTACGTCTCCATGAAGTTCATCACCCCGGGGCACAAGGCCTTGTACTGCTCTCGGTATGGCTTGAAACTTATTCCGCCATGTATAAACAACTCCAGGTTAGGCCATACATCTTTCAGAGTCTTAGCACCTTGCTTCTCCATGATATACTTGATGAGAACAAGGAACCAGCTTGGCACTCCGGCCAACGATGTGACGTTTTGGCCTACCGTGGCGGCAGTTATCTTCTCTAATTTCTCCTCCCACTTTGAGAGTAGCGCAACCTCTTTTCGCGGAGTCTTGAAAAACTCGCTCCAGAAGGGGGCGTTGCCAATCATGATGGCCGACAGGTCGCCGGTCTGGCTTCCTGAGCCTGTGGCTGTCAGCTGTTTGCTGCCGCCAAGCGTCAGGCACTTGCCACGATAGATGCGCGTGTCGGGATGGAGGCGCATATATGTGGCCACGGCATCATTAGTGCCGCGTAGGTGGCAGAGCCTCAGCCCCTCGTCGGTGACGGGGATGAACTTGCTCTTGCTGCCTGATGTGCCGCTGCTCTTGGCGAACCACTTGACTTTGCCTGGCCATGCCACATCCGCCTCGCCGGCCACCATGCGATCCACGATGGGCCTATAAGCCTCGTAGTCCACGACAGGCACGGCGGTGGCGAACTGCTCATAGGTCATGTCGGGGCGCATGCCCTTGGCGCGACCATAGCAGGTGCGCGAGCCTTGGGCGAGAATGGCAGCTAACTGCTGGCGTTGCATCTCCGCACCCCCGGTCTGCATCTTGTCCATCTGCCTGTACCTGCCGGAGTAGTAGGCCGCGGCAATGCGGTTGATTAATGCCATGATGTGGTCTCTGTGGAAGTGTGGCTTTTCTTAGAAGTATTTCTCGGGAGCCTCTTTGCCCTTAATCTTGAGAATCTGTTTCAGCAGGTTGTTTGCCAATCCGCTCGCTCCGATGCGGAAGAGGGTGTTGACGGTGTGGGCGTCGCCGAGGGTTGAGCGGACAATCTCGTAGTAGAGGCAAGCGTCCTCGGGGGTGCGGACACCGCCTGCGGGCTTGAAGCCAACCTCGCGGCCCGTCTTGGCTGTGTAGGCCTTGATTGCCTTGGTCATGATGACGGCTGCCTCGGGGCTCGCTCCGTCGCAGTTCTTGCCGGTGCTGGTCTTGATGAAGTCGGCGCCTGCCTCCATGGCGATGACGCTGGCCTCCCAAATCTGCTTGTGGGTCTTGAGGGCGCCGGTCTCCAAGATGACTTTGAGCCTTGCGTCGGCGCACGCCTCACGGATGGCCACGAGCTCCTCAAAAACAAACTGGTAGTTGCCGTCAAGGAACTCACCTACTGAGATGACCACGTCCACCTCGGTGGCACCGGCCTCTACGCTCTTGCGGACCTCGGCTGCCTTGATGTCTGCAAAGGCTTGTGATGAGGGGAAGCAAGCTGCAACAACCGCGCGGTGTACGCCCTCGACTTTGAGGGTTGCCTTCATGACGGGCGCGAAGACTGAGTATACGCAAATGCCGCCCACGTTCTTGAGCTCGGGATAGTCCGTAGCGAACTGGTTGACGCGGCTCACGAACTTCTTGACGCTCTCGGCCGAGTCGGTGTGGCTGAGGGTGGTCAGGTCGATGGCGTTGAACATGGTCTGCAGAGCGTCAGTGTCTGTCAGATACTTGGCTGCAGCCGCCTTGTGGTTGTCAATCTCCTGAGCCAGGTTATCCAATGCGGCGTCATACTCATATGAGCCGAGAATTTCGTCAATGTTCTTCATTTATTCTTTATTGTTCTTTGTCAGTTTCTGGTTGTTCTTATGTCGCTCGCTGTCTCGCGAGGTTTTCTTGTCAAAACTTTTGCGCAGGGCGTCTGTCAAGTCCACGCCTGTCTGGTTGGCGAGGCAGATGAGCACCCACAGGATGTCGGCCATCTCTTCGCCCAAGTCCTGGCTCTCGCCGGGTTTGAAACTCTGGTCGCCATATTTGCGGGCCATCAGACGGGCGAGTTCGCCCACCTCCTCGGTGAGGCACGCCATGTTGGTCAGCTCGCTGAAATATCTGACGCCATATCTCTTTATCCATTCATCCACGCGGGCTTGGGCCTCGCGCAGCGTCATGTCTTCGTTCTCCATGCCGGTGCCTATGCCTTGTTCCGCGTGTCCACTATTATGGTGACAGGGCCGTCGGCCTCCATGTCGATCTTCATGTCGGCTCCGAAGACGCCGGTTGGAATGTCTCGCCCCGTCAGCCGCCTCAGCTCGGCGGTGAAGGCCTCGTAATATGGCACGGCCACGTCTGGTCTCGCGGCCTCGATGAATGAGGGGCGGTTGCCTTTCTTGGTCATGGCGAAGAGAGTGAATTGGCTCACCACCAGGATGTCGCCACCCGCGTCGGCCACCGACAGGTTCATGTGGCCCGCCTCGTCCGAGAATATCCTCATTTGGGCTATTTTCTGCGCCAACCATGTGACTTCCGCCATGTTGACATCCGGGCCGTCGGCCACTTCGACGCCGAAGAGGACCATGAGGCCTTTGCCAATCTGTCCGGCCTGGACGCCGTCCGCCACCACTGAGGCGCGGCTCACGCGCTGAATGACTGCTTTCATCTTCTTCGCTTAGGACTGTAAAGTGAATTTAGGTCACGTCACTTTATGAGTGTGAATTTACGCGATATATTTGCGTTCTCAAAATATAATTTTTTCGCGGGTCTCTTTTGCCCGCCCAAACCAGAGCCTATGATAAGCCCGGAGTCTGACCCCTCTCTCTCGCGCCCTCTCACCGACGCCGAGGTCCAATATGTCTTTGCCCACCTTGCCGCTTTCGTGGAGACGGAGGCGCGGATTGATGAGGTGGTGACCTGGCCGCGTTCCAACAGCGGGCTGCGGACCGATTATCAGATTGAGGGCATACCGGTGCTTTTCCCCGACGAGGGGGCTGCCGCGTCACCCTTTGAGTTGGGTGATGATGGCAACGTCGTCGTGCGCCACGATTTGGTCAAGAGCGCGTTCTTTCTGCTCTCGGCCTATCAAGAGTGGGCGACCCCTGAGCGTGATGAGTGGGGACGCTATCCCTATGAGGCGTCCATTCAGTGTAAGCTCGGCATGATGCGTCGCCCCATTGTAAACTATTACTTTAGTTGGATGCTTGACGCCATTGAGACTCAATGCTGTGTCAAGGGTGTCAGGTTTGCAAGGAGGCAGCCTCTCGGCGGTGCGAGTTTGCACTTGTCTCATGACTTGGACATGCTTCACTATTTCGCTCCGCGCCGCTCTCTCTACCGCTGTGCGCAGGTTCTGGGGCTTAGGCCATGTGACACCGACAGGCGTCGTCTCGCAAGGGCGGCAGTCAAGTCGCTCGCCAACATCATGCGCTTGCGCCATGACCATAATCCCTATTGGAGCTTTGACGTCATTCAGGATAACGAGGCTTTCCTCGGTTATAAGTCAGATTGGTTTGTCCTGCCCAATGATGGAGGCCCTTTCCCTCCCGATTATGATTTTGCTCATGATGAGGATGTATTGAGCCTTTTGCGCCAACTGTCAGAAAGAGGTAATAGGGTGGGTCTTCATGCCCCGATAAATTGTCAGACTACAGAAGATTACCTCAAATGGTCTAAAGAATTACATAAGGTGTTGCCAAGCCTGTCAGATGGTTGCCGTCAGCATTTTCTCGCAATCAAGCCGCGCTCTACATACAGGGCAATGGAGGAGGCCGGGCTGAAGGTAGATTACTCCTATGGACATTCGCGCCATGAGGGTTTCCGAAACAGTTATTGTTTCCCTTTCCATCCATTCGACCATGAGAGGCAGCGGATGATGAACATCACGTGCGTGCCACTGGCCTTTATGGATGTGACATGCCTTGACCACAGGAAGATGAGCTATGATGACATCTTTCTCGCTGTGGGAGAGATGCTTGATGAGGTCCGAGCCTTTGGCGGCGTGTTCTCACTCCTATGGCACAATTCAACTTTCGATGAGGTCTACCACCCCGGGATTGGACAGTTCTATCAGGATCTTCACCTCTTTTTCTCGCAATATCAGCTCAGGCAATTTGAGGTGTAGGCGGATAGGCCCTATTTGCCAAACATGATGTATTTCCACCTTTTGAGGGTGTTGATTACGCGCCTGATGGTTGATGTGGAGTAGAAGCGGTTGAACTCGCTGATGATTGCTGGCACTGGTGCCACGCCTTGGCAGAAACTATTGGGACTTATTGATGTAGCAAGTGGTGTCTCATATTTTACTGTAGGCTCAACGTGTGTGCCTGTGCCGTCATTGCCGACGTTGCGCACGAGGCTCTTGCGGGGGTAGACGTGCGGCTCTCCGGCGCAGAACGCGGCGTAGGAGAAGACAATGTCCCACATCTCGCGGGCGCCTGTCTTCCACCTGAGCAGGAAGGGCGTCATGTCGTTGCCCGGCTCGTTGAACTGGCGTCTCTTTTGCGCGGAGCGGATGAAGGAGTCGAAACTCTTCACTTCCCAGTCTATTTTGTCCCACTCGCTTTTCCATGTGGCCCAGCCCCATGAGCAGTTCCTGTGCATCACGAAAGTGGAGTAGGGGTAGTCCTGCGGAATCTCTATGTCCGGTGTGTAGCCGCCGATGGAGAAGACTCCGCGTCCGCGGTAGAACTCAAGTGCCGAATTCATGTAGGTCAGGAATCCGCGCGCCACGCACACGTCATCCTCAATCACAATCACGCGGCCATGCTTTTCGAGCACATCGCTCACTCCGCCTGTTATGTTGGCGGCGAGCCCCACGTTTTTCTCCCGTTCCACGATTGTGACGCTTGCGAAACCCGTGGCTGCGTGGCACACGTCCCGCGTCGCCTGAACAGAGGCCAGCCCTGCCGCATCTTTCGCCCCGTCGGCGAAGATGTAGAGTTCTGACTGTGCGGCCCCGTCGGCGGCGGCGAGGCAGGCGAGGGTCTGTTTTGCGTGGTCTGGGCGGTTATATACGAAAAGAGCTATTGGAGACATAATATATGCAAGTAAAAAGGGAGGGTTAGGTGTTTGGGGAATAAGCGGGCTTCTTTTTCCCGCCGTGCCTCAAAGATACGTAAAAATGTCTTTTGTGTGTTCTGGGCTCTGAGTAGCTTAATTTGTCAAGAGGATGTTAGTGTTGGCTCAAACTCTGTGGGGCAATCGGGTGTCATGTCAACTCTTTCTTATTAGGTCATTCCGCATATTCAACATGTGGGCGGACTATCCTCCCTCAAAAAGAAAATCAAACAGTCGGCCATCAATCCTTGCATTTTGAAAATTTTTCTCTACCTTTGCGCTCGCAATGCCCTGATGGCGGAATTGGTAGACGCGTTGGTCTCAAACACCAATGGAGCAATCCGTCCCGGTTCGATCCCGGGTCAGGGTACAGCATAATGGCTGTCAATCTAACGATTGGCGGCCTTTTTTTTGTGCCTAAAAGTCTGGGTTGGGGTAGGGCTCCCCATGAATTATACCGCTATTTGTGAAATTATGTTTTTGCATAAATACCGCTATGTGATGAATATGTATGTATAAAATCCGAGTATTCCCTTTGCTTTCTGTGCGAATTGGCACTGTTTGAAATATCATTGAAACTCTTCGCAAAAGACGAACAAACCCGAACACCCTTGCAAAACAGCCGAGTTGGCCAAAAGTTATTGACAGGGTATTCTCAAAAATGTTAATAATACATATATATCCGCTTGTGACCTTGTTAAATTAAGGGGGGGGGGGTAAATTTGGCCCCTAAATGCAATACTTGGCACAAATTGTTTAAAATCTCAATAATTTGCGGCTTGGTGTTGATTTTTTCAATACAATCTTTTTACGACGACAGTGAAAACCTTATCTAACCAAAACCTTCATCCACTCAGTGTGCGAACTGTGGCTGTGCGTTTGGCAGTCATGCTTATGTTGGCCATGACGGCGGTGTCTGCCTGGGCGCAGAGCGAAGTAACGGCTTCGGGCGTGGTCATTGCCAAAGATGACGGTCTGCCAATCATTGGCGCGGCGGTCATAGTCGAGGGCACCACGACAGGCACGGTAACCGATTTCGACGGCCTCTTCACTCTCAAAGTGCCGGCAGGGCACAAGATTCAAATCTCATATCTCGGCATGGACACGCAGACCCTTGACCCAGCTGCGGACATGAAGGTGGTGATGACCGCTGGAGTGGCAATTGAGGAGGTCGTGGTGACAGGTCTGCAGAAGACTGACCGCCGACTCTTCACCGGCGCTACCAGCAAGTTGGAGGGCGACGACGCCAAACTCAATGGCGTGGCCGACATCAGCCGCTCGCTTGAGGGCAAGGCCGCCGGCGTCTCTGTGCAGAATGTCAGCGGCACTTTCGGCTCAGCACCCAAGATTCGTGTGCGTGGCGCGACTTCCATCTACGGCAGCTCTAAGCCGCTGTGGGTCGTGGACGGCGTCATTATGGAAGATGTATCCGACGTCTCGGCCGACGACCTCAGCTCAGGTGACGCTGAGACTCTTATCAGCTCGGCTATCGCGGGCCTCAACTCTGACGATATTGAGAGTTTCCAAATCCTGAAGGACGGCTCGGCTACCTCTATCTACGGCGCACGAGCCATGGCCGGCGTCATTGTCGTCACGACAAAGAAGGGTAAGGCCGGTCAGGCGCACTTCAGCTACAACGGCGAGTTCACCACCCGCCTCATCCCAACCTACCGCAATTTCGACATTCTCAACTCGCAGGAGCAGATGGGCATATATAAGGAGATGGAGCAGAAAGGCTGGCTCAATCTCTCGGATGTCCTCAACGGATCGGACTATGGTGTCTATGGCAAGATGTATGAGCTCATCAACACCTACGACTCCAAGACGGGACTCTTCGCCCTCCAAAACACTCAGGAGGCGCGCAACGCCTATTTGCAGCAGGCCGAGAGGCGCAACACCAACTGGTTCAAGGAGCTCTTCTCGCTCGCGGTCATGCAGAACCACTCCATCTCAATGAGTGGCGGCACCGACAAGAGCAACTACTACGCATCGCTCTCCGCAATGGTGGATCCGGGTTGGTACATCGACAGCGAGGTGAAGCGTTTCACCGCCAACTTCAATGTCTCGCATCACATTCTCGACGGCCTCACGGTCAACGCCATCGGTGGCGCCGCCTATCGTAAGCAGTCGGCCCCTGGCACCATTGGCCAGGATGTTGATGTTGTCTCGGGTGAGGTCAAGCGCGACTTCGACATTAACCCCTACTCCTATGCGCTCAACACCAGCCGCACTCTCGACCCCGACACTTACTATCACGCCAACTACGCCAAGTTCAATATCTTCAACGAGCTCTCCAACAACTACATCGACCTCAATGTGGCCGATGTCAAGTTCCAGGCCGAGGTGCGCTACAAGCCCATCAAGCCCCTTGAGATCGCTGTCCTCGGCGCACTTAAGTATAGCGCCACCACGCAGGAGCATAAGATTAAGGATAACAGCAACCAGGCTTTGGCCTACCGCGCCATGGACAACCTCCTCATCCGCGACGCCAATGTGCTCCTCTACACTGACCCCGATGACGTCTATGCGCTCCCCATCTCCGTCCTCCCCGAGGGCGGCATCTATCAGCGTACCGACAACCGCATGACGGATACCGACTTCCGCGCCACGATCCAGTATAACAACACTTTCGCCAATACGCATATCGTCAATCTCTTCGCCGGCCTTGAGACGACCGACATCAAGCGCACCCGCACTTGGTTCAACGGCTGGGGCATGCAGTATGAGAGTGGTGAGATCCCGTATTTCGAGTACACCTATTTCAAGAAGATTGTCGAGGAGAACTCTGATTACTACACGCTCTCCAATACCGACTCGCGCTCTGTGGCTTTCTATGCCAATGCGACTTACTCTTTCAAAGGCAAGTATGTCGTCAACGGCACCTACCGCTACGAGGGTTCAAACCAGCTTGGCAAGAACTCCGACGCGCGTTGGATGCCCACATGGAACATCTCGGCAAGTTGGAACGCCCACGAGGAGGAGTTCTTTGAGCGTCTCGCTCCGCTCTCACACCTCACGCTCCGCGCATCTTACAGCCTTACCGGCACGCCGCCAAGCGCCGACTACTCCAGCTCGACTGCCATCCTCCGCAGCTACAACCCCTACCGCCCCTTCTCTTCAGACCGCGAGCCGGGCATTCAGGTGGAGAGCCTCGCGGACGCAGGCCTCACCTACGAGAAGAAGAATGAGTTCAACTTCGGTTTCGACGCCGGCCTCCTCGACGACCGCATCAACGTCACTTTCGATGTCTACACCCGCAACAACTTCGACGAGATTGTGCCAGTGGCCACACAGGGTGTAGGTGGTCAGATTATCCGCTACGCCAACCAGGGCAAGATGAAGAGCTGGGGCCAAGAGGTCTCCATCTCTTCCACCAACATCAAGAGGGGCGATTTCACATGGGGCACCAGCCTCGTCTTCTCGCACAACGAGACTGAGATTACCGACCTCTATAACCAGGGCCGCGTCATTGACATGGTCTCAGGTTCGGGCTTCGCCATGAAGGGCTACCCCGTCCGCGCACTCTTCTCCATTCCTTTCATCGGACTGACTGAGGACGGCATGCCGCGCTTCATCAATGAGAGCAATGTCGAGACTGTCTATGACATCAACTTCCAGGAGCGTGACAAGACGGCCTACCTCAAGTATGAGGGACCGACCGACCCCACCATCAATGGCTCTCTGACCAACACGTTCTCTTATAAGGGCTTTAGCCTCAACGTGTTCCTCACCTACGCCTTTGGCAATGTGGTCCGCCTCGACCCTGTCTTCGCTGCCTCTTATACTGACATGACTTCCATGACGGGCGTCTTCCGCAACCGTTGGGTCAACCCCGGCGACGAGAAGAAGACCAATGTCCCCGCCATTGTCAGCTACCGCCAGTACAAGGACAACAGCCAGATCCGCTACGCCTATAACGCCTACAACTACTCCACCGAGCGCATCGCCAAGGGCGACTTCATCCGCATGAAGGAGATCTCGCTCGCCTACGACTGCCCCAAGCGTTGGTTTGAGGACACGCCAGTGGAGAAGATCCAGCTCAAGCTCCAGGCCACCAACCTCTGCCTGCTCTACGCTGACAAGAAGCTCAATGGCCAGGACCCCGAGTTCATGAACGCCGGCGGTGTCGCATCGCCTATGCCCAAACAGTTTACCCTGACGCTTAAGGTTGGACTCTAATCTGGACAAAATCAGACGGTGACATAATCAATAGCCAATAATGAAACAACATATATCACATCTCCTCATGGCGGCAGCCGCCGCCACTGCGCTGACAGCTTGCAATGACTATCTCGACGAGCTGCCGGACAACCGCATGGAGCTCAAAAACCCGTCCGAGGTCAGCCGACTGCTCGTCTCGGCCTATCCGCAGATCCATCCCGCCTATCTCCTTGAGATGTATTCAGACAACACGGACAACGTGATTGGCACGGGCTGGACTGAGTACACCAAGTTCCAGGGCCAGGCTTACCGATGGGAGGACATAACCGAGACCAGTGACAATGAGACGCCTCAGCGCATCTGGCAGGCCGGCTATTCGGCTGTAGGCACAGCCAACGAGGCTCTCAAGTATATCAACAGCCTCGATGAGGAGACTCAAGAGGAGTATGCAGAGCAAAAGGGTGAGGCCCTTCTCTGCCGAGCCTATGCCATGTTCCAGATGGCCAATGTCTTCTGCATGGCCTATGACGAGAGCACAGCCTCCACTGACTTCGGTCTCCCTTACCCCGAGTATCCCGAGGAGAACGTGGGTGAGCAGTATGACCGCGGCACCCTTGCCGACCTCTATGCGCACATTGACGCCGACATCACAGAGGCTCTCGGACTCGTGGGCAGCTCCTATGACCACCCCAAGTTCCATTTCACGCCTTCGTCAGCAGCCGCTTTCGCAGCCCGTTTCTACCTCTACTATGGCAAGAACGACAAGGCTGTGACCTACGCCACCAAGGTGCTCGGCTCTCAGCCCGAGGCCATGCTCCGCGACTGGGCGGCAATGAATGAGCTCTCGGCCAACGGCAATGTCCAGCCCAACGCCTTCATCAACTCGGGCGTCAAGGCCAACCTCCTCCTGACCACTGTCTACTCGCAGTGGGGCGCTATTGGCGGTCCTTACAATGTAGGCTCCAAATACGCGCACGGCCAGCTCATCTCGAAGCTTGAGACTCTCCAGTCGCCCGGCCCTTGGGGAACATCTGACGAGGTTTTCAACTACACCGTCTGGTTCAACTCGGCTCTCTCCAAATACATCTTCCGCAAAATCCCACACGCGTTCGAGTACACTGACATTCAGGCCGGCATAGGCTATGCGCACTCCGAGTACGCCGTCTTCACCACCGACCTCCTCCTCCTTGAGCGCGCTGAGGCTTATGCCCTCGAAGGAAAATACGCCGAGGCTGTGGCCGACATAAACGCCGAGCTCTCCGCCTTCTCTTCAACGGGTGTGCAGCTCACGCTCGACAAGATTGTGCAGTTCTACTCTCAAAGTGTTCCTTACTGCACCGCCACGTCCGGCTCTCCCAAGAAACGTTTCAACGCGCCCTTCGCCATCGAGTCTGAGACTCAGGAACCCCTCTTGCAGTGCATCCTCCATCTCCGTCGCATTGTCGGTCTTCACGAGGGTTTCCGTCTGCAGGACGTCAAGCGCTATGGCATCACGATGTATCGCCGTACCTTGGCCAACGAGACCTCGGTCAGTGAGGTCACCGACACCATGGAGCCGCGTGACCCCCGTCTCGCCATTCAGCTCCCGCAAGACGTGCTCGCCGCAGGCATGACACCCAACCCGCGTTAATCTGCCGCGCCGATATTCACAACACCTGACGGTTAACCAACTAAGCCAAAATGACAAACAAGATAATAAGCTCCATCCTGACTGCGGCTGCGGCCATCGCGGCCCTCTCGCTCGCCGCTTGTGACGACGACAAGCCAGACGACGCTACCATCTTCCCCACCGACGCCCCCGAGCGCGACGCTTTCGACCAGTGGCTCCTCGAGAATTATACCTACCCCTACAACATCGAGGTCAAGTATAAGATGGAGGACATCGAGAGCGACATGAGCTATAACCTCACGCCGGCCGACTCGGCCAAGAGCGCCAAGCTCGCCATCATCATTAAATACCTCTGGCTGGACGCCTACGCCGAGGTCGTGGGACCCGACTTCGTCAAGAGCAATGTGCCGCGTGTCATCCACCTCATCGGCTCGCCAGCCTATAACACTACGGGTACTTTCGTCCTCGGAACTGCAGAGGGTGGTTACAAGGTGACGCTCTACATGGTCAACTCGCTCACCAACACCATGTTGCAGGATTACTCTATGCTGAACACGTATTACTTCCACACGATGCACCACGAGTTCACGCACATCCTCAACCAGAAGAAGCCCTATGACAGCCAGTTCGACAAGATTACGACCTCTGAGTATGTGTCGGGCGACTGGTATGACATTGAGGACTCCGACGCCCACAAGCAGGGCTTCGTCTCAGGCTACGCTATGAGTGAGGCTCGCGAGGACTTTGCCGAGATGATGGCATATTACGTCACTGAGACCCCTGAGGCTTGGCAGGCCATCCTCGATGAGGCGGGCGACAACATGCTCTCTGAGAACATAACCGCGCGTCAGGCGATTGAGCAGAAGCTCACTATCATCCGCAACTATATGCAGGATTATTGGGACCTCGACATTGACTCGCTCCGCGACGCTGTGCTCCACAGGGCCGATGAGCTCTCACGACTCGACCTCGAGACTCTCAAGTAATACAGCCGGGACGATAAGACAACTTCTCTTTAACAGATTATTATGCGATATCTCAATCATATAGGAGCCGCGATTCTTTCGCTCTCTTCTTTGGCTCTCTCTTCGTGCCTCCACGATGACACCGACTACTTCGACGGTGTGTCGGCTGCCGAGAGGGCTGAGCAGGCCGAGGCCGATGTCCGTGAGATTCTCACCTCAGCCCCCAACGGCTGGAGGCTCTCATACTACTATGGCGAGGACTACGCCGGCGGTTTCACTTTCCTCTGCAATTTCAATGACAAGGGCAAGGTCTCTGTCTCGGCTGACATCTTCTCGCCCTATGTCTCAATCTCAACCCCCGAGACTGTCTGCTCTTCGTCCTACGACATTGTGCATGACATGGGCCCCGTCCTCACTTTCAACACGGGCAATGACCTCGTCCACTATTTCGCCAAGCCTTATCAGGGCGATGTGGATGGCGATCAGGGTGACTATGAGTTCATCATCCTCAGCTACTCGGCCGAGGAGATTACCCTCAAAGGCAAGAAGTGGGGCAACAAGATGACCATGGTGCCTATGGCCGAGGGTGTCAAGTGGTCCGACTATCTCTCTTCCATTCAAGAGATAACTAACTCCATGCCCTACGCCTACACTCTCACCGCCGGGGGGACTGAGATTGGCACTGCCGAGGTTGACGTCCAGACTCGCCGCCTCGCCGTCAATGCGGACTCGACTGTGGAATGTGCATACATCATCACGCCCGAGGGCATCGAGTTGCAGAGCCCTATGACCATAGCCGGTCAGGAGGTTAGCAAGTTCACTTACTCTGCCGCAACCCAGTCTTTCACCTCGGGCAACGTGACGCTCGCAGGTTACACCCCGTCCAACATGATGACCTATGAGGCGTGGTCGGGCCAATGGCTTGGGACTGTCGAGTATTCAGGCACAGAGATCTCCATTCTCCTTGAGATGAGCAAGGCTCAGGCCGAGAGAATGACAGCCGCCGTCCGCGACAGCTGCGTCATTTCGCTCTCCACCACTGCCGGCGTCCTTGAGTATCACCTATATTGCGAGTATGACAAGACTTCGGGTCAGATGTCTTTCCCCGCCCAGTATTGCCAGGACCCAAGCGGTGAGTACAACTATCTCATGATGATTCCCGCCGCTCTCGTCGACGGCTACTACTATTTCAACATCTCCGGCGCGCTCACCATGGTCATGAAAGATGACAAGAAGGGCTCATTCGGATGGGATGGCAATGGCAAGTATGAGGTCAACTCGATGCTTTTCATGGCTTGTGACAACAGCGGAAACCTCATTGTGCAGGATGACAGCTATGTCCTCATGAACCAAATCCCCAGCTTCAAGACTTTCGAGAGGTACGAATAGCGGAGCCTCGGCTCACAAGAGAATATGAATATGAAAAAGACATACATAGCGCTTATGGCCGCCTTGGCCGCGCCTCTCTTCTTCGCCGCCTGCGATGAGGATTGCTCAGACATGGCAGCCCCCGAGACAACCATAAAGGTCTCTAAGGCCCAGACCAGCCTTGAGGCTACAAACGGTGAGGGCTTTGTCACCATCGATGCGCCCATCGCCACGGCCTACACCAACCACTCCGAGTGGCTCTCACTCTCAGTCAGTGGGCAGACGGTCTCTCTCTCCGCCTCGGACAATGACGACCCGCAGAGCCGAAACGCCATCCTTGTGGTCAAGAAGACCGAGAGTGATTCAATCGTGGTCAACATTTCGCAGCTCGGTCTCATCTTCGTTGTCGAGAATGATGACATCATCCTCTCAAGTGATGACGCCGCCGAGGTCTCTTTCTCAGTCTCTTCCACTCGCGACGTCACCATTGCCGACGCTCCGGACTGGGCTGAGGCGGTTGTTGAGGGTGGCAAGGTCAAGGTCTCGGTGTCTGAGAACACGACCGGCTCACGCCGAATCGGCTATGTGACTGTGGCTGCCGGTGCCTACACAGAAAAGGTCCTCATATCGCAGTTTGAGTTCGCCAAGGATGTGGTTGGCTCATATACGCTTGAGTATTATGACATAGACCTTGAGGACTACACATCCACAAGTGCCAATATCACCACCGATGGCCTCTACGTTGCCGAGATTGGCCTCACGCTCCCCGTCAAGTTTGACGCCTCTTCTTTCGCGCTGAAGCTCGCCAGCGGTTCGCAGATAGGCACCTATGGTGGCAAGACTGCTTTCCTCGTCTTCACCGACGCGTCCTACAATGTCTCCATCTCAGGTGCCGCGTCAGGTTCTGTCACTGCGCCGTTGGTCACTGACGCCGAGGGCAAGACGACCGCCACATTCGCCGGCACGGCCTACACCTCCGGCTCCAAGTCCGTGGCTTTCTCAGCTTTCGCAATCGCCACATCAACCTCTGGCGCATTGGACCGCTCAGTCCAGTTCCCTGTCATCATGCAGTCGCCTAAGCTTGTGCGCAAATAGTCTGCTCACCTCAATAGTCTTCAATCATGAAAAAAGCAATCATAACCCTGCTCCTTGTCATGGCGGCCTCTTTCGCCGCTCATGCGCAAATCCCCTCGGTCTCACTCAAGAGCATCGACGGCAAGACGGTCAACACGGCCAACCTTGCCGAGGGCGGTAAGCCCGTCATCATCGATTTCTTCGCCACATGGTGCAAGCCCTGCATCCGCGAACTCTCGGCCATAGCCGAGGTCTATGAGGACTGGCAGGCTGAGACGGGCGTCTCTCTCATCGCCGTCTCAATCGACCAGGCGCAGAACATCAACAAGGTCAAGCCTCTTGTGGATAACCACGCTTGGCCCTACGAGGTGCTTCTTGATCCCAATGGCGACTTCAAGCGCGCTCTCGGCGCCCAGATGGTGCCGTTCACTGTCATTGTGGATGGCAACGGGGCCATTGTCTATAAGCACAATGGTTACATTGACGGTGACGAGGATGAACTCATTGAGAAAGTAAGGGAACTGACTAAATGATAAGACACGTCCATAACGCCACCCCGCGTGTGGCGTCCACCCTCATTTGCCTCGCTTGCGCCACGGCTCTCGCCGTGGCGCAAGACGAGGCTATGTCCGTCATGCCGGAGAACTATCTCAATGTGACGGGCAGCGTCATGAGCGACATCCTCATTCCGCAGGATGATGAGAAGATTGGCACCACCAAGACCGACGACTGGGCTCTGACCAACACCTATGCCGACGTCAACCTCATGTCCAAAAGGGTCGACGCCGGTTTCCGCTTCTCGTTCCTTGAGCATCCGCTGCCAGGCTACGAGGCGGCTTTCAAAGGCTGGGGCGTGCCATATTACTACGCCAAGCTCCATTTTGACAAGTGGGAGCTCACGGGCGGCCATTTCTATGACCAGTTCGGCTCGGGCTTCATCTTCCGTACTTACGAGGAGCGCAGCCTTGGCGTGGACAACCCTCTGCTCGGTGGTCGTTTCACCGCCAAGCCTCTGCCAGGCGTCTCGATAAAGGTTCTCTCCGGCCGTCAGCGCAGATATTGGAGTCTCAACCGTGGACTCGTCTCAGGTGCCGACGTTGAGTTTGGCCTTGAGGAGTGGTTCTCGTCACTCGGTGAGGGTGGGGGAGTCCTCAACATTGGTTTCTCTTGGGTCAATAAATATGAGAAGGAGGATGTCGTGATGGCCGACGCCACTCACCGCCTCCATATGCCTGAGTTCGTCAACGCTTTCGATGTCCGTGCCAACTTCCACCGCGGGCCGCTTGGCATCCTTGCCGAGTACGCGTGGAAAGGTGAGGACCCGTCAGCCGACAACGGCTACATCTACCGCCGCGGAACGGTTGGCATGATCTCGGCCACCTATTCGCAGAGCGGCATGAGCATACTCCTTCAGGCCAAGCGCAGTGACTACATGAGTTTCCGCAGCCGCCGCGGCCAGACTGGCACCAGCTCGTTCATCAACCACCTCCCGGCGTTCTCAATGGATCACACCTACGCCCTTGCCGCCCTCTATCCCTATGCCACTCACCCCGATGGCGAATGGGCGTTCCAGCTTGAGGCAGGTTATAACTTCCGTCGTGGCACTGCTCTCGGTGGCAAATATGGCACAAACCTTAAGCTCAACGCCTCGCACATCCGCTCGCTTGATCGCGATGAGACTGCAGCGGCCATTGGCTCTAACGGCCACGGCAGCGCCTTCTGGAAGATGGGCGACACAAAATACTATCAGGATATCAACATCCAGCTCAGCAAACGTCTCTCAAAGGTTGTGACCCTCAACGCCATGTACATGAACCAATATTACAACAAGACTGTTGTAGAGGGTCATGGCGGCATGATTCACTCCAACATTTTCGTGGTCGATGCCAAGATGCGCGCGACTAAGAAATTGACGGTCCGCGCTGAGCTCCAATATCTCGCCACGGCCGATGACGAGGGCGACTGGGCTCAGGCTCTTGTCGAGGTCTCGCTCCTTCCGCATTGGATGTTCACTGTGTCCGACATGTATAACGCCGGCGAGACCGACCTCCACTACTACAATGGGGCGGTGACCTTCAACACTGGCGCGCACCGCATTCAGGCCGGCTATGGCCGCACACGCGCGGGCTACAACTGCTCGGGTGGCGTCTGCCGCTATGTACCTGCAAGCCGCGGCGTCTCCATCTCCTACAACTATAACTTCTAACACTCAGCGCACGATATGACAAGCCTGAACACTAATTACCGGCTCTTAGGCAAAGCCTTCGGAGTGGCTCTCGCAGCCACGGCGGCATGGTCTCTCGCCTCGTGCGACAAGGTGGACGAGGATGACCGCCTCATCTATGTGGCTCCCGCCGAGGTCTCGGCTCATGTCCTTATTGAGGATTTCACTGGCCAGAGTTGCATCAACTGCCCTGCGGCGTCGGATGTGATCGCGGAGCTTCAGGAGACTTATGGTCATGAGAATGTCATTGCCGTCGGTCTTTACAGTGGCCCGTTTGGCAAGAGCTCCAAGGGCATTTTTTATCCCCTTACCACCGAGACTGGCGACTATTACTACGAGCAGCGTGGCATTGAGGCTCAGCCTTGCGGCAGCATCAACCGCGGTGCGGCATCCTACAACACGGCCGAGTGGGCCACGGTTGTGCGCGACGCATTGCAACAGACCAGTCCTGTCTCAATTGAATGTGGGGCATCGCTTAATTCTGAGACGAATAATATTGCCGTGGACGTAACTGTCGGCTCTTCGCAAGAATATTCCGATGTCAAGGTCAATGTTTGGCTCATTGAGGACAATGTGACAAGCTGGCAGTTGATGCCGGGCAATAAGCTGGAGAATGACTATACGCACAACCATGTCTTCCGCACTGCCTTGACTGCCGTAGATGGCGACGCCATTCTCCTCTCCCCTGGCTCTGAGAACAAGCTCTCATACTCGTCATCACTCTCTGAGGTTGACACTAAAGGCGAATGGATTGCGGAAAATCTGTCAATTGTGACGTTCGTATCAAATGCAAAGGGCGTCCTTCAAGTTATAAACGAAAAAATCGACATCAAATGAAATATAATTTACTGCCTTTTCTCTCTCTTATCGCTGGCATCACTTCCGTTGGTGCTAATGCGCAAGGTCAGGCTCTGCCTACACAGGTAATCCGCCAAAACTCTGTAACATCGGCCACCATGGCCCGTCCATTGTCTGGCGTCCGTATGGTGGACAATTTCGAGGCCGAGCAGGGTCTTGCCAACACTGGCGTGCTCAGCACCGCTGTCTCCAAGACCTCTTCCGCCAATCTGGTCACTAAGGCTGTCAAGTCTTCGCAGACTTCTCTTGAGGCCAATCAGGTTCTCATGGGCAACTATCGCACCGACGATGTCTGCGCAGATGACGAGGGTCTCGGTTTTGACAACGGCACTTTCAAAGTGGCAAGCCTCATCTCTACGTCTGACGCTGTCAAGTACAACGGTGGCAAGATTGTGGCCATCCGCTACGCCCTCTGCAACACCACGGCGTCAAACATCAAGCCTTTCATCTATGAGGTCTCAGGTCAGGGTGTCATCGCCTCCGATCCCGTGGTCAGCCTCACTGGCACCAACAATGCGGGCTGGAATGTCATCTCTCTCCCCGAACCTTATGAGATTAACATCGACCGCACTAATGCCTCTGGCGTAGCTGCTTTCATGATTGGCATCCAGTGCGACTTCACAGCGGGTACTTACCCTGTTGGCAAATATATCTCCTTGCCATACAGCGACCTCTATGTCTATGGCTCTTTTGATGGAAGTGCGGAGGCATGGAATGACCTGGGCGACAGCTATGGCAACCTTGCCGTTCAGTGCATTGTCGAGATTGATGGCGGTCTTTCCACTGCCGACTTGAAGCTCTATGAGATTTCGGCTCCCCGCTACGTCCAGCTTGGCGGCGAGGCCAACATCTCTTTCTATTGCGAGCCTTACTCTGGCACCATCAACAGCGCCAAGTTCGGTGTGCGCCTTGGTGAGTCGGGCGAGGATTTCATGGAGATCAACTGCCCTCAGGCCATTGAATCGACAAGTGTTTTCTCTCAGAAGATTCAAATTCCTGCCGATGCCGCAGCCGCTGGCGAGAGCGACGCCCTCTACGTCTACGTCAAGGAGATTAACGGCGCTGAGCCTGATAATGACAACCTCCGTTTGGACGATGCCGTGGGTCAGACGGTAGTCACCTACACCGAGTCTCTCAAGCGCCAGAAGCAGCTCTATGAGTTCTACACCTCAACCGCCGCCACCTACGGAACTTATGGAGACCAGGTGCGTGAGGCCCTCATGTCGCTCCGTGATGACATAGCCCCTGCCGGCATACACTGCAACCTCTCTTCCGGCAATGATGATTTCTATCTCTCCGAGTCGCAGAACATCATGGCCTATTCGGTTTATGGCATTCCTTCGGCCTCGGTCAACCGCTATTACTATAGCGATGATGTTAATTCAAATGGCGTATTGGCATTCTATGCAGCCTACCCAAAGGAATATCAGTCCATCGTAGCTCAAAATTTCAGCACCATCATAGACGCCTCCAATGCGGACTATCCCGCTTTTGCCACTGTCAATATCGAGACGAGCTCTGAGGTTACTGACACGGTTTCTGAAAAGGGCAATGTCACCATCAAGGTCTCTGGCGACGCTGTCAGCAATATTGACGCCGTCATGGGCGACGCCGTCCTGACTGTCTATTTGACCCGCAGCAATATACGTGCGTCTCAGTTGGAAGCGGGTGGCAGCACCAGCACTGGCTACCGCCACTATTATGTGGTGAGCCAAATTCTCTCCGCTCCCCTCGGTGACGCTCTCACCTTTGATGGTGGCAAGTATGAGATGACCTACACTGCCACTGACGTGGATAAGGTAAAAACCTACGCCGCCTATTATGACGTGGTTGCTTTCATCAGCCGCCCCATCACCTATGCCTACAATGAGTCGCTCAGCCAATATGTCTTCACCACCTCGGTGCGTGATGCTTGGGTGACCAACTGCAACAGTGTCAACCTTGCTGGCAAATCAACCGCAGTCAAAGCCGTTGACGCTGACGCTGACGCGGTTGAGGCTCGCTATTCACTTGACGGCCGTCTGCTCTCTTCTCCCGTCCGCGGCATCAACATCGTAAGGTTCAAGAGCGGCAAGGCGGTCAAGACCATCGTCCGCTAAGTTATAGCCTCCATTCTTTTCTCCCCACAACAATCTATTCCGACAAAAGAGATGATTTCTATCTCAAACATAAAGTCCTCACGCATGGCTTTTGCCGCGGCTGCCTTTCTCTCGTTGAGTCAGGTGGCCGTGGCTCAGGCTCCTGCCCAACCTTTTGAGGGTGAGCACCGCGGACTCATCATTCTTGTTGAGTTTGGCGCAAAGTCATCGGCGGGAATCTCTGAGGTCCTCTTCTCCGACCCCACAGGCGAAGCGTCCACTGATGATGACGTGCGCAAGGCCAATGTCCGCTCTTTCTATGAGCGTGTGGCCAATGAGGAGGGATTCTCTGACGAGACTACAGGTTTCACACAGAGCGTCTGCGACTATTTCTTGGCGCAGAGCCGTGGCGCGTTCAAGTTCAAGTTCGACGTCATGGGCCCCTATAAGCTGCGAAACCCATATACCCATTATGGAGCCGACAACGGGTCAACTATCGACGTCAATCTCTGCAACCTCATTCAAGACGCTTGCACTTATGCCCAAAGGGTTGATGGCATAGCTGACCCCTCTGTCTATGACTGGGATGCCGACGGCTATGCCGATCAGGTTTTCATCCTCTATGCTGGTCAGGGACAGAATACCAATGGCGAGAACACGAGTCTCATATGGCCTCAGGAGGGTAACCTGAGCGGAGTGGGTTCTTCTGTCGCTCCCTTCACCCTTGGTGACGAAACGAAAGCGGTAAAGGTGGACACCTACGCCTGCAGTTGTGAGCTTGGCGAGGGCGGCAAAAGGGATGGCATTGGAACCATCTGCCATGAGTTCTCCCACTGCCTCGGTTTGCCAGACGCTTATGACAAGGGCACGAGTTTCGGCGCGACAAGTCTCAACTACGGCACTTATGTCTGGGACCCCATGAACATGGGCAACTATCTTGGCGACAGCTTCTCACCTGCGGGATATACCGCCCTTGAGCGTTGGCTCTGCGGATGGTTGACTCCCATTGAGCTTTCCACTGACAATGAGACGGCTGTCCTCAATCTCAAACCCCTCTCTGAGGGTGGCGACGCCTACGTAATCCGCAACCCGGCCTACACAGATGAGTTCTATATGATTGAGAACAGGGCCAAGACGGGAACCGACACGGCGCTCTACGCCTCCGGACTCCTTATCACTCATGTTGATTATTCCGAGGAGGCTTGGCAAGCCAATAATGTCAACACCACCAAGGAGCGTTGCGCCGTGGTGGCTGCCGACAACTCATGGCAGCGCACTGTTGACGATGTCATTGGTGACCTCTACCCCTACGTGAAGGATGGCGCAGTCGCCAACAACACCCTGTCCAACGTCTCAACCCCAGCTTGCACCACTATCCACCCCAACACGGATGGCTCTTATTTCCTCAATGTCAAAGTGGCCGACATGGAAATTAACGCCGACGGCTCTGCCAATTTCGTCTGCAGTGCGGATGCGGCAAAGCCAACAGTAATCTCAGAGCCGAAGACTGAAGCCGAGCAATCTGTTGAAGCCTATTCGCTCGACGGACGCAAGATTTCAACCAATGACGCTCAGCTTGGCCGCGGTCTCTACATTGTAGGCGGCAAGCTCAAAATGATAAAGTAGTAACCTAAAGACACTTGTTATATATGAAAAGAACTTTACTCTTTCTCTCTTCCCTTTTATGCGCTGCACAGCTCTTTGCTCAGTCAACCTCTAACGTCTTCTTCACTCAGATTGATGAGAATGGCAATGAGGTGGCCCTTGAGAATGGCGCTGAGGTAAACGCCTCTTCCATCAAGGTGATGGAGAGTGTCATTCCTGGCGAGGATTCCCAAAAATATGTAGAGTCTGGACTTCAAGTCAAGTGTGTCAGTGAGGATGGTGAGTGGGTTAACATCAAATATGAGATCCTTTCCATCGATAATGGCCGTTTCCAGTGCTGCTTCGGCACATGTAAAGATCAGGTGGAGCCAGGCGTCTTCTATTCTCCTTTCGATGGCTCTGCCACTGGTGCTTATGGTTCGCAGTCACTCCAGGATGAGTGGTTTTTCACAGATAAGGGCGAGGTTAAGGTCAAGTACACCATTCTCGTCTTTGATGAGAACAAGGCTAATCCCGTCGAGGGCAATACACTCTCTGTGACCTATTCGTCTAAGTCCGCGGCCCTGAATTCTATCGCTGCCGCCGATGTCGTCAGCTCGGAGTATTATTCTCTCACCGGTGTCAAGGCAGCAGCCGACGCCCACGGCATTCTTATCCGCATTGATTGTCTCGCCGATGGCACCAAGCGCGCCCATCGCGTCATCGTGAAGTAAAAAACATTGAGTCTGAACTTCCCTATGAAGTATATTCTTTCAACTTTAGCTCTCGCCTGCGCAACAGCGCTCTCGGCTCAGACCATTGACAAGAAGCCGACTTTCCTCAAGGTGATCAAGAGCGACCAGAGCATCGTGGCCAATATCTCGGACAATGGCAAGTGGCTTCTCGCCCAGCCGGCGTCTAATGAGACTTGCGCCGAGGCAAATGTCTATCTCTATAATGTCGAGTCTGGCAACAGTACCGTCATCTATGGCGAGGAGGCTCTCGATGAGGAGGATGCCATCGGCATCTACCACGTCAGCGATGTGACTGACGATGGCAACATCGTGGTCGGCAGCTACTCCGGCGAGTTCTCAAATGAGGCAGGCGAGTATGCCGGCACTCCTGGCTACTGGGTCAAGTCCGAGAAGAAATGGCACGCTTTTGAGGTGCCCGATTCCGCCATGACTAAGGAACTCACAGGTTCCGATCTGACCTACTCTTATGGCGTGGTCTCTTGCGTCTCACCTGATGGCAAATATGCCTGTGGCTCTGTCACCTATGAGGGTGAGAGTGTCTACAGCTCACCCTCTTATGGCATCCTGTGGGATCTCTCAACCGGCAAGATTATAAAGCTCAGCAACCTCCCGACCATGACGACCGAGAGCGGTTGCCATTTCGAGGCCTACACCTCCATGTCGGCCGACGCTCGCTACATCTCCATCTATGGT
Organism: Bacteroidaceae bacterium; assembly: GCA_963618945.1. Lineage (GTDB taxonomy): Bacteria > Bacteroidota > Bacteroidia > Bacteroidales > Marinilabiliaceae > W3P20-009. Next base: position 154,826 of record CAVETY010000004.1, read on the forward strand.
GACCAGTCGGTTCAGCCCACCTGTTTCATCTATGATCGTCAGAAAGCTGAGTGGTTCAAGTTCGGCAAGGGACTTGATAATTTTCTCCAGATGGAGGGCGGCGCCGTCATAAGCCCCAACGGCAAATATGCTGCCGGAACAATCCGCACTGGGGATGACGCTCTCTACCCTGTGCTCTATGACATCACAAAGGGTGAGTATGTCTACTATGGCACTTCCGACGAGGAGAATGACCTGATGGTCACCTCTGTTGATAATGACGGCAATGTCTACGCCTGCAGCCCCTTCACCTCACCCTCTCGCGAGTTCCAGATTTTCCATAACAACATCTGGTATCCCTTCACCTCTATCTGTGAACTCCGCTACGGCATCGACTTCAGTGACTATACTGAGTATCAGAACACCGGCACGCCTTATAATGTCTCAACCGACGGCCGTGTCATAGCCTCAATGGTCTATCCCTACGCTGACAGCTATGTGGTCACTCTTCCCGAGGACGCCTCTACGGCTTGCGAGGGTGTCAACCTCCTCTCGTCATATACTGTCTCACCTGCTGATGGCAGCGAGTTCGCCTATGTCGGGACTGTCTCTCTCACTTTCCAGTATGACATCGCTGTCCTTGCCGGCAAGACTGGCGCGCAGATTCTCGACCAGGATGGCAAATTGGTGCGCTCCTCTATGGACATTGCAGTCTCGTCTGCTAACTCCAAGACTCTCAATGTCACTTTCCGCAGCGTTGCGATGACTTCAGGTCAGTCCTACTCAATTGTTCTCCCTGCCGGCTCTGTAGCCCTCGCCAAGGATAACACTAAGACTAACGATAAGATAACTGTCTCTTACAAGGGTCGCGCATCTTCTCCTGTCGCTGTCTCAAGCGTCTATCCTGAGGATGGCTCTGAGATTGCCCGTCTTGACAACGGCTCCGTCTACACCATTTTGACCATGGACACCAAGGTGACTGTGGCTTCCGACGCCAAGGCTAACCTCTATCAGGTTGATGGTGAGAGCCTCAAACTCATCTCTTCGCTCAATGTCGTGGCCAGTGGCAACCAAGTAGCCCTCTATCCATCGGCTACACAGTATCTCTATGCTGGCGCACAATATAAGGTCATTCTCTCGGCCGGCGCGCTGACCAATGCGGCTGGCGAGTCGTCAAGTGCCAATGAGGAGTTCTCTATCTCTTACACAGGTACTTATGAGCGTCAGATCTCAACAGACGACGCCACTCTCTTCTCTGAGGATTTCTCTGACATCTCCAATGCGCTCAACAACCTGATGCGCTATGAGGGTGACCACAACACTCCGACCTCGGCCATGCAGGACTGGGAGTTCGACGCCGACAATCAGCCTTGGAATTTCTCCATCCGCGAGTCCTCTTCAAGCTCTGACTATTGCGCAGCCTCTACTTCAATGTACACCCCCGCTGGCCAGAGCGACGACTGGATGGTAATCCCTCAGCTTGCCATTCCCGACGCCAGCTGCTATCTCACTTTCAAGGCGCAGAGCTATAAGGATGAAAATCTCTATACCGACGTGCTCAAGATTGTCATCTGGGAGTGCGATGAGAACATCAACACTCTCGACTCCGCCACCATCGCCAAGATGAAGGCCGAGGGTGAGATTAAGTCTTACACCCTCACCGCTGGTGAGACCGAGGAAGGTCTCGATGGCGAGTGGACCAACTACACCATCGACCTCGCCGCCTACTCTGGCAAGAATATCTACATCGGCTTCTGGAACAACAACACGGACGGAAGCGCCCTCTTTGTTGATGACATTGTCGTCAAGCGCAACCTCAAGTATCTCATCTCGCTCACCAACCCGTCTTCGGTTGTCAATGAGAAGTCTATTGACATTGCGGGCTCTATAACCATCAATGCCGACGAGACGACCTATTCGTCTGTCAAGCTGACTCTTCTCGATGCCGAGGGCAATGAGATTTCCACTTATGCTGAAGAGGGCCTCAGCCTCGTCAAGGGCGACAAGTTCACCTTCGCTTTCCCAGATGCGCTGCCTCTGACCGTTGGCATCTCCAACTCGTTCTCAATCAAGGTCCAGCTCGACGACTACTCCGATGTGACCAAGAGCGCCATCAAGAGTCTCGCCTTTGAGCCGGTCAAGCGTGTCGTCCTTGAGGAGATGACGGGCACCACCTGCTCCAACTGCCCGCTCGGCATCCTGGCCATTGAGAATCTCGAGAAGCTCTATGGCGAGAATTTCATCCCTGTCTCCATCCATGCCTACACGGGCGACCAGATTGGCGGCAGCATCTCATCTTCCTATGCTCAGGCTCTTGGTTTGAGCGCCGCGCCCAGTGGCATTGTCCAGAGGTCTGGCACCATAACCTCGCCCATGGTCTCAAACAAGAGGGGTCTCTACAGCTTCAACAAGTACACTGAGACCGATGCCGACACTTGGGCAGACTGTGTGCAGGCCGAGATGGAGATTCCCGCAGACATTGATGTCAATGTTGAGAACTTCACCTACACCGAGAATGACAACAAGCTCAACCTCGTGGTTAATGTCCGCAGCGCCATCAACCTCTCTAACCAGTATCTCAGCACCCTCGTGGTTGTCCTTGAGGACAGCATCCGCTCTTATCAGGTAAGCAATGTCTACAACCAGACTCAGGATATCTTTGGTGAGTGGGGTAGTGGCGGAAAGTATGGCATAGCTCAGGCAACAGGTGTCTACCACAGCGATGTGGTCAAGGCTGCCGTCGGTAGCTCATACACCGGCACCACGGGTCTCGGCTTCCCCTCTACTCTCAAGGCTGGCGAGGACAACACCATCGACATCAGCTTCTCTTACCCGAGCCAGGTCTCTCGCTCTCGTCTTGGCAAGATTGTCGTCATGATCTTCGACGGCAACACCGAGGCGCTCATCAATTCTGTCGTAGCCAAGTTCCCGACCAACAGCCCCGGCTATTATGACAAGGATGACACCGAAGCCCTCCCTGAAATAGACGCAGACGAGGCATTCGCCAACACCGACGTCTACTCACTCTCCGGCACTATGATCTTCCGCAACGCCTCGGCTGAGCAGATTGCATCTCTGCCCCGTGGCCTCTATGTCATAGGTGGCCGACTCTACTCTGCCAAGTAGAGTCGCACGCTAAGCGAGTTTCTGCAAAAAAATTATCACCCTGCGGATGTCGACCGTCCGCCATCCGCAGGGTGATTTCCAAATACAATTTTTATTATTCACCTAATCTAATCAATCATGACAAAAGCATCTACATCTTTTGCCGCGCTTGCCACTCGACTGTGGGTCGCGCTGATGCTCCTTGTCTCGTCGGTCACGGTCGCCAAGGCTGCCGACATAGAGGCTATGGAGTTGGACAAAGTGTATTCTGTCACGGGTACATTTGTCTCTAAGATGATGTCCTTCACCCCGGCGAAGGACATGACCTTTAAGGTCTTCAGTGTCGGTAGTGGAAATGTCCGTATCTATGATTCTGCGGCTAAAACCACAGATCTTTCATCTTTCGCCTATGAGAGCTATACCGATGCCGACGGCAATGAGTACGGCAGCCGTGTTCAGGTCTCTGCCAAGGCCGGCGTTACTTATTATATCTGGGCCGAGTGCTCTTCAAGTGTCAATGCACTCAAATTCATTGGCGTATCTCAGGCAGCTGGTTTCTCCATTACCAAACTGGAGATTGACGGTGTAACCGTCAAAGAGGGTGCCGCCCTCTCCACCGTCAAGCAGCTCAACATTGGCTTCACTCTTGAGCCTGAGGTTGACGAGAAGTCTGCCACCCTCACTTGCGGCTCTCTCTCTGCCGAGGTTGAGCTCCATACTTCCTCTACCGCTATTGTTGCGATGACCCAAGATGTCGTAAGTGCGTGGAAAGAGGCAGGCTCAGTGAAGGCAGGCGACAAGGCTGTCCTCAAAATCACAGGCGTAAAGGATGTTGACGGAAACCTCTACAATGGCGATGGCGTCGTTACGCTCAGCTTTGTCATTCCTCAGGATTCGGCCAAGCTGGTCAACTCTGATGATATTGACGCATGGCTCGCGTCTGGTTTCCTCAGCTATTGGAAGTCTGGCGACGAGAGTGGTATCTTGACCCTCGAGTTTGATCGTGACCTTATGACCATTGCCGATGGCAATCCTGTTGCAGTATCCCTTGTCTTTGGATATAAGGGTGGCGCTGACCACAATGTCATCGAGCAGGTTGACGCAAGCAAGATCACCATTGACGGCACTAAGCTGATGGTTGATTTCACGGGCAAGCTTCGCACTGCCGTTTACACCTCCACCAACATCTCTTTCTATAATATCGCTATGGCCGACGGCTCCAAGCCCGAGTTTGTTGTTAACGACAAACCCCATAACTATCTCACCCTAACCACCGAGTTTGAGGATATGACGACCGACGTCAGCTACGAGTTCACCCCGGCTGACGGCTCAACCCTCACAAGCAAAGAGATTGAGCTCTATCTCTCTAACAAGGAGGCCATCACCTTCACCTCTTTCGAGGTCTCTTATCAGACTCAGGATGACGTCAAGATGAGTGAGTCTATCACCTCGTTCACCTCTAATGAGGAGGGCGCAGGCGCAATCGCTTACACTTTCTCTATCTCCGATGCCGCTCTCGCCGGCAAGAATGTCCGCATCGCTCTCGGTGGTCAGGAGACCATTGACGGCCGCGAGCACGCAGTCTCTGCCAAGTTCAACCCTGGCGATGAGCTTACCGACGACCTCAAGATAACCAAACTCTACCCGGCTGAGGGCATGTGCGATGCCACTCCAAGTGATAACGTCATCTCGTTCTACTTCAGCGAGGAGCCTACTCTCGCCGAATATCGTGACCTTACTATCAAGGATCTCACCACAGGCCGTACTTACTATGAGGAGAACAACGATTTCTATGTCCTTTCCTCTGATGAAAATGCGAAGCTTCTCAACTTCAATTTTGAGTATGAGGATGGCCACGAGTACACTATCGTAATTCCAAGCAAGGCTATCGTAACTCCCAAATACAATGAGACCGAAGGCAAGTATGGCAAGTACTACACCGGTGGTGAGTTCACCTTCACTTTCTGCTCTGCTTGCAAGGGCTACGACTTCATCACCAATCCTCTCGTAGGCTCATCTGTCGCACAGCTCGACCATGTCGAGTTCTTGCCCAAGAGCGATGATAGCTCTGACGCGCTCAGCGCAAATGAGGGTTTCAAATTCTCAGAAGATACAAACCCCGAAGAATTCGCTGATACAGCTCCAACTGTCTACGCCATTCTTCAATCCGAGTATGACGCTGCAGAGATGGGTTCTATTACCGAAGACAGCGTAACCTTCATCAGCACAAAGGCAACTTCAGCAGCCGTCAAGGCCGCCAAAGCAGCTCACACTGCCACTGTCAAGAGCAAGGATGGCAACGGCGTAGGCTTCGATGTCACTTTCGCTAACCCCGTTACCGAGGCTGGCGACTACTACATCGTCTTTGAGTACGGCTCATTCAACTATGGTGATGGCCAAGATTCCGGTTTCAACGACTCTGAGGTTCTCGTCCCCTTCACTGTCGCCGCAGGCCCCACTGTCAAGGATTTCACCTATACCACCAACCCCTCTGAGGAAGAGGAGCAGGAGAGCCTCTCACAGTTCTCTGTCATCTTCGATGATGAGGTCTATATGAACCAGAGCGAGGAGGTCACCATCCATGGCTACTCTATGTTCGGCCGCACCAGCATCGATGGTACTCTCTCTTTCAACGCAGAGACCCACACCGCCACTGTCACCCTCTCAGAGGAGATAACCGATGAGGACTCATATAACTTCGAGTTCCCCGAGGGCCTCTTTGGCGACAAGACTTGGTATGACGGCAGCTATCTCGCCGGCAACACCAACAGCGCTTTCACTGTCTCTTACTATGTTGCTCCCGTTGTTGAGTACAGCGTTGTCGCATCTCCTGCCAATGGCAGCACCGTGGCTTCTCTTAGCGAGATTATGTTCTATTTCACCAATGGCGATCAAGTCGTTGATGATGTGATGCCTGCCTCTGGCAAGGTTGTGGTCTACAAGGATGGCGACAAGGTAGGTGAGGTTGACCCCGAAGTCAACTGGGAAGATCCTGAATTTTCTCATCTCTATCTCCACTACACCTCAACTGGTGACGGTGTCTACTCATTCGTATTCCCCGAGGGCGTAATCACTGTCGGTGATGGTAATAACAGTCCCGAGTTCACCCTCTCTTACGTAGTATCTGCATTCGGCTACACCACCGATCCTTCTGAGGAGGATGCGCAGGAGAGCCTCAGCGTAATCAATGTCACATTCAGCAATACTGTCACCTTCAATTCCGACAAGGCGACCGCTAATGTGTCAAGCAACCTCCCGGGCTCTTCAACCACCGGCGCCATCACCTTCGATGCCGAGTCTAACACCGCCACCATCACTCTCGCCAAGGAGATTACCGATGAGGGCCGTTGGACCATCCAGATCCCCGAGGGCGCATTCTCTCTCGCCTCTGGTGAGACAAGCGACGCCATCTACCTCGTCTACTATGTTGAGTCCTCTTCAAACGACATCACTATCTCTGCCGACCCTGAGGACGGTAGCACAGTCGAGTCCCTCAGCTCTATCGCTATCACTGTCAATGGTGTTGAATACCCTGCCCCAGGCAGCGGCATGGTAGTTGTCAAGAAGGACGGAGTGGTAGTAGCTAAGGTTGACCTTACCCTCAACTATGATGATTTGGATGATCCTAACCTCTACATCACCTACTCTGCTACCGAGGCTGGCGTCTACACATTCGAGATTCCCGAGGGTGCAATCAGTGATGATGATGGCGAACCCATTGAGCAGTCATTCACTCTCACCTATACCATCGCGCCTAAGACTGCCATCAGCAACATCTCTATCGACAAGGCTGACAATGCCGTCTACGACCTCTCTGGCCGTCGCATGACTCAGCCCGCCCGTGGTCTCTACATCAGCGGTGGCAAGCTCCACCTCAATAAGTAGTCTCCCACTTCAAGTAAAAATTGGTTGATTACAATTCTCTGCCATAAGTCATCCGGCAGGGCGGCCTCCGCCCTGCCGAGACTTAGGCACTGATTGGCTTCAGCCTTCTGATAAACGACACACCCCGACAGGGCCAAAAGCCTTGTCGGGGTGTGGTGTTTTGGTATGGCTTGTAAAATAAAAGAAAGAGGTCTCAGGAATCGCTATGCGTCACATTTTTATATTCCATTCAAGGAACTCCTCGGGTGTCATCTCTCCTGCTGGCCCCACCACAATTGATTTTTGCGGATGAAACTTGTCATCAAAAGCCTTAAGTCCCGTATTACTCCTCTCGTTGTTGCTTTTCACCTCTATGGCCATCACATTCTGCCCGTGACGCAAAATAAAGTCCACCTCATCATTCCCTTCGCGCCAATAGTAGACGTCAAAGCGGTTGGTGAATGCGCAGTTTATTATGTGCGCTCCCAATGCAGATTCGAGCGCATGTCCCCAATCTCGCGGGTCGGATGTCAATTCGCTGTATGACTTTTCGGCGTATGCGTTGCACAAGGCGTTGTTATATACTTGAAACTTGGGGATGCTTGCGCGCCGCCTTGCCATGTCAACTGAATATTTCTGCAATGCGCGCACCATGCAATTGTCTCCCAGCAAGTTCAGGTATGACGCCAATGTTGTCGTATTGCCTGCGTCCTGAAGCTGTCCCGTCATTTTGGTCAGTGACAGTATTTTGCCCGAGTAGGCGGCGGAAAGCTCAAACGTCTGTCGGAGAAGGGCCGGTTTGCTGACGGGGCTATCCATGAGGATGTCTTTGTTTATTGTGGCGTCTATTATTGACCCGAGAATGTAGGCACGCCATCGCTCTTCGTCCTCAATGAGCGTTGCCGCACCCGGATAGCCTCCGAAGTATACATATTGGTTAAGTGTAAATCCGAATGCCTCATGCATCTCCGCATAGCTCCAATGCCCCATTCTAATCTCCTCGTACCGCCCCATGAGAGACTCCGAGAGGCCTTTGTCTATCATGACGCGTGACGAGCCGAGCAGTAACACTTTGATGTTTAACCCTGAGGCGGTGTCGCTGTCCCATTCTCGTTTCACCTGCTCGCTCCAATTTTGGATTTTCTGTATCTCGTCAATAATGAGCACTACGCACGGGGCTTCAGAGGTTGACAATTTTATGCGGGCGGAGTCCCAGCATCTCGAAACCCATCCCCAGTCGGAGGCTGGGACCGCATCCGCCGTGAAGAATATATAAGGAAGTGATATCTTTTCTAAGACTTGGCGCACTGTGGTCGTCTTGCCGACTTGGCGCGGCCCCATCACAACCTGTATGAATCGCCTCGGCTCTTCAAGTCTGCCCTCTATTGTTTTAGCTATACTCCTAACATACATGTTTTCACCTCTTTATGTTTGCTTCTGCAAAATTACTCAATCCATTGAGTAATTTTACTCAATGGATTGAGTAAAATTTTAAAAGACGCTGTAATGAGCTAAAAATGTGGCTGTTGGACAAAATAAAATATGCGGCACCGCCTTTATTTTGGGCGATGACGCATATTAAATGTGATGGGGTCTGAGGCAGTCTGCTGCTCAATTTACATTATATCTGTATCCCTCTTTCTCGTTTAAGATTGACTCTATTATGTTCTCGCAAGCCGTATGGCCGCCAGGTGGCACGAGGTTCGAGGCGTAGAACTCCTCTCTCTCCTTGCGCATTGTGTCCTTGCCGCCAATGACTACCTCCTCAACAAATCGCTCTATCTCCGCCTCTGACGACGCCTTATAGTGCATATCGAAAGCCGTCTGGTAGAAGCGGAAACAGTCGGGAATCTCATTGTCTCGCGTCTCTTTGACCAAATAGAGGGCGGGGTTGCGTGTGTAGAGATACTCTATGGTGAAGGAGCTGCAATCGTGTATCATGGCGTCGGAGTGGGCAAAGAGACCATCATATTTGCCGTTTTCAAATTGGCAGTTGGGCAATGTCTCCCACTCGTTGTAATACGCGTCGGTCCGCTCTTTACCCCATGTGCTCTCTAATTTTGAGCGCAGAAGAGGGTGGGGCTTGAATGCGAATTGGACGCTGTCGGCATATCGCTTGGCAATGCGCAGCATCGGCTCGCCAAGAGTCATGAATGTCGAGAAGTGCAAACCGCCTTTATTCTCAATGCTGTGATGCGGGGCGTAGATTATCCGCTTGGCGGGGTGGGGGAGCTGTTTCCATGGGTCTGGCAGCGATTCGGCTGGTGTCATCAACTGGTCCTGCATTGGCATGCCGGTCACGCACAGGTTGCTGCCGCCATTTCGCATTATTTTCGAGGCCTCGGTCGCGCTCATGTCGTTCTCAAAGAAGATCTTCCATGCGTCGCGGAAAAGTGGTGAGTCTAAGCTCCATCCGACCAAAGCTGTGTTGAATGCGTATGGCACATAGCAAGGCAGGGCCTCGGGGTTGCGCCAATAGGCGAAGCAGCCGCGATCTACGAAATAGGAGTATGGCTTTTGATAAATGATGATGTCGGCATAGAGCGAACTCCACTTTTCTGTGTCGTCGAACCCTAATTCGATATAGTAATACCTTTTCTCTTTGACGTATTGCAACAGTGCAGCCCTGTCCTTCTCGTCCAACCCGGGCGTGATGACAATTATCGGGTCGAAACGCGGATGCCTTTTCATGGCATTGTAGAGCATCTCCGACTTCCAAGCCGTCAGTCCGTTAAGCAAATAGATGACGCGGACTACATCTTCTGCGCGAATGGCTTTGGCGAGAAATTCGTCATCGCGGCTTCGCATATAGCGAGAATATAAAACGGCACGGTTTATGGCTCGTGTTATCTTGTTGTCTTTTATGTGGTTAAGAATGCTCATTTTCTGTGAAGTATCTTTTTGACGTGCGGCTCTATGAATTCCATATACACGGAGTCGCCTTTCATTTTGAGGATGGCTAAAAGCAGAGTTACGGCCACTATTCCGCCCGCCATGATGTCAAGAATCCAAATGTCGCAGAGCAGAGTCATGGCATACGCCGGAGCGCAGCAGATTAACGAGATGCCAAGATATGGCAATATGTCGGCCAACTGCTCGCGGTAGCCCAACCCGTAGTAACGTCCCGTGACGTTGGTGTTGATGGCCACGGCCACTTGGGCATACAGGACCCTCGACACGCAAATGGCCATGACGCCAAATGGTATGGCTGCTGCCAGCATGCCGAATGATATTATCTTTTTGATGACCTCGGTGCGAAGAAAAACGTCCGTCCGTCCGCTAATCTGCAAGAGGTTCATGTTAATCTGGTTGACGTGGTCAAACATGATGCCGAAGGCGAAGACCTGCAAAAAAGGTATCGCGCCTACCCATTTGTCGCCCAGCAGCAGGATTACGACAGGTTGTGCCAATGCCGCGAGGATGACTGTCAGGAACATGATGGCGAGTGACGAGGTGCGGATATATTTCCGATAAGCCCCGATAAGGGCGGGGTGGTCATCCTGAAGCCTTGCCAAGATGGGGAACGTGACGCGTTGAAGGACGGACACGATTTGGAAGTTTGGCAGTGTGGCGAATTGTTGGCCGCGGGTGTAGTTGCCGAGGTCAGCAGGCGTGTACCATTTGCCGATGGCGAGTGTGGTCAGCTGACCATGGATGGTGTTGATGATGGAGGCGGTGAGCAGTTTGCTGCCATAGCCGAAGAGGTTGCGGAATGACGTCCAGGAGAAACGTGCGGTTGGCCTCCACCCGGCAATGCGCCAGATGACCACTGTGTTTATTACAGATTTGGCTACGCTCTGCCAAGCCAATGCCCACACGCCGAAGCCCGCATAGGCGAGTCCCACGCCCACTACGCCCGAGATAAAAGCTGCGGCTGCCGACGCCTTGGCCTGGCTCTTGAAGTCGACCGCCACAGTCAGTTTGGCCACTTGCACCACCGACAGTGAGTTGACGAAGAGGCAGAGGGCCATCACTTTGGCGAGGTCCTCAAGAACCGGTGTGTTGAAGAATGAGGCTATGAGAGGCGAGGCGGCAAAGAGGGCGCCGTAGCAGACGAGGCCGACAACGATGTTGAAGTAGAAGGCTGTGGAGAAGTCGGTCTCTGTCCTGTCCAATTTGCGGATAAGGGCCTTTGAGAATCCGCTGTCTATTATGTTCTCGGACACGGCAATGAAGATGGACATCATGCCCACGATGCCATAGTCGGATGGCGTAAGCAGCCGCGCCAAGATGAAACCCAGCACAAACTGTATGCCCTGGACGGCCACCCGCTCCACGAGGCTCCATTTGACGCCCCGTGCCGTGTCCTCTTTTATGCTACCCAAAAATGAAGCGAATATTCGTGTTTATTTATTCTTGTCTGTCTCTTCGCGCCAATAGAAGTGGTGGTCTGAGTGGCAAGGCTTCCGTTTCTCTGGAGGTGGCGGCGTCATGTAGTCGCCATAATATTTGGTCAGGATGGTGTCGTAGCCTTTCACCGCCTTGAGCTTATATCCCTCGAAATCAACGTCTATATACTCCTCAGTCGCCTCAATGGGGATGTGTTCTTTGGCAAGGTTGACAACGCAGCTGATCACGCCCACATGTTTCATCTCTGCCCATTTGGGGTTGCGGCAGAAATCATCGCCGCGCTTTATTATGTCGAGCATGTCGATGCGCGCGGTGGTGATTTTTGCCCATGCCAACTGGAGGTGGCTGCCTGGGTGGCGCAGGCTGTAGTCCGAGAAATGTCCCATGGCGAAACGCTTACTGTGCGCAAGGTTATGGAGTTTGCGCATATCGGCTGCTGCCGCGTCAAACTCGGCTTGGTCGTCGGGTACGCGGTCCAAGGGGAATATGTCCACCCAAACGCCTATGTCATCAGATGTGCCCATGGGTCTCCACGACTTGGCCCAAGTCCGCCTCTTGTCCACCACGCGGCCAAAGAAGAGGTAGCTGTTGCCGAGTGACGGGCACACCACGTCATATTTTTCGCTCCTGAAGGTCCTGAAAAATCGTTCGTAGTCCTCACGCGGCATGTCGATGTCGATGTCGTCATCCCACGGGATGAAGCCCTTATGGCGTATGGCGCCGAGCAGGGTGCCGCCCGTCAGCGTGTAGCGTATGTTGTTCTTGACGCAGAAGTCGTGGATGTCAAGCAATATGGACAGGCTCTCCTGCTGCAGCTCTTTGAGTGTCAGTTCTTTCATTTCGTTTTTTTGAGTGCGGCCATGGTCGCGTGTAGTCCCTCTTGCAATGTGTGTGTTGGTGCCCATCCCAAGCTGCGGAGTTTGGTGGTGTCAAAGACGGCGCGTGATATGACGCTGAAGCCCCTCTTCTCGTCATCAGATGGCAGGTCGAATGTCAGGCTGACGCCGCTCTCGTCTGCAACGGTCTGGGCAAAGTCGCGTATGGTGACGCATTGTGTCTCATCGGCCACGTTATACGCCTCGCCGCTCACACCTCTCTCCATGATGGTGATTATGGCACTTGCGCAGTCCTCCACATAGAGCCAAGAGCGATATTGCTCTCCGCGGCTTTTGAGGATTATGTCCTCTCCGCGTGCCGCCTTGGCTATGAACTGGGCGAAGGCGCGGTTGTCGCGGGGCGAGAAGTGCGGCCCATAGGTGTGGCATGGCCGCGCCACGACGACGTCTATGCCATATTGTGCGGCATATGATGCGCAAAGTGTCTCGGCAGCCCTTTTTGCGGACGGATAGCAAGAACGGGGTGACATGGGGTCAACAAATCCGCTTTCGTTCTCTCTCCAAATGGTTTCGGCGCTCTTGTCGGTGCGCTCGCCATAGACTTCCCCGCTTGATATGTATACAAACCGGCGCATGGCGTGCGACCGCCCGTAGTCCATCAACAGCTTGACGCCCTCGATGTTGGCCATCATGACGCCCACGGGGTCCGAGGCGAAAGCGCCTGGGCAAGCTCCGCCTGCGCAGTGGATTATGTAGTCGAAGTTTATGTCTCCCTCAAGAGGCTCGCGTACGTCATATTTGATGAAGTGGAACAGACTGTTATCCCACAATGTGGCGAACCTCTCTCTCGCATGGGCTACGTTGCGCCCGGCAGCGAAGACTTCAAGCTCACCGTTTGCGAGTAGTTGCTCCACGACGCTTGAGCCGATGAGGCCCGTGGCTCCTGTGACGAGCACTCGCCCTTTTATTTCAGCCATGAGTCTTTTTTAGTGTGCATAAGGGCTTTGAGGATTTCAATGTCCTCTGTCGTGGTGACTTTTATGTTTTTCTCGGAGCCGGGCGAGAGGTACAGCTCCATGAAGTTGAGTTCGACCGCGAGTGTGCATGTGGCCACGCTGTTCATCACGCCGCGCCGCTGCGCCTCCTCGTGAAGCCTCAGCAGGTCGCCAAGTGAGAATGACTGCGGGGTCTGAGTCCTTATCAAGTTGTCGCGCGGGATGCTGCCGTGGCTCGACTGCCCGTCGGTGCTCTCCAAGATGGCTTCGCGGCAGACGATGCCTGTGATGGCGTTGCCCTTGGCCTTATATGTGGCTATGTTGTTTGATATGACCTCTTGCTCAAGCAACGGGCGCACGCCGTCATGAATCATCACCATGTCGGTGTCGGCACACCCGGCCTCATGAAGTCCCACTATGCCGTTGTGGATGCTCTCCTGACCGCACGCTCCGCCGGGGAATATCCACTTCAGCTTTGTCACGTTGAACTGGTTGGCGTATGACTGCAAAACGGTCTCCCATCCGTTCAGGCAGACGACGGCTATGACGTCTATGTCCGGATGTCGCTGGAAGCAGAGCATGGTGTGGATTATGATGGGGCGGTCGTCCACATGCATGAACTGTTTGGGTATGTCCTGCCCCATGCGGTTGCCCGAGCCGCCGGCAATGAGAAGAGCGATGTTCATCGGTAAGAAAAGGTTTTTATAGACATTCCGCTCAGGCTACGCTGATGAGCTCAAGCTCAAACACGAGTGTGGACCCCGCGGGTATGCCCGGCTGCGAATATTGCCCATATCCGGCCTCGGCGGCGATATAGAGTTCCCATTTGTCGCCTCGCCTCATCTGCGTCAAGGCCATCTGCCAGCCGTCAATGAGGTCGCGGACGCGAAAGGCTGGGGGAGTGGCTCCGTCTGCCCGACTGTCGTCAAAGGTCTTGCCGTCTATTGTCCGCCCGGTGTAGTGGGCTGTCACTATGCTCGCCAAGTTAGGCTGAGGGGCGTTCTCGTCTCCGCTCGCAATGATCTTGCGGTAGACGCCCGGGCCAATCTTGCCCACGCCCTCCTCTTTGGCTTTCTCCGCCAACCACTGATGGTTGGCCTTTATATATTCTTTGCGTGTCATTCTATTTTAATGTCTCTTGCTCCTCGTCCTCCGCGACCTACTCGGGCTTGCGCTTCTCTTTCAGTGTGTGCGAGAGGGTCAGTTTCAGCAATATTGCTAAGGCTATTATTGTCGCTATCAGTATGGCGGCCGAGCGGAGCAGCATATTGTTGGCCGTCTTCGTGATTGACGACTCGGATACTCCGCAGAGCAATGACCAGCCTGGCGTCCCGCCAATGGGGTGGCATGCCACGAAATAACGCTTGCCGTCATCGATGTCCATGTAACCTGTTGAGTAGGAGTGTTTGCCTACCGACTCAGCCATTTCGTCCATGCCGTCGCCTCTGGCCTCCTGAAGCAGATTGTATTTCAGGATCAACCTTTTGTCCGCCGCGCCGATGACGTTGCAGCTCTCGTCGATGACCCATGCGAATTTCTCACTGCTCGCAGAGAGGATTGACACCATGTCAGACAGGATGTCAACGCTTATGTTGGCGGCAATGCAGCCTTTGATGTTTCCGTCGGCTCCATTCACCGGCACCGCCAACGTATATTTCATCTTGCCCGTGTACTTTGAGTAGTCGGGGCTTGTCATGGCGAACCCGTAGCCCTCTGTCATGACCTCCTCAAAATATTGGCGGTCACTCAGGTTGTGGCCGTTTATCTTGCCCTGGCCTGCGAAATAATAGTCGCCCGACGGCTCGATGAACATGAGGTTCATGAAGTTGTCCGACATCTCACGGTCCTTGGCTGCCAAGTATCCGCCCATCACCGCCCAGTCGCCCGTCTGCACCTCCGGCTGCTGCGATATCCATGTCAGCTCCTTGCGAATGGCAGTCAGGCTGCTCGTTATCTGTCCCGCAGTCAGTTCGGTCAGGCTGCTCATCTGTGTCTCGATCTGCCTTTGTCGGCTGTGCGTGATTATGACGTAGTCGGCAATGGTGGAGATTGTTGCGGCTATCGTTATTGTCGGGATGACGATGGCAAGGATTTTTGAGCTGGTTTTCATCGCAGTGGCGTGTGGGGATTTTGTCTGTTTGGGGAGTCTCTGCGCTTTTATCTTCTTAAAAACAGCAGAGCAAAGGCAAAGATAAGAAATTTGCCTTGCTACGGGCATCGGCGCGACTGACTAATTGTCCGTTCGCCTCTGTTAAAACTGGGGCGCCGAGAGCTTAGTATTAGAACAACTTTAAATAAAGAAATATTTCTTTAATTCGTCTCCGCCTTTTGAGAGCCTTTCTTATTTTTGTGTGCGAAATCCGGTCAGAAGAAGACCTGCGGCCCCATGCCGCCCCCCTTTCACTCCGTAAACCTTATAAATTACACATATAATTACAAACAATTTTTTATGAGCTGTATCTTCCAAACGTCCATTGGGAAGAAGTTGATCATGAGCGTCTCGGGCATTCTGCTCGTGCTCTTCCTCCTCTTCCACATGAGCATGAACCTTGTGGCTGCATTCTCCGCCTCGGCCTACAACGCCGTCTGCGAGTTCCTCGGCACCAACTGGTATGCCCTCGCCGGCACCGCGGTCCTCGCCTTGGGCTTCCTCATCCACATCATTTATGCTTTCATCCTCACTGTCCAGAACCGCCGCGCGCGTGGCAATGACCGCTACGCCGTAGTCGACGCTCCCAAGGGTGTCGAGTGGTCAAGCCAGAACATGCTCGTCCTCGGCATCATCGTCGTCGTCGGCATCCTTCTCCACCTCCATCACTTCTGGAGCAACATGATGCTCGCCGAGCTCGCTGGCACCGAGGGTCTGCAGTATGGACCCACTGACGGCGCCGGTTGGGTTTCTTCCTATCTCAGCAAGTGGCCTGTAGCCATCGGCTACATCGTATGGATTGTCGCCATCTGGTTCCACCTCACCCACGGCTTCTGGAGCATGCTTCAGACCATCGGCTGGAGCAATGAGATCTGGCTCTCGCGCTGGAAGACTGTCGCCGTCTGGTATGCTACCATCGTATGCCTCGGCTTCGCCATCGTAGTCCTCGGTTTCGCTTGCGGCATCTTCCCCCTCTGTGGTGGCGCTGAGTGCTGCAAAGCTGCCGCCGGCGCATGCTGCGGCGGTTGCATGTAATCCCGCCTCTTATCACGGGTTCAACCTTTCTTCAGGTAACAACAACCATTTGACTTTTCCTATCAGAACATCATGGCAAACACTATAGATTCCAAGATCCCTCAGGGTCCGTTGGCGCAGAAGTGGACCAACTATAAGGCTCACCAGAAACTCGTCAACCCCGCCAACAAGCGTAAGCTTGACATCATTGTCGTAGGTACCGGCCTCGCAGGCGCTTCTGCAGCCTCAACCCTCGGCGAGATGGGCTTCAATGTCCTCAACTTCTGCATCCAGGACAGCCCACGCCGCGCTCACTCCATCGCAGCGCAGGGTGGCATCAACGCCGCCAAGAACTACCAGAACGACGGCGACTCAATCTACCGACTCTATTATGACACCATCAAGGGTGGCGACTACCGCGCTCGTGAGGCTAACGTATACCGCCTCGCCGAGGTGTCTAACAATATCATCGACCAGTGCGTAGCTCAGGGTGTGCCCTTCGCGCGTGAGTACGGCGGTCTCCTCGCCAACCGTTCTTTCGGTGGCGCTCAGGTAAGCCGTACTTTCTATGCCCGCGGCCAGACCGGTCAGCAGCTTCTTCTCGGCGCCTACTCTTCTCTCTGCAAGGAGATCAAGAACGGCACCGTCAAGATGTACTCTCGTCGTGAGATGCTCGACGTCGTCATCATTGACGGCCGCGCTCGTGGCATCATTGTCCGCAACCTCATCACTGGCGAGATTGAGCGTTACTTCGGTCACGCTGTCGTCATCGCTACCGGCGGCTACGGCAACACCTATTTCCTCTCTACCAACGCGATGGGTTCTAACGGCTCAGCCGCTATGCAGATCTACCGCAAGGGCGCATATTTCGCTAACCCCTGCTACTGCCAGATCCACCCGACCTGTATCCCCGTCCATGGCGACATCCAGTCTAAGCTGACCCTCATGTCGGAGTCTCTCCGTAATGATGGCCGCATCTGGGTCCCCAAGAAGAAGGAGGACGCTGAGGCTATCCGCGCTGGCAAGAAGACTGCCAATGACATTCCCGATGAGGATCGCGACTTCTATCTCGAGCGCCGCTACCCGGCTTTCGGTAACCTTGTCCCCCGCGACGTGGCTTCTCGTGCCGCCAAGGAGCGTTGCGACGCCGGCTTCGGTGTCAATGAGACCGGTCTCGCCGTCTTCCTCGACTTCAAGTACGCCATCCAGCGCCTCGGCGAGGATCGTGTCCGCGAGCGTTACGGCAACCTCTTCGAGATGTATGAGAAGATCATGGCGCAGGATCCTTATAAGACTCCTATGATGATCTTCCCCGCCATCCACTACACCATGGGCGGCATCTGGGTTGACTACGAGCTCCAGACCTCTATCCCCGGCCTCTTCTGCCTTGGCGAGGCTAACTTCTCTGACCACGGTGCTAACCGCCTCGGCGCTTCAGCCCTCATGCAGGGCCTCGCCGATGGTTACTTCGTCCTCCCGTACACCATCCAGAACTACCTCGCTGACCAGATTCAGGTTCCGCGCATCCCGACCACCGCGCCCGAGTTCGACGAGGCTGAGAAGGGTGTCAAGGAGAAGATCGCCAAGATCATGAGCATCCAGGGTAAGGAGAGCGTTGACACCATCCACAAGAAGCTCGGCCACGTCATGTGGGAGTATGTAGGCATGGGTCGCACTAAGGAGGGCCTCACCAAGGCTCTCGGCCTCATCAAGGAGATTAAGAAGGAGTTCTGGACCAACGTCTACGTCCCAGGTTCAGCTGACGACCTCAACACTGAGCTCGAGAAGGCTCTCCGTCTCTCTGACTTCATTGACATCGGCTACCTCATTGCCATCGACGCGCTCAACCGCGAGGAGAGCTGCGGTGGCCACTTCCGCGAGGAGCACCAGACTGAGGACGGCGAGGCTCTGCGTCACGATGACAAGTTCAGCTACGCAGCCTGCTGGCACTACCTCGGCGAGGATCAGGATCCCGAGATGCTCAAGGAGGACCTCACCTATGAGGAGACCGAGCGTAAGACCCGTAACTATAAGAACTAACCCCTTTACCGAACATCGATTCCAATGGATAAGACTATAAATATCACGCTCAAGGTCTGGCGTCAGAGAGGACCTAAGGAGAAGGGACACTTCGAGACCTACGACATGCCCGGCATCTCTGTCAACATGTCGTTCCTCGAGATGCTCGACACTCTCAACGAGAAGCTCGTGGCTAAGCACGAGGTGCCCGTCGTCTTCGACCACGACTGCCGTGAGGGCATCTGTGGCATGTGCTCGCTCTACATCAATGGCCACCCACATGGTGTCAATGCCAAGACGACCACTTGCCAGCTCCACATGCGCACTTTCAAGGATGGCGACACCATCACCATCGAGCCGTGGCGCTCAGCAGGCTTCCCTGTCATCCGCGACCTCATGGTCGACCGCTCAGCCTACGACAAGATCATGCAGGCTGGTGGCTACACCTCAATCCGTTGCGGCGCTGCTCAGGATGCCAACGCCCTCCCCATCTCTAAGGAGGCTGCTGACAAGGCTATGGATGCTGCACAGTGCATCGGCTGTGGCGCTTGCGCTGCCGCCTGCAAGAACGGTTCTGCCATGCTCTTCGTCTCTGCCAAGGTCAGCCAGTTCGCTCTCCTTCCCCAGGGCCGCGTAGAGGCTGCTCGCCGCGCCAAGGCTATGGTCGCCAAGATGGACGAGCTCGGCTTCGGCAACTGCACCAACACCGGTGCTTGCGAGGCTGAGTGCCCCAAAGGCGTCTCTATCGCCAACATCGCTCGCCTCAACCGCGAGTTCCTCAAGGCTAAGCTTAAGGACTAAGACAGCATCTGCTGTTTAAGTCAGCGCTGAATATCGCCGCCGCCCCGAGTATTCGGGACGGCGGTTTTCTTTCTTCTTCCGTCACTTCTTTGCTCGCTTTTATTGCTGGTCTCAACCGCAAGTTACCCAAGGCAAGCTAAAGGCCCAATGTCAGCCCTTAGTCAACAAAAATCCCGCCCCTTGCCGCAACCGAGCAACGAGGGGCGGGTTTTTCTATGTCCGCTATCTAAGTGTTGTGTCTTTACGCTAAAACGGAATATGTGGGTGTGTCAGAGGCAGCTGACATGATTGTTAATTGTCATTCCCGCTTTTGAGATGATACTCAATCTCTTGGCTTATTTTTCTATATAGTTCCATACACTTTTCCGCGTTTTTAGACCCCCGAAAAATACACTTTTCCGAAAGATACGCCGACTCTTGCCGCCGCTTCTTGCCTGTTTGTGACGGGCGGCACCCCAAAAAGAAGCGAAGCGCAAACCGACGGCATCACCTGTCGCCAGTTCGCGCTTCGTTTGTAGTCTATCCCCTCGTTATTCGGCTTTGCGCCCCACGGCTATGGCCACCGAGCCATACATGTCTGGCAGCGGCACAAGGCCCTCAGGGATGCCTGCGCAGAATGTGTCAACAGCCTTGCGCACCCCGTCCCATGAATGGTTATAGCTGTGGATTATGATGATGCCACCGCGGCTCATGAGTGGGTATAGCGTCCGGAGTGACAGTAGGACGGCGTCATGCTCCACGCAGTCTATCATGGCCAAGGCCACCGAACCCTCCACTTGGCCAATAAGGTCGGCCACACGCCCCTTGAGAACGTGGTTGCGCCCGTCCTCAGGCATCAGGCGGCGCACTTCATCCTCGGCTACGAAGTCCACGGAGACGGGTTCTGTGCTAATCTCGCCCTGGCAATTCTCATGTTCAAGCGTGACCTCGGTCGCCTCCATCGGGCCAATGGCCCACATCTCTCGCTCGGGACACTGTTTGCGCAGCAGAGCCACAAGGTCTGCCTCCTCGACTCCGGCCATGACGAAAGAGCCGGGGGTCTCGGTTCGCTCCACTTGCTCCATGGCGAAGAAATATGAGTAGTAGCGGACGCGGTCTTTAAAGACGCGCTCGCGCTTCATCACCTCCTCGTCAATCAGTTTGCGCTTTTTCAACTCAAGCCATGCCCACGGCTTGAACACCTTGTGTGTCCAAAAGCTCCAAAAATAGCTCAGCGCCACCCAGATGATGACGTTGATGATTATCAGGTTGACGTATATCATATCAGTTCTTTATCTTGACCAGCGTCTTTCGCTTATCCACCACGGATGGGATTTCCTCCTCGTAGTGGGTTACGTAGATGAGTGTCACGGACGGGTCGTCGCAATAGCTCTCAATGAGCAGTTTGGCCAAGTTTTTTTTGCCCGCGTCCAATCCGTGCAGAGGCTCGTCGAGGATGACGAGGCTGGGCCGCTTGACGAAGACGCGCGTCAACATGACTATCCTCTGCTCGCCATACGAAGTCTTGAGGAATGACCTGTCGGCAAGGTTTTCGCAATGGAATCTCTTCATCCACTCCATGGCCAAGGCGCGCTGCGCGTCATTGGGCTTGCGATAAAGGCCCACGGTGTCGAAAAATCCGGATGCCACGACGTCTAAGCAAGGGATGTCGGCCTGATAGAAGGTGTGCATGTCTGGCGATATGTAGCCTATGTGGCTCTTGATGTCCCAGATGCTCTCACCCGAGCCGCGGCGGCGGCCGAAGAGTGTTATGTCGTTGGCGTAGCCCTGTGGGTTGTCACCGCACACGAGGCTGAGCAGTGTGCTCTTGCCGCATCCGTTCTTGCCGAGCAATGCCCATTTCTCGCCGCGTTTGACTGTCCAATCCAAGTCGCGCAGGATGGTGACTGGCGGATATTCAACCTTGACTTTGTTCATCACTATGGCGTCGGCATATTCGCCATCGTCCACTGCGCGCATGTCGGCAGGCAGGGTGGGGAGGCTCTCCGCCGTCAGGCTCTCCTCGGCAAATAGGTTGCCTCGCAACTCAGTGTCTGACAGGAATTGCTGACGTGTGGTGGTCACTGCCACACGGTTATCTTTCATGCCGATGATTGTGTCCACCCACTCGGGCATGTCTTTGGGGTGCGAAATCAGCAGCAGTACTTTGATGCCGAGTTTCTGCGCCACGTCAGACAGGACGTCGTTGATGGTCACGCGACTTGCCGCGTCGAGGCCAATATACGGGTTGTCCACAATAAGCAACTCGGGTTGGCTCATGAGGCTGCGGACAATCATCAGTTTGCGAAGCTCGCCAGATGAGAGGAATATGACTCTCTTCTCAAGCAACGGCGTGACGCCCACAGCGTCAAGGAGGTCGCGATGGTACTCTAATTTTGCGCGTCCCAACGCGTCGCCCACCACGGGGCTCTCCTCATTCTCTGTGGCCTGCCACCTTTTTTGGTAATAATTGTCTTGCGACGCTCCGCCCATGCGGTATATGTCTCGGAACGAGAGTGAGGCTATTTTCATGCGAGGCACCTCAGTCCCATCCGGGCGCAGCACTTTCACTGAGCCGGATTTGAGGCTGATGCCGCCATTGATGTATGTGGCCAAAAGTGATTTGCCCGATCCGTTAGGGCCGACAATGACTGCGTTCTCGCCCTCTCCGATGGTCAATGCGACTTCTCCATTCAGGCGTTGGTTGTCATATCTCGCCTCGGGCTTGTCTATTATTATGTGGCTCATGTCTCGTTGTTTTGTCTCTATTTGTTGTCTGTCGTTTTGTCTTCGATGCCGTTAACGGCTGCTGCGTGCGCTCTCTTTAGCGTTATTCTGAAAGTGGTGCCTACGCCCACTTTGCTGCTGAGAACCCACACGCGGCCATGGTGGTACTCCTTCACGATGCGCTTGACGAGGGCGAGGCCTAAGCCCCAACCGGTCGTCTTGGTCGTGTAGCCTGTCTTGAATATGTTCCTTATTGTGGCAGGAGTCATTCCCTTGCCGGTGTCGGATATGTCAATGATTGCTTTGCCCCCCTCAGAGTGCAGGCTTATGGTTATGTTGCCCTCTTTAGATATGGCGTCGGCGGCGTTTTTGCAAATATTCTCAACCGCCCAGCGCAAGAGTGCCGGATTGTGGGGAGCGCATAGGTTTTCAAACCCCTCGGCTTTGAGGCTGACGTTCACACGCCCGCCTGTGCGGACTTGCATATAATCAACCACCTTTTTCAGGTCGGGGGCTATTGGGCTGTCGTTCAACTCGGGTGTTGAGCCCACTCGGGCAAAACGCTCTGCCACACCGGCCAACCGCTCAATGTCGCTCGCCATGCCCTCGGCCACCACTTTGCTGTCGTTATATCCGCTTTCAAGCAACTCCTGCCATCCGCGCAGGCCTTGGATTGGTGTGCCAAGCTGGTGCGCTGTCTCTTTTGCCAAGCCCATCCATATGGTGTCGCGCTCGCGGCGGCGTGCGCTGGTCAGGATGAGCAGGACGAGGAGAACGATGAGGATGATCACAATGACCTCTATGATGACCAAGTAGCGGGCGTCGCCAATGATGTGGGACTCGCCATAGAGCAGTGTCTGCTTAAATGTCTCGCTTTGCCCGTCAATGTCCACATCGACGGTTATCTCGATTGAGTCGCCATTGGCTCTCAGCTCGTCTGTCATGCGAGCCACCTCGGCCTCGGTGAGCAGTGAGTCTGGCGTGCCTAATTTGAGGTTGCGGTGTTCCATGGCCGTGCCATCAGGGCCAAGCAAGATGACGGGGATGTATTCATTTCTCTCCAACACCTTGACCGCCATGTCAATATCCTCGCCTTGGGCTATTTTGTCATATGCGTCATGAACAACGCTCACGAAGTTACGTCCCTCAGACTTGACCTCGTCGCCAACTTTGCCCGTCAGCCGCACCACTGTTACTAATGCGCCCACGGCCGCCACAAGTGTCACCACCGTCAGCCATTGCCGCGCAATGACGCCTATTGCCCTCTTTATCATAAATGTTCAGAATCTGCCGCGCGTGGCCCAGAACCACAGGAATTTAACTCCTATGGGTATGTGTTTCATGACGGTGCCGGCCGTGCCAAAGTGCTGGCGCATGATGGCGAATCGCTCTTTCAGACCCTCGACAATGTGGCTGCTGGTGACTCCGCCATCAAGGAAGCGTACGAGCGTCTCGTGCGTGTTGACTATTTTGCGGGCCGACTTGAGAATCTTGACGCACCAGTCGTAGTCAGCCGAGTATTTGTAGCGGGTGTCATATTGTGGGCAGAGGCTGCGACGGGCAATGAATGCCTGATGGCACACGAGCATGCCGTCTCGGAAACTCTCGGCAGTCAGTACTTCGGGCGGGGCGAGCCTCCGTTTGCCTATGACGCTGCCGTCCATGGCTGTTATCACGGTGTCGCCATAGTAGACGTCAGCACCTGCGGCCGAAGCCATCACCCGGCTCACGGTGTCGGGGCTGTTCAGCTCGTCGCCAGCGTTCAGGAACCAAACGTATTCGCCTGTGGCCAATTTGAGGCCTTTGTTCATGGCGTAATACAGCCCGTCGTCCGGCTCCGATATGCATCGGCCCACGGTTGTGGCGTGGCGACCGACCACTTGCATGGTCCCGTCGGTCGACCCTCCGTCCACTACGATATATTCAATGGCGCGGTAGTCCTGCGCCTCGACCGACTCAATGGTGCGCTCGAGGGTCTCTACCGCGTTGTATGTTATTGTTATTATGCTCACTATGGCCTGAGCGCGGCCTTGGTTATCTTCCATTGTCGCCGCTTAAGGCTTTCTCGTACGCGTCTATGTATTGTTTCACCACTACGTCCTCGCCAAACAGGCTGCGCGCATGGTCAACCACGTCCTGACGGTGGTGGGCGTTGTCAAAGAACATGGTGGCGTAGATGCCGTTGGCAAGTGAGAATGAGTTCTTTGCCTCGGCCAAATATCCGGTCTTCTCGTGAACCACCATCTCAGGCACGCCACCAATGCGGAAACCGACCACAGGCGTGCCGCAGGCCAAGCTCTCAACCACTGTGTTTGGCAAGTTGTCCTGGAGCGATGGCAGGACGAAGGCGTCGGCGGCGTTGTAGAGCCACACGAGTCTCTCCGTGCTGTTGATGAAGTTCATGCTGTGGATGGTGAAGTCGTCACCAATCATGCTGCTCTCTTTGTCGGACTTGCCAAAGACGGTCAACTCAATCTGTTTGGCCACGGTCGGGAAACTGCCGCCTATGATTCGCAAGGCCTCTACCAGGTAACGATAGCCTTTGCGGATGTCGCTTACTTTGGCGGCGCCGAAGAGGAGTAGTTTCTTGTCGGTTGGCAGGCCGAGGCGTTTGCGGCACTCCATCTTGTCCAGAGGTTTGAACACCTCGGTGTCTATCGGGTTGGGGATGGATATGCACCTTTTGCGGTGGAAGAGGCTTGAGCTGCTCGCCATTGTGTTGAGCCACTGTGAGCATGACACGACGGTGAGATTCATGTTGGCGTAAATCTCTTTTTTCTCCTTGAACAGTTGGGCCGAGAGGTCATCGCGTCCCCCGTCTTTCAAGAATGGGCAATATCCGCAATGCTCGTTGAATTCGAGACATGTGCCGCCATAATGACATCCGCCCGTGAATGGCCACATGTCATGAAGGGTCCAGACCATCGGCTTGCCCAACGCGGCCAATTTTCTCAAACTCTCCATTGACAGGAAACCCTGATTAATCCAATGCAGGTGGATGATGTCCGCCTCCCGAACGAGCGGATGGTCCGATATGTCCCGCCCGTCAGACGCTATGGAGAGGTTGTAGCGCATGGACGAGTGTCTCTCGTGGGGCAGAATCCTGAGCCTCTCCTCGATAAAGTGGGCCATGTCCATGCCGTGGGCAAACATGTTGTTGCTGGCCGAGACTATGTTCGGGTCTTTTGTCTTCTTCTTGATGACGAGGACTGACGAGTCGACACCGGCATGGCGCAGCGCGGTGTGTATGCGCGTCACTGCCACTGATGCTCCGCCACCCGCGTCGCTATGGTTGATGTGTACTATTTTCATTTGTCGTAATGGTAGGCGCAGTTTGTCGCCTGCGCCCCATTTGTGTGAATAACAAAGTTAATCAATCTATGTGAATCTCTCGGCTCTTTTCAGGATTCTACTCGGGTGCGTTGGCCACGGTGACTGTGACCTTGCCCGTTCGCTCACGCCCAGTGGTGTCCCATGCGCTCACCACGGCTATGTATGTCCCTGGTCGGACGATGGCGCCACTCTCTCCGCGCCCGTCCCAAACGAGGGTCTCTTCTGCCGAAGACAATGGTCTGTTGTTCTCTGGTATGGCTATTCGTCGTCCGTATGCGTCAAATATCTTCATTGTGACGTAGGCTCTGTCTGTGCCGCAGTCTATTTTAATTTTTAAGTTCTCGGGAGCGTAAGTGCCGCCACCTTCGGGGATTATGACTCGGCTGTTGGTGTTCAGCCTCAGCTTTGTCATTGGTGCGGCTTCTGCCTCGTCTTCGTTCTCATCCTCTTTTTCTTCCTCGTCATCGGGTGGGGTGGGGGGGGCGTCATCCCCCTCAGCGTGTGTTATCTTGAGGTCGGACAGGTAGTGGTGCCCCGTCCTGTCCACCGTTTTATGCCGACTCTCTATTATGGTGTATGGACCCGTCGGCATGTTGCTGCCTGCCACGGCGAATTTCTTTGTCCATTTGCCATTCGCCTCCTCGTCGGTGTAGAGCGTCACACGCCCGTTGTCGCTCATCTCGACTTTTGCGCCTATGGTGGGGTAGCCGTTCACGTCAGTTGTTGAGACTACGGCCGAGTTTATCATTGTGCGTTTCCCGTCTGCGAGTCTCTGCAGTCCGAGTCTTTTGTCCCCATCCGATGCGTAATATTTCAGGATGAGGGCCTCGGCACCGCTTTCCGACAGTGTGGTGGCTGTGGCTCCCATCGCTATGGCTATATAATTATAAGTGTCGAGCTGAGCGGACGGGTCTATCGTGAACGTCACTTGCCACGCTGTCCCCTTGCTTGGCTCGCCCGTCGTGGCGTAGATGCTGCAGATGGGCATGACGTCGTCATCGTCGCATACGCTCATGTGTGTCTCGTCCATGCAAAAGTAGTCGGTGTCGCCGCGCCATTTCCACGTCTTGGTCTCGCTTCCAAATACGTCTTGCGCCAAGCAGATGGCCGAATTACACAAAAAAGCGATAAAAATAACAAATGCGGCTGCGTTCCTCTCCTTAACTCGTTTCTTTTTCATATTTTTGCGCAGCATTGAATGTGGGCGGTCTCTTGTCTCTCCGCTCCGTGCCGACGGTGGCAAAGGTATGCCAAAATGGCGATAACCATGCGGCTCTTAGCACATATCCGTCATCGTTCCTTTATAAAAACAACTTGCTCGAGGCTCAATCTGTTTTTATGGGCCGACTGCCATTAACAATCCGCATCTCTTCAAAATGAAAGTTGCTATCGTTGGCACCAGTGGTGCCGTTGGACAGGAATTTCTCCGCATCCTCGACCAGAGGAATTTCCCTCTTGACGAACTCGTCCTCTTCGGCTCTTCGCGTAGCGCCGGAACCAAGTACACTTTCCGTGGCAAGGAGTTGACCGTCAAGGAGCTCAAGCACGGCGACGATTTCAAGGATGTCGACATAGTTTTAGCTTCGGCTGGCGCAGGCGTCTCTAAGGAGTTCGCAGAGGATATCACCAAGTATGGCGCCGTCATGATTGACAACTCGTCGGCTTTCCGTATGGACGACGATGTGCCCTTGGTTGTCCCCGAGTGCAACGCCGAGGATGCCCTCAACCGCCCGCGCGGCATCATTGCCAACCCCAACTGCACCACCATCATGATGGTCGTCGTGCTCCAGCCCATCGAGAAGCTCTCTCACATCAAGCGCATCCATATCTCCAGCTACCAGTCAGCCTCAGGCGCAGGCGCTGCTGCCATGGCCGAGCTCCAGCAGCAGTATAAGGAGCTTGTCGAGACCGGCGAGGCTAAGACCATCAGCAAGTTCCCCCACCAGTTGGCATATAATGTCATCCCACAGATCGACAAGATGACTGAGAATGACTACACCAAGGAGGAGATGAAGATGTATAACGAGACGCGCAAGATCATGCACTCGGATGTACGCACTTCGGCAACTTGTGTCCGTGTCTCAAGCCTTCGCAGCCACTCTGAGAGTGTCTGGGTTGAGACTGAGGCTCCACTCACCGTGGCTCAGGTTCGCGAGGCTCTCACTGGCGCTCCTGGCGTTACGCTTGTTGACGATCCTCAGAACTATGTCTACCCCATGCCTCTTGAGAGCGCAGGCAAGGATGATGTCTATGTCGGCCGTGTCCGTAAGGATCTCGCCAATGACAATGGCATCACTCTTTGGCTCACCGGTGACCAGATCCGCAAGGGCGCGGCTCTCAATGCCGTCCAGATTGCTGAGTACCTCATCGAGAAGGGCAGCGTGAAGAAATAATAAAGAGGGAGTTTATCTCCCGCAGTGGCCGTGCGCCGTCTCTCTATTTAGCTGTGGTTTCCTCCACATGCTCGTTAGGGAGTGGCGCACGGCCTTTTTTTGTCTTCGTCTTAAATGTAAAAATACGTAAAAGGGAAATCGCCCAATCTCATCTCCAAGTGCTTTAGATGTCTCTTTCCTCTCCTCCACTTTGTCAATATTTATTCAGCAACTATCGAATAAACGCAGCCTTCTAAGTACCATTTCTGCCATATCTCATTTCTCTTCGGTGCCCCACCTAAGTTAACACCTCTGCTCGCAGCCTTCACCGCTATTACATTCTTGTCCACCATCCGTCTGTTCGCCCACATAGACATCGTCAAACAGATTTTGTGTTTTATGGCGAATAGTTAAGTGTTTGATTATTATTTGTTTGAGTGCGGATGCTGGTCTTTAGCCCTTAATCATGTGATTTTCTTTCTGAGAATTTCAGATTTTTGTTTTTTACGTTTTTATCCACCGCTAAACCAATGTGACGCCTGTTCCGTTCCATGCTGTTGGCTAAAATCGGTAAAAAATGTCGCCAAGAATGTTAATACGTAAAAAAACTACTTACACTTGCTAAAATAGTATCAATTGTTCTCGTTATCTCGGTTTACCTTTGTGTTGTAGTTGATAACGAGAATTAACATTTGCGCTTTCAGCTCTCAATACCAATAAATGATCTTATGATAAACAAACAGAGAATTTCAACAGGCAACAGGCACATGCTCGTGGCATGGCTGTTCGCTTTGCTGCTATGCGTGCAAGGCATGGCGGCCTCTGACTGCTTCGCTCAGGCACAGACGGCCTCGGGCACGGTCATCTCACACTCCGACGGTCAGCCGCTGCCGGGAGTGGCAGTTGTGGTTAAGGGGTCCACAATGGGAACCGTCACCGATTTTGACGGTAAATATTCGCTTCAGGCCGAGAATGGCAGCACGCTTGTCTTCTCTTTCCTCGGCTTCAAGACTCAAGAGGCTGTTTTCTCAGGGGCTCCCATCAACATCACCCTTGAGGATGAGGCTTCCGACCTCGATGAGGTTGTAGTTGTCGGTTATGGCGTCCAGAAGAAAAAGCTTGTCACTGGCGCCACTGTCCAGGTGGCTGGCGATGACATTGCCAAGATGAACACCACCAACGCGCTCACCGCCATGCAGTCTGTCTCTCCTGGTGTCAGCATCACCCAGAGCTCGGCTCAGCCTGGCAAGGGCTTCAAGGTCAACATTCGTGGCGCAGGCACCATTGGCACCTCTTCTCCTCTCCTTATTATTGACGGTGTCCAGAGCGGTACGGCCAATGATGGTCTCAATGGTCTCAACCCTAATGACATTGAGAGCATCGACGTCCTCAAGGATGCTGCCTCTGCTGCCATCTACGGCGCTCGTGCAGCCAATGGTGTCATCCTTGTCACCACCAAGCAGGGCAAGGAGGGTAAGGTGACCGCTCAGTACGACAGCTATGTCGGTGTGTCAAACGCCCTCAAGCGTCCCGCCACACTCGGTGCGCAGGACTATATGAAGGTTGTCAATGAGGCCGTCTTCAACGAGACTGGCAACATTGTCGACTGGGCTTCACTCGTCCCCGCCTCAATCCTCGACAAGGTCAACAATGGCTGGGATGGCACTGACTGGTTCAAGGAGTTCCAAAATGAGGACGCCATTCAGCAGAGCCACTCGTTCAGCCTCACCGGCGGCTCAGATCGCTCTAAGTTCGCCATGTCTATCAACTACACCGATCAGGATGGTATCATGGGTGGCAGCAACGCCTCTAACTATCGCCGCTATGGTGGACGCATCAACTCCGACCACGTCCTCTACCGCAGCGCCAAGGACAACCGCGACGTCATCAAGATTGGTGAGAACCTCTCTTTCTGGTACCACAAGAGCCATGACCTCGCCGAGGGTAACGGCTACTGGAATGTCATGCACGATGCCTATGCGGCTTCTCCTCTGACTCCCGCCTACAATGAGGACGGCTCTCTCACCAGCTACGAGAAGAACGGCTCTGGCTTCTCTACGATGATTTTCTCTAACCCTCTCCAGACTCTCTACAACGGTGGCCGCAACTCCATCAACCGTAACCGCGATTTCGGTGTCGGCGCAACCTTCTTCCTTGAGGTCGAGTTCATCAAGAACCTCAAGTACCGTGGCCAGTTCAACACCGGCTACTCGGCCTACGCCAACAAGCGTGTCGGTATGCCCTACAGCACCAGCTCTACGGAGTCCGGCTCTAACTATAGCGTCTACCAGGCGGCTGGCGCAAGCTCAAGCATCAATGTTGAGAACACTATCTCTTATATTGTCCCTGAGTTTGCTGGCAACCACTTCGATGTCCTCGTCGGCCAGTCTATTGAGAAGTCTCTCTGGAGCGCCGACCTCAGCGGCACCGCACAGTCAGGTGTAGATAAGCTCAACTCGCTCATCCTCAACGGATACAACTATAACCTGCTCTCTAACTATGATCTCAGCCAGGTGACTGGTGTAACTGGTACGGCCACCGAGGGCCAGGGTACTATCGCCTCAGTCTTCGGCCGTATCAATTACAACTACAACGAGAAGTACCTCGCCACCCTCATCGTCCGTGGTGACGCATCAAACAACTTCGCACGTGGCAACCGCTGGGGCTTCTTCCCCTCTGCCTCTCTCGGCTGGGTCATGACCAGTGAGGATTTCATGCAGAGCTCAAGCAACGTTCTCAACTTCCTTAAGGTCCGCGCCTCTTGGGGTCAGAATGGTAACTGTAACATCGACAATTACGTCTACCTCTCCAACATCGGCTTCTCGCCCTCTGACTATGCCGACTATGGCTACAAGTTCAGCTCAGACAATGCCTACACCACCGGCTCTGGCAACTATGTCACTGGCGCCTACGCCCGCAACCAGCCTAACCCCGATGTCACTTGGGAGACCTCAGAGCAGATTAACGTAGGCTTCGACGCCCGCCTGCTCGACAGCCGTCTCGGCGTCAACTTCGACTGGTACAAGAAGACCACTAAGGACTGGCTCGTCCAGGCTCCTACTCAGGATGTCTTCGGTTATGAGGAGGCCGCCTATATCAATGGTGGCGATGTCGAGAACAAGGGTATCGAGGTGGCTTTCACCTGGAATGACACCAAGGGCGACTTCCACTACAATGTCGGCGTCAATGTGGCTTACAATAAGAATGAGGTCACCAAGCTCGGCACAGCCTCTGGCCGCATCGGCGACAGCACCGGCTCGGCTCTCTTCCAGAACTCGTCTTATGTATCTCTCGTCGAGAAGGGTCACGCCATCGGCTATTTCAGCGGCATGAGCTACAGCGGCATCTGGCAGAACCAGGCTCAGATTGACCAGGCCCGCGCAGAAGGCAAGGCTGTCCTCGAAGGCGCTCGCCCTGGCGACTGCATCTGGGATGACTGGAACGGCGACGGCAAGATCGACCTCGACAATGACCGCCACGAGATTGGCGACCCGAACCCCGATGTGACTCTCGGTGTCACCCTCGGCCTCGATTGGAAGGGTCTCGACTTCAGCATCAGTGGCAGCGGCGCTTTCGGCCAGCAGGTCATGCAGTGCTACCGCACCGCCCTCCTTGCTAACCCCTACGCCAACTACACCCGCGACGTCTTCGATCGTTGGCATGGTGAGGGCACCAGCAACTCTAAGCCCCGCCTCGGCTACGGCAATGAGAACTACAGCTGGGTCTCTACCAACTACATGCAGGATGCCGACTTCTTCAAGATTCAGAACATCACTCTCGGCTACGACTTCACCAAGAACCTTTGGAAGTCCTCTCCATTCGGACAGCTCCGCATCTACGTCCAGGCGCAGAATGTCGCATGCTTCACCAAGTACACTGGCGTAGATCCTGAGGTGGGCGCTTCCGGCGGCACCAACGACTGGGCTAAGGGTGTCGATCTCGGCCTCTACCCGTCAGCGCGCACCTATATCGCAGGTGTCAACATCAAGTTCTAAGTGTCTCCAACCCTTTAGATGCTAATTATGAAAAAATTTATAGCACTGGCTGCCGCCGCGTCGCTCGCGCTCTCTTTCACGGCGTGTGACGACTTCCTCGACAGCGAAAACTATACGGAGGCTAACTCGGGCAACTACCCGGGTTCCGCGGCCGACCTCAACAAGGAGCTGGCCGCACTCTATGGCTGCCTCAACCAGATCTCTAATAACCCTCTCAACGCCCCGTTCTTTGTCAACGTCCTCGCAAGTGACGACTGCAACGGAGCCGGCGGCACGGGTGATACGGAGTGCCACGCCATTGGTCACCTCATGGTCACCAATACTGACTATTTCGGCACCTCTACCAGCTCCAGCAACAACACTTGGCACGTCATCTACGTGGCCATCGCCCGCGCTAACGCCATCCTCAATACTGACGAGGCCATCATGAGCAGTATCGACGAGAAGACTCGAAACCAGCTCATTGGCGAGGCCTATTTCCTTCGCGGCCTCTTTTACCTCTGGGGTGCTCAGATGTGGGGCGACATCCCTGCCTACTACACGGCCTCTGCTCCCGACCCATGTCCTCAGCAGAGCGCCGAGGAGGTTGTCTACCCGCACATCCTCGCCGACTTCATGAGCGCATATAACCTCATGACCTATGGCGCCACCACTCAGGGTGACGGTCATGCCACCAAGGGTGCCGCCGGCGGCTACCTCGCCCGCGCCTATATGTTCTACGAGGGCTTCTATAAGAAGGTCTCCGAGCTCGCCACTGCTACCCCCGAAGCCGTGTCGCTTCCATCGCAGCAGGGCATCGAGAACGCCTCTCTCACCAAGGCGGATGTCGTCAAGGTGCTTGAGGAGGTTGAGGCCAGCGGACAGTACGCGCTCATCGATGACTACCGTCGCCTCTGGGACTACTCTAACAAGTACACCGCCGAGTCTTACGATTTCGTGAAGGATCTCTATGAGGCTGGCAAGACTTGGGCCGGCAACGGCAATGAGGAGCAGCTCTTCCAAATCCAGTACGGCAACACCGCCTCTTGGAACGGCACCACCGGCATGGGCTTCTGCAACATGTCATCACTCTATGTCTCTCTCCGTTGCGATGATGATGGCAATGGCAACTCAAACGGCGGCGAGGCTACTTTCCCCTACGCTCAGGGCTGGGGTCAGGGCACTGTCAATGCTCAGCTTTGGGATGACTGGAGTGACTCCGACCCTCGCAAGGCCGCTACTATCATCGACTGCCAGAACGAGCTTGACAAGTTCGCCTTCACCACCTCTTGCACCGAGGATGCCGGCTACTATAACAAGAAGCTCTGCGCCGTCACGGTCAAGGATCTCACCACGCCTATCAATGGCAACTCTTCGTCCAACTGGAGCAGCTTCACTGACGGTCCTTACACCTTCTGGGATTTCTACAGGCTCGAGACGGGCGGCAGCCAGTCTCCTACCACTGGTAACTCAATGCAGGGTTCTCATTACACCGATTTCGTCCTCATGCGCTACGCTGACGTTCTCCTTATGCACACCGAGCTCACTGGCGACGCTACCGGCATGAACAAGGTTCGTGAGCGCGCAGGCCTCGCCGCTCAAAGCTATTCGCTCATCAACATTCAGAACGAGCGTCGCTTCGAGTTCGCTTGTGAGGGTATCCGCTACAATGACCTCCGCCGCTGGTCTGGCAAGGAAGGTGGCGTCAACTGTCTCGCAGCCAAGACTATCCAGCGCAAGGAGAACACGCGTGTCAACTACACAGGCAAGTGGACCACTATGCACCACGCCTCATCTTCTTGGGCGCAGCGCTATGCTGACACCGACGGCTTCTGGCCCATCCCGTCTTCACAGATCAATATTGTTGATGACGAGTCTGTCCTCAAGCAGAACCCGGGTTGGAGCGGCTCCGACTGCATCATGACTTCGGCCCCTGTCTACAATTAATTGTGACATCGTTGGTCTATAAAGCAATTCATTAAGTGGGTGTTCACTGGGTGGCGGACTCGTGCCGCCACCCGCAACCCCGCTTGACAAACGAAAAGAGAATCAAAATGAAGAATCGTTATATCTTACTGGCCGCCGCTTGCCTGCTTTGCGCTTGCGAACCTGTGGAGGATGACGCCACTTTCGATCCCATCGTGACAACGCAGGAGGCTCTCTCGGAGGCCTTCTCGTTCACTCAGACCGATAAGGACGGCAACCCCGCGGAAGATGGCAACTACTTCACCTACACCACTTCGCCTGCTCAGATTGTCAAGGTCTATAACCTTAAGTCTGACGGCTCGCAGAACCTTCTCGCCACTGGCGCGTCTGGTTCTTTCACCATCGCCCCGTCTCGTGGCTCTGACCCCAACCAGAAGTTCTATGTCGTTACCTATAACTCCGACGGAACAGAGGTTGTCTCTGAGAAGACTGCAAATGTCTATGTAAAACAAGAACTCACTCTTGCCGAGAAACTCTTCTGCTCAAGCTCAGGTCGCAAGGTCTACAAGTGGAACACTACGGCTAATGCGGAAGGACGTGTCTGGGGCAACGATGGTTATATTACCGTATCCACTGCGTCTGGTGCCGATTTTGCCTCTTCAAATCACTGGTGGGGCGTAGCCTCCGAAGATGATTGGGCAGGGCAGCTTGGACACTCTGTCTCTGGTCAGCTCACTGGCGAGGAGAGTTTTGACGCCTACATGGTCTTCTCCGAGGATGGCACCATTGAAAAATATGACGCCAACGGCACGAAGCTTAATGAGACCACCTATGAGATCATTGAACTTACTGAGAACACTCAGTGGGCCAAGTACCGCATCAAGACTGGTGAGAACTCTATTCTCTGGCCTTTCGAGATGAATGCCAATACGAATTTCGGAGCTCCTCGCTATGTCACTGAGTTCGACGTTGTTCAAATCTCTGCCACCAGCATGGTTCTTG
Organism: Bacteroidaceae bacterium; assembly: GCA_963618945.1. Classification (GTDB taxonomy): domain Bacteria; phylum Bacteroidota; class Bacteroidia; order Bacteroidales; family Marinilabiliaceae; genus W3P20-009. The sequence continues at coordinate 189,251 of CAVETY010000004.1, forward strand.
TGCATCCCGATGGCGGTGACTATGACAATGAATACAATAGAGAGGTAGCCTTTTGGAACTTCAAGGCGGTTGACGGAATGGGCGTTCTTGCCGGGTTGGATGGCACTGGCTCTAAGAAATGGACTTGGAACACTGCGGCTAATGAAAAAGGATATGTCTGGGGCAACGATGGTTATATTGACGTAGCCACTGCGTCTGGTGCCGATTTTGCCACTTCAAATCACTGGTGGGGCGTAGCCAAGGAAAGCGAGTGGTCGGGACAGCTCGGCCACTCTGTCTCTGGCGAACTCACAGGTGAGGAGAGCTTCGATGCCTATATGGAGTTCACCGAGGACGGACGAATCATCAAGTATGACGCTCAGGGCAATAAGCTCAACGAGACTGAGTATGAACTTGTCGAGCAGACCGAGAACACTCAGTGGGCCAAGTACAAGCTCAAGACTGGCGAGAACTCTATCCTTTGGCCTTTCGAGATGAATGCCAAAACGAATTTCGGCGCTCCTCGCTATGTAACCGAGTTCGACGTCATCATAACTGACGAAGACACCATGACGCTCGTATTCCCCGATGGTGGTGACTACTACAACGTTGATTACAATCGTGAGGTTGCTTATTGGAACTTTAAGGCTAAAAAATAAGCCTGCCCAAACAACTTTCTAAGACAGAAGTTGACTTGAGAGTACTGGCGTCATTGCCTAAAAAAGGCAATGACGCCAGACTTTTTTATGCCCAACTCGTATTTATCCATTCATATAATAAAATGTAAGTTGCTCCTCTGTCTGATTGCCTTTCTCCATTCACATTCTCCGTTCAGCCTCATCCCATGCGACAGCTCTTTTTCAATGTATAGCTACGCATCTCTTGGCTTACTCCGACTCTGGCTTGGCGGGGTATTCAAATGTGCATCAACAGCAAAAAGCAAGCCCATCCCGTCGCTTCACTGCGACAGGATGGGCTTATATAAACTCTTGAAAATCGTAAGTCGAACCTATTCCACGCCAACCTGCTCTTTAGCTCCGCGCTCAGCTATCCGACCAACTCGTTTACCCACGTTCTCTACTCTCCCCGTGCTGAAGTCGGGCACGTTATACGAGTACATCATCTCGCGGTAATATCGCTTTGGGTCTATCTGTGGAAGCAGGAAAGGTTTTGATGCTTTTCCATCAGCTGATATGTGAGCGATGTATAGCCTTGTGAAAAGCCCGTCGCCGCGTCGGCTTGAGAATACCACCCATCGTGAGTCCGGACTCCAGTTATGAAAACTCTCAGCTTCCCCGCTGTTCAGCTCTTCAACAGGTCGAGCCTCGCCATTCCGCAAATCCATCATCCACAAATCAGCCTCGCTATGCCAAATGGGGAATGTGCCATAATCGCAAGTGGTGAACATGATAAATCGCCCGTCTGCCGATGTCCGTGGGAGGGATATGCTCTTTCCCTCAGCCCTTAAATCCAAAACGGTGTCGGCTCTTTCCGCAAATTGCCCTGTGGCCTTGTCAAACCCGACGCTTGATAAAACATAACGAGACTCGCGTACGTCCGACGGAACTTGCCGTGGCTTTGCCGAACAATAGTACAGCGTGCCGCCGTCTGCGCTGAAGCAGGGGAATGTCTCCCAACAACTGTCTGTCTTGTTGAGCAGTGGCGAGGTTATTATTTTGTTCTCGTCTAAGTCATACATCACAATGTCGCTCGCCACGTCAAAGACCTCAAGCCTCTTCTCTTTTGTCTGATGGAATGACTGCCTCGTTGTGTTGACTGAGAATGCCACATAACGTCCGTCGGGATGCCATGCGGGATATGTCGTTGCGCCGATTGTCTTGGCTGTCGGAGTATTGAGCAGTTTTATCTTGCCACCATGTGAAAGCACAGTTCCGCCCCCCTCGCCGCGGACGTGGAAAACGTAGTCCTCTGTGCTGCCTCGCCTTGACGTGTGGCAGTTCACGCAGCTGTTTGGCATCTCGGTGTTCTCCATTAGGACTGTCTCGTCAAATGTTGACAGCTTGCGCTCATATATGCCCATGTGGCTGTACACCTCATATCCCGGCGCTATTCTTCGATATGTCAAGCCATAGGCGGCAAGCGTGTCTGCCGAGACGTATATTGCGAATGGCTTATATCCTTTCCATCCATCTGTATACTTCGCAGCGACAGTCACCATTATGCTGTCGCCCTCTTTGCATTTAGTCAGCAATGACCGCCACTCCGCTATGTCAAAGTTTGCCTCTTCTCCATTGGCTGTTACTCTCTCCCCGTCTGGCCCTGTGATGGTCGCATGAACTGTTGTCGCGTCGTCATCCGCCATGGCGAAGTTGAGCGGGGCTATAGTCCGAGGAATAGTCACACCTATGTAGTCTGGCCATATTTCAGGCAGCTCATTCACTTGGCTTACATTTTTCAGCGTCTCACTGCACGATGTCATGGCTATCATGATGGCTGCCGATGCCATATATCTATATCTCATCTCTCTTTTCTCCTCTTTAATTGTTACTTGCCGTGTCCGCTTCTCATCCTATTGTTGGTTAACGAAGTAGCTCCAGTAGCTGCTGCCTAATCTTCCTTCGCTTGGCCTCGGGTCTTTGTTGTTTGCCGAGTGTATGCGGGCGAAGTCCACGAACAAACTCTTGATTGATGGGTCTATTCTCCACGGCATGCCCTCAAAGCTTGTATGTTTTTGCGCCCATGCCATGCACAGGGCCTCCTGATATGCGCGCGGGATTCGGATTCCGCCGCCATCGGGCAATTGGCCAAGCAGTGGCACATAGCGCGCAAAGGCCGGCAGGTCTCGTGTCAGGAGTTCGCAGGCAAGCAGATATTCCACGGCAAGTCTATTTGTCTTATCGTGGTTGAACAAAAGACCCAACATCTGGTCAAGCTCGCGGTCGCTGTAGAAGAAGTCCTCTGTCACTCTCTCTCGCCTGAGTTTGCCATAGAGTGGGTGGCTGTTGACTTTGGCCTCGTCTGCAATCAGCTTGCGAGTCTCTTTTGCCCACTGCCTGTATGCGAATGTCATCTCCAGCACGCCGAGGTAACGCTTCGCTAATTCGTATTTGCCGTCCACTATGGCCACTTCGGCTAATCGACGTGTCAATCGGCCACTTTTTTGCTGGTTGGGTATGGACTCTTGTGCCTCAAATGCGAATCGTTGAGCAGTGTTCACCATCCCAAGCTCAAAATATATGTCGCCAGTCATCATTGTGGTGAACACTTCGCGGCCAAACACGGGGAGCAGTCCCTCGCTGTTCACCTGCTTGAACTCAAACATCCGCTCTGCCAATTCGCCGCGCATGGCGAGTGCGAAGTTTATGGTGGCTAACTCTAATGGTGACTTAGCTTCGCTCTTTTCGCCCATCTTTATTGCTTGGCTCCAGTCTCGAGTCCTCAAACACATGTCATATTTCATGACTCTATATTTGAACTCGTCGTATGACATTCGTGTGCCGACGACGCAAGCAATCATAGTCGCAGCCACCGTAACGACTTCGCCATGAGCTATGTTCGCCCCTCGCCAACCTGCCATTGCCACAATGAAGCCCAATATGGCAATCATGACCGTTGGCATGACGGGAGCCGCCGCCATTCTGTAAATGCCTATGCCAAGCGCAACTCTCTCTAATGGGTATGCCGACAGCCTGTAGCCTATAACGACTGCCAAAACTGTCTCAATGACGGCAACCACCAATGCCAGATCCGCCTTTCCCATCGGATTTAGTGAAACCACTCTCCGCGTCAGGGCATAAGCCAATAGCATATAAGCAGCCGGTCCAGCCACGTAAAACAAAATAAGCAGGCTGATGAGCAGAAACGCCATGTGCGACAACGGCCTCTTCATTAATCTGCCATAGCAAGCGCATGCGGCAAGTCCTATCAGGATCTCCACACCATATGTCAGCAGAATGTTCTCATCGCCCATCAGAATTAGAAGCACAGCGGCCGGCACCAAAGACAACGAGTAGACAAGTTCTGTCCCTTTGCCGTCCTTGTTCCCCATGCCCGTTTTCATCACTCCCCACGTCATGAGCTGAATTCCCATAAACAAGGCCGCCATGATGGTTGCCCCAAGTGTCAGGGGATTGAAAAACTGTGTCAGGAATTCGCCAATGTAAACGCTCGGCCCGCCGGGGTAGGTGAGCCTGTCGGCGAGGTAACCTTTGCTGAAAAGGAAGAGTTGCAACTCCTCTGAGCATGACAATGCCTCGGGATGCGCAAATCTCCAAAAAACAAAGACTGCGACGCCGAGTGTTATAGTCAATATGGCGTGCCAGCCTCTTTCTGCTATGTTAGGTCTCATCAGGATAAATATCTTAATTGTGCGATTGGTCTTGTTGCATGCCCTTTCGCACTTTTAACGGTCTATTAAAATATGTGCAAATATATAAAATAGCCGCAAGAATGCCCTTGTCACAAGGCTCTTTAGGAGAAATCACCCGCCATCAGACAACAACCAAGTCCAAAAGCACTTTTGTTTAACTTGAATTAACATTAATATTAATACTCTGAAAATCAGCTTATAAAAGCCCTTTTAAAGAAAAAAGGCGGCATATTTATGCATTGACTTTCTCCCCGCCCCTTGCAAAACCGAAAACTCTCCCTAACTTTGCATCCGCTTTCG